>NZ_BBQT01000012.1 GCF_001570625.1 Syntrophomonas wolfei subsp. methylbutyratica | reverse complement strand
GCGGAAAAACCTTTCAATTTTCCCGCGCGTGTTGGCCTGAAAGGGAGGGGAGTGTATGAGGGAACAGCCCATTTGAGCACAAACCATCTGCATCTGGGCGGATCGGAATATTTTCCCATTATCGGTACTATTACTTCGTTTATTGGACTTTTTGCTAAGAACCCGATTGTGTTGTTTACCCGTTATCAAACTGTCGCCCCGGTTTTAAACTGTCGTCAACTTGCTCTTTTTATGCTATTTTATTTTGCAGTTTCTACCGCCCTCAGTTTGTCGTCCAACACTTTAAGCATCTTCCGGGAACTATAATATAATAATCTATTGCTATGCCATAGAAATCCTTGTGATTTCATACATGATAGAAATAGCATACAACATATTAACATATTTTGGTAGATTGCATTTGTTTGCTGCCAAAAACCCAAAATATGCCTGACTTGATAATTGGGCCTGAGCCTGAACGCTGTTTGCAGTGTCCGTCCATCTATATCTGCTCAATTATACAAGAACCTAACAAGATGAACATAGACATTAATTAATAACCCCGTCACTTTGACTAAAAATTCCTATATCGCGACTTTTACCATTAAAAGTTAAATTCCCAACTTCCACACCGCATAATCTTCGGCTACTTCATAAGTAACTCCGGTTTCCAGGGCGGCGAAGTGTTTTTTGCCGCACTCTATCTTATAGTTTTCAAATAGTCTTAACTGGCCGCTGTCAGTGCTGCCTTTGGTTTCTACTACAAAATACAGTTTTTCGGTGCCGTCTTTGTCTACCAGCACTGCCCAGTCCGGGTTGTAGTTGCCGATGGGGGTTTCTATGATAAATTTGGGGGGCAGTTTGGTGTAGACTTTTACTTCGTCATCCTGTTCCAACATTTGGGCAAATTCTTTTTCCGTATTGGAATCCAGTATGAGGTAGTCATAAACTGATTTTTCTACTTTTATTGCATTGGATTTTAAGTAGCCTTTTAGTTCCTGCATTTCAAACAGTTCCTGCCGGTAGAATTCCAGATCGCCAACTCGTTCGTATTTGATACCATCGGCAATCATTAGTTTCATCTTTTGTTTGATGATGTCACTTGCAGCTTCCATGAACTTCTGGGGGTTATTTTTAAAATCCTCCAGCCTTCGGGCTTCGATGAGAATTCTTACTATGGTTCTTCGGGTCAGCCTGGTTTCATCCTGGAGATAACGCAGGATATCGGGCAGGGAATGTTTGATGTCAATCTGGTCGAGAACTTTCACACTGGTCAGTTCTCCGGAAACACCTGATTGTTGAATATCAATCCGGGCACTCTCCTGAATCAGGCGAATTTTAGGTATGGCAGGCATTTTGTTAATGGCATCCACACATTCTCGCGCCAGTTTTTCAATATCCATAGCAACTGAATAAGTGGTGCGGTATTTGATGCGGTTCCACAGGGATTCAAACTCCGGTCCCAGGTAAACCCGTTTGTTCAACTGGGCAGTAACTTCGTTATTGTGATTGCGTATGGGCAGTTTATTCAGCGACTGCCGTATTACCTGTTTTATTCCATGCTCTACATGCTCAAATTCTGGCGGCACCTGAAAGGTATCATTGGCAATTTGTTCTTTTAATTCCGGTTTAACTTTTCCAGTTGTATAAATAAGGTCTTCTTCTAAGAGAAAACCCCACAGGTTCTCTGATGCTTCATAACCCAGGTTTTCAATTTTCCCGGAGTCGTCGGTATAGGATATACCGGCAAAGGCATGTTTCTCAATAAAGCCAAATTTGACACCGGTTTCGGCCTCCATTTCGCTCTGCAGGTTTTCCGCAAATTCGGCAAAAGATTCATTGGCCATAACTGACAAGGTGTTAATCTGGGGGTCAAATATCCTTTCCCCCTCTTGATTGACGCAAAGGCGCAGGCCGCGGCCAATTTTTTGTCGGCGGGTAAGGGTTTCCCGGGCTTCTATTAAGGTGCATATCTGAAAGACATTAGGGTTATCCCAGCCTTCCTTTAAGGCTGAATGGGAAAAGATGAAACGCAACGGGGTTTCAAAACTGAGCAGTTTTTCTTTTTCCTTCATTATCAGATTATAGGTGTCATGGTCAGCCAGGGTATTACCACGTGTATCCTTGATTCTTCCCTTTTTGTCAATGGAAAAATAGCCGTCATGAACCATGGATGTATCGTCATTAAGCATATAACTATGGTCTTCAAAAAGGGTGCGGTACTTGGGGAGTTTAATCAGCTTACTATATTCTTCCTCGAACATAAGGGCATACTTGCCCTTATGGGGATTACCGTTACTATCATATATGCGGTAGTTGTCCACCCGGTCAATAAAAAAGAGGGAAAGGACTTTTATTCCCTGGGGAACTAGGCGCAGTTCCCGGTCCAGGTGGTGTTTAATGGTAGCACTGATCTGACCCCGTTTTATATCATCCTCGCTGATGTTGCCCATTTCCATTCCTAAGTGCAGGTGGCTGCCATTAGTGAATTCCACCATCTCATTACCAGGGTAACAGTCAATGTTGTTAATAATATAACCAGAATAAATTTCTCTTTCCCCGGATATATCAAACAGGTCCTGCCCTACTCTAACTGTTTTTTGTTTTCTTTGTACCACCCCGGAACGGTTCTTTATGTCCAGTTCCAGAACGGCCTGGAAGCCATTGCTGTTTTTGACCGATACCAGGCGAATATACGGCCGGTTGAAGTTTCCGGCTTCCTTAATGCTGTCTACCACAATTTCTTTCACTAATTTTTTTTGATAAGCATCTACCGGTCCCAGGCGATACATCAGATTATAGGTTTCTACATGGGTAGCAGAATAGCGTAAAGTGCAAAGGGGATTTAAGGATGCAATAGCTTCCTTGGCTTTATCGGTTCTATCCACACTCTGGGGTTCATCTATAATTACAATGGGGTTGGTCTGCTGGATAAACTCAATCGGCCTGCGCCCGTTCATGCGGTCATGCTCGCGGTGGATGATATTAGCTTTATCAGGTTTATTAGGATCCACAAAGCTCTTACGGAAGGCATCAATATTAATAACCATAATCTGAATATTGGAACTGGTAGCAAAGGTTCTTAATTGGCCCAGTTTGGAGGAATCGTAGATAAAATAGTCACAGTTGACGCCTTCATAGAGGCTCTTAAAATGCTCCTCCATAATCTCCAGGGATTTATTAACCCCTTCGCGGATAGCTACTGAAGGAACAACGATAATAAATTTGGTAAATCCGTAAAGCTTATTAAGCTCATAGATAGTACGAATATAAACATAGGTTTTACCGGTACCGGTCTCCATCTCTATAGTAAAATTGCGCCCCTGGATATCAGTGCTTTTAGGTAAGCCGTTGCGCAGTTGAATACGATTAATGTTTTCAAGAAGTTCATCATCCAGCAGGTCCAGTTTATTAGCGTAACCCAGCTCAATCTGATAACCTAATTCACCCTGAGCGCCACTGCCCATAGTGGAAGCAACTGAGAAATTAGTCTGTTTTACCGCCTGACCTTGAAAGATATCGGTTATTGAGGCAACGGCATCCAACTGGAATTGTTGGTCGGAAACAAATTTTAGTTTCATCACCTATCACCTCGCTATATGGTCCGGAAGTCTTCAACGCCGAATTTCTTTAACAGCTGCACGGCATTAGTTTTGACATTATCATCGGCAAAACCGGAGTCCCGGAAAACTACCCGGGCTATTTCCTGGCCGGACTGTTTCATATCACCAATAGCTTCGATAACGTCAAGGGTCAGACCATCTTCCAGACAGACAATCATATAGCCCAGGCCAACGGAATAAGCAGTCTTACCTTTTATCTGAATTTCTTTCAGCGGCATGGTCGGGTCTATGCCGTATTTCAACATAATCTCGTATAGCATATCTTCCTGCGTACGACCTTCTTTAATGGGATCAACCATTCCTTTAAGGGTTTCTTCCAGTTCTTCAACATCCGGGTCCCATGCCTTAAGGTTTGAAGTATCCAGCTTGAATACCTTAAAGCCTATATCCAAGTTTTCAATACCTTCTTTGTCCTTGTTTTCTTCTTTTATCTTCTCACCGGCACGGCGGATACGTTCCTTGCCGATTTCGCAGATATTGGAGAAACCGGCTTTGTAAGCTTCAGAGTCTTCACTGCAAGGCTCAGGTAATTGCACCATTATAAACTTGCGGTTACCGTTATCTTCAGCATTTAGTTGCATTACAGAATGGGCAGTAGTGGCCGATCCAGAGAAAAAGTCCAGAATAATATCATTATTTACTGACCCCGTTTGCACTAAAATCTTCAACAGTTTAGTTGTCTTAGGAAATTCAAAAACATCTTTTGAAAAAATATCCTTTATTTCTTTTGCAGAATCAGATGAAAATCCTCCATTGTCAATAATTGTCGGTAAAGTAGCCCCCTGTCTAACTTCCGACAGATACCGTTTCAGGAATGGAGCACCAGAATTAGCTCTAAAACCAATTCTTCCTTCATTAATTAATCCCGTCATTTTTTCCTCATTGTATAACCAGCATTTGTTCTGTGGTGGATAATACTCTTCTCGAGTAATAGGATTTTTTATCGGATATATGCAGCTTTCAGTTAGTCTTCCACCTTTTCCATTGGCACTTAAATCTGATGCTACCCAATCTCCTCTTGGATCAGTGTCTGGATTAGAATATCTTGAATTAATTCCTTCACTACGCGGTTGCAAATATAATTCCATTTTTTCAATGTCTTTTGCATAAACAAGAATATACTCATGATTTTTACCTATTACTCGGTCATTGGGCGGTGTAGATCGTCTCTTCCATATTAATTGCTCAACAAAATTATATTCATAGAATATTTCGTTACAAATCTTCTTTAAATTATCTACTTCATTATCATCAATACTTATAAATATTACCCCCTCATCTCTCAGCAAGTTTTTTGCCAAATTTAATCTCGGATGCATCATATTTAACCAATCAGAATGATACCTACCTGAATTTGCAGGTTTCGCCATCATGTCTTGTTCTGTTTTTTCCTTATAGTTCTTAACATTATCCCGAAAATCATCTTCATAAATAAAATCATTACCTGTATTATAAGGTGGGTCTATGTATATCATTTTCACTTTTCGATGATAAGCCTTCTGTAATAACCTCAATACCTCCAGGTTATCACCTTCTATGTAAAGGTTTTGGGTGGTACCCCAATCCTTACTGGATTCTTTATCAGGTCGCAGTGTTCCCGTGGACTGCTGCTGGGACAACCGAATACAGTCGCTCTTACCCGGCCAAGTGAACTCATATTTCTCTTTGCCGGTATCGACTTCATCACCGAGCAGGAGCCGAAGCTGGTCAAAATCGATTTTACCTTCGGTTAAGGCCTCGGGGAAAAGCTTTTTAAGTTCATCAATGTTTTGCTGAACTAAATCCATAGTCTTACCATCAAATTTGTTCATTCTTGTTTAGCACACCTCGCTTAATTGAGCTATTAAAGCATCCAACTGCTGCTGGAGCTGTTGAATCTGCACATGATGTTCCATTCTATGGGCAAAGATGTTTCTCGATTTATAGTGGTGTTCAGAGTCTTAATGGTGGATTCTCTTTAAGGTTTTCATCCCGGACAAACGTGGGTTCACCAAAAAGGAATCGCAACTGCTCTATCTTATTTAGCTGGGTCATTAATTCGTTATAAGCGTAGATGGTGAAGTAAGCTGATACGATGGATAGCTTAGCTTTTTTATCAATATTATCCACCAGGTAATCACCGACATTTCCCCGACGTCGGTTGTCTAGTATTTGTTTGATTGGGAAACACCTCGAATCATAGCCTAAGTAATTTTTACATAGCACCTTCCATGCATTCCTCGTTATATTTGCGTTTACAGGTGTCTAAATTTCCGCATGAAATCACAACTCGTCTCTTTCTACCCAGTAGTTTGGTTTTCGGTGTTGGTGCGCTACTGCAATTATAAAAATGTGATCACTTTCTATTGAATACAGTAATTTGTATGGAAATTTATGAAGGAGATATTTTCTCACTTCACCACTTTCATTCGACCATGCTGTAGGATACTTAGCAATTCGCAAAGCAGCGTTTTTTACTTCAACCTTGAATCTATTGCCCAGCCCAGCATGTTGAAGGTTATAAAAACGCGCTGCATCTTCCAGTTCCAGTTTTGCATAATTCGAAAACACAACCCTCATCTTTCGTCTTTAAACACCTCTTCCATTGGAATACCTTCCAACCTTCCTTCTCTGTATGCCGCAAGTCTTTTTTCTGCTTCCTCTGCCCATAACTCATCAAGCTTCCGGTCAGGCTCATCTATACTCTTGATTAAACTTTCCACCAGTATGAATCTCTCTTCAATTTTAAGCTTTAATGCCTGTTTTAGGATTTCATCAGTACCCATGTTTTTCACCTCTTCTTCAAGAAAAAATAAGTGATTTTGCTTTCCGTAATTTTTAGTACCTTTTATCGCATTGTAGCATATCAATACTTTTTTGTTGCAATTTTACCCTAAAGAGTAGCCTTTATTCCGTTATGCTATTCCTCTTTATCTACTCCGCCCAGGGATCAGATTATTCATGTATTCGGTTTGCCCATCACTCTGCACCACGGCGAATTTATCCGGGTACAGGTCAACCAGGGAGTTGGCCAGGGAAAAGACGGATACATCATATTTTTCTCCGGCCTGCTTACGCAAGGCATGCAGGGAGACTGCTGAAGCCGGGAGGTCCTGAGCCAGAATATCGCGGGACTTAACTTAACATTTGTTATTATCATGTTAACATATTGAGGGGTGGTGTATGGTTGAAGTGTATTTCGAATGGTAGCAGAAATCCAGTAATTAATAAGAGGACATATTTAATGGCTAAAATTCTGTTTATGATATACTGGGGGTAGAATAAGTTATTTTAAATCTTTAGTAAATGCCAGGATGGGGTGGGTCTTCCCCCTTTTATGATTAGGAAAGCCGCATAGCGGGCATGGAGGTTGGACTTTGATAAAAGTTATAATGATTATTTCTAATCGTCCCGCTTGCGGGCAAACAACGGTGGCGGTTAACCTGGCCAGTGGTTTAAGCCGTAAAGGATACCGGGTATTGATTGGAGATACCGGAAATAATAAAAAGCTGCGCTATTGGCTGGGTATTGACCGGCAAGAGACTGGAACGAATGCGGCAAAGCCTTTAGAAGATAAAGCCCAGGCCAAAATATTCAGCTCTCGCCTGGGTATAGACCTGCTGCAACTCCTTTTAAAACCGGAGGACTCTGCAACAGCAGATTACTCACCTCACCTGGAGAAACTGACCTATGATTACCTGTTATTAACACCTGCATCCAGCGAAGATTGCCAATGGCTAAGTGCTATGGCTGATGCTTTAATAGTCTGCAGCGATCTCACCGCTGCTAATGAACTGGAGGAATTAAAAAACCTGGAGGAATTGTGGCGAGCTTCCAGGATAAATGCCGGCGGAATTGACCTTATTCTGCCCAACAAGATAAATACCAAGGAATGGGAGCATAACATAGAGCAATTATCTATCCTGGCCGATTATTTCGGTTATGAACATATTGCCGATCCTATTCCCACTTGAGAAAGGATACATGATTTGCCCCGGGAGGAGCGAACGGTTTGGGAGCTAAGCCAGGAAAATCTCCACTCTGCTTTTATGAGCCTGGTAGATGCCGTAGAATCATTAGACAGTTTTACTAATAAGTAATGAAAAAAGTAAGGGGTGGGGGCCTGGTAAGCTTATCATCCAAGCAGGATGAACTTGAAAATCACCTGTTTGCCGCCGCAAATAGCCTTATAAGCATCGAAAAATTTACTTTGCTCCCCCCGCAAAAAGAAAGCCCCTGAAAGGGGCTTATAAAGGAGAGTTGTATTATTAACCTGCTTGATTAATAATCCAGTTTTATTCAAGCATAATAAAGATTTTGTCCGCCGGTAAGCAGAACTGGCAGCTATCGCCTTGGCTAAGATTAACAGCCTCTGTTCGGGGTATTCGTGCTTCTAAAATCTTTTCGCCCCCGCTTCCTGCAAGCGAGCAGCGGATTATATAACTGGATATCTCTTCTATGACCTCTTCCACCAGAACTGCGATGAGGTTTTCCCCATTGTCATTAATCCGAATATACTCTGGGCGTATGCCCAAATTAACTACCTGCCCCGATTCCCATTTTTCTCCTGGAACTTTTCCCGCCTTGAGCCTGGTTCCCAGGCCACTCAATTCCAGATTCAGGCTGCTACTCTCTACTTCCTGGACAACCGCCGGGAGAAAGTTCTTGACCCCGGTCAGGCGAGCTGCGACTCGGTTGGAAGGCCGGTTTACTACCTTTTCTTTTTCTCCGAATTGCAGCAAACGCCCGGCTTCATACACTGCTATCTTAGAACTTAATTTATAAGCCTCGGCCAGGTTATGAGTTACAAAAAGAATATGGCCGGGGAAGAATTCATGAATTTCCAGGAGTTCTTCCTCCAGGCGCTCTTTAACAATACTGTCCAATGCGGAAAAAGGTTCATCGAGCAACAACACTTCCGGTTCGGAAACCAGAGCCCGTGCCAGGGCCACCCGCTGCTGTTGCCCGGCAGACAACTGCCCGGGAAAACGCTTTTCCAAACCGGATAGACGCATTTTTTGCAGCCATAGTCTGACTTTTTCTTTAATATCCTCTACCGGCAATTGCCGTATGCCAAAGGCGATATTGTTAAAAACATCCATATGGGGAAAAAGAGCATAATTTTGAAAAACAAAACCCATATTTCTTTCCCGGGACTTAATATTAACCCCGCTGCCGGAGTCAAACAACAGTCTATCATCCAGGGCTATCCGCCCTTCATCGGCCTGTATCAGACCGGCAATACACTTTAAGGTCATGGTCTTGCCGCAGCCAGAGGGTCCTAAAATAGCCAGTATCTCTCGCTCCACGGCAAAAGATACCTCCAATTTAAAGCCAGGCAGTGATTTCTTAATTTCTATATCCAGCATCAATCACTACCTCCTTTACCACGGGCTGACCGTTCCTCCAGGAAGAATACTGGCGGCTTTTCCAGTAATTCAAGGCAATGATACTGGCAAAGGAGATTAGCAGAATGGCCAGTACCCATTTCAGAGCCTGGTCCGATCGCCCGGCTTCCACCGCGAAATAGATTGCCAGGGGCGCGGTCTGGGTTCTTCCCGGGATATTCCCCGCCAGCATCAAAGTGGCTCCGAATTCACCCAGGGAACGGGCAAAGGCCAGAATGGTTCCGGCAGCTATACCCGGCCAGGCCAGCGGCATACTGATCTTCCAAAATACGGTCCATTCCTTGGCCCCCAGGGTGCGGGCCGCATCTTCCAGGTTGGGCTGTATTTGTTCAAAAGCAGCCCGGGTAGCCTGGTACATCAGAGGAAAAGCTACCACGGTGGAAGCAATTACTGTTGCCGACCAGGAGAATATCACCGTTTTATCAAAATACAACAATAATTGCCCCAGGGGGCCGTTTTTCCCAAAGATAAGTAAAAGTCCAAAACCTAAAACAGTGGGGGGCAAGACCAGGGGAAGAATAAACAAGCCATCCAGCAGGTTCTTGCCCTTAAAATCTCCATAGGCCATCCAACGAGCGGCAGCAATGCCCAGGATAAAGGTAATTAAGGTTGCGGTGCCCGCTGTTTTAAGCGAAATCCATATCGGAATTAATTCAGCTTCGGTCATGATTACACCGCCCTTACCGTCTATCCTTAAGCACTATTTGACCAGCGAGAAACCGTATTTGGCAAATACATCTTTAGCGGCGTCACTACTGAGGAAATCTACGAAACTCTGAGCCGCTTCCGGGTTCTTGCTGGCTTTAACTACTGCTGCCGGGTATACGATGGGGGTATGAGTATTTTCTTCTGCTATGCTGATTATCTGCACCTTGTCCGATATCTTGGCATCGGTCAGATAAACCATCCCAACTTCAACATTGCCGCTTTCCACATAAGCCAAAACCTGTCTTACATCTTTGGCATAAACCACCTTGTCCTTTACTGCATCCCACAAACCCATTTTAGTAAGGGTTTCCTTGGCATATTTCCCGGCGGGAACCGAATCAGGTTCGCCCAAAGCGATTAGCGAAGCTTCCTTCAGCGTGCTAAAGCCTTTGACCTTGGCCGAATCTTTGGGACCAACTAATACCAAACGGTTCTTCAAGAGATTTTTACAGCTCTCATCTACAATGAGCTTCTTGTCCTGCAGGGCCTTCATTTGCTTGGTGGCAGCAGAAATAAACACATCAGCGGGAGCACCCTGTTCAATCTGTTGCTGCAGGGCACCCGATGAACCGAAGTTAAAGGTAAGTTTTACATTTTTGTTTTGCTTCTCATAGAGGCCTTTCATCTCATTCATGGCATCAGTCAGGCTGGCAGCAGCAGAGATAATGAGTTCACCGGATACCGCTTTAGCCTGAGGCTCTGCTGTAACTTCTGCTTTGGACGTAGTGACACTGGGCGCCGCCTTGACCGGAGTGGGAGCTTCAGTAGCAGTAAGCAAGTAACGGCCAAATACATAACCGGCTTTTCCGTCCGCTGCGGTCACTTTATACCAATCACCTGATTTTTCGGCAATGGTCATCAAACTTCCCCGGGTATAGGATTTTATAACCTTATAATTCATTCCCGGACCGGTTCTGAAGTTTAACGCACTGGCATTAACCGAACATTGATCCCCAGCTTTCCATACCAGATTTCCAGTAGCTGCCGGATTAGCCGCAAAAGCGCTTCCCGCCATACAGAGCACAAAAATCAACGCCACTAAAATGCTAATCCGGGCTTTTGCCTTTTTGTTATGTCGCATTTAATAATTCCTCCTTAGTTTGTTTGCCTATTACGGGAAAGGGTCTGGCACGATTCATTAATTAAAAACTAGAACTAATTATTTTAATAACTTATGGCAAAATACCCTATAAAGAGGGCATGGCTTATCCTCCCCCCTCCTTTTATATATTCGCGCCAGCTCTTTTTTAATGCTTCTCGAAAAGCATAAATACCGTTTCTTGGAACTATACAAGATTTTAGCTTATGTTTCCTTTCGTGGGTTTATGAATGTTTATGTTTATTAATATAACATATTTCAACAGAAGATAACACAACTTTGCATCAGGCTTGTATTATGCTAGAATAATCATCAAGTTTGGAGGTTTTGACAATTATGAAAGAAGACCGTTCTTTAACTCCTCAAGAAGTCGCAAAAATATTAAAAATAACTAAATATACCGTATATGAAATGGTAAAGCGAGGAGAATTGCCGGCCTATCGTATAGGTCGGAAGATTCGGATTGAGCAGCGGGATGTGGATGCTTATATAAAGCAAGGCAAAAAATATAAATATAAAGAAATCGATACACTTGAAGCATCATCCAAGCCGCAAGCAGCCCGACAGGATTACCTTTCTAACGCTCCAGGCCTGGTAATTTGCGGACAAGATCTGCTTTTAGATGTTTTAAGCCGCCACCTGGAAAGCCATAGCCAGGGTTGCCGGGCCTTTCGCCATAATATTGGCAGTTTTGCCGGTCTTCTCCAGCTTTATCAGGGTGAATCGGATATGGCTGGTATCCATCTCTGGGATAGTGACAGTGATAGTTATAACATACCTTATGTCCGCCGCATGGTTCCTGGTATACCTACTTTGATAATACACCTGGCCATGCGCCAACAAGGCTTTTATGTTGCCCGCGGCAACCCCCTGGAAATTAAAGGTTGGGAAGATTTGACCCTTCCTGATCTTCGTTTCATTAACCGGGAACCCGGCTGTGGTACTCGGGTGCTTTTAGACGAGCACCTATATCAAATGAAACTTGATCGGCGTAAGATTAATGGCTATAAAAGGGAAGAAACATCACACCTGGCTGTGGCCAGTGCCGTAGCCCGGGGAACTGCAGACCTGGCTTTAGGTAATGAGAAGGCTGCCATGCAAGTTCGGGGTATTGAGTTTATTCCCTTGCAAAAAGAACGATACGAGTTGGTAATAAGAAAAGAGGACCATGATAAGGCTGAAATAAGGGCGGCTCTGGATATCATTAATTCCGCCGCCTTCAAATCAGAATTAGAGGGCCTGGGGGATTATTGTTTGGAGGAAACCGGAAGGATAGTGGCAGAAATTTAGCTTAGAGAAGCGAGGATATATTTCACCTCGTTATAACCATTTCCGGAAACGGAAAAAACCCAGCATGCCCAAAGCCAGGCTAAACATAGCCAGACTGATATACCATACACTATAGGGGTTAGCCTCCCCCGGAAGCTTTACATTCATACCGTAAAAACCGGTAATAACCGTCAAGGGCATCATGATAACTGTAATAACCGTTAATATCGTTATAATTTCACTGGTGCGCCCGGATAAGACCGAGTAATATATTTCCGTTGAGCTGTTTACTAGATCGCGGAAGGTATTGACCGTATCCAAAATACTATTCAAGTTATCCGCTAAATCCAAATAATAGGGAATGTTTTCATTGCGCGCAAAGAAGGAGTAGCGGCCAGAAATATTGGCAAATATATGTCGCTGAGGAATAAGTACCTTACGCAAGAGAATCAGGGTCCGCTTCAGAGTCAGTATTTCCTCAGTTATCACTTGTCCCTTTTGCAGGAATATGTTATCTTCCAGTTTATCGATTCTTTCCCCTAGCCTTTGCAAAATAGGAAAGGAATCATCAACAATATTATCAACAATGGCATGTAATAAATAATCCGGACCTCGGGTCATAAACCTGCTGTCCTTTAAACAGATACGAGCAATTTTTCCCACTGCAGAAAGGGCTATGGGATGTATAGTTACGATATAGTTGGGACCCAGGAATACATCCAGTTCGATGCTGGAAATCTCATCTTCTTCTTCGGCTTCTTCAAAATAATTCAGGGCATGAAATACAAAGAAGTAATAATCATCATATCTGTCAATTTTGGCCCGCGGATTCTCTTCCTGTAGACAGTCTTCCAAGGTCAGGGGATGGAAATTAAATATATCTCCAATATATTGCAATTCTCTTTCAGAACAATCATAAATATCTATCCAGAGAAGGTTTTTCGGTGAAACCAAAAGGTCCGGGGCGTTAGCCAGATCTACATCATGAAACATGCGATCTTCCTGTTCATTGTAGAAATAGGTTTTGATCACGGTTCAATCCCTCCTTCTCGAGAAGGGTTTAAGCACTATTACGGCAATAAAATACACCCTTCCCGCATTTTCTTTTTTTCATAATCATCCACCATCGGTCCAACGGTATAGGTTCCATTTCACCACCGCCTTTCATTCAAGCATTATAATTTGATTTCGAAGGGATCTGTATCTTTATTTTTAAGCATCGGAAGAAACTGTGTAGCAGTTTCAACCACACCGCTGCAACGAAGCGGGGATTAGAACCCGCGGCCTGTTTGTTAATAGGCTCGTTATAATATACAAATTTTATCCCCTGCTTGTCAACGAGAGTAGAAAAAGCGCTAAGGATTTTATTGGTAAACCCGTTCATATAAGATGGGTATCCTTGGGCATACTCCTTTTCAAAATAGACATGGCCTTTTTTAGATTAAATCTTCTTTCCAAGTAATATTCCAGGTATTTCTCTAAAAAATACTCCAGTTCTTTCTGGGCCTTATTGGAGACCCTTACCCTTTCTACAGTAACCAGCCGTGAGCTTCCCAGAAGACCGATCAGGGCCAGGGTTTCTTTGGATAAACTGACTGCTCCGGAAGCCTGATAGCTGCAATCCCGGCACAACATTCCTCCATCAGGAAGGCTAAAAACCTTTAAGTCATCCTTTTTCCCACAAAGCACACAATGATGCAACAGCGGGCTATAGCCCAAATTTACCAGCAGGTTCATCTCAAAATACCTTATTAGCATGGGATTGTAACCGCTGTGGTTAAGATGAGAGAGAACCTCCAGGGTGCTGGTATAGAGACGGGGAATGGCTATTCCCTCCATCAAACTCTTATCCAACAGTTCCATTAAATATAAAGCATATAGGGAGCGTTCAAAATCCTCCCGGGTATTGCCGTAAAATTCCAGTAGTTTTCCCTGGGTAATCAAATTCATCCCTTTACCCCGGCTAAAAAAAAGCGATGAATGACAAAAAGGCTGAACACAAGCCCGCAAGCTGCTGCGGGGCTTTTTGATTCCCCGGGCCACTGCTTTCATTTTCCCCTCATGTTCGCAAAATATTGTAACCAGTTTGTCGCTTTCCCGGTAATCCATGTTCTTTATTACTATAGCCCGACTACGAAGATACATTTACTTCCCACCCCAGAATACACTGCTTACTTTTACTGCTTCATTAACTATTTGAGCGGGCAACCCGCTGCTCTTACTTACTTTCTTCATAAATTCTCCTGCCTCTTCCGGGCTGATACAGCCATAATCAAAGGCCAGATAAAGCTTACGGGCATCCCCTACTCCCAAAGCATTCAAGCACTGACAAAATAATTCGGGTTTTTTTGCATACTCATAGTTCACATAGGCAAAGATTATTCCGTTGAACTTGCTCATCCGGCTCTGCAGCATGATTTTCCCGGTACTGCTTTCCCTATCACTATAATGTGATGCAGCCATTATTCGACGGGTTATAATGGAGAGAGAGCGCTGGTTCTTGACCAGGGCCAAACGAGGTATTCTGACAATCACTGCAGGGCAACCGGCTTCCTCGGCCAAATCCCGTATAGTTTCCACTCTCATTCCATCGAGCATATAAGTATGAACCGCAAAGCCGGCCAGTTCTGGAACGAGAATAATATCCGGAGCCATCCCCAAAGTGGGCAGATGGTGTCCTCCATCAAATACTACTACCCGGTAGGCCTGAGCAGCTATGCGGGATAAATACTCCTGTCCATCTTTACTACTATGCCAGGTGTCTATGGCAGAACACTCGATTATGACCTGGTATTTCTCGGCCAGCAGCTTTTCCATTTGCCTTTTAATTCCTTGATTGGAGCCACCAGGAATTACTGCCGCCACTCTACTGGTGTGCAGCGGAATAGCCGTCTGCCTTAACCCCGGATTGTACAGAAAGTCAAGATTGCATGAGGAGCTCACCCACCGGCCATAGAAATCCAATACCCGGTTGTAACCCAGGTTTTTCAAGCATTCGCTGGGATAGTTGATCATTATGCTAGTATAAAAAGCCAGCAGAATAATAAAAAGGCTTATCCGCTTTATCCGCATTAAAGGGCAGTCTCCTTACTGCCCTCCCCTTTGCCGGTACTCCTCCAACAATGCCAAGGCACTGCTGCTCCCTATTCTGTCAACCCCCGCTTTTAACAATTCAAGGGCAAAATCCAGGCTCTTTATGCCCCCACTGGCTTTAATCTTCAAATCCTTTCTTTGGCGGGATTCTCGAATAATCTCAATATCCTCCAGGGTAACACCCCGGCTGGAAAAACCAGTAGAAGTCTTAATAAAATCTGCTTCGCTATTACTTAGCAAAGCGCTTATATCCTGCAGTTCCCCCTTGCTAAGCAAAGCTGTTTCCACGATAACTTTGAGTAGAAAAGCATATTCTTCCCTTAGACGGAGCAGTTCCTTAATCTCTCTTTCCACCAGGCGATAATCCCTATCCTTGAAAGCACCGATATTCATTACCATATCAAGTTCAGCCGCTCCCATTTGCAAGGCCCGCCGCGCTGAATCCACTTTATTCTTCCAATGATCGGCTCCCAGGGGAAAAGCTATTACCGTACAAGCCTTGACCGGAGTTCCAGCCAGGAGATGACAGGCCAGTTCCAAGCGGAAGGGATTAACACAAACAGCCGCCACCTGGAACTGCCGGGCTTCTTGACATAGCGATTCGATATCGCTGGCCCGGGCTTCAGCTTGCAAATTAGTGGAATCAAGGTATTTAGCCAGCATAATAGCCATCCTCTTCTTTCTACATCCGGTAGCCGAGCTGATTCAGGGTGTTCTCGTTATCACGCCAGTTCTTTTTTACCTTAACCCATAAATCGAGATAAACAGCCGTATCCAACAAGCTTTCAATGTCCTGGCGGGCCTGCTCCCCGATGGTCTTTAACATTTGACCCTTTTTGCCGATTACTATCCCCTTTTGGGAATCCCTTTCCATATATATGGCAGCCCTAAGATAGACCTTACCATTGCTTTGCTTTTTAAATTCTTCCACTTCCACCGCCAGGGAATGCGGAACCTCATCATGAGTCAGCATTAAAGCCTTCTCCCTTATTAATTCAGCAATAAGCAAATAGATGGGTTGGTCGGTAAGGTCATCCTCCGGATAATAGAGGGGGCCTTCCGGCAAAGCATCCAGAGTCTTGTCTAACAAAAGCTGCAGATTGGTACCACAAGCGGCTGATATGGAAACTACCTCAGAAAAACTGCGCTGCTGGTTAAAAATCTGAATATAATCCTTAACCTCTTGCTCACTAACCAGGTCAATTTTATTAACCAATAAAAATACCGGTACCCTGGCGTCTTTCAATTGATCCAGGATAAAGCTCTCACCACCGCCAAAAGGACGGGTTACATCAGTCATATAGTATATTATATCTACCTCTTCCAGGCTGCGCGCAGATACTTTTACCATGTATTCACCCAAGAGGTGCTTGGGTTTATGAATACCGGGGGTATCAACATAGATTACCTGCCCCCTTTCACAGGTATATATGCCCTGAATTCTGGTTCTGGTTGTCTGGGGCTTCTCCGATACTATAGCGATTTTTTCTCCTATAATTGCATTGAGCAGAGTAGATTTTCCCACATTGGGGCGGCCCACAATACTTACGAATCCAGATTTCATCTATTTTACTCCTCCTGTTTTCCCAGTGCAAAGATTTGCGGCAGCATGTACTGCAAAGCGTATTCCTTATAGTGGTCTTTTTCATCAGTAATTATTAGCTTCATTTCTGGGGAAAACTCAGCCAAAACCTGTAAACAGGCCCCGCAGGGAAAAACATAACCCTGGCCGCTGGATACTACGGCTAACAGTGTAAAATCTCTTTCCCCAGCATTGACTGCTTTAAATACGGCGGCCCGTTCAGCACAAATGCTCAAACCATAGGAGGAATTTTCCACATTACTCCCCGTATAAACCTTGCCCCCTGCAGACAAAAGGGCAGCCCCTACCTGGAAGTTAGAATAAGGGGCATAGGCATTTTTTTGAGCTTCACGAGCCCATTTAAGCAGTTCTTCCCTCTTGCTCACATTCAGCCTCCTCCTGCTAAACTAAGTAAATATGGTCCAAAAATAAGAAAGGCCATGATAACGGCCATAATAGCGGTTAATAAAACGGCTCCGGCAGCCAAATCCTTGGCCGCTTTAGCCAGCTGGTGATAGCTTTCTGTCTGCAAATCCACCGCCTTTTCAATAGCGCTGTTAATCGTTTCCGCCACCAGGACCATAAAGATAGTAATTAACAATAATCCCCATTCCCAGCGGGTTACTCGCAGGAATAAACCCAGACCCATAACCATAATAGCTGCTACCCCGTGGATCTTCATATTCCTTTCCTGCTGGAAGACATAGGCTATTCCCGCCAGGGCACAGGCAAAACTCCTCTTTAATCCAGTCCCTTTCATCCTGGGATTCTACCTTTCCAATTTGACTTTATGCATGATTCTTTCTTCCAGGTTTCGCATTAAATTGCGTTCTTCCTCATTTTCATGATCATAACCCAGTAGGTGAAGCATACCATGGGCGATCAAATAACCGAGCTCTCTTTCTACGCTATGGCCATATTCTTCACTCTGGCTGACCGCCTTTTCCAGAGAAACCACGATATCTCCGAGTACATTTACTTCTCCAGGCAGGTCGAGATCCATTTCCTCTTCACTAAGTTCATTCATGGCAAAGGAAAGAACATCAGTAGGATTATTTTCGCCACGATAAATCAAGTTCAATTCTTTGATATAGCTATTGTCCACAATCATAACACTTAGCTCCGTATTCGGGGACAATTTCACCATTTTTGCCACGGCGTTGGCTACATTGAGAATAACCTGCTGCATTTCTTTGGTATAATTAATCTTGTTCTGCTGGTTTATTATCATGGTTTCCATGGCTTTCTCTCCTCTTTTCAAACTCTCTTACTATGGTTTCGGGATACTCTATCCGTTTATGATACATTCCCTCCAGGACTTTGCAAAAAGAGTTGCCGATTGTATCCAAATCCTTGAAAGTGAGGTCACATAGCTCCAACTGTCCATCGTTTAGTTTGTCCTTAATCAACAAACGCACCATATTCCTAATTTTCTCCGGACGAGGATCACTCAGGGAGCGCACCGCCGCTTCCACGGAATCTGCCAGCATCACCAGAGCCACTTCCTTGCGTTTGGGCTTGGGACCTTCATAGCGGAAGCTTTCTTCGCCCAGTTTTCCATCCCGGTCTTCTTCCATAGCCCGGTTATAAAAATATTTGGTCAGGCTGGTACCATGATGCTGTTCGATAAAATCGATTATTGTCTGCGGAAGCCGGGCCTCCCGGGCCATTTCTACTCCATCTTTAACATGAGAGGTGATAATGAGAGCACTTAAAGCCGGAGCAATTTTTTCGTGGGGATTATCGAAACCTTGTTGGTTTTCCACAAAATAATTGGGACGCTTAATTTTTCCAATATCATGATAATAGGCTCCCACCCTGACCATCAAGGGATTAGCCCCGATAGACTCGGCAGATGCTTCGGCCAGGTTGCCCACCATCAAGCTGTGATGGTAAGTCCCGGGCGCTTCCAGCAAAAGCCGCCTTAAAAGGTAATGATTCGGGTTGGAGAATTCCAGAAGCTTATTCATGCTGGTAATGGAAAAGGCACTTTCCAAATAGGGCAAGGCCCCAATCATCAGAACGGCTGAGAAAATTCCGTTAATAGCCCCAATAAGCACGCCGGTTATTGCCAGGTTCAGACTCCAATTGCCCCCTATCAGGAAGAGGGTTATTATGGAAACCATGTTGGCCAGAGCTATATAGAGGCCAGAACGAGCCAGGTCCGAGGTCTGATTAAGCTTGTAGACCTGAAATACTCCCACAGATCCGCCTACAAATGCAGTTATCGCATAAAAGAGCTGGTTGCCTTCAGCCAGCAATCCTACATATAAAGCCATTATCATAGTAAGAAAATAGGCCAGTCGATTGTCCAACAAAATGGCAATCAACATTGAGCCAGCAGCTACAGGAGCTAAATAAGCCATCAGATTGTTGATGTCCGGCTGGTTGCTAATTTTGATTATAGTAAGAAAACGGGTTATTAACAATATCAATATAAATACCAGCCCAATTAAAAGCATAAGGCGGTCATTTTCAAAAATATCCCTATAATAACGACGCAGGAACTCAATAATAAGCCAAAAGCTTAAAAATACGAAAAGTCCTGCACCGAGAATGGTTAAAGGATAACTCTTGCTCCTCTGAATACCCAGTTGTTCCAGAGTGGAAATCTGTTCTTCAGTAACCCGGTCACCTTCCCGAACAATTATTTCCCCCGCCTTAATAGTCTTTTGCACCGGTTGCACCGATGCCATAGCTTCTTCTATGGCCTTGTTGGTTGCTTCCTCATTGAATATCAGGTTGGGTCGAAGGGAATTGCTAATAACCAGCTTCATAATCTCCTGGGCCTGGGGCGCAAATGCCAGCGCATCAACCTGCTTGTCAACTTGCTCACTGGCCCCCTTTATGGCCTCATCCGTAAGGGGTTTGCTCATTATTCCCCGAACCGCCATTATGGAAGTCTGCCTCATAGTCTCTATGTCCGATATTGGAGTATCGAGGAGGTAAGAAGCCAATTGCTGCCGGTTATATTTTAGATTTAGATAATCCTTCCGCTTACTGCTGCTATCCAGCAAGTCCAACAGTTTTTCCTGTTTATCATCAGAATTCATTATTTCCATCAAGGTGGAAAAGAAATTATTAATCTCCGTTTCTGTATTGGAGAGAGCATACTGATCGCCCTGATAAACCTTTTGCACCTTGCTGGCGGCCTGTTTTCTCAGTTCATCACTTTGCTTTTCATCAATCACTACTGCGGTGATATTAGATTGAATATTACGCTGGGCCACTTCATCTGGTTTTAATCTAACCTGGGTGGGAGTAAATTTGGAGAAAATAATAAAAATGGTTACGGAAAAGAACAGTAATACCCCCAAAACCTTTCTGGTGGTAGACTGGCTAAGAAAGCCATATATTCTCTTCCACACAAAGTTGAGGATAGTGCTAAGCTTCATTTATACGCTCCTCAAGTAGAACACTAGTTGAATGTGGGCCTATTATCCCGCATTACGCGCAACCCCCAGGGGATTCTAGAGGCCTTCCAGGGCTTCGTAAGTTTCATAAGCATCTATAATCTTTTGTACCAGCGGGTGCCTTATTACATCTTCTTTAGTCAAATATTCAAAGGATACCCCGGAAACATGTCCTAAAATCTTTTGAATCTCTATTAAACCGGAATACTCTTCTTTTGGTAAATCCACCTGAGTTATATCGCCGGTTATGACTGCTTTGGAGCCAAAACCAAGACGGGTCAAAAACATCTTCATCTGCTGTGGGGTGGTATTCTGGGCTTCATCCAGAATTATAAAAGCATCATTCAAAGTCCGCCCCCGCATATAGGCCAGGGGTGCTACTTCAATGATATTCTTCTCCAAATAGCGCTGAGTTATTTCCACCCCGAGTATATCAAAAAGCCCATCATACAAAGGTCGAAGATAGGGGTTAACTTTTTCAATAAAATCTCCCGGTAAAAATCCCAGTTTTTCACCGGCCTCCACCGCCGGTCGCACCAGAATTATTCTTTCCACTTCTTTATGTTTAAGGGCCCGGACCGCCATTACCACCGCCAGGTAGGTTTTGCCCGTTCCCGCCGGCCCGATGGCAAAAACCACATCATCCTTCAATATTGATTTGATATATTTCTTTTGTCCCAGGGTTTTAGCTTTGATAGCTTTGCCCCGGGCGGTATTCAAAATCGGGGAGGATACAATATCCTGATGCCTGGACTTCTCTCCTTTTTTAATTAGCGTGTAACGGTAATCAATGTCATTTATATTCAATTGCTGTTCTCGGTCCACTACCTCCAGCAGATTCTGAATCAAATCAAAGCTTTGCTTAACATCATCTTCCTGGCCTTTAATAAATAGCTCTGCTCCCCGAGCATATATTTCTGCCGGGGAAATACTCCGCAAATGGCGAAAATTTTCGTCACCGGGGCCAAAAAATATCGCTGCTTGCTGGTTGTCCGATAAGGCAATTCTACTTTCCTTTTCTAACAAACATTCAGTCCCCCTATCGAAATATCCATCCAATAATATCTGCACTCGAAGCAAAAGGAACTACCTTCTATCCGTTTATTTAGCGGAGTACAAAGGTCGTTGTTATTATATCATATGGTAGATTCAATTGCCATTGGGACTGACATTTATAGGTTCGGCCCGAGCTATATCTTCAATGGTTTCAACCGATAGCTGAACTCTAATAATGGAATCACTGGGTGATGATAAAAGCCTTTTTTTCTGATTAACAATTTTCTTATCTTTCCCCATTTTCTTCAAGAGGCTTTTCATAGCCTTTTCCTGAGCAATAGATAGTGCTTCTTCTTCATTATATACTGTTATTTTTTTAAGCTGTTCCCGCCAGCAGGTTTTATATACTCGAACCGATCCCAGTGGAGTTTTTATTTCCTTTTGTTTCATTTCAGAAATAGAATAATCATAGTTTTTTATTTTTGCTTTCTTGAGGGGTATGGTTTTACCCCCTATCTCCAATTTTATCTCACTACTTTTCTTTCCGCTTATAAGTATTTTTTCTGTACGCAGACGACATTCTCCATATCCTTGATACCACACCCGGGCTTTTACCTGGCCCCGGGCCCTGACCAGAGAAGGCTTTTCTTCCAATTCCTCTTCCACTCCCTCCATAAAGGGGTTTTTCTGGGGATAAACCACTCCAGAAATCAGAATATCTCCCTTGGACACAGCTTTACCCTTCTCAACCTGGGCCTCACCAGCCAGAACCAGCACTTCTTCCACTACGCCTTCTTTGGCAGCCACTATATGGCAAGGTCCGCTAATCTCCTCACGGGGGAATATTTTCTCCACCACTTCTATAGTAGCCTTTACCCCCTTAATATCAATTTTTACATAGGCTAATTCGTTCAAATCCCGCAGCATGGCTCCTTCAACCTCACTACGGCTAAAGGTCCATCTTGGAGCACCCGGGTATACCCCATACCTGGCTGCCGTCATAATTATCCGGCTCTTGTCTACTTTCTGGTTGCCGCTCACATCAATAAACCAGATAAATGAAGCCATAAAGTAGAGGGCGGCAATAAAAATCACCGCCCCGGCCCAGAATCCCAGGCGCCTAACAAAAAGGCCCTTTAAAAAAGGAACTCCTTCCTGCTTGATTACTTCCAATGAATAGTTATATTCCTCACAGATATTTTCTAGTGCCTCAAAACCGCTGATTTTTACCTTCATATGCATTCCATCATCAGTTTTCTTTATATCCCAAATATGTATTCCCCGGCTGAGTGCGAGGTTGATAATCTTTTCCGGTCTCTCTCCCCGTAAATTCACCTTAATAATGCCAGCTAGCTGGTTCAGAAAGCGATTGGACATACTCTCTCCTCCTCCAAGCTAATCCAAAAACCTGATGGAATGAATTTCCCCGCTGATTCCCATTTCTTCCGGCATGAGCGTTTTTATCTGCAGTTCTTCTCCTTCTATCTCCAGAAATCCCCGGCTAAGATTAATGCGCAGGCGATTTAAAGCGTACTCAATAATGCCCCGGTGGTTTTCCAGATATAATTCATTTCTTCCCACCACAGTTATTTTGGGCAGGTCCAACACCAGGTCCCCGGGCAGTTCCAGGAATTCCGCCATGGCTTTGTTTAATAATTCTCGGCGCCGCTCCATTCTTATAATCATTCCTTTCGAAACAAGGGGAAGCAAGGGGACGTTCTTTCTGCTTCCTGTCATTGTTACAGCTTCTGTCCCTATATTGGCTTTAGCTTCATAAAATTATATGCTTCCCGCCCTGACTACATGCTTTAACCACTTTTAACCCCATAGCATGAATTGCCTATTTCAAGGCTACGATATCCGGCAAAAAGCATAAATGAAGTATTTTATGATTGATTTTAAGTAATTTGCATAATTATAATAGGAAATAAGAAGGGCGGTACATAAGACATGAAACAACGGGACTTGATAAAGAAACTTGAAATATTGCAGGATGCTTTAAAGGAAAAACTTGGGGTATAGCAAAGAGCCGGGTTATTCACCCGGCTCCTTTTTTACCCTTTGCAAAAATAATGTTTATAAAGTGCAACTTCAAGCATTGCACCCCATGTATGTAAACTATTGTCATAGGGACGGGGTTGTTGACAACTTCATCCTTAAGCATCAAAAAGTATATTTTCTTACTAACCCCCCATGGCCGGGGGCCACAACCACCGATGAAAATAGTGGTATTACAGGGAATTACTATAGACATAAAGAGTTTATTTCCTTACTAATAGCACTGGAGAATGGTCCATACCTGCTGGAAATCCTTTTCCCGCAGAGCCTGCCGGGGTATCCAGAAGTAGAGCCTGCCGCAATCTCCCCACATCATACCGTTGTTGCTCTCATCGGAATCCACCTGCATTAGCAATATCCAATCCCATGCTTTTCCATACTCTTTTGCCACTTTGGGATCATTAAAGTTATAAGGTTCAAAACCATTGCAAACCTGCTGGCATTCCAGCTGCATATCATGCTGAATAATACCTGGATGTCCCATAACACGATAAACCGGGGCAAACTCATCCCGGTCTCCGTAAAGCCGGACAATTTCCTGTTCGAGCTTGCGGTACAATTCTTGCTCCTGCCAACCTAATTTGAGGGTTTGATAGTATAAAGACCATATCGATGGAATACATATCTCTCTGGCCAATTGCAGCCGGTAGGGCATAAAACGGCAATAATCAGGCAACATAGCCGGAAAGGCTCTTCTCTCCAGCAGTGCCGGGTCACCATCGAAAGACAGGACTTCCCATTGTTCCCGATGCTCCGGCTGGTAACCCCAGGGCTGTTCCTCATTATCATAGAAGAAATAAAGCCAGCCTTTTGCTGGTAAGAGCTCATTTTGGGGCAAAATATCAGCCAGTTCCTCCATATTTAACTGGGCTATAAAAGAAAGCGGTCTGCCCTTTACTGATGGCCATTCCATAGTAAACGGCAGGTCCGGTATGCCGGCAATTTTAGACTCTCCTATTCTTATATTGCCTTCTTCACATCTTTTTGGCCTTATGCGAACGGATTCCATCAGATAGCCTTTTATATCTTCTTTTACCCTGTCCAGGCCACTATTATCTATTAGCCGGGATACCTCCTCGTACAAGATATCTTTTTCCTGTCCGGCCCTTTCCTTTATAGAACCGTTAATTATTGAGGCCGGTCTGCTTTCCAGGGCCAGTACAGTCGCATCACTAATCAATAGCTTCCCCCCCGGCTCCCATTTGATGGTCATTCCCTGGAATCGGCTGAACATTTGCAGCAAGACATAGATATTTCCCTCTTCGATACGCAGCCAGGGAAGTGGATAGTTAAGAAACGCAACCCCTTCTTCAATCTCGGCCAGATTGTCCCCAATCCATATTTTTTCGTCATTTATTTCAGCCAAATTATCCCCGAAACGCATCTTTACGCTCTGGCCGTCACGATGAATAGCTAGCGTTTTACCGATCTCTTCCCATTCCACCCTGGCTCCCAGAGTCTCACTGCAGAAGTCCAGAGGAACATAGATATAAACCTCATCCCTTATTTTATTCGCAATTAACGGTTTATCGATAGGGAAAGATATTACCTGTCCATTAACAATAATCTCAAAAGTATCATTTAATGCCGTCATTATAGAATAACACCCCTTCCAACCAATAAAGACATTATGGTTTCCCATTTGAGTAGCTCCCGCTCTTCCTGTTGCCAAGGGCTGTGCTTCATTATAATAAAAAAATACCTTCCTGAGCTTAATTCTCCAGTGATATAACTATATTCATTATAACCGTACCGGATTTTGTTTACATCATTTTGTAAGAACATCATATCACAAAACATGATCACTCCCAATAAATACCGCAAATACAAAGGGACGTTGTTTTTTAATCAAAGAAATATATGAAGCAGGTGGCAGAGGAACACCGTTATGTTGTAGAATTTGAGAAAGATAGATTTTTTTAGACCGGAAATCACCAAGAATTGCTCCACTATGTCGCTGAAACTGATAGCCCGGCCGGGAATTGTATTTTTTGGCAAAGGGAAACCGCCATCTCTATCGCTAAACAACTTTTGACTTAAGCGCATTTTCTGATAGAATTAAGGCATCATCTGATTTAACTTGAACCCGCAACGGATTCCAAAACCATAGCTCATAAAGAAACTATGATTGATGGAGGTGAGAACTTGAATAAAAGCGATTGCTTGTTCTGCAAAATTGTAAACCGCGAGATTCCCGCTGAGCTTGTTTATGAAGACGAGAGAATAGTGGCGATTAAGGATATCAATCCGGCTGCTCCGGTACATATTTTGCTAATCCCCCGTGAGCACATCGTTTCTCTGGATCAGGCTTCCAATGAAAATGTAGAGTTGTTGGGTTGCATTCAGACGACTGCGGCTAAACTGGCTCGGGAGCTGGGCATAGCTGACAAGGGTTATCGCCTGGTAAACAACTGCGGAGAATGGGGAGGTCAGTCGGTTTTACACCTGCACTATCATTTGCTGGGTGGTAGGCAACTGGCCTGGCCGCCAGGCTAATCTTGACTACCAAGCATATTAAATAGTAAAATAGAGTGGTATTTACTTAAAGCTGGTCGGTTGAGGGGAGGGAAATAATGAGCGAAGTAAAAGTCGGGAAAAACGAATCCCTTGACAGTGCCTTAAAGAGATTTAAACGTTCCTGTCAGAAGGCAGGGGTTTTACAAGATATTAGGAAACATGAACACTATGAAAAACCGAGTATTAAGAAAAAGAAAAAATCAGAAGCGGCCCGCAAAAAGAAAAGATTCTAATACCGCTCAATCGCTGAAATTCAGCAACTACGGTGTTTCCAGTGCCAGAACGATAATAGAATAAAGATGTTTTAAGAGTCTGGTAAGTAAAGCTTTACCAGACTCTTTGATATTTTGGCTGGTTGAGCTGTTAAATGGTATTGGCGCTGATTAATTTGACGCGCAATTACAGATTGTTTATGATATGATTTTGGCATAAAGTAATAAAGATAATGCAAAGCATGACTCTACTGCAAAAACCCCTTTTGTTGCATGAGGGTTGCATAAATATACAAAGCGAGCGTTGGCGAAGCATGGATGCAACACCCGGCGAAGGCGAGCAGGCGAAAGGGGGAGAGCGACAGGACGTCGCGAGAGCGCTATCACCCTGCGGGTACTCCTGGTGTTCCACCCTGCGGGTGTCACTATTAAGGTTGTGACCAGGATGGGAGATCAGCGCGGCACCCCTTGAGCCACGAGACAAGCCGCAGGTGTTGCCCATGCGAAGACTGCGAGCGGTATATTTATGCAAGCTAATGCATATTTATAACTTTTTGCAGTGACATCAAAGCATTTATAAAATTTAAATGAGGGATGATTTAAAGATGGGTTTTATGAACAAAGGTATGCGCAACCCCCGGCAAAAAAAGTTGGTTTATATCCTGGTTGGACTGGTAATCCTATCCTTCCTGGTGAGTATCGTGGCAGTAGGGTTCTATTAGAAAAGAGCCATATAATAGCCTCCCCCGGGCGATGCTGTTTTCCATAGCCTCCAGCTCGACCATGACCAGTTCTCCGGTCAGCTCACCGGTCAGTTCCCGGGGGGAAGAAAACTCCAGTTCTAAATAGTTATCGCTAAGACCCCGGAAAGAGTCTTCTCCTACCCTCTGCTCTACCAGCACCTCCAGTTCCTGTCCCAGTTGCCGGTTTATGAAACTCCGCTTTTTTGCTTCAGCCAGTTGTATTAGTTCGGTACTTCGCATTTCTTTTTCCCTGTCACTGACCTGAGGCTCCATTTTAGCGGCGGCCGTTCCCGGTCGTT
Organism: Syntrophomonas wolfei subsp. methylbutyratica; assembly: GCF_001570625.1. Taxonomy (GTDB): domain Bacteria; phylum Bacillota; class Syntrophomonadia; order Syntrophomonadales; family Syntrophomonadaceae; genus Syntrophomonas; species Syntrophomonas methylbutyratica. Next base: position 61,646 of record NZ_BBQT01000012.1, on the reverse strand, counting down.
TTGAGTATTTGAATACATGCAAGTCCAAAAGGGGTAAATCCTGTAACAAAGCCAGGGTATCCTGATAATCCTTTTTTTCTTCACCGGGGAAGCCCACCATTACATCGGCGGTTATGGCCACTCCATTCACCCTCTGCACTATATCCTGAACCAGTTTGTAATAGAATTCCCGGTCATAACGGCGGTTCATGGCTCGCAATATGCGGCTGCTTCCGCTCTGCAAGGGGATGTGAAAGTGACGGCAAAGTCTTTCTCCACCGGCTGCCATCTCCAGCAACTCCTCGTCTATCTCCACAGGCTCCAGGGAACTCAGCCTGATACGGTAATCACCTTTCACCCTGGCGAAAAGCAATCGCAGCAATCTACTAAGGTTCCAATCTTCCAGGTCATTTCCATAAAGCCCGGTATGAATACCGGTCAATACTATTTCGTGATAACCCAGATCCACCAGTTGCTGCAACTCGGCTGCCACATCCTCCGGCAGTTTGCTCCGGGAAGGACCGCGGGCAAAAGGAACGATGCAGTAAGAACAATAACTCTGGCATCCATCCTGAATCTTGACAAAAGCCCGGGATCTTTCATGCCGCTTAGAATAGATAACCGGGGGCAGTTTCTTTTCCGCCACCAGCGGTGGGCATACAACAAGGGGCTCCGACTCGCTCCTGCTGATGACCTGTCCTTCAATTAAATCGAGAATATCTTCTTTTTGCTGGCTGCCTGCTATTAGATTCAGTCCGGGTATGGCCGCCAGTTGCGCGGCATCTACCTGGGCCAGGCAACCCGTAGCAACGACCAGCGCTCCTGGATTCCTCCTGGCGGCCCGGCGCAGCATAGCCCTGGATTTGCGGTCACTGCTGTGGGTCACGGTGCAGGTGTTGACGATGTACAAATCCGCACTTTCATTGAAGTCTACCAGTTGATAGCCTCTTTGTATGAACTTTTCCTTCAGTTGTTCTGTTTCCACCTGGTTTACTTTGCATCCCAGGGTATGAAAAGCTACTTTTTTCATAATTGACTCCCGTCTCATGCACTCAACACGACCCTTTGCTTCATCCGAGTTCACCATATTCGTACATGATGATGCCGCAAGCGAGCAGGCTGGCGGTTTCCGTTCGCAAAGTCCTGGGGCCCAGGCCCGCAATGAAGCAACCCTGTCTTCTGGCTGTTTCGACTTCTGCCGGGGAAAAGCCCCCTTCCGGCCCTATTATGAGAAAAAGACCCCGGGTGCAAAAATTTTCCCGCTGCTCCCTTAATAGCGTACGAAAATAGGCTTCCCGCTCCTGTTCATAGCAGAGCAGGGCCGGTTTATCCCCTATTTGAGCCATAAGAGCGGGAAAATCCAAGATAGGCTTAACTTCTGGAATATGGTTGCGGCCACACTGCTTGCAGGCTTCCTGCGCAATCTTCTGCCAGCGTTTTACCTTCTTCCCTTCTTTTTCCTTGTCGAAGCGAGCCACACTATGCTCACTTTGCAGGGGAATAATGCTTCTTACTCCCAGTTCTACCGCTTTCTGAATAATAAAATCCATCTTCTCGCTCCGGGCTATACCTTGAACCAGAGTAAGATTAATGGCTAGGTCCTCCGCTGTTGTCTCCTGGGCAAGTATCTCGGCCTGCAAGATCTTCTGCTTTTTTTCCTGCAAGCGCACCTGGTATTCATTCCCGTTTCCATCAAAAACCTTGACTATATCACCGGACTTGAGACGCAAGACCTTTTCTATATGCCGGGTCTGCTCCTCATCAATCAAGACGCTATTACCCTTGATATTATCGGCAGAAACAAAAAAACGAGGCAAAGACTAGCACCCCATTCCCGGTTTATTCTTTCCGCGCCGCTACTCCTATCCAATCAACATCCTGGAGAACCTGCTCAATAACAAAGCCATGGGTTTTTAATTGCTTCTCCACTCCCGGCCAGCGGCTGTCGACAATTCCAGAACCAAAAAAATAGCCCCCGCTCTTTAAGACTTTGGCGGCTTCCGGAATTAAGCAAGTGACCACCTCGGCCGTAATATTGGCCGCAACCATATCTGCCTCGAATGTTTGAATTTCCTCCACAATATTCCCGAGCTTGACTGTAATAATGTCGCTCAGTCCGTTTAACTCAACATTTTCCCGGGCGATTTTTACCGACAATTCCTCAACATCCATGGCCAAGACCCGGGCCGCTCCCAATTTGGCCGCGGCGATGGACAGGATACCGGAACCACAACCGGCGTCAATAAGCTTTTCTCCCCCTTTTACATAATGGTCAATAAACTTCATGCAAAAACGGGTGGAGGCATGGATACCGGTGCCAAAAGCCATACCCGGGTCTATATCTATAACCACTTCCCCGCTTTGGGGTTGGTATTCTTCCCAGGAGGGCTTGATTACCAGGCGCTCGCCTATTTTGAAACGGTGATAATATTTTTTCCAGGAGCTCTCCCAGTCTTCATCCCTAACCTCATCAATAAAGACTTTACACTCAACATTAAAGTTCTCTTTGACCGCCTCCAGGCAGCTTTGCAATTCTTCCATAACTTCTCGTTCTTCCATAAAATAAGCTTTAATGAGCACAAACTCGTGATCGAGAAAGTCCGGCGAAACCAAATTGGGGTTCCATTCCTCCTGGTTTTCATATTTCCTGGCCGCCTGCGGGTCCTCTATAACTACTCCACCGGAACCGAGCCGGTGGAAGATTCCAGCTATTGCTTCAATACAAATTCCTTCGGTCAGAACAGCGATCTCTTTCCATTTCATTCCACTACACCCTCTATCCCATAGCATCTTTGAATTTTTCGAACAGGCCTTTCTTTCCTCCTTTTTCATCACTTTCCTCCGCAAACTGCAGGAGAATTTCCCTTTGCCTGCGGCTTAGCTTGCGGGGAATTTTGACCTCAATTTGCACCTTGAGGTCCCCGTTGCGATGACTATGCAGGTGGGGAATACCTTTTCCTTTTACCGTTATAATATCCCCCGGCTGGGTCCCTTCCGGAATATGCAGCAAATGAACCGCGCCACCCAGTAGAGGAACTTCAACTTCGGTTCCCAGGGCCGCCTGTACAAAATCGATGGGCAGCTTGCATAGCAGGTTATAACCCTCTCTTTTAAAGGAAGCATGAGGCCGAACCAGTATTGTAATATAAAGGTCGCCTGAGGGTCCGCCTCTTATACCTTGCTCGCCTTCGCCCTGAACGCGAAGACGCGAACCACTGTCAATACCGGCTGGAATCCTAATATCAATTCTTCTGTTTTTCCTTTGTTCTCCGTTGCCCTTGCAGGCTGAACAGGCCTTCTCAATAATCTTGCCTTCACCCCGGCACTGGCTGCACGGCCGAGAAGTCTCAAAGCGGCCAAAAGGAGTGTTTTGCACCGTCCGCTGCTGCCCCGTGCCCCGGCAAGTAGGACAGGTCTTAACCTCGGAGCCTGGTTCCGCCCCACTGCCTTTGCACTTTTCACAGCGTTCCATCCGGGATATTTCGATCTCCTTTTCTATACCAAAAACGGCATCCTCAAAATTTATTTCCAGGCGCAGCTCGCGGTCGGCACCCCGTTGTGGACCGGTTCTTCTGCGGGTTCCGGCGCCGCCGAAGAATATATCAAATATATCCCCAAAACCACCACCCATATCATCGAAGCCGCCAAAACCGCCGAAGCCTCCGGCTCCGTTGCGTGACGGGTCAAAAGCATCATGCCCGAAGCGATCATACAGTTCCCTTTTTTGGGGGTCACTTAAGACTTCATAGGCATCGGAGACCTCTTTGAATTTCTCTTCTGCCTGGGGATCGTCCCGGTTAACATCGGGATGCAGTTTCCGGGCTTTCTGCCGGTAAGCTTTCTTTATTTCCTCGGCACTGGCATTTTGAGAAATATCTAAAACTTCATAGTAATCACGCTTTGCGGACATCCTTTCCCACCTTCCTGAAAAACAGGCCTACCCGGACGACTGAAATCGCCGGGTATCACCCTCTCCCCTAGTAAAATATGCCCTGGCAGCAGAAAACTAGTCTTCCTTTTTTTCGTCATCTGCCACATTGTAGTCAGCATCAAAAACTTCACCATCGCCAGCATCAGAAGAACCTGCACCAGCTTCCGCATTTTTGGCGGCTTCTTCATACATTTTGGTGGTAAATTTGAAAATTACCTCGGTCAAAGACTCGGTTTTCTTTTTTATATCCTCGATATCGCCGCCCTCCAGAGCCGTTTTTAGCTCATCGCGAGCCTCTTCAATCTCTTTTTTAGATTCCTCATCTATTTTTTCGCTGTATTCTTTAACAGTCTTTTCCGCCTGGTATATCATACTATCCGCCGCATTGCGGGCTTCGATTTCCTCCAGGCGTTTCTCATCTTCCTCGGCAAACTTTTCGGCATCTTTTACCATGCGGTCGATTTCCTCATCGTTCAGGCCGCTGGAAGAGGTTATGGTGATTCTCTGTTCCTTGCCGGTGGCGGTATCTTTGGCAGTCACATTTACTATGCCATTAACATCTATATCAAATTTTACTTCAATCTGCGGTATTCCGCGAGGGGCTGAAGGTATCCCGCTTAACTGAAATCTCCCCAGGGTAACATTGTTGCCAGCCATCTTTCTTTCTCCTTGCAGTACATGAATATCCACTGAGGTCTGGTTATCCGCTGCAGTAGTAAATATCTGGCTCTTGGCCGTGGGAATAGTAGTATTGCGGTCAATTATTCGGGTAAATACCCCCCCCAGAGTCTCGATTCCCAGGGAGAGAGGGGTTACATCAAGCAATACCACATCGGTGACTTCGCCGGTTAAAACTCCGGCCTGAATAGCGGCCCCAACCGCCACAACTTCATCCGGGTTTATTCCTTTAAAGGGTTCCCGTCCGGTAATGTTCTTTATTGCTTCCTGTACTGCGGGTATTCTGGTGGAGCCCCCCACCAGTATCACTTTATCCAACTCGTTGGTCTTTAGGCCGGCATCTTTCATAGCCTGGCGAGCAGGCCCCATGGTTTTTTCCACCAGGTCGGCGGTCATTTCTTCGAACCGGGCCCGGGTCAAGGATATTTCCAGATGCAGCGGACCTTCCTGGGTGGCCGTTATATAAGGAATGTTGATATCGGTGCTCATCACCCCGGAAAGCTCGTGCTTGGCTTTTTCCGCCGCTTCCTTGAGGCGATGCATGGCCATCTTGTCATTTCTAAGGTCTACTCCCTGTTCTTTTTTAAATTCCTCTACCAGCCAGTTAATAATCCTCTCGTCAAAATCATCGCCCCCCAAGCGATTATTGCCGCTGGTAGCCTTGACCTCAAAAACCCCATCGCCGATTTCCAGTATGGACACGTCGAAAGTACCTCCACCCAGGTCAAATACCAGGATGGTCTGGTTCTCGTCCTTATCCAGCCCATAAGCCAGAGCTGCAGCGGTAGGTTCATTGATAATCCTCAGAACTTCCAGCCCGGCTATTTTCCCCGCATCTTTGGTTGCCTGCCGCTGGGAATCGGTAAAATAGGCGGGAACGGTAATTACCGCCTGGGTAATCTTTTCACCCAGATAAGCTTCCGCATCAGTTTTTAGCTTCTGCAAAACCATAGCGGATATTTCCTGGGGAGTATATTTTTTATTATCTATTTCAACTTTATAATCGGTACCCATTTTTCTTTTAATAGATAGTACCGTTCGGTCCGGATTGGTTATGGCCTGGCGTTTAGCTATCCTCCCCACCAGTCTTTCATTGCTTTTGGAAAATCCCACCACCGAGGGGGTAATTCTTTCCCCTTCGGCATTACTTATTACTTTGGCTTCATTTCCTTCCATTACGGCTATTACTGAGTTAGTTGTACCAAGGTCTATTCCTACAACCTTGCCCATTTGCCACACCTCCAATAATAATCTAAGCTAGTAACTCCCATAAAGGAGAGATTTGGATATCAAAGGCCTCTTTGCATATTTATGCCATCATTCCCCCTTTCTCCCGTTTTCTTCAGGGGGAACTAGCTGTTGCTAACTTTAACCAGGCTGGGGCGAATAACCCGGCCATGCATTATGTAGCCCTTCTGAAACTCCTCAATTACCATGTTCTCCTGCTCTTCACTGCTGCCTTCCACCATCAGCGGCTGGTGATACATGGGATCGAAGGGTTTACCCACGGCTTCAATCGCCTCTACGCCTTCGTTTTTGATTAATTCATGCAATTTCCGGGCTATCATTTCCACCCCTTTATTCAAGGCTTCCAAGTCCTGATTGGCATGGGAAACATCCAGAGCCCGATCCAGGTCATCTATAACCGGCAGTAATCTTTTAATCAAGGGCAGGGCAGCAAATTTTATATATTCCTCTCGTTCCCGGCCGGCCCGCTTTTTAATGTTCTCTTGCTCGGCCAAAGCCCGCAAATACAGATCATAGTTCTCTTGTTTTTCTTCCTGTAGCCTGGCTAATTCTTCCTTAAGAGCCTGGATTTCTCCGCCCTCCACAATTGTGGATGCTTCAACGCTTTCGATTATTTCTTGTTCTTGTTCCTTTTCCAGTTCAAGTTCTTCCTTAGTCATAATTTATCACCTCTAATCCCAGTTCTCTGTGCTTTCCGGCTGTTCCGGATCATTTTTCATTTTAATAATGGTATTTATCCTCAGGATAGCTACTGCCACCTCACCTGCTGCTTTGATAGCATGAATCTTTACCGGGGTGGGATCAACTATACCCTGGCGCATCATATCCATCAATTTGCCCTTTTCACAATCAATCCCGATGGAATCACTGCCGTTCTTTCTCTGGGCCACCACCACATCCCCCAGCTTTTCCAGCGGGTTGAAACCGGCATTGCTTATCAAACAGGAAAACGGCTTGAGCAAGGCTTCTTTTACACAGTTCACGCCAAAGGAGGCCATGCCTTCAAGCTCCCGGGACACTTCTTCCATATGCGCTGCCAGCCAAACCTCTGTGGCCCCTCCTCCGGGAACCACCCCTCCCTGCACTGCGGCCTGGACGGCGGCGGCGGCATCTTTGGCCATGCGTTCACGCTCTTCGACTACTTCTTCCGTAGCCGCACCGATGAGAACGGTGGTCCAACTTTCTCCCCCACCGTCATATACATATATATGCTGCAGCTTTTCATCTACTTTAACCATCCGAGCTTTGCCTAAATATCCCTTAAGGCTATCCAAATCCCGGTTGAGACCGTTTCTTTTTATTTTCCGGGCAGCGGTATGCTGGCAGAGCTTTTCGATTTCCCGGGAAGATACCCGCTGTACCGCCATTATTCCTGCATCAGTCAGGAACTCTTCCGCCATATCATCAATACCGCGGTCGGCCACTATCATTTTTACACCCAGTTCGGGAATTTTACGCAGGTTTTCTTCGTAGTTGGCCCGGGCCTGCAGATAATACTGGAAACCACTCTCGCTCTTCATAGCTTCCCGTTCGATTTCTTCGGGCCCCAGGGCATCGTCTATGACCAGTATCAGAGGATTTTCCAAAACTGCGGGCATATCCTTGTTCACGGGTTCCTTGTTAAGCAAAACTCCACGAAAAACTTGGCTGGGTGCCAATTCTCGGGCTACTACCGCATCGGCAAACTTGTAGTCCCGGTCCAAAAGCTTCTTTTTCCCTACCAGCTGCGCTCCCTTGATAACCAGGCGGGCGAGATCACGTTTGCCCCTTCCGGCTACCTCGGCAATATTAAACAATACTTTATCGTCCAGGGACTCCACTGCCCGGCTTTGCTTTTTCACCAGGTTCAGAGCAGCAGCTATCCCCTGTTCTATACCTTCAATCACCCGGGTAACCGGTACCCCTTTCAGTACCTGTTCCATACCCTCAGATACCAAAGCAGCGGCAATAATGGTAGCCGTGGTGGTCCCGTCCCCTACCTCTGACTGCTGGGCCCGGGCGGTGTTTATTATCATGCGGGCCGCAGGGTGATTGACTTCTATCAGCTTTAATATGGTTACCCCATCGTTGCTGATAACTACATCACCAAATCTATCCACCATCATAATATCCAGGCCCTTGGGACCAATGGTGCCTTCCACCGCCTGTGAGATGGCCCGGGAAGCATTAGCGTTGCTTAAAAGAGCCTGGAATCGGTCATCTGATTTCTCTTGTCTGGCCAGCTTGTTTTCCGACATATTTCCCTCCTTTGTTTGCAGGGGATAATAGATCCCCCTAGCCTAAGCCCTTTAGATAGTCTTCTATAATATCCCGCACCGTTTCCACCGTACCTACGGCTTTCCAATATTCCATGCGCACCGGGCCTATCACTCCTATCTTACCCAGCTCGCCAAAAGACTTATACCCTGCCACCACCAGACTCATTTCCTTGATTTCTTCCAACGGGTTCTCCCGGCCAATCTTTATGTCTACCGCTTCTCCCAGTTCCCCCGGAATAATCTGCCGTAGTGAATCGTCTTCTTCTAAAACATTCAGTATCCTTTTCAGTTTTTCCATATCTTTAAACTCAGGTTCATTAAGTATATTGAGGGCTCCGCTGACCATTACTTTTTCATCGCGGGAGTTTTGCAACAGGTTATCTATAGCTTCCAGGGCATTATCAATTATCTTACGGCGCTGGCTGAGGCTCTCTCTTATGAGTTGCAAATCGCTTCTTTTTACTTCCTCCAGCCGCTTGCCTCTGAAGGCCTGGTTAAACATGCCGGTAATAGCCTGCAAATCCTGGGATGATATTAATTCAGGGATACTAATAATACGATGCATTATTACCCCCATATCGCATACCAGCAAGAGCAAGGCTTTGCCTTTATCCAGAGGAAACAACTGCAAGCTGCGAAATTCAGTGAATTTTATTGCTGGAACAATAACAAAGGAAGCATAGCGGGTCATCTGGGATAGAAAATGAGCAATCCCTAAAATCACCTGCTCCCAATCTTCTATATTCTGTTCAAATAATTGCTGCAATAAAGCGTATTCCCTCTCTCCGGGGGGCTCTTTTTCCATCATGCAATCCACATAATAACGAAAGCCGCTTTCGGAAGGAATGCGACCTGCGGAGGTGTGCGGCTGCTCCAGGTAGCCCATGTCTTCAAGATCCGCCATTTCATTTCTTACTGTCGCTGCGCTTATTTTTAAATCATGCTTTTTTACCATAGCCCGGGAACCTACCGGTTCCGCCGTTTCCACATAGTCACGGATAATGGATTCCAGTATTCTCTTTTTTCTTTCATCCAGGGTCATAAATACCACCGCCTGTTAGCACTCTCCTCTATTGAGTGCTAATCGCTATTTAATATGAAAATATCACCTGCAAAATCCTTTGTCAAGTCTGGGGAGCATCATATAAAACGGCAAAAAACCTGATTGGAGAGGAAATACCCCCTTCTGGTTAAACAAAGCCGATTATTCCCCAGTTTTAACAGGCCTTTTTGCTCAGCGTCTTCAATTTCAACTGCAAATCGTCTTCTCAAATCCAGCTGATATCTAGCGGCAAACTGCGCTAAATCTATTCCATCGCAGAGTCTTAAAGCCAGTATTATTTCCTCCCGCATTTTCTCCTCAACGCTCATTTGCTCCAGTATTTCTACCGGTGCCACCCGCCCTGCCTCCATGCTTATCAGGTACTTTTCTAAAAACGGTCGATTCCGATATCTTTGCCGGCCGATGCAGGATACCGCTCCCGCTCCTATACCAATGTAATCCCCGCCGCACCAATAGTTCAGGTTATGGCGGCACTCAAAACCAGCCTGGCAGAAGTTAGAAAGTTCGTAATGCTTGTATCCCTTTTCGGGCAGATAATCCAAAGCCAGGTGGTACATGGCGTTTTCACTTTCTTCACCCGGCAGTTCCATCTCACCGCTTTCTATAGCACGGGCCATTGCGGTGCTCTCGTCCAACTGCAGAAGATAGGCGGAAATGTGTTGCGCTCCACAGGAAACCGCCAGTTCCAGGTTCCTTTGCCAGGATTCCAGGCTTTGTCCCGGTATACCATAAATCAAATCCAGGTTAAAATTTTGGCATCCTTCTTTATGCAAAGCCTCTATGCTTTGCATTATCTCGCAGTAACCGTGAACACGGCCCAATGCCCGCAACTCCTCCGGGGAAAAACTCTGTACTCCCAGGGAAATCCGGTTTACTCCGGCTGCCAGAATTCCTCTTAGAAAGCCTTCGCTCCTTGTGGCTGGATTCATTTCCAGGCTTATTTCGGCATTACTGCTAACATTAAAATTATGAACAACCGCCTCCACTATGCTCTGCAGTTGCTCCAGGCCAAGCAGGCTGGGGGTGCCTCCTCCCAGGTAAATGCTTAAGATGATGCTATCCGGGAACAAGATCGCACGCTTTTCTATTTCCAGCCGTATAGCAGCGGTGTAGCGCTGAAGCTGGGCCGGGGATTGGAGCGGCAGGGAATAAAAATCGCAATAGCCGCATTTTTTCAGGCAGAAGGGTATATGAATGTATAGCCCGGCAGGCTTTTTCTTCATAATATAGCTCTCACTATTCACCTTATCTTTTCGTTTTCATTACTCATTTTCAATGTCCAGCACCGTCATAAAGGCATCTTTGGGTACTTCGACCCGGCCAATCTGCTTCATCCGTTTTTTCCCCTCTTTTTGTTTCTCTAATAGCTTCTTTTTACGGGTTATATCGCCACCGTAACATTTAGCCAGAACATCCTTGCGCATGGCCTTGATGTTTTCCCGGGCTAGAATCCGGTTGCCGATTGCTGCTTGAATGGCTACTTCATACATTTGGCGAGGTATTATCTTTCTTAATTTGTTTACTATAGCCCGCGCCCGGTAATAGGCCTTGTCCTCATGAACAATAAAACTCAAGGCATCTACTACTTCCCCATTAAGCATGATATCCAGTTTGATCAGATCTGAAGTGTCAAAACCATGAAATTCGTAGTCCAATGAAGCATAACCGCGGGTTCGCGATTTCAAGGCATCAAAAAAATCATAGAGAATCTCAGCCAGGGGCAATCTATAATTAATAACTACCCGGCTGGAGGTCAAGTATTCCATAGTAATAAAACTGCCTCTCTTTTCCTGGCAGAGTTCCATTATCGTCCCTACATAATCGTTGGGAACCATTATAGAAGCTTTGACATAGGGTTCCATCACCCGGTCAATTTTCTGCGGGGGAGGCCAGTGGGTGGGGTTTTGCACCATAACTTCACTGCCATCAGTCAGCAGTACCCGGTATATTACACTGGGAGCCGTAGCCAGCAGGCTTAAGTCATATTCTCTTTCCAGTCTCTCCTTGACGATCTCCAGGTGCAAAAGGCCCAAAAAGCCGCAGCGGAAGCCAAAGCCTAAAGCATCAGAGTTATCTGGTTCATAAAAAAGGGAAGCGTCGTTTAGTTTTAAGCGGTCCAGCGCATCGCGCAGACGCTCAAATTCGCTATTCTCCAGGGGATAAAGCCCGCAATAAACCATAGGCTTTGCCTCTTGATATCCTGATAATGCCTCCGGGGCTGCCCGCCTGGCCCCAGTGATGGTATCGCCAACCCGGGTATCATTTACATTTTTCATTCCCGCCGCCACATAGCCTACTTCACCTGAGCTCAAAACTTCAACCTCGGTCATATAAGGAGATAAGACTCCTATTTCGTCTACCTCATATTCCTTGCCGCTGGACATCATACGAATCATGTCACCCTGGCGCAGTTCACCCTCTACTACCCTGATGTAGGATATGGCCCCCTTGTATGGGTCAAAATACGAGTCGAATATCAAGGCCTTTAAAGCTGCTTCCTTATCGCCGGAAGGAGGGGGAATCCTCTCCACTATCGCTTCCAGGACATCTTCCACTCCGGTACCCAGTTTGGCCGAAATAGGCAAAACCTCATCCTGGTCCAGCCCCAGTACATTTTCCATCTCCTGTTTCACAACTTCCGGTTCCGCTCCGGGCAGGTCGATTTTATTGACTACCCCTATTATTTCCAAATCCAGGTCCATAGCCATATAGACATTGGCCAGGGTCTGCGCTTCAATCCCCTGAGAGGCGTCAACCACCAGCAAGGCCCCTTCACAGGCGGCCAGGCTGCGCGAAACCTCGTAAGAAAAATCAACATGACCCGGGGTATCAATCAGATTAAGAATGTATTCCTGCCCATCCCGGGCCCGATAATTGAGTCTTACCGGTTTAAGCTTGATGGTAATGCCCTTTTCCCTTTCCAGTTCCATCTTGTCTAAAAACTGTTCTTTCATTTCCCTATCACTGAGAGCCCCGGTCAAATGAAGCAAGCGGTCCGCCAGGGTGGACTTACCGTGATCTATATGAGCTATAATACTGAAATTCCTAATATTCTTCTGCAAATTTTAACCTCCAGGTGTTTTATGAAATTAAAATACGATTTTACTACAAAAAGTTATTAATACTCATTGGCTTGTATAAATATACCGCTCAACCTTAAAAGCTACCGAAGGGAGCATCAGTTGTGCCCGACAGGGCGCTACGCATGGGCAACACCTGCGGCTTGTCTGGCGACCTTTCCGTCTTCCGTCTTCCTATTTCAGAGCTTATCAAATTATAACTGATTAAGCACGGCGGTTCAATTGATGGGGTTTCAGGAGTTTTTCGACAGGCGCTGCCGGAGCATATTAAGCAGTAATTGGGACTCTTCCAGTTTAAAGAAATAAATAATAAGACCATAAACAATAGCACCGAAAAAAACTCCTCCGCCTACCAGCATCAGAAGCTGCAGCTTGCCCATCAACGGCCAAAACACCAGCATTCTCCCGGTAAACAAGCGCAGCAGAAACCACATCACCAGGGAGGCCCCCAGGGAAATGAGGAAACTGCCGACAATCCTGCCTCCTCCCAGTTGGCCCAGTTTTTTTCGTAAAGCCAGCATTAAAAAGATGAAACCGGCCAAACCTGAAAGCGAATAGGCCAGGGCCAGACCTTTATGCCCCATAGTAACCACCAGGTTTAAAGAAAGCAGGATATTGGCGGCGATAGTGATAAAGGCAGCGGCAACCGGGGTAAAAGAATCATGCAAAGCATAAAAACTGCGGTTTAGAACCTGCAAGGAAGAGTAGGCAAAAAGACCAAAACAATAAAAGGAAAGAGCCTCATTGGTTATGGCCACCGCGGTGGCAGAAAATCGCCCCTGCTCAAAAAGCAGTCTAATTATTGGCTCGCCCAGGGCCATTAAACCAAGAGAAGCCGGGATGGTAAGCAAAAAAACAGCTCTCAGAGCGAGGGAACTGCTACGTTTAAACTGGGCTATTTCTCCTCGGGCCGCCAGGTGGGTCAACGTAGGGAAAATCGCTACTGCCAAAGATACCGCAAAAATTCCCAGAGGAAGATTTACTATCCGCTGCGCCAGGCTGAGTGCGCTTACTGTTCCTGCAGCCAGGCTCGAAGCCAGGTTCTGGGTCACGAAAAGGCTTACTTGTACTGCTCCCAGCCCGGCCAAAACCGGCACCATGAGCCGGATAATATCCTGAAAGCCCTGGTCTTTATAATCAAATGAAAAATAGTATTTCATCCCCAGGCGGCGCAGGGTGGGAATCTGCACCACAAAGTTGGCAACAGCACCCAGAACCACTCCCAGGGAAAAAGCAGCAATGCCCAATTGTTCCACCAGACCAACACCCACCACAATAATCATCAGATTGTAGAGCAGGCTTCCCCAGGCTGGAGCCCAGAAATGATGAAATGAATTTAATATCCCCATGGCCATCCCGTTAAGGGCCATAAAAAAGGTTTGAATGAACATGATGCGGGTAAGATATACCGCCAGGTCGCTGTACTGGGCAGGCAAGCCGGGAACCAGTATCTTCATTAATAGCGGGGTATACAGATAGGCCAGGGCCATAATAAAGAGCATCAGCAAAAGCACATAGTTTAATACAATGCTGGCGGAACGCCAAGCATCCTCTTCCTGATCGCGAGCCACAAAAGTAGAGATAACCGGGATAAAAGCCGAGCTCAAAGCCCCGCCCACCAGCAGCATGTAAATAAAATCCGGTATGGAGAAGGCGGCCCGGTAGGCATCAGTAATATAATCCTGTCCAAATAGAGTATAAAGAGCTACTTCCCGGCCATAGCCCAAGATCCTTGACAGTATTACCGTGATCATGAGCAGAACCGCGGCCCGAGCTACATTTCTTCCCCTTTCGCTCAAATACTATCAACTCCAATTAACACAAGGGGACAGTTCTTTTGTGTTGTCCCCCTGTGCCTCACCTTCCCATAACACAAGAGAACTCCCTTGTGTCGTGTTTTCCCACATAAAAGAACCATCCCCTTGTGTCCCCTACTCTTGCTAACCAAGCAGGAGCGATTTATAGAAATACCGCCTTAAATATTAGCCATGATTTATTCAAATATTGTACTGCCTGCTGACCATGATTTTTTGCGCTTTGCCGTAAAAGCTGCCACTCGCAATTCAGCAACTCCGGAGAAACTTTATAATCCCGGGATAATAACTGCAAATTTAAGCTGCCCTGCTCGTAATTACAGGCAAATACAGGGCCGCGATTGTCCAGAGTAAGGTGGTTTATTCCCTGATTGCTAATATTAAGCCCACTAATAAATAGTACTAGCAAAATAAAGATCAAAAAGAACCGCTTTAACTTTAGCATCCGAATTATAAATCCTCCTTTAACACTTCGATTAAGATATCAGAAAAAAGCATTCCTGCATAGTGGGCCTCAGCCAAAGAGTTTAAATCACCACCGAACTCCAGCAGCAAGGCCCGGGGAAAAAATTCCTGGTTATAAGTCCCAGCCTTGGTTCTGATCCCTTTTATCAGACCAGGATATTTCTTTTCCCCCTGACGATAGATTTCCTGGGCAAATTCCAAGTTCTTCCGCCATTCCGGATGGCTTTTGCGCTCATCGGTTCCGACAATTATTAGAATACGAGCGCTTTTCTTTCCGTCTATTTCTACGGTCTCGGCTTTTTCCAGACCGGGTATGCTGTCGCGATGAATATCAAACAAGGCCAGCAATTTATTATTGGACTGGAGTATTTTTTGTACCGTTTCCCGGGAGTTGGTATAACTCTTATTGTAATCGGGAAAATCATGAACCCGGTCTTCGAATTCAGCCGGCAATCCCCGTTTGCTTAATGATTCACTAATACTCCTGGCCACCTCATTGACCAACCCCCTTTGCCCGTCGCAACGGGCCCTTCCGCTATCAGGAATGTATGATTCGGCACTATGGGTACAATAAAACACTACCTTGCAGCCTTTAAAAAAGCTGCTATAATCAATATCCCGGCTCTCCTCCAGCGGCTCCGGCTCAACTTCGGGCAATTGAACTTCGAATTCCCCCTCGTTCTCCCGGAGATCTTCTTCGCTGCGGCCATAGGCCAGGGCCTGGATACTGGATATCATCAAATCTTCCGGCATCTTCTCCTTAAAATAATACCTTGTCATAGGAAAAGAAGTCTTTTCCCCGGCAAAAACCACATTTACTTCCCGGAAGAGACTGGCTGCCTGCTTTTTATTCAGCTCGATTCCTTTAAAAGGCAGCAAGATATTCTGTATATTGAAAGCCGGCATCTTCTCCAGATAGGGGCTGCTAATTTCAGCACTAACCCCGGTTATCAAAACCAATAAAAATAATTGCATAAGGAAGATGCTTTTTATAAAAGTCCCAAAATAGTTCTTGTGCACCCTGTCCACCCCACTAGCAAATATCTTATTAAATTTATGGTGGACAAGAGATAATTAGAACCCGGTTCTTTTTAATATAGTCTTTCCTTTATTAAGGGCTCTAATATAATGAGACGAAATATGTCCCTCGCTTCATTAAGCAGCCAGGTTCCTATTAATATGTTAGGCGACAGGTTCTAACACCCCGCCTCGTTGCAGCGCTGTGTTAAAACTGCTACGCAGTTTCTTCCGATGCTTAAACGAGGTAAAATATAACTTAACAACTTAAGTGCCTGGCACCATAGTTTTTTTTCTTGCAATTTAATTGGGGGAGTGCTATAGTATTCCTGTTAGTCTTCAACTTACAAGGAGGTGAAAGTGTGGCCAAAAGTAAAACCCCCGCTAAAAGAGCTCGTAGGGCAGAAGCCAACCGGCTCAGAAATAAAGCTTATAAAAGTAAGCTGAAAACAACCATTAAACAATATGAAAATGCAATAATTGCGGAGGATTTGGATACAGCCAGCAACAAACTGTTGCAGGTAACCTCCCTTTTAGATAGGAGCATCACCAAAGGAATACTTCATAAGAATAATGTAGCCAGAAAAAAATCAGCTTTGAGTAAAAAGCTGAATAGTATTAGCCAGTAAGCAAGAACCTGTCTCCGGGCAGGTTCTTATTTTTTTACCTCTTGCTGCAGATTTCCACTATCAGGGCTTCCATAAGCATTTTATCATCCAGGCTGCTGCTCTTAAATTTAACATCCGTTTGCAGAAATATTTGAAATAACTGCCGCAGCTCATCCCAGCTAAAATTGCGAGCATTATCCAACATTTTCTTTACCATGAATTCATGCAAACCTGTTTGTGCCACTATTTCCCTGCTGCCATATGATTCTTCACTATAGTATTTGACTCTGGCCAGGGCCATGAACTGGCGCACAATAATATAAAGAAATAAAATCGGGTGTTCTCCCTGTACCAGTAATTGATTATAGGCCTGGAAAGAAGCCTTCAGGTTGCGCTTCAATAAAGCATCACTCAACTTGAATACCTTGATTTCAGCTTTTGTCTCCAGTTCTCCTTCAATATCGGCAATTTTTACCGGCCGCCCCTTTACCAGCAAGGCGGTTTTATCAATGAGATTTTGCAGGTAATACATATCCTGTCCACTTTTCGCCATCAGGTTGGCGGCGGACTTTTCTACCTTCAAACCATAGGAAGCGAACTCCTTATTTATCCATTCCGACAGTTGCTGGGGGCCGGGGGATTTGCAAGCGATTACGGTGGCCTCACGATCCAATATCTTTACCAGGGGATTAGTAGCACTATGTTCATTGGCGGTCAGCACCAGTACCTGCCCCTCCATGTCATGCTGCAGGTAATCCAAGAATATTTTCTCTATTTCGGCGGTTTTACCCCCCCGTCTTTTGGCTTTTCCCAACCACCAGGGCCGCTTTATTATCACCAGCCTCTGCGAAGAGAATAAGGGACTGAATTCCAGGGCTTCCAGCAATTCATAGGCATTCAGCTCATCTGCATCCAGAAAAGCAGTTTCTACTTCTTCGCCACTTTCCCGGCTCATAAGCGCCGCAATCCTTTCCAGCTCCCGGTCAATCAAATAACCCTCTTCACCCCAAAGAAAATAAATCCGATTCTTGCTCATAAGATACTCGTTCCTTTCGCTGTACTATTGCTTTTCATCCCGCAATTCGATTATCGCTACGGTACAGCGGGAAATACAGAGCATATCCCCGGCCTCATCATAAATCCGGACATCCCAAACAATGGTGCTGCGCCCTACATGAATCGGAATCCCTACAGCTTTTATCATTCCATCGCGCTTGCTGCGAATATGATTAGCGTTTATTTCCAGGCCCACAGCCCGTTGTTTTTCCACGTCAATAAAAAGATAACTACCGGCTGAGGCTACCGTCTCAGCCACTACCAGCGATACCCCACCATGCAGAAAACCAAACGGTTGATGGGTCCTGGGGGTTACGGGCATAGCAGCCACTACCCGTTCCTGGGAAAATTCGCTTATTTCAATCCCCAGAACCTCCATAACTGTATTCTTAAAAAAACCATTATCAAATATTTTTGATTCTTCTGACATAATCTTTCTTATCTCCTTTCCCTTTAGTAGTGCAGTGAGGAAGTTTACTTAAATGACTCCACTGCAAAAACTCTTTTGTTGCATAAATATACAAAGCAAGCATTGGCGAGCGGTATATTTATAAAAACCAATGAATACTGCTGTCTTTTTGCTATCTTTTGACACGATTATACCCCAGGTGCTTAAGCAGGGCAATTCTAGACCGGATAGCAGTCGGCGTAATACTACCTCCCCGGAGTTTAATGCAGTATTTTTTGGACCTTATCTGTTTCCTTTTTAGCCAAGAATTTATAAACTGCTTGGAAACTGTGGTAATCTTAATACTATAGTTAAAGAACAATTGACATAGCACGGGGGTAACAATGCTATTCTTTTTTGCGGTTTTGCTTCTTATTGCTACCTTTTCCAGTAAAATGTCTGCTCGCTTTGGAGTTCCCGGCCTGGTAATCTTTTTAGCTCTGGGCATGATTTTTGGAAGCGATGGTTTTAAGCTCATACAATTTGATGACCCGGTATTGGCACAACAAATTGCCATTGCCTGCATGATTATTATTCTCTTTGAAGGCGGGTTCAGCACTAAAAAGGAATTGTTGCGTTTAGCGTTCCGGCCCGCATTTTCTCTGGCCACCCTGGGGATAATGGTAACGGCTGTTACCCTGGGTCTGTTGTCCCACCTGCTGATTGGCTTGCCCCGGGAATCAGCCATCTTAATCGGGGCAATTGTATCATCAACAGACGCTGCCGCAGTATTTGCTATATTCCGCAATAAGCGCATAGAGCCCAAAACTGCTGCCACAATCGAAGTAGAATCGGCTTCCAACGATCCCATGGCTATTATACTAACCATTACTATTATCAGTTTTATGCAGGGAGAAATCACCAGTTGGCAGCTCTTTTTAGGCCAACTGCTCTGGCAGATACTGGCCGGTTTAAGCATAGGTTATTTGCTGGGGAAAACCGCGCCACACTTGATAAACCGGATTAAACTTGATTCAGGCGGCTTTTATTATGTTCTTATTTTAAGTCTCTGCTTCTTAAGCTATGGTCTGGCGGATGAATTAAATACCAATGGCTTTTTAGCCGTGTTTATCGCTGGTTGCTACATAGGAAATGCGGAGTTCGTTTATAAACAAAGCATCACCAGATTTATCGAAGGTCTGTCCACCTTCAGTCAGGTGGTTTTATTCTTGATGCTGGGGCTGTTGGTATTTCCATCAAATCTGCTACAAAACTGGCAGCATGGTATCATTATTGCTGTAATCTTAACTTTTATAGCACGGCCGGTAGCGGTTTTCCTTTGCACAATTTTTTGGAAATACAGTTTAAAAGAAAAACTCTTTATTTGCTGGGGAGGAATCAAGGGCGCAGTCCCGATTGTACTGGCAACATATCCTTATGTTGAAGGATTAGAAGGAGGCAGTTACTATTTTAATGTGGTCTTTTTCGTAGTATTATTGTCGGCCTTGATTCAGGGCTCCAGTATTGACCTGGTGGCCAAAAAGCTGGGTTTGCTGGCAGGCAGCAAGACTCGCAATCCTTTTTCTTTTGAGCTGATTGCCTTGCAGGAGACGCAGAGCGAACTATTGGAATATAGCGTTGATAAAGGCTCCTGGCTGGTTAACCATAGCCTGCAGGATATACCCTGGCCCCAGGACAGCCTGGTAACTGCCATTGTGCGGCAGGAGGAAATAATAACCCCCCGGGGAGATACCGTTATAAAAGCCCAAGACCTGTTATTTATTCTGCTTAAAAACGACTATCAAGAGGAATTGCTGGACTTGTTGGATGGAACTGATGGTCAGAATGAAAGGGAGGGATATTCGTGTCAACCATAATCCGTAACGGAACCCTGGTTACCATGAACTCCAGGCGAGATATACTGCGAGCGGACATCCTGATAGAAGGCGACCGGATAAAGGAAATAGGGGAGCTGAAGGAATATGAGGCCCGGCAGGAAATAGACGCTGCGGGCATGCTGGTAATCCCTGGCCTCATACAATCCCATGTTCATCTTTGCCAGACCCTTTTCCGGGGATTAGCGGATGATATGGAGCTGATGGATTGGCTGAAACAACGCATCTGGCCCCTGGAAGCAGCTCATGACGAAGAATCCCTTTATGACTCCGCCCTCCTGGCATCAGCCGAACTCATTTCCGGAGCTACCACTTCCATTATAGATATGGGTACGGTTAGGCATAGCAATTCATTGTTTGAAGCGGTAAAACAATCAGGGTTACGCTATCTGGGAGGTAAATGCATGATGGATTGCGGGGATGAGGTTCCGGAAGAGCTGATAGACTCACGGGAGAAATCCTTGCAGGAAAGCATGGATCTTTTCGAGCGCTGGAACGGCCAGGAAGAGGGACGCATACATTATGCCTTTTGTCCTCGTTTCGCGGTATCCTGCAGTGAGGAACTGCTCCGGGAAGTCAGCCAGCTCTCAGATAAATTCAATATCCCCGTACACAGCCATGCTTCGGAGAACCGGGGTGAAATCAGAATAGTAAAAAAACAACAAGGTTTACGAAATATTCTCTACTTTGAACAACTGGGTTTGTGCCACGAAAAAGCAATACTGGCTCATTGCATTCATATAAACGAGGAAGAAATGAAAATCCTGGCCGAAAAGCAGGTCAATGTGGTCCACTGTCCGGCCTCCAATCTTAAACTGGCTTCCGGGCTGGCTCCGGTTCCGCCCTTGTTGGATATGGGAGCCCGGGTCTCTCTGGGTGCCGATGGCGCCCCCTGCAATAATAATCTCAGCCAATTCATGGAAATGCGCCTGGCCGCTTTGATTCATAAACCTTTCTACGGTCCTACCAGCATGCCGGCGGAAAAGGTGTTCGAGATGGCTACCCTGGGTGGCGCACAGGCCATGGGACAAGAAGAAGAGATCGGCAGCCTGGAACCTGGAAAAAAGGCCGATTTAGCTATTGTCAATCTGGGGCACTGGCATAACCAACCGGCTACACATAGCAGTGTTTACAGCCAACTGGTTTATCAGGCTCTGTCCAGTGATGTCCGGGCTACTATGGTTGACGGGAGATTCTTGATGCAGAATGCTGCCCTGCTTACTATTGATGCTGAAGCAGTAAAAATAAATAGCGAAAAGGCCCTGAACCGGATACTGCAAAGGATCGGGGTGAAATAGCTATTTAAATCGATTGCCCTTTCGCCCCGGTTTTTATTTTAACCCAGCGGCCATTGCTCTGAAAAACTATGGCACCGTCCTCATCCGTGCGCAAAACCTCTATCCCTTGTTCTTGAAGTTCTTTTAACACGCTGGCATGAGGGTGGCCAAAGCTGTTGTTGGCTCCGGCGGAAATAATGGCCCAGCGGGGATTAAGCTCTCGGTAAAATTCCGGCAAAAGGGAGCCTTTGCTGCCGTGGTGTGGCACCTTTAGCACAGTACTTGTCCCCAAATTTCCCTGCTGCAGCAATTCCTGCATTCCTTCTTTCTCCACATCACCAGTCAATAAAAAGGAGAAAGCTCCGTACTGGCAGTACAAGACCAGCGATTTATTATTATAGTGGTTTCCATGATAAAGCTCTTCTTCTGGATAAAGAACGGTCAGTTCGCATCCTTTTTCCAGGCTGAGCCGCTGGCCGCTTTTCAGGAAGATTAGCGGAATGTTTTTCCTGGCCGCAATCCCCTTGAGTTCCTCATATTCTTCGGCCTCCTTAAAACAATAAGGTAAAGCAATATGAGCTACGCTGAGCCCTTTACTGGCTTTCTCTAATCCCTGGAGATGGTCTATATCCGGGTGAGTATTAATAATCACATCAATTTTCCTTATACCGCGATGATGCAAGTATGGAAGCAATTTCTTGCTGCCCGGATCAGAATAATGACTGCCCCCACCGTCTACCAGGACAAATTTCCCTCCGGGACTCTTTAAAAGAATACTATCCCCCTGCCCCACATCGATTAACACAAGCTCCATTACCCCCTGCTGGTACAGGCTGGCGGGTAATGATATTAGCAGAATAAAGAGCAGTATCAGGCAAAGCCCAGTATATCCGAATCCCCTTTTTCTGTAGTTCTTACTCCAGGATAGAGCCAGAAGGAGCAGGCCAAGATAATAGACGATTATCAGGATAAAGCATGGAGTTGCAACCCACCAGAAAGCCAGAGGCAGCTTCAAGACGGCGCTATTCAAGCCCATAATCAATTCAATAAAAAACCCGGCCGGGTAGAGGAATATGCCGGCCAGCCAGGGCCAGACAGCGGCCAGCATTAAAGCCAGCAAACCCAGGATTACGCAGGCTCCGGATAGATAAGAGGTAAGTACATTGCTCAATAAAGATACCGGGCTGAACAGGTTAAAGTGGTAGGCTGTGAGAGGGAGTACGGCCAGTTGCGCCGATAAAGGAATAAGGAGTAAATCCCAGAGGCGATTCGTATATTGAAGTCTTTTTTTCAAGAGGGGGAAAAGGTAAAGCAGACCCCAGGTGGCCATAAAAGATAGCTGAAAGGAAATTTTGAATAGAGCAAAAGGATCACTCACGATTATTATGGTTCCGGCCAATCCAAGACCGTTAAGAAGAGCATTTTCTCTCCCCGAATAATAGGCCAGCAGTCCTACAATGGCCATTATCACCGCACGAATTACCGATACCGGCCAAGCTACCACCGAGGCATAAAGCAAAAGAAAAATGCCGGTAACCACCAGCTTCATTCCTGGAGACATTCGGCAGAGGGAAGTAAGACAGGCCATCAGCAAAAGAAAAAAGCCCACATGAAGCCCGGAGACCGAAAAAATATGTACTATCCCGCTTTTCTGAAAGTCCCGGTATTGTTCGGGAGCCATATCATCGGTTTTGCCCAGCAGCATTCCCAGAAGGATGGCCGCTTCCGGCGCGGGAAGGCGATCCTTAATAATTTTTTCTCCCGAGTTTCGAATAGCGGCAAAAAAGCATTCCGACCGTCCCGGAGCGGAAATTACCGCAATAGCATTTTTTTCTTTAACCGACATCAAATAATAAATCCCGCTATAGGATAGATAGCGCGGGTAATCGAATTCTCCGGGGTTTCCGGGAGGACGGGGAAGCTTTAAATCCCCCCGCAATGATATTTCTTCGCCCTTCTGCACTGCTGCCTCGAAGTTGCAGAATACTTGAATTTTCTTCATAGCCCTTTCGGGCTCTTTGCTTTTAAGTACAAAACTGCTCCTATTTCCATCAAATTCGGGAACTGTCTCCACCCGGCCAGTTAAAACCACTCCGTCTTGTATTCTTAAATCAAGCGGTACCGGCATCTGCATCCAGTTAAAAAACAACACCGCCATTAAAAAGAGGGCTAGAGCGCTATAAGACCTCAGAGAGTACTTCCCACCCCAGATTCCTCCTGCCAGGAGAAAGAGAAAAGGGAGGATAAATAAAGGCCAGAAAGCATAATAGCTGAAACAGGCGGAAGCCGCCAGAACTATAAAAACCTCAAACCATGACAAGGGCATTATTCATTAACCCCCCCTGCCTAATTACCTAACTGTTATATGATCTTTTATGGCTTCAAACTTCTTCTCTCCTATACCACTAACGTTTTTAATGTCTTCAATTTTTTGAAAGGCTCCATTAGACTCCCGGTAGTCAACAATCCGCTGGGAGAGGGCGGGTCCTATTCCGTTTAATTTATCAGCCAGTTCACTGGCAGGCGCTTTATTAATATTAACTTTGGCGGAGCCGACCGGAGAAGTTGGAGAAGAAACTCGCAACTGCGAAGCTCCTTGCTCCCCGGCCATTTCCCCTGCCAGTTCCCCTTCTCCTGGAACCACAATCGTTTCTCCATCCACCAGAGGGCGGGCCATGTCTATAAGACGTAAATCAGCTTTATCTTCAGGTCCAGCCATTTCCACCGCCTGGTATACGCGTTCATTCTCTTTCAATTGGTATACTCCGGGTTTTTTAACCTCTCCACAGACATATACCTGAATCAAGCTATCTTCCAAATGCTCCGGTTTTTCCGCCGGATTAACCTCAATAAGTTCAAGCTTTTCGGCAGAATCACGATACCTAAATTCGGCATATTTGAAACCGGCCATAAATACCAACACCAGCAAAATTAAGGAACCGGCCGTCAGGTAGCGCTTGTCTATATTATCCATTAACCTCACCTCCTTGCTTAAATTCGCCAATAAATGTTAAAGCCCTCCATTTTGTGATATTATTAACATCGTTTATTATACCTAAATTTCGAATATTTTCTGAAAGATGGGTTTAACAGGAGGATTATTTAAGCTGCTAGCGAATCTTAAGAACATAATCATGTTGGTTTTTCTTACAAGTCTTTTTACATCAAAACACTAATTTTAAGCATCGGAAGAAACTGCGGAGCAGTTTCAACACACCGCAAGGGACATATTTACCTCGTTATAACCCGTAGTTTAAAGGAGGGACTTTAATGCTGGATATAGCCGCATTGGCTAAACTTGGGGGAGTTAAAAAATATAATGCTGATGAGATTTTTTTTAATGCCGGAGAAACTGGCCACGAAATGTTTATTATACTCAAAGGCCGAGTGGGCGTTTACATAACATCCATTGACGGTTTTCCTATTATGATAACGGAACTGGTCTCCGGAGACTTCTTTGGTGAAATGTCCTTATTGGAAGGCCAACCCCGAAGCGCTACTATCGGGGCTATAGAAGATACTATTGTACTGGTTATTAATGAAAGCAACTTTGAACAGGTAATTGCCCAGCAACCCAGCCTGGCTTATCGAATAATGAAAGGTATGAGCAACCGGGTGCGCCAGCTTAACGAAGATCTGGGCCAGCTGAAGCGAGGGAAAACTGAGGAAAGAAAAGCACATAAGCTTGCTCCCCCCACAGCAAAAAAACCATCCACAGAGGTTTTGGACAACTCCCTTTTTCCACCGGGACATAAGCCTTACCCTCTGGAAGCTCCGCTCAGTGACGATAACCTGCTTTTTGACCGGGAAGTTCTTTGCCCGGTCTGTGAGGAAAAATTCAAAACCAAAAATGTTCGCTCCTCCAAGCTCCGGCTGGATAAGGTAGATAATGACCTGCGCCAGCGTTTCGTGGACTTTGAGCCGCTCTGGTACCTGGTCTGGACCTGTCCCAACTGCTATTACTCCAATTTTAACTTCGAGTTCAAACAGGTGGCTGAAGCCTTTAAGAAAAAACTACTGGAGCAAGGCAAGCAATTAAAAGCTAAAGTTCGTTTGCAGTTTAGTGAGCCCCGCAAACTGGATGAGGTTTTTGTGACCTACTACCTCATGCTGCAATCCTTACAGGCAGCGGGCAAACCAAATCCTACCGAAGCAGCCAAGGTTTGGCTGCGCCTATCCTGGTTGTATAATGACGCTGGAGATGAGGAGATGTTTTTATATGCTTCCCAACAGGCTCTGGATATGTTTAAGGACACCTATTACAATACCAGACGGGATACCTCGGTGGAACAGGATCAGCGCCTATCCTTGCTCTTAGGGGAGCTTAGCATGCGAATTGGAGAAAATAGGGAAGCCTTGAAATTTTTCCGGGGAGCCATTGTGCGTAAAGGCGGTAATAATACTATTAATCGGCAAGCTGAGGATCGAATTAGGGACTTGAAGGACATGATATTAGTGCAAGAAAAGAAGGAAGAAAAAGTGTAATTATACAGAAGGGTGGACCTAAGCCACCCTTCTGGTTTTTTTACAAGCTAAATATGATTCCGCTGCAAAAAGTAATAATTATGCATTTGCTTGCATAAATATTCCGCTCGCAGTCTACGCATGGGCAACACCTACGGCTTGTCTCGCGGCTCAAGGGGTACCGCGCCAATCTCCCGTCCATGGGAGGTGGCGCTCCCGCGACATCCTGTCGCTCGCCCCCTTTCGCCTGCTCGTCTTCGCCGGGTGTTGCATCCATGCTTCGCCAACGCTCGCTTTGCATATTTATGCAACCCTTATGCAACAAAAAGGGGTTTTTGCAGTAGAACCAAATATAATTAACTCTGTTCATAGCTGGCACATAAGGTCTCATCTTCTGGAGAACCGCTGCTTATGTCGCTACAGGGGGCTACCTGGATAGCGTCCAAGCTGCACATATTGTTTTCAAAAAACCGGCAACTACTTACGTCACACATTATGGTCTGGCTTCCGCGCAATTTCATCCCTCCTTAACAAAATTGATGTCGCTGTTTTAGTTATAAATCACCGTGCTATTAATTTGCTTCGGGAAGAAGATTATTATTCTATCAGTTGACTTTGTTCAAGGATTATCATATAATTGCTAATGTCAAATTCATATATAGAAGCAAGGAACCGGAGTAGTAGACTGGCATCAGGCAGAGAGTCGCGGGAAGCTGCGAAGCGACAAAGCTGGTTGAACTCGCCGGGGAGCTTTGCAGGTGACATTAGCCTGCAACGGAGATTCCGTTATGATTTGTCAAGTGGACAGTATGTGGGGCTATGGCGCAGTTGGGAGCGCGCTTGAATGGCATTCAAGAGGTCGTGGGTTCGAATCCCACTAGCTCCACCATTATTATCTGTCAATAAGGGTGGTACCGCGGGTAATCATCGCTCTCGTCCCTGTTCGGATGAGAGCTTTTATTTTTTCTGATAAAATTTTAGGAGGAAGCTATGCTGGATAGAAAGTATGATTTCAAGTCCATTGAAGCTAAATGGCAGGCTTACTGGGAGAAAAACCAGGTCTTTAAAGTAGAAGAAGACCCCGAAAAGCCCAAGTATTATAATCTGGAGATGTTTCCCTATCCTTCCGGACACCTGCATATGGGCCATGTGCGCAATTATGCCATCGGTGATGTGGTGGCGCGTTTCAAAAGCATGAACGGATTTAATGTCCTTCATCCCATGGGCTGGGATGCTTTTGGCCTTCCCGCTGAAAATGCGGCCATTAAAAATGCTATTCACCCTGCTACCTGGACCTACTCTAATATCGAAAACATGAGAAGTCAGCTCAAGACCATGGGGATCAGCTATGATTGGGATCGGGAGTTAGCAACCTGCAAGCCGAATTATTACAAATTTACCCAGTGGATGTTTTTAAAGCTCTACGAAAACAAGCTGGCCTATAAAAAGAAATCCGCCGTAAACTGGTGCCCTTCCTGCCAGACGGTTCTGGCCAATGAACAGGTGGTTGATGGGGCTTGCGAACGCTGTGAAGCTGTTATTGAAAAAAAGCAACTGGAACAGTGGTTTTTCAAAATAACTGATTATGCCCAAAGGCTTTTGGATGATTTGGTCCTGCTGCCGGGCTGGCCGGAAAAAGTTAAAACCATGCAAAAAAACTGGATCGGCCGCAGCGAAGGCTGTGAGTTTTCCCTGCACATTGAAGACAGTGATGAAGTCCTCACTGTTTTCACCACGCGCCCGGATACGGTTTTTGGTGTCACCTACATGGTTCTGGCCCCGGAACACCCCCTGGTGGAAAAAATCTGCCGCCCGGAGCAGGAAACAGAAGTCAAGGCTTTTGTCAATAAAATGAAATACCTTAATGAAATGGCCCGCACTTCTACTGAGGCGGAAAAGGAAGGCGTTTTCACCGGAGCCTATGCCATCAACCCGATGGATGGGTCACGAATTCCCATCTGGTTAGCCAATTATGTTTTGATGGACTATGGCACCGGGGCTATCATGGCCGTTCCTGCCCATGACCAGAGGGATTTTGAGTTTGCCCGCAAATATGATATTCCGATTAAAGTGGTAATAAAAGGCGAGGATATACCTCTGGACGGAAATCTCCTGCAAGAATCCTACCCCGGTGACGGCCATATGGTAAATTCCGGAGAATTTGACGGTTTAATTGTGGAGGAAGGCCAAAAAGCAGTAATCAAATTCATGGAAGAGAAGGGAATCGGCCGTGGAACGATCAATTACCGCTTGCGCGACTGGTTGATTTCACGGCAACGCTACTGGGGAGCCCCCATTCCTATTGTTTATTGCCCTGAATGCGGCCCGGTTGCAGTTCCCGAAGAAGAGCTGCCTGTATACCTGCCCGAGGATATAGAATTCAAGCCCTACGGGGAGTCACCATTGAATTTTGTTGAGAGTTTTTATAAGGCCACTTGCCCTTCCTGCGGAAAAGAAGCCCGGCGGGAAACTGATACCATGGATACCTTTGTCTGTTCCTCCTGGTACTTTGACCGTTTTTGCAGTCCTCATGAGAGCAAGCAGCCTTTTAGCCGGGAAGCCGTGGATTACTGGATGCCGGTTGACCAGTATATAGGAGGTGTGGAACATGCTATTTTACATCTCATGTACGCCCGTTTTTTCACTAAATTCCTTTTTGATATTAATGTTCTATCCTGCCAGGAACCCTTTACCCGCCTTCTCACCCAGGGTATGGTTTTAAAGGATAATGCCAAGATGTCCAAGTCCAAAGGAAATGTGGTTAGTCCGGAAGAGATAATCGACAGCTATGGAGCTGACACTGCACGGCTCTTCATTCTTTTCGCTTCTCCTCCCGAGAGAGACCTGGAATGGAGCGAGCAAGGTGTGGAAGGTGCTTTTCGCTTCCTGAACCGGGTCTGGCGCCTGGTATCGGAATTAGCGGAGGGAATAAAAGATTTGCCCGCAGCCGGGCATTTTCCAGAGCTGGACAATGATGCCAAGAATTTGCGCTTCAAAACTCACGCAACTATAAAGAAGGTTACTGATGATATTGGAGAACGCTTCAATTTCAATACTGCTATCAGTGCTATTATGGAGTTGTCGAACACCCTGGGAGCCTACAAGGGAGTCAAAAAACCTGACTGGCCGGTAGTAAAAGAAGCGGTGGATAATCTGCTGACTCTTTTAAGCCCGTTTTCCCCCCATATCTGTGAAGAGCTGTGGCAGTTAACCGGCCACGCAGAGAGTATTTACCTGCAGAAATGGCCGAAATATGATCCTGAAGCACTGCTTCAGGAAGAAATTGAAATCGTCCTGCAGATTAGCGGTAAAGTACGAGACCGGATAATGGTGCCGGTCGATGTCGGCCGGGAGGAATTGGAGAAAATAGCCCTGGATAATCCTAAGATTAGGGAATTGACCAGGGATAAAGAGATAGTAAAGCTTATCGTGGTTCCTGGAAAGCTGGTCAATGTTGTGGCAAAATAATAGCAGGCATTAGGCAAGAAATGGGGTGGGTATAATGAAATGGCTGGTTTTTGATACCTCCTGGGGATGGGCGGCTGTTTTAAGCGACAATAGGCTGATAAAGCGAACTATACTGCCATTTGCTGTTGGTTTAAACGAATTCAAGACCGGTTTGGAAAGCAGCGGAATTGAAAGCCGCCTGTTTGGAGAAAACGATGTTACCCTGCCGCTGATAAATAATATCCGCCGCTATTTTCAAGGGCAGTTGATAGACAACTGGGAGGCACAATGGGACATCAACTCCTTGCCCGCTTTTACCCAAAAGGTACTGCAACATATTTCGCAAATTCCCTACGGAGTAACCAAAACTTATGGGGAAGTGGCGCGAGAATTGGGAAAGCCCCGTGCCGCCCGGGCAGTAGGCCGGGCTTTGAGCCTGAATCCCCTCCCGCTGCTTATACCCTGCCACCGGGTGCTGGCCCAAAACGGCGGCCTGGGCGGATTTACGGCTCCGGGTGGAGTGGAAACAAAAAAAGCCCTCCTGGCTCTGGAAAATGAAGTTATAAGCTGCCACAATAGCGACCGCAGGGTGCATCAGTAGTACCCGCGACCTTATTAGTGACACCCGCAGGGCGGAACACCAGAAGTACCCGCAGGGTGCAACCTTAACTGCTTTATAAGTCTTATTTTATCTGAAAAACCTCCTCCAGTTTGACTTCCAGGCCGGGGAAGAGGGGGCTGGTTAGAACCTGGTTGGCAGCATACTCGCCGGTTTTTTGATATTTGCCCTCATCATCCAGGCTATAAACCACTATTACATTTAGACCGGGAAAAACCACCCAATATTCGGGAATAGCACTCTTTTCATAAAGGTTGAATTTCTCGTTAAGTTCCTTCTTGGCGGTGGAAGGGGAAATGATCTCGATAACCACGGTGGGGGTACCTTTGCAGCCCCTTTCATCCAATTTATCCAAGTCGCGGATTATGCTGAGGTCAGGTTGTACGACATTTGTTATATCTTCGTCCTTCTCATCCCCTTGCGGCAGGCGCACATCAAAGGGAGCAGCAAAG
This sequence comes from Syntrophomonas wolfei subsp. methylbutyratica, assembly GCF_001570625.1. Classification (GTDB taxonomy): domain Bacteria; phylum Bacillota; class Syntrophomonadia; order Syntrophomonadales; family Syntrophomonadaceae; genus Syntrophomonas; species Syntrophomonas methylbutyratica. The sequence continues at coordinate 31,907 of NZ_BBQT01000012.1, read as the reverse complement.
ACCCGGCAGCTTCTATCCTGGAAAAATGAGCGAAGCTGAAAGAACAACTCGCCGGAGATTTCCTGGTGTTTCCCGGAAGGCACTGGACTCATATCATAGGGTACGCCGCCAATAATTTCCCACCTTTCCTCATCCGGCCATTGCAGGTAGTCGCCGTAAGTATATTCTCGGTCTGGTTTTGGGGCGGACATGGACATGAATGATTCCTCCTTCCGGGCAACGACCGAATCCATTCCAATCTTTGCAATCTTTGTAATTATTATTGACTCTACTGCAAAAACCCCTTTTGTAGCATGAGGGTTGCATAAATATACAAAGCGAGCGTTGGCGAAGCATGGATGCAACACCCGGCGAAGGCGAGCAGGCGAAAGGGGGCGAGCGACAGGACGTCGCGAGAGCGCTACTGACCAGGATGGGAGATTAGCGCGGCACCCCTTGAGCCACGAGACAAGCCGCAGGTGTTGCCCATGCGAAGACTGCGAGCGGTATATTTATGCAAGCTAATGCATATTTATAACTTTTTGCAGTGACATCATTATTATACATGATTAAATTGAACCGAGGCAAGTCGGGGACGGTGATACGATATGATACTAACCCCCCATGGCCGCAAACTAAAGGGGACAGCATTTTGGAAGGCTCTAGAGGCTTCCTCCAAAGTACTGTCCCCTTAAATTTTCCGCGTACCAGCATTTAAGCATAACTCTCGTTTACATCGACCTCTTTGGCATCCCCCCAGAGATTCTCCAGATCATAATACTCCCTCTCCTCCGGTTGAAAAACATGCAGAATAGTCGAACTGTAGTCCATCACCGCCCAGTTGCCTTGCTCCACACCTTCTACGCGGGAGGGCAATATATTAAATTCCTTCAGTCTTTCTTGTACCATTTCTACAATATTTTGTACCTGCACCCGGCTCCGGGCTGTGGCAATTACAAAATAATCGGTAATTATGGTAAGCTCATTCACATCCAAAATGACCACATCAACTGCCTTTTCATCCAAACAAGCCGCGGCAACTGCTTGGGCTAATTCCTCTTCGTTCAGCAAAAACAACCCTCCTAATTTAAGTAAAATACAATTCAGGCCAATAAAACACTAACAGCATATATCTGATACTCCATACTCCATACCCTGGTGAACCCAGACATCGATGAGGTTAATAAGGAATAGAGCATAAGGTGTATAATTAACTCCGTATTCTTAAAAAATGATTCCTGGCCTCAATAGTACGGGGGTGTAAAATCCGCCCCCGATCCAGGCAATATTTTATTGTTGATTCTAGCCCAAATAACATAGCTTCGTCAAGGTCACGGAAGCTAAGGCATTTTAGCCTCTCCAGGCCAGGAAAGTCCCGCCCTGGTTCAATCATATCAGCCAGATAGATAATCTTGTCCAACTCACTCATCTTTGTAGAACCTAGAGTATGCCGGCTGATGGCCGTTAGGACCTCCTCATCTTCAATACCCAAATCCCTTTTTATCATAAAAGCCCCTACCGGTGCATGCAGAAGATCCGGAACTTCGCGGTCAACTTCATCCTCAATCAAATTATTCTCCTCCGCCAGCCGCAAGAGTTCCTGCCCCGATAAGCCCTTGGCATAGTCATGCAATAAGGCCGTCAGATATACCTGTTCCAATTCCAGTTCATACTGTCCAGCCATCTGTACGGCAGTTTCCGCTACCTGCAGCGAATGCTGCAAGCGATTGGGTGATAGCCTGCGCTTTATAATATCCATAAGCTGCTGCCTATCCCTCAGCATATTTATCCCCCCGGTATAATCCCTGCTCAAAAATGTATTCCTCCACCTCAGGCGGCAACAGATATTTTATAGGTTTCCCGGCAGCTGCCCGTTGCCGAATATCACTGGAGGAAATATCGAGCCCGGGAATCTCCATCTGCAGCATCCTATCCCAAATTATATCCGGGAGCCTGCCCAGAGCCGCTTCACTTCGCTCAATCTTATATCCGGGACGGGTGACCACTATGAAACGACAGAGCTCCGCCAACCGCTCCGGTTCTTTCCAGCTATGCATAATAAACAGCGAGTCAGCCCCTACAATAAAGAAGAATTCCACCTCGGGGAATTTTGCCTGAAAATAAGCCAGGGTATCAACCGTATAGGAAAGCCCTTCTCTCTCCATCTCTACCGGGGATACTTCCAAATGGGGATTAGACTTTACCGCCAATTCCGCCATCCGATAACGATGCATAGCAGGCAGAACCTGTCCCAGTTCCTTGTGTGGGGGACTGGCCGCCGGTATTAGCAGAACTTTGTCCAATTTAAAATTGTGACAGGCATATTCAGCAGCAATAAGGTGCCCATAATGAATAGGATCAAAAGTACCTCCCAGTATTCCCCAGGGTTTAATTTTCTCCACTTTTACCACCTGCCCAATCTTGTCCCAATTCATAATAACCGTGCCCTTTAGAAAATGCAAATCCTTGCAATAATATTACAATAATAACTTAAGTGCCTGACATGGTAATATATCTTTCCCTGGAGCGGCAAAAACTTTATAATAGAAATGATTGTGTTTGCAAACGGATAGATGGAGAGGGAAAGCATGCTTAAAAAATTGGAACTAACTTTTCACAACCAGGGCCTGCGCAGTTATATAGAACTGGATCTCTGTACCGAGTGCCCGCGCCAGGATGACAAAGGCTGTTGCGGCTACTATTCTCCAGTATTTTATCCCTGTGATTTCGCTTATCTTCTCCAATATAAACCCGAGGTTTTGGATTATATATTCAGTCTGGATAATCTCACCATACTTGACGCTTCGGTAACCGTTAATAGCCGCCCGGAAGGACAGAGCTATCGCTGCAGCTTTCACTCCAATACTGGTGGTTGCTTACTACCCCAGGCTTTGCGGGAATCGGTCTGCCGTCATTTCGTTTGCCCGGGCGTAGCCTGGGAAAAGGAGGATAAGCTGGCTCATTGGAAAGACTTCTTTACTGCACTGGCCGATTATGAGATAGAATTGAACAACCGAATAGCCGGCATTCTAAAAGAAAAAGGGCTGAGCTTGAGGGAGGAAAAAAGGAGAGAGGAGTTTCTGGCCGAGCTATTGATTCTTTTTGAACAGGAAACCGCAATTACAGCTCCTTTCCTGGCTGAATGTCCTCCATTGGAGAAGTTTTCCCTGTTTCGGGAACTCCAGTATGGAACTGACTGGCCACTCTAAGCTATAATAATCACAGGAAATAATATTAATTCTACAGAATAATTATCAGGAAAAATAAACAGGGGAGGAAGTTTAATGGAATGGGATGCAAACAATAAGATATTTGACAATGTATTGGAAGTTATCGGCAGAACACCCATGATAAGATTAAATAAAATAGGGAAGGGCTTAAAACCTGATATCTGTGCCAAGCTGGAATATGTGAATCCCAGCGGCAGCCTTAAGGACAGAGTGGTGCATAAGATTGTGGAAGAAGCAGAAAAGCGGGGAGATTTGAAGCCCGGTATGATTCTCCTGGAAGGCACCACCGGCAATACAGGAATTGCCGCTGCCATGGTAGGGGCCGCCAAAGGCTACCGGGTAATAATAGTAATGCCCGAAGGAATGAGCGAAGAAAGGAAGAAGACTATTGCTGCCTACGGTGCTGAACTGCTACTGACCCCGGGGGCCGAAACCGATGTTGACCTGGTACTGGAAGAAGTAAAACGCATAAAGCAGGAATATGGCGAGCAGATTTTTGAAGTAGGACAATTCTACCGCGAGGATAATCTTTTGGCCCACATAGACAATACCGCACCGGAAATTTGGGAGCAGACAGCCGGAGAAATGGATGTTTTTATCATGTGCCAGGGAACCGGTGGTACTGTAACCGGGACCGCCAAATACCTGAAAGAGAAGAACCCCGCCATCAAAGTGTATGTATCCGAGCCGGAAGACTCTCCTATTCTGGCCTGCGGGCGTATCGGGCAGCATAAGATTCAGGGCATAGCTGACGGCTTGATCCCTGAAATTCTCGACCTGCAGTATATAGATGGCATCATACTGGTCAGCTCCGATGAGGCTCTGGAAACCGCCCGGCAGATGGCCCGAAAAGAAGGGATTTTCTGTGGTTCTTCTTCCGGTATTAATGTGGCTGCTGCCATAAAAGCAGCCCAAAAATATCCGGAAAAGAAATGCATAGTTACTATAATCAATGACAACGGCCTGCGTTACCTCTCAACCGAGCTATGCGGCACCATGCCTGAGCGACAGCTTTTAGACCGGGAATACCGGCTGAGCCAGGAGGACCTGGATAAGCTCGCCCGCTATAACTTTGAGATTATTTAAACCTGACTCTACTGCAAAACTCCCTTTTGATGCAAAAGGGTTGCATAAAATACAAACATAACTATTAATTTTTTGCAGTGACATCAAACTTCATCTACGGCCGGGGGCATCCGATAAAAGGACCTTCCCCGGCTAGATGTCCTAATTTTCCCGCAAAGAGTGGCGGTAGAGGAAGATTATCCAGACTACCACCGACCACAATCCGGCTATGGCCAGGGTTACCACCACTTCTGAGGGTCTAAAGCCAGCCGATACCCGGCTGACCCCCAGCAATAACAAAACGAGGAGCCCACTCAAAAATTTCACCAACTTTTCCTTCCGCCACAGGGTTTTTCTGCTAGCCGACAGCCAAATAATATAGCAAGCCCAGAGGGTGTTTATCAGGACCCGGGTGGGGTGGGTAAAAAGATGGGAACTGAAGGGATTAAGACTGTAGTTTTCCATTATTATGCGATAAAATCCCCAGAGTACCGTACTGGAACCCATCAGAGACAAGAATAGGAAAGCCACACTTTCCCACTTTTCCCGCCGCAAAAAGAGATAGCTGCTAATAAGTATCAGAAGAAACAATACCCAGCCATTGAAAAGCCAATCCACCGTTTTCCAGGCCGGTCCGATTACCGGTGCAAATAATTGATTAAGAACCTGGTCGGTATTGAACAAACGATTGTTCAAAATATCTTTAATGGAACCCGCCAGAAAAAAGCTTAGAAAAGCCCCGCTCCCCAATGCCACCAGCCATTCCCCCAGTAATTGCAACCTGGGCCCCAGTATCCTCCCTTTGCTTATACGGGTCAGCCCGGCTTTATCCCTTAAACCCAGCAGGAAGTTGCTTACACTTTGCCGTTTAAAGAAAAGCATGAGCAGAATAATTATCCCAGATATAACTATAGTGCTAAGCCAGCCTGAATTCTGGGATATGAAAACTAATGCCTGCTCACCCACGCTCATTATAAGAATCGCTTCTGCAAAGAAGCGCAGCCCGCGGCCTAGCAGTGTTGCGGTTAAGAAGCCGGGCAAAGACAAGCGAAATATCCCTGATGATATGGTGAAAAGCTTGTAAGGAAGAGGAGCCAATCCCGCGATACATACCGCCCAGGCCCCGTACTTTTGATAGGTCTTTTCGATCAGGGCTATTTTCTCTCCCGAGGCCAGGCGGCGCAAGAGGGGTTGCCCCACAACATTACCCAGCACATAGCCAAAATAGGCGCCCGTAGCTGAACCCACAGTAGCCAGAAGGGCATAGAAAGCAGCCTGCTCCGGATTCGCCAGGCAAAGCGGTATTAAAATAAAATCAGGGAAAACCGGGAAAAAAGATGATTCGGCAAAAGCCAGAATCAGCAAGCCCCAGACACCATAGGCCTGTAAAACAGGCAATAAATGTTCTAGCATTTTGCTCTCGTACAATCCTTATAAATTAGCGAATTTGTCCGTCCCCATAAATAATGAACTTGGTGGTAGTCAATTCCTGCAAACCCATAGGTCCCCGGGCATGCAGCTTCTGGGTGCTTATCCCCATCTCGGCTCCAAAACCGAAAACATTACCATCAGTAAAGCGAGTGGAAGCATTGGCATAGACAGCTGCCGCATCAACGGCAGACATGAAGCGCCGGACACTGCTGTATTCCTCACTTATTATAGCCTCACTGTGACCGGTTCCATGACAGTTAATATGCTCTATCGCTTCTTCCACGCTATCCAGCACCTTTACCGCCAGGATTAAATCCAGGTATTCCTCATCCCAGTCTTCTTCCCGGGCGGGGAGGATATCCGGCACTATCTCCCGGGTTCTTTCACAACCCCTAATTTCTACCCCGGCACCCTTCAGCTCGGCAATCATGGCCGGGAGGAATTCTCCGGCAATTTTCTCATTGACCAGCAAGGTTTCAGCGGCATTGCATACCGAGGGTCTTTGCACTTTGGCATTAAAGACAATTTTTTGCGCCTTGCTCAAATCCGCCAGAGCATCCACATAAACATGGCAATTACCCATTCCGGTCATAATTACCGGAACACTGGCATGCTCCAGCACCGCTTGTTTCAAGCCCTTCCCTCCTCGAGGAATCAGAACATCCAGGTATTCATTCATTTTCATCATATAGACAGCCGCCTGCCGGTCCTCGCTGTCGACCAGCTGCACGGCACCCTCGGGAATCCCGCAATCTTTAGCTGACTGTGCAATAATCCGGGCAATTATCCGGTTGGAATTTAAGGCTTCTTCACCTCCGCGCAGGAGTATAGCATTGCCTGCTTTGAGGCAGAGTCCTGCGGCATCGGCTGTTACATTGGGCCGGGATTCATAAATGATGCCTATAACTCCAATAGGGGTTCTAATCCTTCCCACTTCCAGACCATTGGGCCTTCTCCACATCCCCAGAACCTCCCCCACCGGGTCCGGAAGAGCGGCAATTTCACGCAGTCCCTGGGCCATATCCTTTATCCGGCTCTCATTTAAGGCCAGGCGCTCCAGCAGAGCGGAAGTCAAACCTTGTTTTTCCCCTAACTCCAGATCAATGGCATTGGCGGCGACTATTCCCGCCCCCTGTGCTTCCAGAGCGTCCGCCGTTTTCAGCAGGGCTTCGTTCTTTAGGGTGGTAGAGGCTGTAGCCAGGAAGCGTGAAGCCGCTTTGGCTTTCTTACCCTGCTCCATTAGTTTTTCTTCCAAGCTTTTATCCATTTCTCATCTCTCCTTTACCTCGGGAATACAGTGGTTTAATCCTCTTGCTTTCCCTATAGCGACTTCTATTAAAAAAACTCTTGATGTTCATTAAGGATTGCATAAATATACAAAGTGAGCGTTGGCGAGCGGTATTTTATACAAGCAAAATATTTATCCCCTTACCCAGAGATTGTTGCGATGAATTACCTCATCATAATCCTTCTCTCCCAGTATAGCTTCTATCTCACCGCTTCTTTTACCTGCTATCAAGGCGATTTCCCGGGCGGCGTAATTAACCAAGCCCCGGGCAATTTCCCGTCCATCAGGCTCTATCACAGCCACCACCGTTCCCCGGTCAAAGTCCCCCTCAACCCCGGTTACCCCGGAAGGCAGCAGGCTTTTTCCCCGGTTGAGCAGGGCCTGACGGGCTCCGGCATCAACCAAAAGCTTGCCCTGGCAAACGGTACCGAAGGCTATCCACTTTTCCCGGGCATGCATTTTTTCCTCACGGGGAATAAAAAGGGTACCCAGTTCTTCTCCGCCCACCACGCGGCGGATTACATTGTCTTCATCGCTATTGGCAATTACCATGGGTACACCGGCAGCCATACAAACCTGGGCCGCCTTCAACTTGGTAATCATTCCCCCGCTGGAAAAACTACTACCGCGACTGGCGGATTTCTCTTCCATATCCCGGGTAATCTCACTTACCTGGTGTTGCAAGACCGCCTCCTTATTCGTTCTGGGGTCGCAGTCATAAAGACCATCGACATCAGAGAGAATAAGCAAGAGATCAGCATTCACTATCCCGGCTACCAGGGCCGAAAGGGTGTCATTATCACCGAACTTGATCTCATCGACTACCACGGTATCGTTCTCATTTATGATGGGAATAACATCCATGGCCAGGATGGCCAACAAAGCATTGGTGGCATTTAGGTAGCGCATGCGGTCATCCAGATCATCCCGGGTTAACAAAACCTGGGCCACCGTTTTGCCATATTCGCCAAAAAACTTTTCATAGAGATGCAGCAGGGCTCCCTGGCCTACCGCTGCCAAAGCTTGTTTCTCCGGCATAGTCTTGGGAACTTTTTTATAGCCCATCCGGTTGGCGCCTACACCAATGGCTCCCGAAGTGACCAGCAATACTTCCATATCCCGGTTATGTAAATCAGCCATTTCCCTTACCAGATGTTCTATACGCAGCAGGTTAAGCTGTCCATTGTTATAGGTTAAGGTGCTGGTTCCCACCTTGATTACTACCCGGCGACATTTATTAAATTTATCACGCCAGCCCATGTCCTATCACCCTGTTTCAAATTATTCCGTTATTGGTAAGAAAGTGAGGAGTAAGGGGTGAGGGGTTAATTTATTTCCTACTACATCTTGCTATTCAAGCACCTACTAACTCACTTTTCATCGGTGGTTCTGGTCTCCGGCCATGGAGGGTTCTACTGTTGGTTTGGGGGGTGTCAAGGGGACGGTCCTTTTGACACCTATTCCGTAAATTCGAACTCAAAATCCTTTATTCTAACGCTATCCCCTTCTTTGATTCCTTGCTCTTTTAAAGCTTCTTCCAGGCCCATCTTGATTACAGTTCTTTGAAAGCGCTGCAGGCCTTCGTCACTATTGAAGTTAGTCATGACTACCAGTTTCTCGATGCGCGGGCCACTAACCTCAAAAACTCCCTCCACTTTATCAATTTGAAAGGGCAGCTCTTCTTCAAAACGCCTTACTACCGGCTCTTCACCACGGGGAATATCCTGGGGAGCAGCTTGTAAAAGCGCATAGGTTTTTTCCATTAATTCCTCTACCCCCTGCCCAGTCACGGCGGATATACAGTAGACCGTCTTCCCCAGCTCACTCTCCAGTCTCCGGGCATTACCCCGGGCATCCGGAATATCCATTTTATTTGCGACAATGAGCTGTGGTCGTTTTAGCAAATCCGGATTATGCAGCTCGAGTTCCCGGTAGAGAATCCGGTAATCCTCCACTACATCCCTTCCCTCCGTCTGGGCTGCATCCAGAATAAACAGGATTACCCGCGTACGCTCAATATGCCGGAGAAATTCATGTCCCAATCCCAACCCCTGATGAGCGCCCTCAATTAAACCAGGAATATCAGCCAGAACGAAAGTATCCCGCTCCCTGGTCATGACCACCCCCAGGTTGGGCACCAGAGTGGTAAAAGGATAATCGGCAATTTTGGGCCGGGCCGCCGAAACTCGCGATATCAAAGTAGATTTTCCCGCATTGGGGAAACCAACCAATCCTACATCAGCCAGCAATTTCAATTCCAGGCGAATCCATTTCTCTTCTCCCGGTTCACCATTTTCCGAGAAGGACGGCGCTTTATTTATGGCCGAACTAAAACGAGCATTGCCTCGTCCTCCTCTCCCCCCGCGAGCCACTACCGCCTCTTGCCCATGAAGCAGCAGATCAGCCAAAACCTCTCCGCTTTCATCATCTTTTATTACCGTTCCTACCGGGACTTTTACCCGTAAGTCATGGCCCCAGGCACCATGCATATTCTTGCCCTGTCCGTGTACTCCGCGCTCCGCTTTAAAATGCCGGCGATATTTAAAATCCATCAGGGTTTTTAGTCCTTCATCAGCCATCAATATTACATTGGCTCCCCGCCCCCCGTCACCACCAGACGGACCACCCATGGGAACATACTTTTCGCGGCGGAAAGCCACAATCCCGTTTCCCCCATCTCCACCCTTAACAAATATCCGAGCCTGATCAACAAACATGGTTTCACTCCTTGATACTTATCCTCACCAGGCTTTGCGCTAGCATAGTACAGGAGAAAAGCATCGTTATTTCTTCTTCGTTATTATGTACGGAAAGATAGACCACTGGTTCCTCTTCCCTTCCCTTTAGCTGGTCGGATAATTCATTCAATACCTCATCCAATTTATGGTTAAGTTTGGCTAGGTCCAGTGAATTGACTTCCAAGTCCTTGTACCTTAATATTATCCCCAGCTCACGAGCTGTTAATGTTTTTTCAAAAAAATACAGCGCCTCTTTAGCTGAGAGGCCCGCCTCAAATATCTTTTTCTCTTCAGCCATATCCTTAACTATTTCAGCAATATATTCTTTTACCTGCTGGCATCTCCCCAGCTCCAGGTATCCGCTTACAACCTGCAGGTGGTTGGCAAAATCATGCCTGACCCTTCTTAATATCTCCATACTATGTTTGGCTTCCAAAATAACTCTCCTTTTTACTGTAACTCAATACAACATTGACTCCACTGTAAAGACAGCTTTTGTGGCATGAAGTTGATTCTACTGCAAAAAGTTATTAATATTCATTGGCTTGTATAAATATACCGCTCCAGCGTCCTTAATAGCGACCGCAGGGAGCATCAGTTGTACCCGACAGGGCGCTTCGCATGGGCAACACCTGCGGCTTGTCTCGCGGCTCAAGGGGTACCGCGCTAATCTCCCGTCCATGGGAGGCAACCTTAATAGTGACATCCGCAGGATGGAACATCAGGAGTACCCGCAGGGTGCTGCATCCATGCTTCGCCAACGCTCGCTTTGTATATTTATGCAACCCTTATGCAACAAAAGGGGTTTTTGCAGTAGCGTCAAAGTTGCATATATACAAACAAAAATATTTCCCTCCCAACTACCTAATAATAACAAAAACCCCTGAAAAACTCCAGGGGTCCTGTTATCAGTTCAGATGGGGAATTACATGATCATGGTTTCCAGCGGATATACACTAACTTGTTTTTTGTCCCGACCTTTTCTCTCAAATTTTACTCTACCGTCAATTACCGCAAAAAGGGTATCATCTCCACCAATCATTACATTCTGACCAGGATGAATCTTGGTGCCTCTCTGTCGAACCAGAATGTTACCGGCAGTAACTATCTGACCGTCATACCTTTTAACTCCCAGCCTCTTGGACTGGCTATCTCTACCGTTTTTGGAACTACCAACACCTTTTTTGTGAGCAAATAACTGCAAATCAAAAGTGAACATTCTTAACACCTCCTGATATTAACTCTAATTCTGCCGGGATATGCTTCTTGCATGGAAAGCAATCCTGCTTCCATGGTAGATAGAATTATCTGGGCCTTTTCCAGCTCTTCTTCATTCAAAGAGGGCGGAAGTTCACATTCCAGGAAGCCTTTTTCCATCTTATACTTGGGCTCAACCGTCAGCTGTTTGATTAGACCAAGCAAGGCGGTCTGGGCTACCGCTGATACGCCGGCACAGTATATATCCTCACCTTCAGGGGCAAATCCCGCATGTCCCTCTATTTTGAATGATATTATTTTATTATTCTTGTAATTAATGGTTAGCGCAAGCATTAAGCCTCTATTTTTTCCACTTTAATTTTGGTATACGGTTGACGATGCCCCTGTTTCTTGCGATAGTTCTTTCTGCGTTTATACTTGAAAACCGTAATTTTCTTGTGTTTTCCCTGTTCCATTACTTCGGCAATCACCCGTACGCCAGCTACCAGCGGATTCCCAATCTTTACATTGCCATTACCATCATTTAAAAAAAGAACTTGATCCAGAGTAAGTTTTTCACCGGCCGCAATATCCAGTTTTTCAACTTTTATTACGCTTCCTTCCGCTACTTTATACTGTTTCCCACCACTTTCAATAATTGCATACAATTCAATACACCTCCATATTCCTCAGACTCGCCAATTGCAGGTAGGCGATAGGGCCTTTTAAAAACCCGAACTGTGCGGTTACAAAAACATGAAACCCAGATAAAAACTTAACATAAATAGCGAAGCTAGTCAAGATATTGCTGCTATTCGCTGCCGGCGAATATTTTGTATTCTCCCGGGGCCAAATCCGGGTCGGATAATAGCAATACGCTCTTGCCACTCCGACTTTCGATGTATCCTATATCTTTTTCGTCATCTTTTAATATCTTTAATAGACGCGGCTCTGCTTTACATATTATCTGGCTATTCTCCAGGTATCCCATATGGGCCATTTTCCTCTTGGCTTCACTGGCCAGGGCCTGCAGGTTAATAATATGTCCCCGGCCACTGCAATTGCTACACTCATCAGTGAAAAACTCCACTACCCCATAACGAGATTTCTTGCGGGTCATTTCCAGGAAACCCAAACCAGTTATGCCGATAATACGAGTATTAGCCTTGTCCTTTTCCAATTCCGTCTTTAAAACTCTTACTAACTCATCCTGGTTAGATTTTTCTTTCATATCAATAAAGTCAATGAGAATTATGCCCCCCAGGCTGCGCAACCTGAGCTGCCGCGGTATTTCTATGGCTGCTTCCATATTTATCTTGAAAACCGTTTCTTCAAAATTATCTTTGCCGGTAAATTTGCCACTGTTTACATCTATTACGATCATGGCTTCGGTACGATCAAAAATCAGGTAGCCTCCGTTTTTTAACCATATTTTCCGGCGCAGCGATCTTTTAATGTCCTTCTCCAGGTTGTTCTTTTCGAAAAGAGCTCCCTCTTCATAATCAACCGTCAAACGATTAAAAATCTTCTTACCGCTGATATATTCCAGAATCTTGTCCTTAAGTCTCTGGTTATTTATCACTATCCGGCTCAAATTACCATCCAGATAATCCCGCATGGTTCTTTCCAAAACATCCATATCTTCATAAATGAGACTGGGAGCTTTCCGGTTTTGATATCGTTGCTTTATTTCTTCCCAGGTCTTGAGCAGCCTGTTTAATTCCTGGATTATCTCCTGATCTTCAGCTTCCAGGCACGCAGTTCTCACAATGATGCCGCCATTTTCCGGCTTGCTTTCCTCCAGCAGGGAACGCAGGTGCTTCCTCCGCTCATCACCGGTGATTTTGCGTGAAATAGATACTTCATTCTGAAAAGGTAGAAGAACCAGCAAGCGCCCGGGAATACTGAGATCCCCTGTTACCCGAGCTCCTTTTTCGGAAAAAGCTTCCTTTTTCACTTGTACCATAATGTCCTGACCGCTCTTTAAGAGTTCATATACATTAAGCCCTTTCTTTTTCCCTACCCTGACAACATCTCCAGCGTATAAGAAAGCGTTCCTCGCCAATCCGATGTCAATAAAAACACAGGACAGGCCAGGCAATATATCTTTAATCTTACCTTTGTATATCTTGCCTACATTCTCACCTTGGTCAGCCCAAAACACTTCAGCCAGGCGACCATCCTCAACTATCGCCACCCGTGATTCCCAGGGGTATACTTCGGCAATTATTTCTTTTATCAATTCAACTCACCTTTTTTATTTATTGACCCTCATGCCCCCAACCTTAATAGTGACAACGCAAGGTGGAACACCAGGAGTGCCCGCAGGGTGAAGTGTGCTTGTCTAACAGCACTTCCAGTGGGGAGAGATAGGAAGAACCCTCCCGAATATAATTCCCACTGCGGAAAACCTCGGCTATACTTTTTTGCGTAAAGCCAGTTTGCAGCAACAACTCACCGAGTTCGTCATAGCGCACATTTACTGGTTCACCTACAGCAACCCATATCTCTACCCGGCCAAAGTTCAAAGATTGCTCAACCTCTATTCTATAAATACCAGTACGCAGTTCTTTGTCAAGACCTTTTTTTTTGCCCCGGCTTCTGACCGTTAAAGATGGCCGGGCCAGCAGTTCCTCTTTCCATTTATCCAAAGAGGGAAATGGAGGTTCGAGCAAAAATACATAGGAAGCGGCATTTATGATTTTCATCAGGGAGGGAGCGCCGTCAGCTATCTCCTGGCATTCCTCTAATTGCAGGCAGGAGGGCAGAGCCGCCGAGAGTTTTTGCCTGAAATCTATAGTATCCATCCTCTGGCTTAGTTCCAGGTCAAAATATTCGTTCTCCCCCCACAAGCCCACCGGCAGTACCGTACCCATGGACAACTTGATGTGGGGATTAAAGCCCTCGCTAAGAGCGTAAGGAATAACGGCTCGGCGCAGGCTTCTTTCCATCAAGTGCATCATATCCAGATTACCCAGAAATTTTAATTCCGGCCCTACCCTATATCTGCTTCTCAATCGCATCAACATTTCCACCCTTAATATTCAAACTTACTTCCATCGCCGGACAAATTCCACAATCACTACAGCCTTCCTGCCGGCAATCGGCTGTAGTCAAGCCTTCCTCGGCCTTCTGGTCTTCTTCCTGCAAAAAGTCTTTGCTTACCCCAATATCAATGAAATCCCAGGGAAAATCCTCTTCATAGGGGCGCTGCCGCCCGGTATAGAACTCCGGATCCACAGCACATTCCCGGAAAGCATCCTGCCAGCAGTCAAAATTAAAATATTCGGACCAGGCGTCAAACTTGCAGCCCTTTTGCCAGGCCAGATAAATCACTGGCGCTAATCTCCTATCCCCCCGGGCTATGGCCCCTTCCAAATAACTGGTCCGGCTGTCATGAAAACTCAGCTTAATTCGCTTCCTTCTTCTCCGTGACAAAAACTGCTGTTTACTATCCAGCTCCGCCATAGTGTTCTGCGGCCGCCATTGAAACGGAGTATGGGCCTTGGGCACAAAAGAAGCCAGGCTGGCCCGGATCTCCACCGGGCGGCGGGAATACTTGTCCCCAATGTATTTAACCTTTTGCAGTATTTCTATAATTCCCTCCAGGTCCTCTTCCCTTTCCCCGGGAAGTCCTATCATAAAATACAATTTAAGCGAAAGCCAGCCGGATTTGAAAGCGGCTTCCACTGCCTCCAGCAACTGTTCTTCGCTGACATTCTTATTAATTATATCCCTTAAGCGTTGGGTTCCAGCTTCCGGAGCCAGGGTCAAGGTGGTTTTCCTGACCTTCTGCACTTCATTGGCCAGGTCAATGGAAAAGGCATCTACCCGCAGAGATGGTAAAGATACCCCAATACCCTTTTCCCCATAGTTTCCCACCAAAGCCTTTAACAAGGGGTCTATTCCCGAATAATCCAGGCTGCTCAAAGAAGCCAGGGATATCTCCTCATAGCCGGTATTTTGCAACTGACGCCGGGCCTGATTCTCCAGTATTTCCAGGCTCCTTTCCCGTACCGGCCGGTAGACTATTCCCGCGTGACAGAAGCGGCATCCCCGCTGGCAGCCCCTCATTACCTCCAAAACGGCACGGTCATGGGTTATCTCCATATAAGGTACCAATGGCTTATCAGGATAATAAGCCTGATCCAGATCTTTAACCACCCTTTTGCGAACCCGGGCCGGCACTCCCGGAAACATGGGTGCAAAGGACTTTAATGTCCCGTCTTCCCGGTATTCTACGCTATATAGGGCCGGAGCATAGACACCTTCGATAGCTGCCAGCCTTTTAAGTTTTTCTAATCTCTCCAATCCCCGGCTGGCTTCCACTTGGTCCAGGAACTCCAGTAAAACCTCTTCCCCATCACCGATAATAAAGATATCGAAAAATTCGGCAAAGGGTTCCGGATTAAAAACCACTGGCCCCCCGGCAATAACCAGGGGATGCGCTTCATCTCTTTCTCTGGACCATAATGGTATTCCGGCCAAATCCAGCATGTTTAAAACATTGGTAATGGATAATTCATATTGTAAAGAAAAACCTAAGACCTCAAAATCCAGCACGGGACGAAAAGACTCCAACGAAAATAGTGGTATCTGTTCCTCCCGCATTATCGCTTCCATATCCGGCCAGGGGGCGAAAACCCTTTCCAAAAGATGCCGGCTTTTCTCATTAACCAGCCCATAAAGTATCTTCCCCCCGACATGGGACATCCCCACTTCATAGACATCGGGAAAAGCAAAAACCATCTTTACTCCCGCCTGCTCCCAGTCTTTCTTTATCATATTTAGTTCACTGCCCGTGTAACGCGCTGGTTTCGCTACTCGGGGTAGAATATCGCGAAAAAGCCGGTCTTTCAAAAATACTATTCCTCCATTGATATTACTTTGCATATTATATATATTACCATAAAACAAAATCTTTACGCACCCAAAGACCGCTGAAAACCTTGCTATTACGAGGTGAAATATGTCCCCCGCATCCATAATAGTGAGCGAAGCGAACATCAGTGGTGCCCGCAGGGTGCCAAGTGGTCGCCTATTAACAAAACTAGCGACGGGTTCTAATCCCCCGCCTCGTTGCAGAACTGTGTTGAAACCGCTCCGCCGTTTCTTACGATGCTTAAACGGAAAGTGGGTGTAGGTGTAGGATTTAAAAAATGTGATTACGATGCCAGGAGTTTGCCATGTCGGAGGGGAAGAAAATAGCTACTGACAATCCTCCAAAGAGACCCGCGGGCCTTTTTCCAAGTAACATTCAATTAGCTCCACTTCACTTATCATTCCTCGGGGATGGTGCTTTTCATCCAGCACTACCACTACCAAATAATAACTGGGACCGGCAGCATTCAATATCTCTTTGACCGGGGTATAAGTGTAAGCCACCAACTGGTTGCAGGACAAAAAACCTTTCCGGGCCAGTTCAGCTTTCTTGTTTATCAAATAGCGCATAAAACTATAAAGCAGCAATTTGCCTTCCCGCCGGGCAGCCCAGAAAAGCAAAACCCCAATCGCTATATAATTGGCCCCGGTAAAGCGAGTATAGCTTAGATAAAAACCATAGGCAAACAGGAGGAGGGCTATGAGCTGGCCCAAAAAGGCCGCAATTTTGGTCGACCTTTTAAAACCCAGCAGCGGTGATATTAGAGCACGAAAAACCCTCCCTCCATCCAGGGGGAGAGCTGGCAAAAGATTAAATAAACCCAAGAGCAGATTTATATTTACGAAAAATCGCAAATCCACATTCAGATAAGGCTGTAAAAAATAGAATAAGCCCGCCAGGAGCAGACTTACCGCCGGTCCAGCCAGGGCCAGGCAGATTTCTTTGCTCGGATCCAGACCAGTAAAATCCTCAATCTGAGCCTGACCCCCAAAGGGCAGGATTTCAATCTCTGCCACCTTTATTCCCAGCATCAAAGCAACCAGGGTATGAGCTATTTCATGCAAAAACACTGCCGCCAAAATAATGATTATTTCCCGCCCCAGTCCCAAGCAGCTGTAAAGAATAGCCAGCAACAAAAACAAGGGATTGACCCGGATAGGAATACCCAAAAGGCAAGCAAACTTCACTTCTATTCAAAAAGCGGCGTGGGATCCTGCGGTCCATCCTGGTTTCTGATTTCAAAATAGAGGGTTTTGCCGGTTTTGCCGATAAGACTGTCTGCAGCAACTTCCTTCCCTTCTTCTACGAAAACTTCGTCCAATCCACCATATAAGGAATAAAAATTCTCATTATGTTCCAGCAATACCTGGCGTCCTTCCTTATTACTTGATATTTCTATTACCCGTCCATCCAATATGGGGTTCACTGCAGTATTGCGGTTTACTTCCAGGTAGATGCCCGGTGAGAACTCCTGTTTATGCGTCTTGCTATTCCAATGCCAACCATAGTTCTTTTTAACCGCTATATACTCACAGGGCAAAGTCAGGGTAGAATTGCTGCGGGCTGGAACTAGATCAAGACGACCCTGATCCCTGAGGTTGTCAATAAAGCTGGCAATTTTCTGCTCCACCCCGTAATCTTTGAGCATAAAACGAATGACCGGCTCCGCTATTCTACGGCTGCTTTCACCTGACTGCATGGCCAAACCGGCGGCAGCAACCAGGAATATTACCAGGAGCATTCGCAGTTTGAAGCTTCTGACCATCATATTTCACCCCGGCTTTACTAGCTTTAACCTTGCTCGTCTCCCAGCAAGGCATTTAAGCATTGGAAGAAACTGCGGAGCAGTTTCAACGCAACGCTGCAACAAGGCGGAGGAGGCGACTGCTTAGCGGGGGACATTGTTCACCTCGTTATATGAAATATATATTTTAAATGGCCCTGTTTTATTCCCGCTTTGAAAACCTGGGACAAGGGAGCAGCAAATTGTGGGACAAGGGGACAGGTCCCTTGTCCCAGTTTGCATTTACACATAGTATTCATATGTCCTCTCCCTTAGTGCTGGTAAAAAAAATCATGGGGACGATTCCTTCCAACTGTTAAGGAATCATCCCCTTTTCCCAAATAAATCTTATTAAATGCTCAATAATTTGAGCGGTATTTTAAACTCGGGAATACCAGAGACCCCGGGAGCTATTTCATACTGGCCGAAATATATCACCAGGTTTTCATCCTCCAGATAGTAGCCCTGTTCCTGATTGAGACCTTTAAAACCCTGGTCCCCTTTGAAATAAACATCCGAGTTCAGAGCAATCTGCCGCTTGATTTCCTGCTCTATTACTGCCTTGTAATCATAGCCCGATTTGAACATCGCCGCCAGGGGCAGCAATTCACCGCTCTTCAAGTCAATATTATAAGCCCGGCGCTCGGTTATACCGTGGGCACCGCCGGTATACTGGTAATAATCCACATAAAGGCTCAATACCTTATCATTAAGGCGACACTGCTGGTAGCGAGTAAACAACTGATAAGACCGGATGGGGTAACCCTCTGCTTTACACTCAGCAAGATAAGCCTTGAGCCCGGTCTCCAGGGATTGCTTTAATTCCATAGCGTCCCCTTCAAAACGCTGGTTGATGGCGGATTGCAGCACCGCTTCCAGTCCGCTTATCACCGGTATCTCCAGGTCAACATCCATAGTATCGGATTTCTCCTTCAGCATCCGGCTGCTTACCTTTACTTTTCCCGTTTCGGCCTGGCCTGGAGCAATTACAATTTTCAGGGTAAAGGTTTTTATGGGTTCAACACTCTCCCAGGAACGGGAATAAACCATCTTAATCTCGGTAGTTCCAGCTTGCAGGGCTTTAAATCTCCAGGTATCCTTGCCCCCCTGCCCCATTATGTTTCCTTCTCCCGCCTGCTGGTAGTGCCTGGCATCCAGGGCTAAAACCTTTTCATCATAGGAAGCCGTCCAGGAATAGCCGGTAGTGGGATTGCTGTCCAGCATCAGGGTAAAGCTGTGGCCGGGGGCCAGGCGGTATTCCTGACCATCATAGCTCTCATCTACTGCCAGCAGTCGCAGCAAGCTATTTAACACTGTGGCCAGCTCCGCCCGGGTAATCTGCTCCTGAGGCCGCCAGTTCTGGCCGTCTCCTTTCATCAAAGAGGTGTTGCTGGCGAAAACCAGAGCATTGCTGTCCTCCTGCGACAGCCCCTCCATATCCTGGTAATAAGGCATCAGCATAATCATGGGAATATTCAAGCCTTTGGCCTTGATACTGCGATGTATCGCCCGGGCCACTTCTATCCGGGTTACCGCCTGTTCAGGATAGAATTTTTCCGCAGAATCAAATACCTGGTTTATGGCGCAGAATTTCACTGCCTCCGCATACCAGGCTCCATTGTCCACATCCAAGTAATAATCGCCGGCCTGCGGCTGTTTTATAAAACTCTTTTCTCCATAGTCCAGTTCAAATGTGCGCTGCAGCACCAACGCCAATTGCGCCCGGTTTACCAGACCATCAGGAGAAAAAACCTGGCTTCCCTGCTCATTTTCTCCCATTCCACTCATCAACCCCAGATTACAAACTGCACTAACGTTTCTCTGCGCCCAGTGCTCCAGCAGATCGGCAAAATCTCCCGGCGCCGGTTTGGCCAGAGCCGGCGCGGCACTCAAGGCTATTAAGCTCAAAACCATAGCATAACAAATAATCCTTTTCAACAAAAATATCACGCCTCCCTCTCCCTTAAATCTTTTAATTTTATTACTTTATTACGATAGAACATAAACTTTGCTTTCACCTGGAAATTTATAACGAGGTGAAATATGTCCTCCGCTAAGCGGTCGATCCCCATAAAATGTTCGGGTAAATTCGGCCGCCTGGCCAATAGTTAATCAGGGATATAAATGATATATTTCCGGCAAATAGGCTATTTGGGCTTTGCTCATACTCGGCAGTTAATTATATGGCTAATAACTTTTTTTGGCAATAGGCCTGATTATTAATTCGTCATTATTGTTCTTGTCAGCCAAACCCCCAAAATAATACAAGTTAATTATAGATATGGATATTTTAGGCATCATTGGCTATAATAATAGTAAATATTAAATTAGACGGAGGTTATTATGACCTATATTAGCCGGCATGCAGAAACTACGGCAGATAAAGCTGCAAAAATGTTTCCGGTAGTTTTAATTACAGGAGCCCGGCAGGTAGGCAAGACTACATTACTAAAACATATGACCAGCGATATTCCCTACTTAACCCTTGATGATCCGATTTTATTGCAAAATGCCATTGAGGAAGCGGGAAGCTTTTTCAAAATGACACCGCTACCGGTAATGCTTGATGAGATACAGTATGCACCCAGCCTGTTTAGCTATATTAAAATGAGCGTGGACGAAAGCGGCAAGAAAGGACAGTTTTTTTTTGACCGGTTCGCAGCAATTTAATATGATGAAAAATGTTAGCGAAAGTCTCGCCGGCCGGATTGGCATTATTAATCTGTCAGGCTTATCTCTGCGCGAAATTAAAAAACGATGCTTTTAATGAGCCTTTTGTACCGGGTGAGGGTTTTTTTAGGAAAAGGAAAACTTCCGTCCAGCAAAGTAATTACAAGGAACTATGGGAGATTATCCACCAGGGTACAATGCCAGCCATGCATGCAGATAAGCTTGATTGGCAGATGTTTTATGCTGCCTATGCCAAAACCTATATCGAGCATGATGTAAGAGCACTGGCCCAGGTTGGCGATCAAATTAAATTCATTAAATTCATGACCGCTATGGCCGCCAGAACCGGGCAAATGCTTAACTTATCAGCTGTGAGCAGAGAAACCGGTATAAGCGTGCCGACCGCCGACAGATGGCTGTCCATTTTGATTTCATCAAACATAGTATACTTGCTACCGCCATACTATAGTAACATCACCAAAAGAATGGTGAAAACACCCAAGCTTTATTTTCTGGACACCGGACTGGCAGCATATCTCACCAAATGGAACACGCCTCAGGTACTGGAGGCAGGTGCTATGGCGGGCGCCTTTTTTAAAACCTTTGTAGTTTCCGAAATACTAAAAAGTTATTACAATACCGGGATTTTAGAGCCGGCTCTCTATTATTACCGGGACAAGGACGCTAAAGAGATTGATATTCTAATTAAACAAAATGGCATGATTTATCCAGTTGAGATTAAAAAAACCGCCAATCCGGGCAAGGAGCACATCGAACATTTTTCCGTACTGAATAAGCTTAAAGGTGTAAAGATAGGCAACGGTGGTGTTATCTGCTCTGCACTAGAACACGAACGGTTCCCTCAGTCCACCATGGGCGCATAAACCAATCCCCAATCAGGGTTGATTGAAGGCATTAACAACAACTCGCCCATATCATAGAAGGGATCTTTTACGGTTTTATATTTTTCCTTGGCAATTTTCGGACGGGAACCGTCACGCAAACCAGCATTGGCAAATCCGTCATAGGCTGGATTTAAGATATCTGTACCATGGCCAGGGCAGTGGGGAAAAACGGAATACCAACGGAACCCGCCATAATACGTCCCACCGCATGACCGTGACTGTAATCATCAACAAGAATTTCTTTCGCAACTTGCTTTCTGGACATATTAACCCCCGTTTTGCCAAGAATCTCCTGCCCTATCCAGCTTCCTTCCCACAATTTAACCGCTCCCCCGCCTATGAGTACTTCACTGTGAAATCCTCCTTGAACTTCAAATAAATGCAAGTCTTTCTTACTCTGGCGCAGTAGTTCATAACACATGGCTACCGGGCGTCGCCAGATGGTAAAACCGCTAAATGCTAGGCAATTGCCATTCTTGATTAAAGCGGCGGCTTCCTGTAAAGTAATAATCTTGGGTGCTTTCATTACTCTTCCTCCTCTTAACTATGGAGCGGTTTCCGTTTTTCCAAGCAATTTTTCGGTAAAAAGCTATGCCCCATTTTTTAATACGCTCCCTTACATTTTGTTCAGACGCAAAGAACATTCCATAAATCATAAATGACAAGAAAACCCAGATTTCGGATTTTGGTTCTATATGATTTGGTTATATTGTTAGAACAATACGGTTATATATCTAATAAGCAAAAAATTATCCGGATTGATAAAGGCTATCAGCCATAAACAAATTGCGTAAATTATGGACGATCTGATGCAACTCAAGAATGGCTTAGGAGCTTCATGACCCCTATGAGTCATATGTTAATAAAATAACCCCTTCAATTGTTCAATAATTGTTCAACACACGAAGGGGTTATAGAGCAGTTTATTCATACCGGCATGTCTAGAGCTTTTTATTTAATTATTTGGAATAATCGAAAAACCCTTTGCCGCTTTTTACACCATAATGTCCAGCCCTGACTTTTTGTTTGAATGCTAAAGCGGGTCGGAATTTAGGATCACCAAATTCCTTAAAGAAATAATCTACAACCATTAATAACACGTCAATACCAATTAGATCGCACAAAGCCAGTGGTCCTATAGGCATATTGGCTCCGAGCTTCATAGCTTCATCTATCTCCGCAGCCGAAGCAACGCCTTCCCCGTAAGCCACGGCTGCATCATTCAAATAAGGGACAAGAATACGGTTTACGATAAATCCGGGGGATTCCTTAGCTGGTATCGCTTTCTTGTTAATTGTCTTACATGCTTCCATAGCCAGATCAATTGTTTCTTGGCTGGTTTCCGCTCCCGGGATCACCTCTACAAGTTTCATTACCGGCACCGGGTTAAAAAAGTGCATTCCAACAACTTTGTCGGGTCTGCCGCTTGCCGCCGCAATTTCTGTTATACTGAACCCCGATGTATTGGAAGCAATAACGGTACGCGGCGCACATATGTCGTTTAGCTCCCTGAAAACCTTTTTCTTAACGTCAATATTTTCAACAATCACTTCAATTACCAGATCACAATCCTTAAAATCATTGTTATTAGTACTTACTTTTAAATTTTTTAGGAAGTTGGTTTTATCCTGATCGGTAATTTTGCCTTTGCTTAAATCCTTATCCCAGTTTTTGATCATGCCTTTTATTGCTTTGTCAACAAACGCCTGCTCCAAGTCAACCAGTATAACCTGCAAACCAGATTGGGCGCCAACCTGGGCTATTCCGGCACCCATGGTACCAGCGCCCAAGACTCCGAGTTTTTTAATTGCCATATAAATTCCTCCTATCATCTGGATGTTAAAACAGTCGAAAACATTTGCCGTTTTATTGCATATACGACAACTTCTCTATAGCATAGTAATTAATATAATGCTAAATATTTCTGGTCCATAACGAACACATGGCAGGGCCGCCGCCTACGCAAAGCGAAGCGCCACCTATTGTAAGCCCAAGCCTTTCCATTTCATAATACATGCTCACGATGATACGTAATCCTGTGGCTCCAACCGGATGGCCAAGGGCTATTCCAGAACCGTTGTGGTTGACTTTGTCCAAAGAAAGATTCATACCATAATCTTCCTTGAGCATTCTTCCCACCCCCAACCACTGAGCGGCAAAAGCCTCATTAATCTCCCAGTATTCTACGTCCTCAAATTTCATATTAGCTTGTTTTAAACATTTAGGTATTGCAACGGCAGGACCCAATCCCATAAGCGTAGGTTCCATTCCCGCTCCGCAAATATTGATAAGTTTCATAAGCGGTTTAATACCCAACTTCTCCGCTTTTTCCTTAGACATAATAACAGCACCGGCGGCACCGTCATTAATGCCAGATGCATTAGCGGCCGTAACAACTCCGCCCTTTTTAAAAGCGGGCGGCAGTTTGCTCATGGCTTCCAGGTTGGCGTCGGGTATCATGTGTTCGTCGTTTTCATAATAAGTAACCTTACCTTTTTTCCCTTTAATTTCTACCGGTACTACTTCTCTTTTAAACGTACCGTTTTGAACGGCCGCTGTAGCGCGCTGGTGGCTAATTAGACCCAATTCATCGCATTCTTCACGGGTAATCCCATACTTTTCCGCAACATTCTCAGCAGTTATGGCCATATGTCCGCCGGTAAATCCGCAGAATAATGCATCCTGAATTAGGGCATCTTCAAGAATGCCGGCATTCAGTCTGTAACCCATCCTGGCTTTGGCCAACATATAAGGCACATTGGTCATACTTTCCGTACCTACTACCAGCGCAATTTCAGTTTTTCCCAGGATAATATTATGGGCGGCGATCTCCAAAGCTCGCATAGCTGACGTGCAGTTTTGGTTAATATTAACCGCACTACTTTCCACGGTAAGGCCACAGGCTAAACCAACCTGCCGGGCAGGAAGTGAACCCTGCATATGGGGATATACTTCTCCCATGGTTATTTCATCAATCATAGAGGGATCTACATTAGCTCTCCTTATAGCTTCTTTTCCCACTGTAATGGCCAATTCCTTGGCCTGTACGTCTTTTAAACTTCCCAAAAATCTAGCAATAGGAGTCCTGCAGGCACTTACCATTACAACTTCCTTATTTGTCATCCGAACTACCTCCTTGATTAAAATAGTTTTGTGGGAGCTCTTTTTTCAAATACCTTGTACTTATTGAGAAAACATGATAATAGAATCAGCCTATTCAGTCGAACTTTAATCTTCAACAGTATCCGCTCTGCATATTTACTAAGTTTAGCTCTAAAGTCAGGGGAGACAATCAGGAATCATTCACCTTACCTCATCTTGTAAATATTCAAAGGATCGATCTCTTCACGAAGCAAGCGGATTTCATCCACTAAAATATGATCCGCTTCATCAGCACGGGAAACATCAATGTCAAAGCCGGTGTTTTCCTTTATTTGTTCGAGGGTGATGCCTGGAAAATATTTATCCAGATACATAACCTTGTCGTCATCGTTGAACTTGCAAATGCCCATAGATGATATAAAACAGCTCGGTCCCCCCTGCAATCCCAACTCTTCGCGCCTGACCAGAGTACCTTCAGGCCATTTTTTAACCATCCAACCGGGAGTGGTCAGATAATCTACAAACTCACACACACGGCGCTTCTGGTGAGCCATTAGAATTACCGTTGTTTTGGCAAAAACACCTATATCGACAGCTCCAGCTGTTCCCGCCAATCTTTTTGCAGGCTTATTATAATCCCCACCAATAAAGGTTGAGTTTACATTTCCATACTTGTCGATTTGCGCCCCTCCAATAAATCCAAAATCAATTTCATTACGGCTTAATGGATATAAGCCTTCCGGATCCCCCATTTGCCATGAAGAGCCGTAAGTCAAACGGCTGTCCATTATTGAAATTGCCAATTCCTGGGGATTAGCGTCCGCCTGCCCGGTCTCTATGAAAATAATCATATTGGGACTGTACAGTTTCTTGGCCAATTGTGAAGCAACAAGGGGCAAGCCGGTACCAATAAGACCTTTTTTCCCGTCGAAATTGGCTAAGAACCTGGCGGAATGACAGACCATGGCCTCAACAGCTGAATATTCTCCGATTTTCGCATATTCCTTAGTCATTATTTCACCCCTCCTTTATTCCTGGGAACATAGCCATATGGAGGCAAAGCTCGCAGTTTTTCGAGGCGGCTGACTCCCAGCTTATCCAGATAGTCCCAGTGCCCATTTTGATTAAAGATCCACTGGGCGGCCCATTTATCAAAACCTTCCTGCGTTGCACACATCTTGGCGTATTCCTGGAGAAATGGAATATCCATATCATAGCAATTATAGACCTGCCCGGGATGGGCTCCCCAGGGTACTTCAACTACCATATCCACTGATGTGCAGGGGATGCAGTTGCGATTGGGGTCTTGCCTTATATAGGATTCCGGGACAATCTGTTCTGCGGTTATAATTACTTTTTTGGCACAAAGTGCTCCGAGATGATCAAAAGTCAGGCTACCGTCGATTCTTACAGTTCCTTCCTCACCCGCCATCTGCACATGACAAATGCAAACGTCCAGTTTTATAGCGGGAAGCAGTTGAATCGTTCCCATTCCAAAAAAAGGATCTTCCATTAAGACATATTTTTTGTTGGGCAGCATGGTTTTATCTCTAGCTACTTCAGCCGTTTTGGATAAGTTGTCATAAGCGGGATTTAATACATCAGTACCAATGTCGGTCTTGGAGGCAACAAAGGGAAGTCCGGCCTGCCCGGCCATTAATCCTAAACAATAATCGATATGTCCTATTTCATCAGTAATAATGGTCCCTTCTTCGGTTCTTCTTTTCATGTTGGGGGATATGCCAAATGCGCCATTGGAAGTGTAGCACCCGCGATAGGCCTCAACACAACCACCTCCTACAAGGATATCGTCAGATAAGGAACAGGTTCCGATCAAAACCAGGTTCTTTTTTTTCTGACGAACCATCTCCATGGATGCCGCCACTGGTCTTCTATTTTCAACTATACCTCCTGTAAGTATGACATCTCCATCCCTTACTTCTTGAATGGCTTCCTTGAGGCTAACCACTTTACTTGTTTTCATGTCCATCCTCCTTCATCAACCTGGAATCTCCCAATTATTTCAGGATCTGCTTCGATATCCCTGCGGATCGGCAGCGCGCAATCCCTCCAATCTAGAAGCACCGAGCTTATCCAAATACTGGTCACGGGATTTCACATCCAAAATCCATTCTCCCACCCAACGTTCAAATCCCTCATCCGTACGGGCCGATAATACATAATCTCTTATAAAAGGAATGTCAGTATCGTAATAACCCATCACCTGACTGGGATGTCCGCCCCAGGGAATTTCTACTACCATGTCCACTGCGGTACAGGGAATTTGGTTGCGGTTGGGATCACGGCGCAAATATTCTTCCGGGACTATCTGTTCAGTAGTAACGATCACGGTTCGCGCTGCGTGAACAAAATAATGATCAAAAGCTAGACTTCCGCTTATTCTAGCTGTTCCTTTTTCCCCAGCCATCTGAGTGTGAATTATAGCTGCATCGGCAGGCATAGCCGGCAGGAGTTTTACCAACCCCTGGTTATAAAAAGGATCTTCAATCAATTCGAACTTCTTTTTCGGAATCATAGCTTTGTTGCCCGCCTTATCAATAAGAATCCGGTTTCTGTCCAATTGATCGTTAAGTACATCGCTTCCCAGCGTGGCCCGGGTAGCAACGAAGGGACTACCCACCATAGCCGCCAGAGCACCATAAATAATATCAAGATGTCCGATTTCATCTGGGAAAAACTTACCAGCTTCGGTCTTTCGTAGGGTTGCCGGAGACAAACCGAAAGTAGCTATTCCTGTATAACAGCCGCGCCAAGCAATTGCACATCCAGCTCCCACCATGATGTCTTCAGCAAGTGAGCATTGGGCCAGCAAGATTAAAT
The DNA here is from genome assembly GCF_001570625.1 of Syntrophomonas wolfei subsp. methylbutyratica. Taxonomy (GTDB): domain Bacteria; phylum Bacillota; class Syntrophomonadia; order Syntrophomonadales; family Syntrophomonadaceae; genus Syntrophomonas; species Syntrophomonas methylbutyratica. Next base: position 4,796 of record NZ_BBQT01000012.1, on the reverse strand, counting down.
TATGCTTTTGTTGTCTCACTATTTCGTAAGCTGCGGCCATTGGGCGGCGAGTATCCACAAAAGACCCCATCATTAAAACGTCACCATTTCTAATTTCATCGATCGCTTCGGAGAGAGAAACTACTTTGTTGCTTCTAGCTAATCTGGGCCTTTTATCAAACAAGTTGTTCATTTTGCTGCCCGCCTTTACCCAGGTTCTCTTTTCAGAAAACACTTATCAAATGGATCACTTATGCCAGCACGCTTTTGCCGATAATAACGCGCTGTATTTGAGCTGTTCCCTCGAAAATCTGCAAGATCTTGGCATCCCGCATCATTTTTTCCACCGGATATTCTCTACAGAACCCATATCCGCCCAATATCTGTACAGCATTGGTTACCACCCTGTTCGCTGCGTCAGCCGCAAAGCATTTACTCATAGCAGACAGATCAGCAGCCATCAGTTTTTCATCAAGCAACCAGGCGGCTTTTTGCCATAGAAGCTTGGAGGCTTCTATATCCATCGCCATATCCGCCAGCATAAACTGTATAGCCTGAAAATCAGCGATACTTTTTCCAAAGGCTTTTCTTTCTTTGGCATAATCACGCGCGAACTCGAAAGCTGCAGAAGCTACTCCCGTTGAAGCGGAGGCAATGAACGGGCGGGAAGAATTGAAAGCCTTCATAGCTAGCTTAAACCCATCTCCTTCTTCGCCCAGCCTGTATTTTTTATGCACCTTAACGTTGTCCAATATGACTTCAGAGGTTTCCGAGCAACGCATGCCCATTTTATGCTCGCTTTTCCCGAAGGAAACACCTTCCGTCTTAGTGTCTACCATGAAGAAGGACTGCGCCCGATTGCCTTTGCTTTTATCATGCGTGGCCAAAACAGTCAGCTTATCGGCATGTTTGCCGTTGGTTATAAAGATTTTCGTGCCGTTTAAGATATAATAGTCTCCGTCCTTTTTACAAGTCGTTGATAGTCCTGCAACATCTGATCCTGCGCCTGGTTCTGTGACTGCATAGGCAGCCAGTTTGCCTTCCTCGCATATACTGGGATACCAATAATCCCATTGTTCTTCGGTTCCACCGTATAGCACAGGTTCAGACGCCAGCATATTCGCAATGGGTGAAATAGCAATGCCTAGACAGCCCCGACATAATTCTTCAACTACCATACATAACCCAACATTGCCAAAAACCATGCCATTGAACTTTTCCGGAGCATTCATGCAGTTGAGTCCCAGTTCAAACATTTTCTTAACTTCCGGCCAGGGAAACTCTTCCGATTCGTCATATGAAGCCCTTACCGGGACAATTTCATTCTCGACAAACTTTCTCACTGTTTTTTGTAAAGCAATTTGGTCTTCATTATAGGTAAATCCAAAAGCCATTCCTTTTCTACCTCCTCGTTAAGATTGCCTAAGTTTAGCAAGGTTAAGATATGAATGCACACCCCCTTTTTTTACTGGATTCAATATATCTGTAATTGCAAAATATGTGCCAGAAAAGAAAAAAAGAGGTTAACCCCGAAATATTGGATTTGAGCATTTTCGTTTAAATAAATATATCGGCATAAATCCTAACAATTGCTTGATCGTTCATTGATTGGCAATTGTAATACTAGATATATTGGATTTTACGGATAATAGAAAAAAAACGACATTCTTTGGATAAATACCTAACACAGGCTATCACCATTAATAATTTTCGCAGCTGTATAATCCGGTATTTATAAAAGCTGAAAATATCAGCAATTTAAATTTTTAATGTCAACGGGTTCTAGCTAGGGAAGATAATAATTATATCTTTTTAAGTTAAGGTAATCCATAAATTGCAAATATTCCAATCCACATGTATTTAATAATGGTGAGTTATGGCTCGGAACCACAAAATTTACCTGGGATATGTGAATTTTACAACCAATTTTTTTATAGCCTGGAATATTCTCATTGACTTCAACTAATACATACTCCGAAGCAACAATTTCGTTCTGTAATTGTTGCTTCGAAACTTTCTTGGTGTACCAAAAGTACCCTTCTGTATCCATAGGACTTACTGAAACCATAAAAGTCAAATCAGTTGTTACAGCCAACTTAAACCGTCCAAAAGCTGACGGTATTGCCTGACCGAGAATTGCTAGATATAATGACCATATCTTAGGGAAAGGAAAAGACGCCTCTGTTAAATGTGCTAATGCAGCAACAAAAGCACCAGAAGCGTCCCCCAAAGGTATGGTAATTGTATCAAATTATGAATTAGATTTAAACCCCGATAAGGGAGTTTTTTGTTAGGAGCTTGGAGCAACTTCCCTGCCCGTGTTGTAGTGGACAATTAAAAGTAATAGGTAGCCGCCAGAGAAAATGTATCAATGCCTCAGGGGAAAAGATAATTTTAATCATTCGTAGGTTAAGATGCATTGAATGTAACCGTATCCACCACGAACTACCGGATATGCTTGTGCCATACAAACTTCATGTTAGTGAAAGTATTGAGGCAGTGGTTAGCAATGATTCAGAGCTTAGTGTTATCTCCGATGAATCTACTCTGAATCGGTGGAGAAAATGGTTCAATGAGAAGGCCGATTACTTCCAAGGTTGCATGGAATCAATTACAATCCGTTATGGCAGTGAATCTGTAGAAGATAAATCCGATCTTCCTGAGTCCAAGCTCCAAAGGATTTGGCATTATGTAGGGGATGCTCCGGGATGGTTAGCCAGAGTTGTCCGCCCCATAGCCAACTTAAATTTATGGATACATACCCGTTTAGCCTTTTGTCCATAAGAGTATAGCTTTACACTCATGCTGAAACCTGAAAAAGGAGGTAATCAGCATGAGAGACCAAAAGAAAGCGGACGAAATTGCCGAGCAGCGAGTGCAAATCCTGTCCCCACTCCTGGCCGAAGGGCTGGATAGTGCTCAGGCCAGGCAGATTAAAGCCAGGATATGTGAACAGACCGGCATATCCGAACGTACCCTGCGCAGATATCTGGCCCAGTACCGGAAGGATGGTTTTAGCGGACTCAAACCCAAAGGTAAGGGAGAGCGACGAAGTGACGAAGCAATACCGGTTAACATCCTGGAACAGGCAATCCTTTTGCGCAGGCAGGTACCGAGCCGTAGCATTGCACAGATTATTCAAATCCTGGAATGGGAAGGGTTGGTAGAGCCAGGACAAATCAAGCGCAGTACCCTGCAGGAGAAACTGGCCGAACGAGGTTACAGCGCCCGGCACATGCGCATGTATGCCGATACCGGTACAGCTGCTCGGCGCTACCAGAAGAAATACCGTAACCAGCTCTGGCATTCGGACATAAAATATGGTCCATACCTACCCATAGGCAAAGACGGGAAAAAGAAGCAGGTTTACCTGGTAACCTTTGTAGATGATGCGACCAGATATATTTTGCATGGTCAGTTCTATCCCACTTTGGATCAGGTAATCGTCGAAGATGCTTTCCGCCAGGCCATTTTAAAATACGGGGTACCAGAAAAAGTATATTTCGATAACGGTAGCCAGTATCGAACCAAATGGATGAAAAGAGCTTGCGCTAAAATGGGGATTCGCTTACTCTTTGCCAAGCCCTATTCCCCTGAAGCTACCGGGAAATCAGAACGATTTAACCGGGTAGTAGATTCCTTCCTGGCTGAAGCGGTTCTGGAGAAACCTCAAACCCTGGATAAATTAAACCAGCTATTTGAGGTCTGGTTGGAGGAGTGTTATCAGAACAAGCCCCATTCCGGGTTAGAAGGAAACATTAGTCCTCAGACTGCCTACCGCAGTGACAGGAAATCATTAAAATTTCTAGACCCCGAAACAATAGCCAGTGCTTTTCTCCATTGCGAAGAAAGAAAAGTAGATAAGGCAGGCTGCATCAGTTTTGCGGGGAAAAAATACGAAGTAGGACTAACCTTTATTGGCTGTAAGGTAGATGTCATCTATGATCCAGCCGATATCAGCGAACTGACTATTGAATACGAAGGCCATAAACCTTTTAAAGCTAAAGAACTGGTTATTGGAGAACGGAGTGCTCCCAGGCCTAAACTACCCGAGCATTTACAGAAGGCTCCAGCAGATTCTTCAAGGCTACTAAATGCAGCTGCCAGGAAGAACCAGGAACGTAAAGAAACCCAAATCCCTGCTGTCTCCTACCGGAAGGTAAGGAAGGAGGGGGAAAGTCATGTTTGAGAGTTTTTACGGTCTGGAAAGAACACCGTTTTCCAGGGATATCCCCACGGATCAGTTGTATCAATCGCACATGTTGGAAGAAACCCTGGGACGTTTAGAATATACCGCTCAGCGCCAGATGTTTGCAGTGTTAACCGGGGACTGTGGAACCGGGAAGACTACTACCATACGTAAACTTAAAGAAGCATTAGATACATCCCGGTTTATGGTGATGTACCTAGCCGATTCCAAATTGACGCCCCGGCATTTTTACAAAGGTCTCCTTGAACAATTAGGTTGTGAGGCCAAGTTCTATCGGGGTGATGCCAAACGTCAATTACATAAAGAGATTGAACTTATGCAAGGCATCCATCATCTACAACCCGTGGTTATCGTAGATGAAGCCCATCTTTTAGACAAAGAGATGCTGGAAGAAGTTCGTTTCTTACTAAATTTCAAAATGGATGCACAGAGTCCGATGGCTTTAATACTGGTAGGACAATTATCTCAGAAGTCAGATAATTGTCCATATCCCAGCAATTATTTTATCCTCAATATAATAGTCAAAGCATAGAAAAACCAATAGTTTCTATGAAAATTTCTCGGATAATTTCTGATATAAAATCTATAATACTCCTGGACATCAACC
>NZ_BBQT01000011.1 GCF_001570625.1 Syntrophomonas wolfei subsp. methylbutyratica | reverse complement strand
GAAGTTGTTCGCACATTGGCAAATGGGGATTCGTCCTGCGGCTGGATAATGGGAGCCGGATGAGCTGAGAGGTTCACGTCCGGTTCTGAGAGGGCCTGGGGGTGAGATTCCCCCGGGCTACTTACCTCCGCATAGGCAGTATCATCATTTTTTATGATACGATCGTAAACAGCAGAAATCCGGTTCCAGAAGACTTCCTGTTTTCTTGGCACAGCGTTTTCCTCCTTTTACTTCGCCATAGCACAATTTTAAAGCAAATTGAGAATTACAGCAAACTGTGAAGGGCTTACACCGATACTATTTGCACCCTCATGTTTCAGCCAGCCTTCTTTCTTCTCCACACTAACTCCAGGATAATTGTCTGCGTGCTGCCTGGCTCCGGTCAGCTATGCTACGGTGCTTGGGCAAAATTGTGCCATTATGCTGGTTTCCTATTATGACTAACTGCAGGGGTTGCGCAAGGCCCAAAAATAATTATTGACATATGCCCATAACGTTATATAATATAAATTGAAAGTGACATATGTCATTAACCAAAAAGAGGCGATAATATGCCAAAAAAAATGTATCTGGATTTCGCAATTTAGGCAGTGGAGGAGGAATGGAATTGGAGTTTAATCCAGGCGAGGATTGGCAGAGGTAGAGAGATAGCACGGCTATGGCAAGAGGCTAGCAATTAGGAAAGCAAACAGAGAAAGGAGAAGATCTTTATGCCAAGAAGAAATGGAACCGGACCTTTGGGAATGGGTGCAATGACAGGAAGGGGACTCGGTGCCTGCACTGGAGTTAATGCCCCTTTTTATGGCTCGGAATTTGGACGCGGATGTGGTAGAGGTTTTGGGCGAGGTTTCGGTTTTGGAAGAGGTCGGGGGTTCGGATTTGGGCGAGGCTTTGGCTTCGGAGCGTATAATAACTATAATTATAGTCAAACAGCCTCCAAAGAAGTCCTGCAGGCACAAAAGGAACAGTTGCAAATTACGCTTGATGCTATTGACAAAAGGTTGGGAAGCCTATAACAGCAAACCAAAGCGGTAGAGGGTGGCCTCTGCCGTTTGGCTCGAGATGAGGTGAAAAACTAATGCCCAGACCAAGGAAAAGGAGAAAGGTTTGTTGCTTGCCTGGAAACAGCCGCTTTGGGCCGCTCGATTCTCCGGCCAACACCAAGAATTTTGTCAATATGACAATTGATGAATACGAGACGATAAGGCTGATTGACTTAGAAAGATTTACCCAGGAAGAATGTGCCAACCGGATGAATATAGCCCGAACAACGGTTCAGGGTATTTACAATGAGGCAAGGAAAAAAGTGGCAGAATCCTTGGTTAATGGGAAAGTCTTAAAGATAGAGGGCGGCGATTACCGCCTTTGTGATGGCTCGGGGGATTTCTGTGGTAGTGAAGGTTGCCACAGGCATAGGCATGGCTGGGGCAAATAGAAGATAATAATTATTGAGGAAAGTATTAAAGGCTTAGCCCGGTTATGATGCAGCAACAGATGGAGAATAAAGGTATTGAAAAAGAATGCCGCATTTTGAAGACAAGGAGATGTGGAAATGTATATAGACGACACTTGTATTGGGTGTGGATTATGTCTTGAATCATGCCCGGTAGAGGCTATTTCACTAGTAGAGAATAAAGCTGTTATCAATAAAGAAATCTGCATAGAATGCGCATTGTGTGCAGATGTGTGCCCCTTAGAAGCTATACAGCAGGAAGACTAGTTTGAAAGGACCGATAAAGCTTACCTCGTTTTGGGGTTCATAATCATAAATGGTTTATGAACTGGTCAAGCTATCTGATAAGCCCATGGAGTGGTGCTGAATAAGTGCTTGGAGGGTGAGAATCTGGAATTTTACCTGGAAAAGGCATCAGGATTTTGGCAGGATACCATTTGACAATGAACCGGGGATGCTGAATTCAAATGCCCAAGGGGCGGTTATTTATCTGCGGGGAGTTAAATAATATTTAAATAATATAACGTAACAGAAAGGAGCCGACCAAATGAGTGAGAATTGCGATCAAGATTGCAGCATTTGCGGTGATGACTGCACCGAAAGGAAAGAGCCGAAAACTGATTTCTCTGAAAAACCGCATGAGTTAAGCAATATCAAAAAGGTTATAGGTGTTGTTAGCGGCAAAGGCGGGGTTGGTAAATCATTAGTCACCTCAATGTTAGCGGTAACCATGAACAGGAAAGGCTATAATACCGCCGTACTTGATGCGGATATTACCGGCCCATCCATACCTAAAGCTTTCGGTGTCAAAGAGAAAGCAACTGCCAATGCTCTGGGCTTATTGCCCATCAAAAGTAAAACCGGCATTGATATCATGTCAATTAATATGCTACTGGAAGATGATACTAACCCGGTGGTTTGGAGAGGTCCGCTGCTGGCTGGCGCAGTTAAGCAATTCTGGACTGATGTAATATGGTATGATGTTGATTTTATGTTTATTGATATGCCACCAGGAACCGGTGATGTGCCCCTCACAGTATTCCAATCCCTGCCTGTTGATGGGATAATAATCGTAACCTCACCACAAGAACTGGTCTCTATGATCGTTTCCAAGGCGGTCAAGATGGCGGAAAAAATGAATATACCAGTTATTGGCTTGGTTGAAAATATGGCTTATTTCAAATGCCCTGATAATAATAAAGATTATTGGATATTTGGTGAAAGCCATATTGAAGAAGTTGCCGAAAAACATAAGCTGAAGTTGCTGGCCAGACTGCCGATTGACCCGAAAATATCGGAAGCCTGCGATAAAGGCATGATAGAGTTTTATGATGGTGTATGGCTTAATGGAATTGCCGAAATATTAGAAAAAACAGAGGAAAAGGAAATGCTGAAAATTGCAGTAGCCAATGAAAACGGTATGGTTACGGAACACTTCGGACATTGTGAGAGCTTCATGATTTTTGATACCGAGAAAAACCAAATTATTAAGAGCGAGACCATAGCTAATCCTGGGCATAAGCCGGGATTTCTGCCCATTTTTCTGAACGACAAGGGAGTCAAGGTGATCATCTCCGGAGGTATAGGGAGCGGCGCCATTGATATCTTTAATGAAAAAGGTATTGAAGTAATTGCCGGTGCCAGAGGTGATGCCAAGGCTGCGGTAGAGCAATATTTGCAGGGTATGCTTAAATCGACCGGATCGGTTTGCCATGAGCACCAATATCATGATGAATGCGGACATTAAAATGAAAACTGATAGTAAGAAAAGTGAGGAATAAGGGGTTATTGGTCATCGGTCGTCAGACATCAGAAGGAGAAGGAGGCCGTCGTAGATAGTATCTGCCTTATATTTTTTGCTAGCGGAGGTCTAAATGGAGTTAAGTGTGGAATGTTTGCCTTGTTTAGTCAATCAGGCGGTAAGATTAGTCAAAATTCATCTAGATAATGAAAAAGCGCAACGTATTTTGGTGAAAAAAATCATGCTGGAAATTGGCGCCAGCGACGATACTGCCAGTACTCCTTATATAGCTCATAAAATGCAGCAGGTCTTAAAAGATGTCCTGCAAAATCCAGATCCCTATCGAGATGTTAAACTTTACTACAATTCCGAGATGCTTAAGCTGGAAAAAGAATTTTTGGCTGTAATCAGATCAGCGGAGGATCAGTTGGGAACAGCCTTAAAATTGGCTGCAGCGGGAAACATAATTGATTTTGGCCCTGGTCATGATTTATCAAGAGCCGAAGTGATAAAAGTATTAAACCAGACCTTGGAAAAAGAGTTCAACCATGAGGTGTTTACTTCATTAAGATCTAAATTGCAAGCGGCCCGGAAACTTCTCTATCTGGGTGACAACGCTGGAGAGATAGTTTTTGACAAGATGTTTATCAGAACCATCAAGGCAGAGTATCCCGATTTGGAAGTAGATTTCGCCACCCGGGGAGCACCTGTCTTGAACGATGTTACCGAGGAGGATGCTTATTTCATAGGCATGAATGCCTATGCTCACATTATCAATAATGGCACTGATATCCCGGGGACAGTACGGGAGTACTGTTCTGCTAGCTTCAATTTGGCATTCGATAATGCCGATCTAGTTATTGCCAAGGGGCAGGGCAACTTCGAATCGCTGTATGGAACGGGACGAGTTAATCTATACTATATCTTTTTGTGCAAATGCAATCTTCTCATGGAAAGATGCGGAGTCCTGCAAAACGACATTATACTGATGAAAGAATAATATATAGATTGCTGTTCAGACTGGCAAGATATTATTAAGGGGGATTGCATATTGTCAAATGAAAATATAGTTGAAGCCTTAAAAGACACCAACAAGAAAATAGCTGACCTAAAAAGTTTTAACATTCCGATAATATTAAAAACTATTGAAGAATACGAAAAATCTGGGGTTGAAGAGTGCTTTATTGAACAGCAAAGACTCCAATTGCAAAAAGTGTATGCCAGGATAAATGAACTGGAAGCCAAAGCTGAGCGGTTGTTTAATCGACTGGAATAATAGGGGCCAACACAGGGACGTTCTTTTTGTTGGCTCCTTATGTTGGTTTTGATATATATGGTAAGAAAAAACTGGAGAATTATAAAGATGAGGCAAGCAAGAATTTACCAAAGCTTAAACCTTGCGGGTTGCGGTCAACCAGCCGGCAATAACAGCAGTAATAGGAACTGATATGATCAAAGCGATGCTGCCTACCAGAGCCCGAATAATTTCGGTTACAATTAATTCCCAGTTCACTATGCGCAGGGGTTCCATCTCATAAACCATGAACAGCAGCATAAAGGGCATCGCTCCTCCGGTATAGGCCAGGATAAGAGTGTTGGCCATGGTTCCCATAATATCTCGACCAACATTCATCCCTGCGGCTACCAGTTCAGCCGTATTCATCTCGGGATTGGCCCGCTTGATCTCGCTTATGGCCGAAGCCACCGACATGGTAACATCCATAATGGCCCCGACCGCACCGATAAGAATTCCCGAAAAGAGCAGACCGCGCATATCAAGATTAAGGTTCTCTACATAGACCAGCATGCGTTCCTCTTCCGTGGCCAACCCGCTGAGTTGAGCCAGGTCACCGAAGATATAAGCCAGCCATCCAGCCACAATCAAACCGCCCAGAGTACCCAGGGTAGCCGCCAGGGCTTTGCGAGAAAAGCCGGCAATACATATCATGGTAATCAATGTAACCACTATTAAAACTATGACTGTGAGCGGTAGGGGCGATTTCCCCGCTATCAATCCCGGAAGCAGCACCTTGTAAATTCCCAGGATGGTTATTCCTAATCCGAACAGAGCCTTGGCTCCTTGCCAGCGGCCAATCAGCAGAAGCAAACCGGCAAAAACGCCGACAATCCATAGCAGCGCCGGGCTTCGTACCCGGTCGGAAACATAAATGGTCTTTACTGCTTCACCCCCATCTGCCGGGGTAAATTCCGCTATGTATATTACCACCTTGTCTCCAGGTGACAGATGCATATCAAAACCCGCACTTCCGGAAAGAGTATTTATGGCGGTAAGGATCTTGCCTTTATCGGCACCATCCAGCATACGAACCTTGACTTCCTGTTCCACTATATTTCCTTGCAGGGCCTCAATTTCTTTCACACTTTTATCCTTTATTTCCAGAACCAGCGCTTTTTCATATCTTTCCTGGTATTGCTCCTCATCAAACTCGGGATGAAGTTGTCCATGAGCCGGTCCGGCCAGGATGGAAACAGTAAAGAAAAATGAGAACATAAGCAGTAAAGTGCTGCGGATAAAGGTTTTTTGCCGGTATTTATGCATAATCGTCCCTCCAGTAGTCTTTTACCTAGGATAGCATTGATAACAATTATCACTGTCTATAATAGCGTTGTCCCAGGCTGTGGTCAATAGAGCCATGCGCGGTACCCCTTGAGCCGCAAGACAAGCCGCAGGTGTTGCTCCGGGGTACCCGCTCCCGGAGGCGCTATCGATGCTGCTGCAGCCGGGATTGCTCCTTTTATGATAGGGATGGAGGCAAATAGGCATATCATGCGGGTGCCGGAATGGTTCCGGCAGACTCATAGCTTGGGAACAGTATGATGGGGGGTTAAGATAGGATTTTTAATCGTAAGGACTGTTAATAAGACGGATTGCTTGCAAAATATTTTCTCGATCATCAGTATCGAAGTCTTCCCAATACCAGTAACGAAATAACTCAACTCTGGCTTCATCAGGAGAAATATCCGGTTTATCTTCTAGAATCGCAGCTTTGCTCACCAACCTCGCCATATCAAACATAGAGGCAGCCATGAAAAATCTTTCGCTCTCAGTCTTCTGCTGCATCATCTCGAATAACTTGTTTTCTACCGTTGAGCTAGTATCGTTCATTATTTAATTTCCTCCCATAATTGTCCTAAGCCGAGTTCCTTAACCCAATACTCAATATATTCCCAATCCAGTTTTTTGGCCTGGTATTTCATTATACTGCTCACATCATTTAGCTGTAGTTCAGATTTGCTGTCTCTGGCCCAAAATATCTTAGAAATGATCAAATCCTCGGGGCTTACTACCCATAATGCAAAACCAGCAATAATTTTCCTGATGCGTCTCTCAAATTCAAGCTTCCGGTAAAGAGAGTCCTTGCGGATGATGAAATCAATTTTCACTACGGCTTGATAATGAATGATGTTAAACATGCTCTGCAATCGCACCGCCTCGTTTACATCATCCTCATCAATATAGAAATCCCCGGAAAATATTTCTGTAATCTTAGCAATTTGCTCAGCAGCAAGTTCAATTACAATATCAATATCTCTGGTCATGCGAGGTTGTGCATAAAAGCTGCCGGCAAGTGAACCGGAAAGCATATAGGGTATATTCAGTTCTTCAAGTTTGGTTATTACCAGTTTTAATATTTGAATTTCAGTTGGTAAATTCATTTTTAAAACCTGCCTTGCCGAATTTGTAAACTTGAATACATTATAATGCTCCTAAGCGAAAAAGCCACTATTCTTATCTTCGCCGGTGCAACCTTAATAATGACACCCGAAGGGTGGAGCATCAGGAGTACCCGACGGGGTGAAGGGTGCTGCATCCATGCTTCGCCAACGCTCGCTTTGTATATTTATGCAACCCTTATGCAACAAAAAGGTTTTTTGCACTAGAGTCAAAATTAGCCCTTGACAAAAACAAGGGAAATACTTACTATGAATATGATAATCGTTATCATATATTTTTTGCGAGTTTAGTTAGTTGATACTAACTTAAATATGCACAAGGGGGGAGATACCAATGGAAATTATTTTTCTGGTCGCAGCATTTATACTGGCAGCGCTTATCATCATGAACAGAATCAGGCAAGTAATAAGGAGTTCATCGCCGGAGAAGCCGGCAGATGCTAATTCTTGCATGAGCTGTTCCAATTCATGCTGTTCACATAAAAAGGAATGATACCGGTCAGGAAAGCGGACAGGGATTAGAACTATTTTAACGTCCCGGCAAGATGATAATTTTGGAGGTGAGGATGATGAGTAAAACTCTTAAAGACCTGGCTCCGGGAGAAAAGGCCCGTATCAAGGCGGTTAGCGGCAATGGCAGCGTCAGGCGCCGAATAATCGAGATGGGTCTGGTTCCAGGAGTGGAACTTACTATGGAGCGCTACGCCCCTCTGGGCGATCCGGTGGAGGTCAGCAACCCGGGATTTTTCCTGTCTTTGCGCAAGGAGGAAGCTGATACCATTGTTCTGGAAGAAAATGCTGAGGAGGAGCAGTGATGGATGAAAAAAGAATAGTAATAGCTCTGGCGGGAAACCCCAACTCGGGTAAAACCACGATTTTCAATAATTTGACCGGAGCCCGCCAGCATGTGGGGAACTACCCCGGAGTAACCGTGGAAAAAAAAGAAGGATGGCTAAAACATCGAGGTTTTGAGATTGAAGTTATAGATTTGCCAGGAACCTACGGGCTCTCCGCATATTCTCCCGATGAAGTGGTGGCGAGGAATGTTATTGTAAATGATAAGCCTGATTTGGTGGTTAACATTGCTGATGCTTCCAACCTGGAGCGCAGTCTTTACTTAAACACTCAGTTGAAAGAGTTGGAAGTGCCTATAGTACTGGTTCTTAATATGGCTGATGTAGCGGAGAAGAACGGGATAACCATCAATTACGAACTGATGTCGCAGCTTTTAGGCATGACCGTAGTAAGAGCGGTGGGTACCAAGAATGAAGGTACGGTAACAATACTGGACGCGGTGGTGAACACTTTTGCCGGTGAGGATAAACCATCGGAGAGAATGTTGCGCTACCGCCCGGAGATTGAAGAAGAAATCAACAGCCTGCTGGAATTGCCGTTTGCAGGCAGGCAGAGCGGTTCCCCCTCTTCTGAGGCTGCCGCCGCTGCCGGTAATCTCGATGGTATTTTAAATTATCCTTTACGCTGGACAATAATAAAACTGCTGGAAAGAGACCGCGAATTAACGAAGAAACTGGAAAATAATTCTGAAGGCAAGGTTTTACTGAAACAAATAGAGCAGAGCCGCCAGCGGATCACCGACAAGACGGGCGATGATCCAGAGATGGCTCTGGTGGAAGACCGTTATGCGTTTATTCGCGGGGTATGCCGCGAGGCCTCTCAGATCACTGTCATAAGCAAGCAATCGCTGACCGAAAAAATAGATAATGTTCTCTTAAATCGTGCCCTGGGCATACCCTTGTTTTTGGGGATGATGTGGCTCTTGTTCCAGCTTACTTTCACCCTGGGAACCCCCCCGATGGAATGGATAGAAGCTGGCTTCACAGCTCTGGGGGGCTGGCTTAATGAAGTAATGGCCGAAGGCCTGCTCCGTTCTTTACTGGTGGATGGAATTATCGCCGGTGTGGGTGGAGTAATCGTCTTCCTGCCCAATATTCTATTGCTCTTTTTGGGCATTGCCTTTTTGGAGAGCACCGGCTATATGGCCCGCGCCGCCTTTGTCATGGATAAAGTTATGCACCAGGCGGGGCTGCATGGCAAATCCTTTGTACCCATGCTGATTGGTTTTGGTTGTACGGTACCGGCTCTGATGGCCAGCCGCACCCTGGAAAATCCTCGTGATCGCCTGGTTACCATGCTGGTTACGCCTTTAATGAGCTGTGGGGCTCGTTTGCCGGTTTATACCCTGCTTATCGGCGCCTTTTTTGCTCCCCAGATAGCGGGCAACATTCTCTTTTCCCTGTATATTATTGGTATTGTTCTGGCTATTATCATGGCCCGGGTATTTCGCACCTGGCTCTTGCCGGGGGAGAGCGAGCCTTTTGTTATGGAATTGCCCATATATCGTCTTCCTACTCTGAAAAGCGTCCTTATTCACATGTGGGAAAGGGCCTGGCTCTACCTGAAGAAAGCCGGAACGATTATCCTGGCCTTATCCATTGTTATGTGGGGTTTATTTACCTTTCCTACCGTGGACAAGGAGGGATATGAATTCGAGAGTGCGGTGGAACAGGTGGAGAACAGCTATGCTGGCCGCATGGGGAAGGTCATTGAACCGGTGCTCAGACCTCTGGGTTTTGACTGGAAAACAGGCGTGGCTCTGGTGGCTGGGTTGGGCGCCAAAGAAATAGTTGTAAGCACCCTGGGAACTCTCTATAGCATTGAGGACGAGGAGGGCCTGGCGGAAGAGGAAGAACCGGTGGTGAAAAGTTTTGCCCAGCGGGCCCGGGAACAATCAGGTTATTCACCGCTGGTGGCTTATGTATTAATGCTGTTTACCCTGATTTATGTCCCCTGTCTGGCGGTTGTGGCCGTGATGAAACGAGAAACCAATGGCTGGAAGTGGCCTCTCTTTACCGTAGGTTATACCATAGTCCTGGCCTGGGTGGTATGTTTCCTGGTCTACCGGGGCGGCTTGCTTCTAGGGATAGGGTAATAGGGGTTTAAACAGGCAAATTGTCGGCAGCTGTTTTGCCAGGAAAAACTATAACGAGGTGAAATATGTCCCCGCTAAGCGGTCGGATTCCTATTAACAAAACAGGCGGCGGGTTCTAATCCCCCGCCTCGTTGCAGCGCTGTAAGGATAGATGCCGGGATATCAGGTAAAGCTAAAGGAAAATCAGACCAGTCAATGGGGTGTATGGTTGAATATAATGCTTGATAATATTGATATTATATTTAGGAATTTAATTGCGGTTGGCATCTTATTTCTAGTTACCCTTGTGATTGGGAAAAAGCTGATATCCCAGCTGAACTTTTTTGATTTTATTGTAGGAATAACAATTGGATCTATAGCAGCTGCTTTATCAGTTGATAAAACAATCACTTATTCACATGGCATTATCAGCCTCTTAATTTGGGGCCTGATTCCCCTTGTAGTTGCCAAAATAGCCCTGGCTGATATCCGGGCCAGGCGGAGGTTGGATGGAGTACCTACCCTCCTGGTCCAAAATGGGAAAATACTTGAGGATAACCTCAAGAAAGAGAAGTACCATGTTAACGATTTACTCGAAGAGCTAAGGCTAAAGGGAGTTTTTAATATAGCCGACCTGAATTTTGCTATTCTAGAAACCAGCGGGCAGATCAGTGTGCAGCTCAAACCCGAAAAGCAACCAGTCACAGTATCTGACTTGAATCTTTCCGCAACCCGCCAGGGATTATGTGCAAATTTGATAATTGATGGCAAGATATTATACCAGCATCTCAAGCTAGTAAACCGTGACGAAATCTGGCTAAGGGAGGAATTAAAAAAGCAAAACATAGAAGATGTGGGCCAGGTATTGCTGGCATCCATGGATGGGAGTGGCAATCTTTATATCGATGTGAAAGACGACCAGGTGAAAGAATTTAATGTGCTAAAATGATATTATCAAACCCTCGAACTAATAATTTCCTAACCTTGGTCCAATACTCTGTGAACCGGTCAGGTTTGTCCAGTCCCAAAACCTAACAACTAAAGCTTTTATCGCCTGGCTATATAAAGGGGAGCATATCACTGTGGCGGAAGCTTCTTTTTTTTGTAGCGAAATATATTTAAAGAATTCTGGCCTGTATGAACTAGGTCTAACTTAAGGATTTATGCTGGTTAGCCTTTAAGGTATTTGCATTTATTTCATTAGTGGATCAGAAGGGGAAAAATAAAGGGGAAGATGTGTTTGTCAGGAAACTATAGTGCTTTTAGCAGACTTTTTTATTTTTTCTCTAATCTGGATTTGCGGGTACAGGATTATGTGCAGACAATAAACAGCCCCTGTCTGCTAAAAATCATGATCATTATTACTTATTTGGGATCTCCGTGGGTATTCGTCATTTTGTCTGCTCTGACCAGCAGCTACTTGTGGTTTAGGGGAAAAAAGCTGGAGACCATATTTTTAAATGTCACATTATTTTCTGCCTGGGGAATCATGGAAGGGTTGAAGCACTTGTTCAAGTGCGGTCGACCGGCGGGACAAGCTTTGACGATGGCGAGAGGATATAGTTTTCCCAGCGGTCATGCCATGTTGTCACTTGCTTTTTACGGATTCCTGGCCGCTTTACTGTTGAAGTACGGAGGTAGGGGTAACAAACAGGCCTGGTTGGGAGCGGTAGCTCTATATATTCTGGTATTGTTGATAGGATTGAGTAGGATTTATCTTAATGTTCACTATCTTAGCGATGTTATGGCGGGTTGCTTATTTGGTATATTAATACTGATACTAAGTCTTAAAGCCATGAAATTGGTGCAAAATCGGCTCTGAGAAATATTTTTATTGGTCGCGGTTTAGTTGCGGAGCATGTTTAATAGACAGTAAAATCTTAATAGCAGTAAAGAGACAAAGATAAAGAGGGTTTAAAACCCTCTATTTTTCTTATGGTGCGGATGAGAGGACTCGAACCTCCACGATGTTACTCGCCAGATCCTAAGTCTGGTGCGTCTGCCAATTCCGCCACATCCGCATTTTCGGTACAAGAAATATTATACCTTCCTGTATGGATTATTTCAACTGTCATTCGGGAGCATATTGATACCCCTATTAACTCCTTTTTCCCCATAATGGTGTATACTGTTTATTGAGAGTTGATTCCACTGCAAAAACCCTGTTTCTGGGTTATACCCACCGCTACATATGGTGCTCAAAACCTCACCATTATACTAGAGTTCTAATTTTGAAAAATGACTTTTTGCAGTGGAATCAGAGTTGAATTTCTACAACAATAGTAATATTTTTGGCAACAAGAAACGGGGGGGATCAATGTGATAGTTGTAAAGAAATTATCTCATGCTGGTTCCTGGCGGGAAGACTACCGGCAAAAGCTTTGCTCAGCGGAAGATGCTGCTGACTTGATAAAAAACAATGACATAATCACTATGGCGGGAGGGACATCCATTCCCAAAGGTTTTGCGACAGCGCTAAGCAAGCGAGCCCGGGAATTATTCAATATAACTCTTCTCCAGGGCTTTTCTCTTTGTAATTATGAATTCATGCAGCCTCAATTCAAAGAACATATTCATATAGAAACTTCTTTTGTTGGGCTTATGGAAAGAAAATGCATTCAAATGGGACTGGCGACTTATGTTCCTATTCACTTGCACAAGCTGCCTGCGTGGCTGGATAACAGAGGACCTAATGTTGCGGCTCATGCGGTGACTCCGCCGGACGAAAACGGTTATATGAACCGTTCCTGTTATGCTGGTCTATGTTATCGGCGAAGTATTGAAAATGCTAAAACAGTAATTGTTGAGGTTAATCCTAATACGCCACTGGTTATGTGGTGATGATTTCAAGCTTCATGTATCTGAAGTCGATTATATAATTGAAAACTCTTTTGAGATGGAAGAAATAAATGATATTCCAATAAGTGAAAATGAAAGACAGATAGCTGCTTATGTAGCGGATATGATACCTGACGGCTTCAACTGGGACTGGGGGGCCTGGCGAATGCCGTAGGATATTTATTAAAAGAAAAAAAGGATTTGGGGCTTCATAGCGAAGTAATATCTAATTCGATGATGCAACTTATGAAACTGGGGGTAATAAACAACTCCCGGAAGAATTTTTATCCAGGTAAAGCTCTGGGTTGTTTTGCTGCGGGCAACCGGGAGCTTTGGGAATATGTTGATCATAATGAAAACTTCTGCTTCCGTGAGGTTGACTACATTAATGACCCGCGGGTAATTGCTTTTAGGGGGGGGAATAAAGAGTTGATAAGGGGATTTTCTAATAGGATGAAAATTGCATTATTCATGGTTTTGTTCCTGTTGCTGGCTTTCCCATCAAGCAGTGAAGCAGCCAGCAAGCTGGAACAATTTCCGGCGGCTAAAGAAGCTGAGCAGCCGGGCCAGTTGTTGTGGAAGCTGTCTGGATTGGGTAAATTAAGTTCTGATATCATCTTTGCCCCCAATGGCAACCTGCTTTTTCCGTCTAACAATAAATTAAATTGCGTTAATCCCGAAGGGAAGCTGATATGGGAGATGCAGGGCAAAGGGAAGGGTTCGCTGGGAAGTCCGATTCTGACCGAAGCCGGGGCCGTTTTTTTTGCCAGCGGCTCCGTGCTGCAAGAGGGCAAATTGAACGGAGTTCTGGGTTGGGATTTTACCGTCTATGGCGAGGGGAAAGCACAGAAAACACCCTTATTGGCCCGTGGTCCGGGAAACATATTATATTTGCCCTTACCTGATGCTCTTTATGCGGTAGATACGGTGGGACACTATGTTTGGATGCTTTCACCCTGGGAATCTTCAGACGGTAAAACTAGCAAGTTAATTAATCCTAGAACATTTTTGGCCTGTACCGCTGATGAGCAGGCTTTTTATGTTGTTTTTGGGGACAAGGCGGGCAAATACAAACTGGCGGCCATAAATGCCAAAGGGGAATACCTGTGGAAATACTGGCTAGGGGATATTAGTTCCGCTTTTCTTTTAACAGATAATGAAGGAAAACTCTATGCCAGCGTCAATTTTAAGAAAGCAGCGCAGGGCAGCAAGGGAGGAAAACTGAACCAGAGCAAGGTTTATTGTTTTAATAATAGCAGTGGTAATTCCCCCCTCTGGAGCAACTCTTTCTCAGCGGCTAATCAGATAACAGCACCGGTACTGGGTAATTCCAAAACCCTGTACTTTACAGGTGGCAATAAGCTTTATGCTCTTGATACGGAAAAGGGCAAAGTCCTTTGGGAGACCCCGCTGCTCAAGCTGGTATCCACCCCGACCGTAAGCCCGAAGGGTTATATTTATGGAGGCAGCAGCGAGGGCTACCTGTTTGCGGTTAAGCCATCAGGGCGTATGGCCTGGTTTCGCCAGCTGGATGGGGCGGTGGAGAGAGCCCCTCTAATAGGGCCGGATAACTTCATTTATATTCATACCGCTAAAGGAAGTCTTTATAAAATCAAGGACAATTTTAAGGAAAGTTAACAAGAAAAGTGGGGAGTTATGGTTATTTCATATATACATTTACTTTTCAAGCATCTTTATAAATCACTTTTCGCCGGTAATCGTATCACCAAACTTTTATAAGCGCTGCTTGTACAGCAGATACAAAAAAAATAAAGAGGTGAAGTCTGAAAGATACTCTTCCATGATGTTTTGTGCCTTGATAAAGGAATGATCATAAATCTGAAAGAAATTCTTTCATCACGTTTTGTGCCTGAGCGTTAGCGAAAGGAATGGTTATAAATATGATTATTTTTAAGCAAAAGCCAAAGTGGGAAAGAATAATTGTGGCAAACTTGCTGGTTTTATTTCTGGTGATTCAACCAGTGAGTTCAGTTATGGCTTTTAGTGATGTGGAGTGGCATTGGTCCAAACCGGTAGTTACCCGGGCAGCTACGCTTGATTTCATTAAAGGTTATCCTGACAACAGCTTCCAGCCGGAAAAGGAAATCAGCCAAATGGAAGCCCTGGTTTTATTTATGCGGGCCGTAGGTCTGGGCAATGGAAAAACTACCGCCAAAAAGAGCAAAAAGGAAGCTCCCCGGCCGCTCAAATCTCCGGAAGTGCCCTGGGGACAAAACTATATGGATACAGCGGTGGAAAATGAATTGCTAGATGATAAATGGCTGTCTTCCTTTCAGGCTGATCGCCCGGCTACTCGGCTTCAGGTAGTTTCCTTGCTTTGTCGTCTTCTGCAATTGCCGCTTCCGGATTCTGTCTCTTCCGGACAGAATGCCTTTTCCGATCTGGATAGCACTTCCTCCGAATATATTCCATATATAATAGCTTTATCCCAGGCCGGTATTATGAAAGGTTACGAAGATGGCACTTTTAGGCCTGAGCGCGGTTTAAAACGCAGTGAGGCCGCGGCCCTTTTGAGCAGTTTAATAGAACAGAACTGGGTTAAGACAGATGCTTCCAGGATACTGGAAGGCTGGGTAGAGAAAATCATTGTGGATAAGAATAAAGGCGAGATAGAACTGCGCTCTCTTTCCGGAGTGAAAAAAGTAAAGCTCGATCCCGGCCTGCAGTGTTTTGCTGGAGTAGGAGAATGCCAGTTGCGTGATACTTTAGACTACCGGGTGGAGGTTTTGTTGAACCAGAAAAAGCAGGCCGCTTGCATCTCTATAATCGAAAAAAGGAAATTTATTGCTGCGGAAGATAAGATAACAGGCACCGTCAAATCAGTCTTAATAGGTTTAGACAGCATACTGGTACTAAGCGATTTGAATTGCGAGGAAAGACGGCTTCCCTTGTCCTGGGGTGCGCTTATTGATAGTGAGGGTAAAGCCAGGGTTAAAGATTTTACTTCTTTGAAGCCGGGTACTTACGTCACTGTCCAGCTGGCAGAGGGGCAGGTGCAAAAAGTAACGGTTTTAGAAACCAAAACGATTTCCGGTACTATTAAAGATTTAAGCGGGCGCAGGCTAACCCTGGCGAAAAAGGGCTCCAGCTCCAAAAGCGGTAAGCCGGAATGGTTTAATTACTGGGATCGCGCCCGGATGGTGGATAAAGACGGCCGGGTTATAGGTAGGGTTTCAAGAGGTGATGCTATAAAGGTTACTTATCTGGATCCCAACCCCGGGGAAATAGATGATGAAATACCGTTGGAAATAATGCTTAGCTCCCGGCCGGGCCTGAAAAAAGTCAAGGCTGAGGTAGAAAAGCTTACTATCCTGGGCGATTATTACAAGTTAACCGTAAAAAAGAACAAAGACTATGAAGTGGATAAATCGGTGCAGCTTTATTCTTCCAGCGGCGGTGAGATTCAATTCAATAATCTTAATGCTGGAGATAAGGTGGAAATGGAAGTTGACGGTGCCGGAGTGGTAATAAAAATTACCGTTCTGTAATAGCTGCAAATCCTTTATATCAGCCTTTCACCCGCCCCTCCTTTTTCATACTATTTATTCCATTATATCACAATTATGAAGCGTTGGATTCCAACCCCGGGGAAATAGATGATGAAATACCGTTGGAAATAATGGCTTAGCTCCCGGCCGGGCCTGAAAAAAGTCAAGGCTGAAGTGGAAAAGCTAACTATTTTGGATAAATATAACAATATAACCGCAAAAAGAATAAAGACTATGAAGTGGATAAATCGGTGCAGCTTTATTCTTCCAGCGGTGGTGAGATTCAATTCAATAATCTTAATGCTGGAGATAAGGTGGAAATGGAAGTTGACGGTGCCGGGTTTATACTTCTCATCGGAAGATGTAATATTTTCTAATACCTTTCTGACTTTTATTGACCTCGTATATTTTCAGGTTTATGATAATAACGCGATTAGTTTTCCTGACTTAAGGTTTTGGCAACTGGGCGGCATTTACTAACATAGCTGTATACTCACAAAAACAATTGCTTAAGATTAAGGAAAGCAAATCTTTATTGTCATCAGGTCAGCTTATTCTGAGATAAAGAAGGGTTGGAAGTGAAGAACAAGCAATTTGCGGTTATCGGTATTGGCAGATTTGGTGAAAGCCTCATCAAGGAATTAACCCGTCTGGGTTATGAAGTACTGGCAATTGATGTTGACGAGAATCGCATCAATGAAGCGGTAGGAATAGTCACCCATGCAATACAGGCTGATTCCATGGACGAAAATACTTTGAAAGCCATTGGGATTAGAAATTTCGATGTAGTTATCGTAGCCATTGGTGATAATATACAGTCTAACATCCTAACTTCAATTATCCTTAAAGAAATGGGGGTTAGAACAATCGTGGCCAAAGCTCAAAATGCTTTGCATGGAAAAGTGTTGGAAAAAATCGGGGTAGATCATGTAATCTATCCGGAAAGAGATATGGCAATAAAACTGGCTCGTTCCCTGGTTTCTCATAATTTTCTGGAGCAAATCAATCTGTCTTCTACTTACAGCATTATTGAATTGTTTACTCCCCACATTTTTATTAACAAAAACCTGACTGAACTCGACCTGCGCAAAAAAATGCGGATTTCTATACTGGCTATTAGGCGCGGGGAAGATATTATTGTAGCACCCAGCCCGGACGAGAAAGTATTACCAGGCGATATTCTGGTAGTTTTGGGCAATAATGCCGATTTGGAAGCAATAAGCAAGCTAGATTAAATATCTTTGAGGTTTTGATAATGAATAATCATAATTTAACAGCCCCTCAACTTCTAAGCGTAAGTTTCCTATGTGTAATTATACTGGGTAGTCTACTGCTCAGCCTGCCTTGCTCATCTCAAGTGCCCACCTCTTATCTTGATGCTCTTTTCACTTCAACTTCAGCAGTATGTGTAACCGGTTTGGTGGTAGTCGATACCGGCACACACTGGACTTGT
Organism: Syntrophomonas wolfei subsp. methylbutyratica; assembly: GCF_001570625.1. Lineage (GTDB taxonomy): Bacteria > Bacillota > Syntrophomonadia > Syntrophomonadales > Syntrophomonadaceae > Syntrophomonas > Syntrophomonas methylbutyratica. The sequence continues at coordinate 71,323 of NZ_BBQT01000011.1, read as the reverse complement.
TTAGGGCAAACTATTATTATGCTGCTGATTCAGATCGGTGGTTTGGGGGTTATGTCCTTTGCCGGTTTATTTGCGCTCCTATTAGGCCGCAAAATCTTCCTGCGCGAACGCCTGCTGATGCAGAAGTCGATTAATGTATCTGCACTTGGCGGTATCGTGAAAATTTTCAAGTATCTGCTGGGTTTTTCTTTCGGGGTAGAAGCAGTAGGGGCAGTTATTCTAGCGATCCATTGGACACCCTTGATGGGATTAAAGAAAGCGCTTTGGTTTGGACTGTTTCACTCTATTTCGGCCTTTAATAATGCCGGTTTTGATCTCTTTGGCAATTTCAAAAACTTAACCGCATTTACTTCTGATATAACAGTAAACCTGGTAATAAGCAGCCTGATTATTATCGGTGGACTAGGTTTTTATGTTTGCTACGAGATTTTTCATATTCGTAAGCTGGGGAAGCTATCATTACATAGTAGAGTTGTTTTATACACTACGATTTTTTTAATCCTGTCAGGTATGGTACTCTTATTTTTAAGTGAGTACCATCATGCTCTCAAAGATATGTCCCTGGGAACAAAATTCCTGGCGGCTTATTTCCAGAGCGTAAGTCCAAGAACGGCCGGCTTTAATACGGTTGATTTGAATTCCCTGTTGCTTTCCAGCCAACTGCTAATGATTGTTTTAATGTTTATTGGAGCTTCACCGGGGTCCACCGGTGGTGGGGTTAAAACAACCACCCTGGCACTTATCGGGGCAACAGTGCTCAGCCAGTTAAAAGGGAAAAGGGAAAGCGAAATTTTTGAACGAAGAATTGAAAGTAATGATATTTATCAAGCCATTACTGTTGTTGTTCTGGCCGCATTTGTGCTGGTGATAATTACCTATCTGCTTGCTCTGACCAATCCTGGGTCACTGATTAAAATTGCCTTTGAGGTGGCTTCAGCTTTAGGTACGGTAGGACTCTCGCTGGGTATAACCGCTTCTTTGAGCGGATTTGGCAAAATACTGATCATTTTTACCATGTTTCTGGGCCGGGTTGGTCCGCTCACCCTGGGTTTTGCGCTGGCTTATAAGCCAGAACAACCCAAAATACAATATGCCAGGGGTAAAATAATGATTGGTTAATAAAAAAGTACTGTTGTTCTCACGCTCAAGACTTCTAAAAATCTTAAACAAAGAAAATCAGCAGATATACCATAGAGATTAATATAGAAACCAACATTAAGGGGAAGGCGATTTTCATATAATAAATAAAAGTCATGGGATAACCTTCCTGTGCGGCTATACCCGATACAATAACATTGGCCGAGGCACCTATAATAGTGCCGTTGCCACCCAGACAGGCACCCAGTGACAATGCCCACCATAGTGGCATTATATTCATATGCCCGATCTGTCCCATTTCCTTAATCAAAGGTATAAAAGTAGCCACAAAAGGAATATTGTCAATAAAAGCCGAGGCAATAGCTGAAAACCAGAGAATAAAAATGCTTGACAGGGTAACATCTCCCCGAGTTATTTTTATCGTTTCCCGGGCCATTCCTTCGATAATCCCGACCTTCTCCAGGCCACCCACCAGGATAAAAAGTCCTACAAAGAAAAATAAAGTGGCCCATTCAACTGTTAATAAAGCCTCTTGCGGATCCTGACGGTTAATCAACATAAGTAAGGTGGCTCCGGTAATAGCTATCGTTGCAGATTCCAGACCCAGATACTGGTGAGTAACAAAACCAATTATTACAACAGCTATTACGAGAAGTGATTTTTTTAGTAAAACCTGATCCTTAATAGCATCATCAGGGTTCATAGCCATTAATTTGGTCATGTTTTTCTTACTGCTCTGCAAATCCTTTTTAAAGATAAGTTTTAAAAGCAATATTGTTACAATAAATATTACAATAATAACCGGGGTTAAATTCTTAATAAAATCCATAAACCCCAGGCCGGCTGCACTTCCTATCATTATGTTGGGGGGATCGCCGATGAGGGTGGCTGTTCCTCCGATATTGGAGGAAAATATTTCGGCTACGAAAACAGGTATCGGATTGACCTCCAGGACTGAACAGATAGATATCGTGACCGGAACTACTAACAAAACGGTGGTGACATTATCAAGGAAAGCGGAAGCCACAGCTGTAACGATGCTCAGGGTAATCATTATCTTGACCGGATCGCCGCCGGTTGAATGAGCCGCCTTAATCGCTACATATTCAAAAATACCGCTCTTACGGGTTATCCCTACGATAACCATCATGCCAAAGAGCAGGCCGATAGTATTAAAATCGATATAATTAATGGCTTCCTGTTGGGTTAGAATTCCCAGTATAATAAGCAGGGCCGCTCCCCAGAGCGCTATTATGGTGCGGTGAATCTTTTCGGATATTATTACCGTATAAATAATTAAAAAAAGAATTCCCGCAAACCATATCTGCCATTCCATTTCTTTCACCTCTTTGATACTCGTATAAAGCTAATATACTCCTATATTCCTCGCTTGAATATCTATTTATACAACTTTACGCCTGCTTGGCTTTCCGGTACTGGGTACAGGTTTATATAGAAAAATGAGATTTGATGTCATTATTTACTTGCCAGGATGCATATTTCGTATTATTATTGGATATCGTAAGGCTAATTTCTCACTTGAAATAGCCTGACAAAAAAGTTATAATACTCTTTGCGGGCGGGTGTAGCTCAGTGGTAGAGCCCCAGCCTTCCAAGCTGGTTGCGAGGGTTCGATTCCCTCTACCCGCTCCATTTTTATGTCCCCGTAGCTCAGCTGGACAGAGCAACGGCCTTCTAAGCCGTGGGCCGGGGGTTCGAATCCCTCCGGGGACGCCACTTAATTTGTCCGGCCTTTACATGGTGGATGTAGCTCAGTCGGCTAGAGCACCAGATTGTGGCTCTGGGGGCCGTGGGTTCAAGTCCCATCATCCACCCCATTTTACCCTTGACAGCCCGGTAGTATCTTAGTTATACTCAGTACCGTTGGGGTGTAGCCAAGCGGTAAGGCAACGGACTTTGACTCCGTCATTCGTTGGTTCGAATCCAGCCACCCCAGCCATAATATTATCAAGGGCCATTAGCTCAGGAGGTAGAGCACCTGACTTTTAATCAGGGTGTCCCAGGTTCGAGTCCTGGATGGCTCACCAGTTGAAAACAAGCAGCCCTCCAAGTTAGGAGGGCTTTTGCGTGACCTTCTTTAATTCCTATATTTGGCAAAAGGTCACATTTTAGGTCACATAGTGTTCTGGATTTTTTTTCTCTCCTAAACCCTTCCTATCTTAATCCTACTACATACAACATACAATTCATCACTAAGGCCACTTTGTGCCCAGAAAAGGGCCACTTTGTGCCCACTTGCGGACCACTTTATTCTTGAATCCGTGTTATTATTTAAAATAGGACAATTGCATACAGCAAATTGTTAACAGGCGCTTGCTGCCCGGCCAGGCAGCAGGGCGCTTTATCTTTTCAGCCACGGCAGGCCGAGCCGTCACCAGGCGGGGGTGCCGCTCCACTCCCCGCCGAGCGCTGAAATAACACCTGAGTGGAGGTAATAGCATGGCGAAGTATCAAGATGGACATTTCCTTCCTCATTAGTACCTGAAAGTTCACTCGTTATGCGTTTTTCTCGTAACGATGGCTTTGAAAGGTTGGCGAGGTTTTATAACACCCGATTTTACTGTGTTTATACTGAAACCTCGTTATGAGTAGTCGAGAATGCAGGTTTAAAAAGGTGGAATCGTTAAGCTTGATACAATCGAAAACATAGGTGGCCCCAGCGTCTGGCTTGTCAAGAATGAACATGGTTACGTAATGCCCAGCATGATCACTTTGAGGCCAAAGTTGGGGATGCGGTAGAAGTATGGGGGACTTTAAGCGGCAACAGTTATGCAAATGTAAAAGGAATAGACAACGTGGTCGGTCAAACCGGCTCTATGCACGCGATGCAGGTTGCAGTAAATGGCGAAGAGCAATACTAAAACTTAAGCATTTGAATTATAGTATTATTTCCCGAGAGTTTTGTAGGGTATAGTACATGGAGTTGCCGTTTGGCGGTTGGTCACTTTCCCGCGAGGGGGGTGAATGATTACATATGGCGAATTGTTCCAATTCTGCTTAGTAATCTTGGGAGTTGTTTCCCTGTGCATAATGCTCAGAAAATAACAAGACCGCCTGAATAAGGCGGTCTAGAACGATTTAGGACTAGCCGCCGTAGCAAAAGCGGCAACTCCTTTATTAATTGTATGATAACATCTGGAAAAATATTCGTCAAATAGAGCTCTGGCTAAAGGCCGGGGCTCCACCTTTCCTGAGTAGAGTAAAGAAGAGGTATTAACGCAAGGAATATAGAAAAATAATAATTAGCATCCTGTACTATGATAAACTCATAATACAGGATGGAGGAGGAATAGGCGAGGAAGATGTATTCGATTAATCTGGAAGGCAGGGTAAGGATTTTACTTTACCTAAAAACAGGCCGCTTATTCCACTTTTCGAAGCAATCGTAAATTCATTACATGCTATTGAAGTTCGTAAAGCAGCGGGTGAGAGCTCTTCTGGTGAATATTATATAGAAATAGAAATAATTCGTAGTCAGCACCCTGTTTGGTTTATTTTCTTGATATAGGCACTTATTAAAGCATATGTCGAATAAAGTATCTCAAATAAAACCCGATTTATCTGATGAAAAATTGGAGGAAGCCTTATACGGAATCAAACGCGATTTTTATTTTCCACTTTATATTTCGATAACGAACGGTCTTTACAATCCCTTATCAATAGGGAGATTGTGGTATAATTAATTAAATGGAAGAAGATTATAAAAACTCTGACTCCCTGTTGGAAAGGCTTTATTCCATGTGGGACGCAAGGCTACCAAGGATGATATAGAGACGGCTATAACGATAATAGAAGCCTTAAAGAAAAAGGGAGGGGAAAGGGATCACGGATAGGGAGATACTTGAATTATTACTAAAAAACCAAACCACCATACAGGAATCTATAACACAGGTTAATACTCGTTTGGATAATCTGGAAACTAAGGTCGATAAAGTTGACGCCAGCCAGGTACGCATGGAAAACGAGCTGACCGAAAAGGTCAGGGCTTTATTCGATGCCCGGGAAGTACAGAACGACATTAACGAACGTATTATTATGGCATTAGGCCGCATTGAAGCAAAGGTCGATGTGTTACAACTTGAGACTGCCCACCTGCGTAGAGTTAAATAAATAATAACTGTTTGATTATTCTTTCAATCCATTTTTAGAATCATCTTGGTATGGATTTCTATCTATATAAGACCCAATCGCCCGGTTTTACTGGTTTTCACTTCTAAACCTGGCAATATGCTGGAATTTGCAGCTTGACCTAAAAAAATAACTTACTTAAGCTATTAATATAAAATAAATTAATAGGCAGGCCGAAGTTTCTGGTAGAGAAACGCGGGGAAACCATTTTTGGGGCGAGTTTCCGGTTCCTGGAGTAATATGGCCAGGAAGGGGATAGGGCTGACCCGAGCCCGAGCCCGTCAGCTAACCTCGTAGGCGACACGGGTGTTGCAGGTTTTTATCTCTTAAACATAGTTTAGATAAGTGTAATCCAGCATAATCCAGGTTCCGCATTTGGCGGAGGGAGTTTTTTGCTCTCTCCTAGCTTTGTATTCCTGGCCCCACAAATTTATCCGTTTTTCTTGCCTGCCGGTAAGGAGTTTTTTCTATGCAACAATTACAAATCTTATTGCGCCGCTCACGCAGCAGGTGCTTGCTTCTGGCGTTTCTGCTATTATTTTGCTTTTCCTTTTTAATGGGATGTGGGTCCAAGACCGGGGGAGATAGCGGAACCCAGGAAGGAAGCGACAAGCCCAGGCTGGTTCTGGTCGATGTTAGCTGGGACAGCATCAAAGTACATAACCGGATAGTAGGTTATATTCTGCAGCACGGTTATGGCTATCCCGAGCCGGAATACCTGTTTGCGGAAACCCTGCCTGCTCTTCAAGGTATGGTAAAGGGAAATATCGATATTTATATGGAGGTTTGGGCCGACAATATCGAGGAAGCCTGGAAAGAGGCCCTGGCTTCAGGCAAGGTGAAGAATCTGGGTCCTAATTTCCCGGACGCCCCGCAGGGATGGTATGTACCGACTTACATGATAGAGGGAGATGCGGAGCGAGGTTTAGAAGCGACTGCACCCGATCTTAAGAAAATCAGCGATCTGCCTCGTTACTGGGAACTGTTCAAGGACCCGGAAGTTCCGAGCAAGGGGCGCTTTCACAACAGCCCTCCGGGCTGGAATTGTACCAGCATAAACGGGGTGAAAATCAAGAGCTATGGTTTGGATAAGAATTATAATAATTTTGTTACCGGCTCGGATCCCGCTCTGGTAGCTTCCATGGTTTCCGCTTATGAAAAGGGCGAGCCCTGGTTCGGCTATTACTGGGAACCGACCTGGGTAATGGGCAAGCTGAAAATGACCCGCTTGGAAGAGCCGGATTTTGATGATGCCGTTTGGCAGGATGAAAGCAACCGGGCTTGCTCCTATCCGTCCGCTCAGGTCTTAATAGGAATTAACAGCGAACTGGAGAAAAGAGCTCCGGAAGTGGTGGAATTTTTGCAGAACTATGAAACCAGCCTGGAACAAAATAATGATTTTCTGGCTTATATGAGCGACCATAATAATAATGAAAAAGCGGCTGCCGTCTATTTCTTGCAGAAGTACAAGGATGAATGGCACGGTTGGGTTCCAGCCGATGTAGCTGCCAAGCTGGACCAGGCTTTGGAAGAGGTGAAGTAGATGGGGATGCAGGATTTTAACCTGCTTGAAGTTGAGCGACTTTGGAAAGTTTATCATAAAACGGAGAAAGCCTTGGATTTGTCTGATCCTGTGGCCATAGAAAAGGCTGAAGCTGCTGGAGCGGTAATTGCGGTTCGTGATGTCTCGTTTAAGGTTAAACGAGGTGAGGTCTTCGTTATTATGGGACTTTCCGGTAGTGGAAAATCAACCTTGATTCGCTGTCTCACCCGCTTGATTGAGCCCAGCACTGGGGTTATCCGGGTAAAAGGAAAAGAAGTCACTTCCATGGATGCGGAGGAGCTTACTGCCTTTCGCCGGGGTGAAGCGGCCATGGTTTTTCAGCATTATGGTTTGTTGCCCCATCGCAATGTATTGGAAAATGTAGCCTTTGGGCTCAAGTTAAGAGGCCTGGCACGTGAGCTGCGGGAATCCCGGGCTCAGGAAGCGCTGCGGCAAGTGGGCCTGGCTGGCTGGGAGAAAAAATACCCGCACCAGCTTTCCGGCGGTATGCAGCAGCGGGTGGGCATAGCCCGGGCCCTGGTTCAGGATACGGACCTGTTGCTGATGGATGAACCCTTTAGTGGGCTGGACCCTCTGATTCGCCGGGAAATGCAGGATGAACTGATCAAGCTGCAGAAGGAGTGGCAAAAGACCATTATTTTCGTAACCCACGATTTAGGTGAAGCCTTGCGTTTAGGTGATCGCATGGCGGTAATGGGCGCGGGGGTTTTCGTTCAGGTAGGCCGGCCTCAGGAGATAGTAATGAACCCGGCTGATGAATATGTACAGCGTTTTGTTCAAGACGAACAGAGAATTGCCCAATTACTGGATAAGGGCCGGGTGAGCCGGGTGCGGAGCATCGAAGCCCATGCCAGTGCCCGCGCCGGGAGGTGATATTTTTGTTTCCATCAGATATTGAATTTCATGTAGCACCGTATATCAGCGATTTTGTCAAGTGGATTACGGTGGCCTGGGAGCCCTTTTTCACTGCTTTCAGCAACATGGTGCTGGGGATGTTGTTGCAGATAGAGCATATACTTGTGGCTATTCCATGGTGGCTTTGGATTATCGCGGTAACAGTGATTGCCTGGAGGCAGACCCACGAAGTGGTGAAGACCATTATGCCGGGTCTTTTGCTTTTCACGGTAGGAATTTTCGGATTCTGGGGAATTGCCATGGAAACTCTGGGCATTGTAATTGTTTCGGTTATCATTTCTTTGCTTCTGGGAATTCCCCTGGGCATCGCTATGGCGGTTTCGGACCGCTGCAATACCTTGGTTACACCTATACTTGATGCCATGCAGACTATGCCCAGTTTTGTTTACCTTATACCGGCCTTGATGCTCTTTGGCCTGGGCAAGGTGCCGGGCGTAGTGGCGACCGTAATATATGCGCTGCCCCCGGTGGTTCGTCTTACCAACCTGGGGATTCGCCAGGTTTCATCTTCGGTGCAGGAGGCGGCATTGGCCTTCGGGGCTACTTCCTGGCAGTTAATGAAAGAAGTGCGTATTCCTCTGGCTATGCCCTCTATCCTGGCGGGAATCAACCAGACGACTATGATGGCACTGGCCATGGTGGTAATAGCCAGTATGATTGGCGCCGGGGGACTGGGAGAAGTGGTCTTGATCTGCACCAACCGCATTGATGTCGGGGGAGGTTTTGAGGCGGGTTGGGCTATTGTGGTTCTGGCCATTGTAATCGATCGCCTGACCCAGGGCCTGGTGCGGCGCTGGGATACCCCCGGGGTTTAGGGCCACCCGCTTAAATGATTGTGTGGAAAGTAAAATTAATTTAGCAGCCTGTCCTGATATTACAAAAAATGACAATGACTTGTGTTAATATAAAAAAGACATTATCCCCTCCTTAATTATAAAAGACGCCTGGCTCCGGCCAGGTGTTTTGTTTACCGGGAAAGAAGAATCTTCTAGTATGGCAAATTTACTCTTTGTTCGATGGCCAAGCTATGGTACAATCATCGATGATACAGTAGAGTAACAAGCAAATTGTCAATAGGATAGCCCTGGTTTATAATACTGTTACCAATGATTGAAGCATAAAACTCGTAAAATATGAGGTGTTGTATGAATTACAAGGAACTCTATCAGCGCAAGCTGGTTCCGGTGCTGGAAGCGCTGGAAGCGGTTAGAAGCAAGCAGGAGATTGTCTGCAGCCTGGCTGCTTGTGAGCCGGTTACCCTCTTGAGTAATCTGCATCATATTAAAGACAAAGTGGAGAATGTTTCAGTAGTCAATGCTATGATGATGGGTGAATATGAATTCTTTATGAACCCAGAACTGGCAGGGAAATTTCTCTTGAACAGCTGGTTTTACAGCAAGGCTCCCCGCCAGGCCCACCCCCAGGGGAATGTATCCTATGTTCCGCTGCAACTGCATCAATTCAGCAGTAAGCGTACGTTTCATCGCCGGCCCAATGTTTTTTTTGGTTGTGCCTCCCCCATGGATAAGCACGGTTACCTCTCTCTTTCTCTTTCTACCGTTTTGGAAAAAGACTTTGTTGAGCAGGCTGATGTGGTGATAATGGAGGTAAACCCCCATTTGCCCCGAACCTTTGGCGATACACATGTGCATATTTCGCAAATCGATTATATCGTGGAAAGCGAAAGGGAAATCCCTACCATGGATCCGCCGGTGCTTACGGAAAAGGATCACCTGATCGGGGCTTATGCGGCGGATTTGATTGAAGACGGTTCCACCATTCAGATCGGGTTTGGCAGTATTCCCGGGGCGGTAGCGTACAGCTTAAGAAATAAAAAGGATCTGGGGGTGCATTCGGAGATGTTTAGTGATTGCATTCTGGATCTTTATGAGGCCGGAGCCATCAGCAACCGAAAAAAGACCCTGTGGAAAGATAAGTTTATTACCGATGTTGGGCTGGGCAGCCGGAGGCTGTATGACTTTCTGGATGAAAACATGGCGGTGGAGTTTCACCGGGGAAGCGTGGTAAACGACCCGGCCATTATCGGCCGCAATCATAAAATGGTATCCATCAACTCCATGCTGGAGATCGACTTGACCGGGCAATGTTGTGCCGAATCGGTAGGTTCTCGTCTCTACAGCGGTACCGGCGGGCATAAGGAATTCGTTACCGGTGCGCAGGAATCCCCCGGTGGGAAATCCATTCTGGCCTTTTACTCTACGGCCCGGGACGATAAAGTTTCCCGTATTGTACCTTTTTTCGACCCCGGTACGGTGGTAACCACCTCACGGGTGGATGTGGATTATGTTATCACCGAGTTCGGGGTAGCTTGTTTGCGGGGGCGCTCTATAAGGGAGAGGGTAAAAGAACTGGTCAATATTGCTCATCCTAATTTCCGCGATTATCTAAAAAGCGAGGCCGAGCGCCATATGATATGGTAGAAGATGACAGTATCAAGCCAACTAAAGAAATTCTTGGATTACTCTAGAGTTTAATCGGATTTGCCCTTTTTTATGATTTGAATAAAAAAACAAAAGCCAGGCGGGCGTTTTCCTCCTGGCTTTTTAATCGTGCTACAACATAACGGAAACTGCTGATTCTTTATGGCGTGGGCATAGTGGGCATATTGAACTCCATGATCTGGGTTCCCTTAGGCAGTTCAAACATGGAATCGGGAATTCCCCCCACTTTAATGTTGCGGTATTCTATCACCATTTTTTCGCCGTCAGCAGTAGCTTCCATACGGAGAGGTATGCCGTTTTCTTCCCACAACCAAACTTTGCTGCTTCCAATATTGTCCTCGGTAATTTCGTAAACCAGGCACTTCTTCCCGTCAATGGTATCTTTACCAAGATATTTCATCTTATCCGGGTTCATAGCCTCCAGGTCTTCTTGTGGGGAACTGGAACCATCCTGTTGGGCCAGGGATATGTCCATCTTGGTAGCCACCTTTTGTTCCGGTTGGTAAACATAGACTACGCCTGCTGCGCTATCGATTATATTAATAATCTTGCCGCCAGCTTCCGGGCTCTCCATTTCGCTGCGTACTTTCTTCCCTTTAATCCAGGTTTTCACCAGCATCTTCTGCTCCCCTACCTGGGTTTCGCAATCAAAGGACATTTCATTTACGGCTTTTCCTTTGCCCAGTAAATCCTTTAATACTGGTTCGCTGCCACTCGATTTGTCGCTGCTGGGGGCTGACGCCTCTTTATCAGCCGGGGCGCTGCTTTCTTTTGCGGGTCCACAACCGGCTATTACTGCGGTTAACAAGAACAGGGCCAGCAAACACAGGGTTAAAGACAGGTTTTTCTTCAAGTTCGTCATCCTCTCCGTTTTTACTTTTTATAATATATTCTTAATTCTATGCGTATTTCCTTCTTTTTTGCTGCAAGGATAATATATCACAGGTATATCACAGGGACGGTTCTTCCTGATATATAAGCCAGATAGGAGAGGAGTAAGAGCTTATGCTATAATTATTCTGGTTGATACTTGAAAAGGGAGGGATGGATTATCGCTTTATCGCGTAATGATTCCTGCTGGTGCGGGAGTGGAAAGAAATATAAGAAGTGCCACATGGAGCAAGACCTTTACCTGGAGGATTTCAAGAGAAGGGGTATTCTGGTTCCGGATCGAAAGCTAATTAAAACGGAAGCACAGATTGAAGGTATTCGCCGGAGCTGCCAGTTGACCAAAAGCATCCTAAACCTGGTGGAAGAAAGAATTGAAGCGGGAATCAGCACGGCAGAAATTGACCGCTGGGTTAATGATGCGCTTACCGCGGCCGGCGCCTATCCGGCAACCCTTAACTATCAGGGTTTTCCCGCCAGTGTTTGTACCTCCATTAATGAAGTTATATGTCACGGTATTCCCAGTGAGAGAAAACTTAAGGAGGGTGATATCGTAAATGTAGATATTACCTCCATATTAGACGGCTATTATGGGGATGCCTCACGGATGTTCATGATAGGCGAAGTCTCTGCTGAAGCCCAAAAACTGGTAAAGATAGCCCGGGAGTGCCTCTATCTAGGAATTGAGCAGGTCAAACCCTTCAATCGCATTGGGGATATTGCTTTTGCCATAGAACAGTATGCCAATAAACATGGTTTTTCCGTGGTGCGTGATTTTGGCGGGCATGGGGTGGGATTGGCATTCCACGAAGATCCCTTTGTAGCACATTATGGCCCTCGGGAAAGCGGCATGCTGCTGGTTCCCAATATGACTTTTACGGTAGAGCCTATGGTCAATGTGGGGACTTATCGCTGCCGGAAACTGGATGATGGATGGACTACGGTGACGGCTGACAATTCGCTGTCTGCCCAGTGGGAGCATACCGTGAGGGTAAGCGAAACCGGGGTAGAGGTAATGACGGAATAGATTCCCAATGGGGGGTTCTAATAAAGGTTTTGTAAACATTCTGTGAGGGGGATTTTGATGAAAAACCGGAATTCGGCTGTCCTAATAATCCTGAGCCTGTTCATGCTCTTGCTTACTCCGTTGGGTTCAGCAATCCCGGCAAACGCTGCTGATGCCGTCGATAACAGCTATCTGCAGGAAATGATGCGTTTTATCAAAGACCGCTATTATTTTGAGGTCAATGAGGAGCAAATTACGCAGGGGGCACTCAAGGGCATGTTCCAGGGTCTGGATGACTACAGTGATTTTTTTACTCGTGAAGAAGCCCAGGCGATGCTGGAATCGGTGGAAGGTAATTATGAAGGCATCGGGGTAGCCCTATCCAAGGTAGACAACTATATTGTTATCACCCGGGTTTTTCCCTCTTCGCCGGCGGAAAGCGCTGGTTTATTGTCGGGAGACCGGATAGTTACGGTCGATAAAAAAGATGTAATGGGCTATTCCGTAGAGCAGGTCAGTACATTGATCAGGGGCCAAAAAGATAGTTTAGTTAATCTGGGGATAGTCAGAAGCGGCATTAAAAATGTAATGGAGTTTAAAGTAAAAAGGGAAGACATCAAATTAAATCCCGTCCGCTATGAAAACCGGGGCGGAATAGGCTACATAGCTATTGACAGCTTCAATTCCAATACCGCTGAATTCTTGGAGGCCGCCTTGGAGGCAGCGGAAAAGGATGGAATAAGCAGACTGGTGCTGGATCTGCGGGACAATACCGGCGGTGAGGTAACCCAGGCCTTGGCCGTGGCTCGCCACTTTGTTCCCGCCGGCCCCATCACCACCATTAAGTTCAAGGCAGCGGGCATGAAGGATAAGGTTTACACTTCGGAGCTGCCATCTCCCCCGTACAAGCTGGTGGTGCTGGTTAATGGCATGACAGCCAGCGCCTCGGAAATAGTAGCCGGTGCCATACAGGATTCCCAGGCCGGGGTGCTCTTGGGAAACAAAACCTATGGCAAAGCCAGGGTACAGGCAGTTGTTCCCCTGCTTAGCCCCGAAGCCTATCAAAAATATGCCCGTTTGTATCCCGATTCCAGCCTGGATAGCAATGAAATGTTGATTCGTCACGGCATTCAAGCCACTGACCGTGAAATAATGGGATGGGCCAAGATTACCACCGGCATTTATACCACCCCATCGGGAAAGTATATTGACGGGCAGGGGCTGCTCCCGAACATTAAGGTTTCAGATCCCACGCCGATTAATGGTTTGGAAATAAGCAACCTGATGCCGCTGGAAAAAGGTGGCAAACCTGGACTGGACAGCAGTTCCCTGGAGGTTTACAACGCGGAAAAAATTCTTTTCGCCAGTGGCTATGATCTGGATAAACCGGATATGACTCTGGATATTAAGACTTTTAACGCTATTAAGAAATTTCAGCAAGAACAGCGGCTTTACCCTTCCGGCATCTTGGATTTCACTACCCAGGAGGCCATGAACCGGAAGCGGCAGGAGTTAATAAATCGCTATGACCAGCAATACGCTCAGGCAGTGGAATACCTGCAAGGGAGATAAGGGGATTCATCTAGCTGAAAGGAGAAGGCCATGAAGATAATTCATACTTCGGACTGGCATTTGGGTTGTTCCCTGCGAGGACGCAAAAGATATGAAGAATCGGCAGAGTTTCTGGACTGGCTGGGGGAATTGTTGGAAAAAGAAAGTATCGATATCCTGCTGGTGGCAGGGGACATTTTCGATACCACTACTCCCAGCAACCGGGCCCAGGAGTTGTATTATCGCTTTCTCTGCCGCGTGGCCGAATCTTCTTGCCGGCATGTAGTAATAACAGCGGGAAACCATGACTCTCCGACTTTTTTGAACGCTCCGCGTGAATTGCTGCGCCATTTGCAGGTATACATAGTGGGGAAGATCGGAGAAAGCCTGGATGATGAAGTTTTGCTCTTGAAAGATGCGCAAGGGGAAGCGGAATTAATCGTGGCTGCGGTTCCCTATCTGCGCGATCGGGATATTCGCAGCGCGGAAGCAGGTGAAAGCCTGGAGGATAAAGCCCGCAAGCTGGTCGAGGGAATACGCTCCCATTATGAGCTGGTGGGAAGGCGGGCGGAAGAAATCAGATCTGCTTTGCCGGGACCGGTTCCGGTGGTGGCCATGGGGCATTTGTTCGCTGCTGGGGGAAGCACAGTGGAAGGTGACGGGGTCAGGGAACTCTATCTCGGTTCCCTGGCTCATGTAGGCCATGATTTCCCACCGGTTTTCGATTATGTGGCTCTGGGGCATTTACACAAGTCCCAGCTGGTCGGGGGCCGGGAGAATTGCCGTTATTCGGGAGCCCCTATTCCCATGGGTTTTACGGAAGCCTTGCGGGAAAAGCAGGTAATAATGGTAGATTTCTGCGCCGGGCAAATGGAGGTCACGCCGCTTAAGGTACCCATTTTTAAAGCTTTACATAGTATCCGGGGCGACCGGGAGGAGATTGAACGGCAGTTGGAAGAGCTGAAGTCCAAGGCCCAAAAGGCCTGGTTGGAAATCATCTATGAAGGAAAGGAAATAATCAGCGACCTGCGGGAACAAATGGAGGCAGCAACAGCGGGAACAGAGCTGGATCTTTTGCGGGTAAGCGATAATCGCTCCTGGCAACAGGTAATTAACCTCATGGAAGAGGGGGAGGTCCTTAGTGAACTGGATCATAGCGAGGTTTTCCGGCGTTGTCTGGAGGCTTACGAAGTTGAAGCCGAGCAGAGGGAAAGTCTGCTGCAGATGTATAATGAGATTCTTGATTGTCTGCTAACGGAAGATGTGATGGCAGAGTAGGAGAGATTGGTTCATGAAGATAAAGCAGATACGCTTTCAGAATCTAAATTCCCTGGTGGGGGAATGGATAATAGATTTTTCCCACCCGGCCTATTTGTCAGATGGTATTTTTGCCATTACCGGACCCACCGGAGCGGGCAAAACCACCGTTCTTGACGCCATCTGCCTGGCTCTTTACGGGCGTACCCCGCGCCTGGAGCGGGTGAACAAGAGCAGCAATGAGATTATGTCCCGGCATACCGGCAGTTGTTATGCCGAGATAAGCTTTGAGAACCGGGAGGGTTATTACCGCTGTCATTGGAGCCAGCAGCGGGCCCGGAAGAATCCACAAGGAGAACTGCAACCCCCCAGACATGAGATAGCTGATGCTCGTAGCGGACAAATCATGGAAAACAAAATTCGGGATGTTGCCGCCCGGGTGGAGCGCATCACCGGCATGAATTTTACTCGCTTTACCCGTTCCATCATGCTGGCCCAGGGGGGATTTGCCGCCTTCCTGCAGGCTCCGGCAGACGAGCGCGCTCCTATACTGGAGCAGATTACCGGAACCGAGATTTACAGTGAAATATCCATGAAGGTGCATGAACGGCAGCGGGAGGAAAAGAATCGTTTGGAGATCCTGCAAGCGGAAATAAGCGGGATAAAGCTGCTCAGTACTGAGGAAGAAAAAGCTTTGCGCCAGGACATGCAAACTAAAATAGCCCGGGGGAAGGAGCGGCAGGAAGAATTAAAAGGTTTGCAGGCAACCCTGGACTGGTTGGATCGCATGATAGGATTGGAAAATGAAATCAAGGACATTGAGGCGCAATGGCAGCAATATTTAAAACGACAGCAGGCTTTTCAGGGGGAGGCCTGGCGTTTGGAGAGGGCCTGGCAAGCCACGGTTCTGGATACTCCCTATATCCGGTTGAAAGACCTGCGGGATTTGCAGAAAAGTGATTTAAGTGAAATAGAACGAATCCGGGAAGAACTGCCCCGGTATAAGGAGGCCGCCGGCAAAGCCGCAGAACGCTGGGAAAACACCCGCAAGGAATTAATTCAACTTAACTTATTACGTAAAAGTGAAGGGGAAACGGCTAAAAAAGTACGGGAAATGGATATCCTGCTTAAACAGCAGGGCCAGGTGATTAAAGGCATGGAAATGGTCATTGGTGCAGGCGAGAGCGAATGTGCCGCTTTGCAGGGGGAAATAACGGCCGGGGTAGAGAAGGCCAAAGAAATGGGCCAGGCCCTGCTCGCCATTGAAGAATACCGGCGGGGAAATGCCCGGGATGCGGCCTTGCTTGCTAACCTGACCGGTATTAGCCGGGCCTTTAAGCGCCTGGAGGAACTCTTATCAGCCTGGCAGCAAAAGGGGCTTGAGCGTCAGCGGGCTGCTGTTGCTCTGCAATCCCTGCTGGATGCCGGGGAAGAAATAGCGGCCACTCACGAAAGCAATAAGGAACTGCAAAGACAGCAATATGATGTTCTGCAGGCGGAGCAGGATAAGCTGGAAGAGGCTTTGCAGGGGTACGAAATTGCCTGGTGGCGGGATGAGCTGGAGCAATTTAAGGAGCAGGATGATAAGCTGCAAAACCTGGGGCAGGTATGGGACAGGATTGTTCAGCTGGAGGATAATATAAGGGATGGGCGGGAATCAGTACAACACTTGGATAAGCAACAAAAGCAACTGGTATTGGAAATAGAGCAGGGGGAAAAGGGAGCTGGCCATTTAGCCGCCAGGATTGATGATTTGGAGACCCGGGTGTTATTGCTTAACCGTATTCGTGATTTGGAAGAGGAACGGGCTCAGCTGGAAGACGGCAAAGCCTGCCCCTTATGCGGGGCTACCGAACATCCCTACGCTCAAGGGAATATACCCCAGATGGATGAAAGCCAAAAGGAGCTCAATCAAGCCCGCAAGCAGCATAAGAAGCTAAGTGAGGATTTAAAGAAGAAGGAAATACAAAGGGGCAAGTTAGATAAGGAACTGGAACACGCCAGTGCTGCAGTAGAGCAGGCAAAAAAGCAACTGGAAAAAGAAAGCAAAATGCGCCAGGAGGGTATGAATGACCTGGGCTTGGATATATCTGTGGTAAAGACCCGGGATGAGCTTGAGCGACTGGCCAATCAGAGCCGGCAAAATAGCATAAACCACGCGCGGCAGCTTAAAGTGATAGAAAAATGGCAAAAAAATATAGGGACCTTGACTCTTCACTATGAAAAAAGCCGCACAGCTTTTATCCAATCCGACAAAGAATTGCAGGCGGCGATCCTGCAGCAAAAACAAGCCCTTCAGGAGGATGAGCGCCTGCAGAAGGAATACCTGAGCTTAAAGAGTGAGCTGGAGCAGCTGCAAGAGGAAACCCTTCAGGAAATAAGCCCATACGGCATGGTTAATTTACCTCTGGAGAAGCTGGCTGCTATTCAGAAGGCCCTGGATGAACGGAAAAAGCGCTGGGAAGCCAAAGAGAAAGAGAAGCTGGACCTGGAGAAGACGGTGGACAAACTACAGAACGAAGTGGGGCAGAAGCGAATCCTGCTGGAAGATAAAGCCTCGGCTTTGCAGATTGAGCAAAAGCGGCTGAAGCAGCAGCGAGAACAATACCGCCGGCAGCAGGAAACCCGTTTTGCGCTATATGGCGAACGCGACCCGGATGAAGAAGAAGCCCGCCTGGATGAAGAAATACACCTGGGTGAGGAAATGGTTAACCGGGCCCATGAAGATCTGCAAGAGCTGCAGCGTCGCCAGCTGCGCTTGGAAGAGCGGGAGAAAACCCTGGCGGTTGCTATACAAAATCGCGCGCCGGAACTGCAGAGTTCAGAGGAGAATTTTACCCGAAAGCTCCAGCAGGCCGGTTTTGAGCAGGAAGAGGATTACCGGAGGGCCAGCCTTTCTCCCGAGGAACAGCAGGCCCTGGCCCAAAAAGCGGAAGCTTTAAAAAAGGAGGCCACTGAACTGCAGGCCCGCCTGTTGGACCGGCAGGATAAACTGCAACGAGAAAAAGAACAGAAACTAAGCGGAGAAGCCCGGGAAGTACTGGAGGAAAAACAGCGGCTTGGTGAGCAGGAGTTAGTTGACCTAAGGGAAGAAATCGGAGCCGCCAGGAACATGCTGGAAAACAGTGAGAAAAGCCGCCGGCAAATGCAGGCGCAACTGCAGCGGGTGGAGGAACAAAAGAAGGAACTGCAACGCTGGCAGCTACTGCATGATTTAATTGGTTCAGCTGATGGCAAGAAATACCGTAATTTCGCCCAGGGCTTGAGCTTTGATATCATGATCAAGCATGCCAATCGCCAGCTGCAGAAGATGAGTGACCGCTACATATTGCTGCGCAGCCAGGAACAGCCCCTGGAGTTAAATATCATTGATAATTACCAGGCGGGAGAAATCCGCTCCACGGCCAACCTCTCCGGGGGGGAGAGTTTTCTGGTCAGCCTGGCCCTGGCTCTGGGACTATCCCAAATGGCCAGCCGCAAGGTCAGCGTGGATTCACTCTTTTTAGACGAAGGTTTTGGTGCTCTGGATGAAGATGTTCTCGATACCGCCTTGAATACTCTGGCCGGGCTGCAGCAGGATGGCAAGCTTATCGGCGTCATTTCACATGTCCCCGCCTTAAAAGAGCGCATCAGCACCCAGATAGAGGTTATAGCCCAATTCGGAGGCCGCAGCATCCTGCAGGGCCCCGGCTGCCGACTCCAGTAGCCTGGCGTTATAACCCCAGGCGGTCCTTAAGGGTTTCTTGAAGAGCTTGAGAATAGCTAATACCGGCCTCTTCAGCCATAATAGCCAGCCACTGGGGAAGGCTAACCGTTTTAATGACCGATTTCGTTTCTTTTTTGCGTAAATAATCATTAAGATCGACATCAATTAGTGTTACAAATTCCCTATCTAACATGATTTTCATTTTCATATCGTTATAATTCGAGGGAGCAGGGATATGTTCTCCTGCTTGCTTCATCGCTAAGATGCAACCGGCTATAGCTTCCCTGGCCATGGATATGGCTTCCTCTATAGATTCTCCTTCAGTGATGCAACCGGAAATGTCGGGTATATCAACCGTATATACATCACCACGACCTTCAATCTCATCAGGTGTAAATATAGCTGGGTAGATATAAACCATATTGCTTTACTCCTTTCTCTTGAAGATGGGGGATTACTTCAGTCCAGCTGCTTTAAGGATTTTATTTAGGGTTCCCGGTGCCATATCCTTATTGTGGAGGGCTACTGGTATGGTTCCAGGCTTTGTTGGGTGTTTATGTATATAATGTGAACCTTGTTTCCTGACTATCGCCCAACCGTCTTCAGCCAGGATTTTCATTAGTTCTTTTGGTTTCATGTCTTACCCTCCTAGGGAAATATTATATTATATAAAATTATTTAAAACAATTGACTTGAATTTACTAAAATTGATGTTTTGGTGGGGAATAATGGCATAAATATGCTTTCGCAAAAAAATTCTTAGCAAGGGTTACTTAAAAAAGAACCGCCGCGCTTTGGGAAAAAGCGGGCGGTAAAGCTGTTTATGAGAATGTTTTGATAAAGACAATATGAATTTATAGATAAGATATGATTATTCTCTGCTTCTATTTTTTATAAGGGGTAACAACCCACTTGAGGCAACCGTCTTTCTTGCCACCAAAGATATCGTATCCTTTAAGGATATCATTTAAGGGGGCACGATGGGTAATCAAGAAATTGGTGTCAATTTTCCCTTTTTGAATCAATTTGATTAATTCTGGAATCCGGTTGGCGTTTACCAGCCCCATGCTTATGCGAATATTCTTAATCCACAAGGTATTCATAGCCAGTTCCTGAGGTTTTTCGAAAACTCCGATCAGGGAAACAGTGCCGCCTGGTCTGACGCTGTCTACTGCCATATCAAAGGTGGGTTTAAATCCATTAGCTTCAATGGTGACATCGGCTCCACGCCCGCCGGTCCTTTCTCTAATGGCATCGCCAACATTACCGACCTTCTGGGGATTGATTCCTACATCGGCAATACCATTCTTCACAGCGAAATCCAGACGTTCCTGGTTGATGTCAACAGCAATAATTTCGGCAGGCCCCCATAGTCTGGCGGTAGTCATTGCACACATTCCAACCGGTCCGCCGCCCATAACCGCAACCGTATCACCGGGCTCTATGCGGCCTTGCTCAGAACCAAAGTATCCAGTAGACAAAATGTCTCCTACGAATAGCACATCTTCTTCAGTGAGCCCATCCGGGATGGTAAACATTCCCAGGTTGGCGTGAGGGACTCTTACGTATTCGGCCTGACATCCGTCTATCATGTAACCAAATATCCAACTGCCGGTGGTGCAATGGGAATATACTCCCCTTACACAATAAAAGCATTCGCCGCATTGAGTTACACAGGAAACGGCAACTTTGTCTCCAACTTTGTTGTTCCGGACTGCCGGACCTACTTCCACAACTTCTCCAACAAATTCGTGACCGATTATTCTGCCTGGTTCGACTTCTGGCATTCCGCCATGCCAGATATGAATGTCGGTTCCGCAAATGGTGGAGGTGGTTACTTTAACTATGGCATCATCGGGTTCAATAATCTTGGGCATAGGAACATCTTCCAGGCCTATCTTTTCGGGTCCACGGTAAACCAATGCTTTCATGGTATCTGCCATTTTTTAACCATTCCTTTCTTGAGGTACAAAATGTCATGAAAAAATCCCTTTCTGACTTTCAACCTCCGATTTTGAAATCATTACGATACTTTCGATATTACATGGAAGTAGTTGCACATCACCTCTTTCTATTGGTTTGCTCGAAAACAAAAAGACCACTATCCTTACGATCCATTAAGACAATTCATAAGAATACTGGTCTGTTTTGAAGCCACCCTTACGGTTTCTTCGTAATCCACCAGAGTATGTAATTATATAAATTTGCTATTTGGTCAAAATGCGGTCATAGACCATAACATGTATCCAAAAATCATTCTCCGGTTCAATATCATAGGTTTGATGAATAACCCTGGCTTGCAATTTTTCTTCAAAATGGGGAACATTATCAATGGAATGTTGCCGGGCTACTTGCATACGGGCTGCTCTGACCACTTCTTTGCCTGCTGCAGTTTTAACTATAAATTGCTCCGGTTCGGTAAGAAACCTTTCTCCCCTGACAATGACCATGTCTTCCCAGATAATAATCTTGGTGTAATCAACGCCCTTGCCCAGTTTTTCTTTAAAATACTGCTCCATATAAATCTTGAATTCGTGCTGTAGTTTTTTACGCTGGCGTTCATCCAATTTATGCTGAGCATCGATATTAATCGCATTATGGGACTGCCCATTCTTATCAGGTGCAAATGGCATATTATTCACTCCTATAAAAATGCTCCTATTGCGATAAGTAGCAAATACTATTTTGTTTGTTCGTCCGATTAATCTATAATCTTGTCTTTAAAGCATCGGAAGAAACTGCGGGGCAGTTTGAACACACCGCTGCAACGAGGTGGGGGATATATTTCACCTCGTTATAGCATTAGCATGGCTGACAAAAGTTCGCCAATTAAAAGACATCCGCGTATACCGTCTCAACCCTCACTTTATATTGGAGAATAATAAAAAATACCAGTATTCTTGCGATAGTTCCATTAGTAACCCGCTTAAAATACTGGTTTTTCGCAGAGCCACCCGTAGGGGTTTTTCAACGCTCCTCCATTATAAATATAATAAAGGATTAATCGTAATGGAGCAAGAACTTTTAAGAAAATAATTGACAAAAATCTAGTGACTATATATACTAAATAATACAGAAATTTTTGATGTTTATTTTAGTGTGGGCTAAAATTTAAAAATTTAATAGTTTGGTGGATTGTGGAGAACCTGTCGGGAGAGGCTCCGAAGAACCAATATTTTTGTGAATTGGGCGGTTATGCCAGCTTCATAAAGATATTGGTTTTTTTATTAATAATACAATACATAATCATTAATTTTGGTATCCACTCTCCCAAGAGATACAGGGTTTATGTTCAAGCCAAAAAGCCTTTCTTTTTAGAAAGGCTTTTTGGTTGTGCGCCCGGCATTGGTGCAGTCTAATGGGTGAAAGTCCCGAGTAAGTTTGATAGTAGCATTTGACAATAGTAATGCCATCCAATACTATATAAGTATGATTACTAGCTTTAAATGCAAAGAAACAAAGAGAATATTTGGTGGTAGGTTTTCTAAGAGCTTACCGCATGAAATCCAAGAGATAGCCAGAAGAAAACTCAGGTATATGAACAACGCTGTGTCATTAAATGACTTGCGGTCACCACCAGGTAATCATTTAGAACAATTAACTGCTGATAGACAAGGGCAATATAGCATAATGATAAATGACCAATGGAGAATTTGTTTCATGTGGAATAATGGAAATTGTGCGGATGTTGAGATTGTTGACTACCACTGAGGAGGGTTATAAATGAGCAGGATTAAGAATATTCATCCTGGAGAAGTATTAAACGAAGAGTTTTTAAAGCCATTAGGAATAACTCCTTACGCCCTTGCTAAAGAGATTAAAGTTGATCAAACCAGGATATCTGAGATTATAAGGGGAAAAAGAAGAATTAGTCCTGATACCGCTATTAGACTTGGGAAATACTTTAAAACATCTCCTCAACTGTGGTTAGGGTTACAAAATGACTTTGATTTAGAAGAGGAGATACTTAAAAAGCGTAAAGAGTTTATGGATATTAAGCCTCATCGGTCTGCACAGAATAGAGCAAAAAAATATAGTATGCATTAAAATCCCATATTTTTACCAAAAGCTTGATGGGGAAACGGCTATTTTTCAGTACTCATGTAATCTCAAGAGTACGGGAAAATAGTCGTTGTTTTCTAAAACGTTTCTTGGCAGGTGAAAGGAAATAGGGCAGTAATGAGTAATGAATATATGATGGGGTTCTGCCAGTTTGGCGGAATCTATCGGAACGGAATAAGATGAATGGGGGTTAAGAGGTGAAGAAGAGGCTTGGAATCGCTTTGGGGGGGATAGTACTCTTGCTCATTGCCTGGCTGGCATTTGACCACTATTACTATTTCTCACCCGGTACCGACCATAGCCGGATTAAGCAGGAAGCGGAAAAGATCCTGCAGAAAGAGGGCCCGAAGCTTTTAAAAAACAACTCGCTGGGTATGAGGCCGGATATGGAGAAAGAAATGAAATGGGTGCAGGTATTGGATATCAGAGAGCTTGGCAGCAAGAGCTATCTGCTGTTTAAGCTGGAATATGGGCTAAAAGGGGCCAATATGGACCGGATGATCTATGAATACGGAGGCGGAAATGGATACATATTGGGATTGCGCCAGGTGGAAAAGAAACTGGGACGTCTCTCCCTGGAAAAAGGCATGGAGTTTGAAACCAATTACTTGTCGGCCAGCCCGGTTGATTGCGGCCTGGATGCCGACGGTATTTTTTACGGCTATTGCAAGAACCCGCAGGTGGCCAAAGTGCGCTTGGAAACAGGGGATGGGAAAATAGTGGAGTGCGAGGCAAAAGACCGCATATTTTTAGCGGCTGTTCCCGGCAAGAATCAGGATATTTCTCCTTTCTTTTTTAATGCTCAGGGCGAAGAGATGGAGCCTTCTTATGGATTTAAGGTGGCTTTTGTCTCCAATGATGAGAAGTACTACCAGCAATATACCAACAGTCCTATGGAATGGTGGAATATGAGTGCCAAGGATATAGGCGCAGGCTCCTTGCCGGCCGGCAGTATGGATGCCGTGTGGGTATTTGCCGACCAGCAACAGGAAGCATTGCAGGGCCAAACGCTTAAAAAGCTTAAGGAATTGGCTGAAGGCGGAGTACCGGTAATATTTATAGAAATGAAAGACAGCAATAAACTGTTGCGGGCTTTCCAGGTCAAGGAAGCGCCGGGTAAGGTTGCGGCTTCGGAAGTGGAAGCCCTCTACCTGGGAAAAGATAAAAGTCAGGAACTGCAGGTTGGGTTTATCGTTTTGGATGAGGATGAGCTCTCCCCCATACTGCAAAAATCCATCAACTTGCGCTACCAGCTGGATGAAGACCAGCAGAAGGTAGCAGGAAAAAAGGCTGCGGCCAGTAAAGCGACAACGGGAGTTAAACAGGGGACTACAGCGGTTCCGGATGCTCCGGCCGCTCCGGCTCCAGTAGGGAGGGTTAAGCCATGAAAAAGATGATGCAATTATCGTTTTCTATATTGCTGGGCCTGTTTCTTCTCCTGGGCAGCCTGCCGCCCGCAACGGCAGAAGCGGCTGGACAGGTGGAGATGACGGCAGAAGCCGGATTCAAGGGCTTTGCCCGCTGGGGTCAGGCTTTTCCCTTGCAGGTAACCCTGGTTAACCCGGGACCGGAAATCCGGGGACGACTGGTGTTTGACACCAATAATAATGAACTCCGAATTCAACAGCAAAAAGAGGTCGTACTTCCAACCGGGAGCAAGAAGAGGGTAAGCATGTTTATCCCGTCCAATTCAGCCACTAATTATGAGATTAAATTGATGGCCGGGGATCAGGAGATGGCCAAATGCAAAAGCCGGGTTACGATTATGCAGCCGCAGGAGATGCTGGTAGGCGTTTTGGCTTCCGGGCCGAGCACTTTGGATTACCTGGGAGGGATCAAGTTTCCTGCTGCCGGGCAGAGAATAAGCGTAACCCACCTGGAAGCCAAAGATATACCGGAAAAAAGCCTGCTCCTGGATAACCTGGATATTCTGGCCTTAAACGACTTCTCCAGTTCCAGCCTGAGCAAGGGGCAATTGAAAGCTATGGAAGACTGGGTGCAAAGAGGGGGAATGCTGGTTCTGGGCGGGGGACCCAACTGGAAGAAGACCTTTTTCGATTTGCCGGGAACTCTCTGGCCGGTGGGTATTTCCGGCACTCGCCAGCTTTCCGCTTTGAGCGGTATGGAAAAACTGGCCGGTGAAAGGCTGGAGGTGAAGAAGCCTTTTATTATCAGCGAGGGCCAACTCCGCTCGGGTAAAGTTTTGTTAAGCTCCGGGGAGATTCCGGTGGTGGTTGAGGATAAACTGGGTCGGGGAAATATTCTTTATCTGGCTTATGACCTGGCCTTGCAACCCTTTGGCAACTGGACGGGAAATAACGCTTTCTGGAGCAATCTCATTTTGCGCATTAACCCGCATCAGATGGCCGGAAGCAGCGGCAGATATGTCAGCAGCGTCCAGGACATGGGCTGGATTTTACGGAACTTTCCGGCCTCCGATCTGCCTTCCGCCGGTTGGCTGGCCCTGGTCTTGCTGGCATATATCGTTCTCCTGGGGCCGGGAATTTACCTTTTCCTCAAAAAATACGACCGCCGGGATTGGGCCTGGGCCTTGATACCTGCTCTGGCGGTGCTGCTATTCAGCATGACTTACCTGGGGGCTTTTAAAGCCAAAGGCCGGGATGTGTTTACCAATGTTATTACCCTGGTTAAACTTCAGCCGGATTTGGACCGGGCGGAGGCCAGTACCTATGCCGGAGTTTTTGCCCCTACCCGGAAAGAGTTTTCCTTTGAATTGCAAGGCCAGCAGGTAGTAGATGTAATCGGCGGGGACATGGGTCATATGATGCGCAGGACGGTTAGTGTAATGGGGGGGAATAACTCCAGCCAATTTCCGCTTTTGGCCACTGTCAGCCAGGACGAGAGAACCCGGGTCAGCTTTGATGATGCCAGCCGCTGGTCCATGCGCTGTATAGCCCTGGACGAAAATATAGAGCAGGCCGGGCGAATCGAAGCCCAGCTGGAAACCAGCCGGGGTAAGATAAAGGGGATCGTAAAGAATAAATCAGACCGGACTCTGTCCAACTGTATCGTCCTCAACCGCTACGGCTACCAGCGTATTTCCAAAATACTTCCCGGCCAGAGCGTGGAGGTGGAATTTGCCCCGCGTTTCAGCCCCAACCGGGGACCGGCTTTTTACCGGGTTTTTGAACGCTACCCGGTATACCGGCCCCGAGGTTATCAAGAAGAGGCCAACTGGGAAAGACAGTGGTCAAGCCAGATTTTGGAGAATGCATCACGCAATGGCCAAATCTTAGATGATGCTATAATGTTCATAGGTTTTTCCAAAGCAGCTGCTTCTCAGGTATTTGTCCCGGAAAACCGGGGGAAGGTCAACTACAACAGTATCTACCTTGCTCCCCTGGAACTAAAGCTGGCTAGCGAAAAAGCTCTGTCCATCCCTCCCGGGATAATTAACGGGCGTTTTACCGCTACTGACGGGCGCAATTTCAACCAGGATCCCTGGGGAATTGGATGTGAAGGGGGATTTCTGGAGTTCGAGCTGGATCTGCCCTTTTCCCGGGAAGAAGTAAAGATAGATGAGTTCAAACTATATGTAGGCTCCAACGATTACCGGCGGGCTTACCTTATGAAGCTGATGGTATACAATTTCCATAAAGGCCGGTGGGAGGATTTAAGCTACCAGCCGGGCGGAATGCTCCTGGCGGATTGGAAGCCTTATGTTTCGGAAAAAGGCTCGCTGCAGGTAAAAGTCGGCAGCGGGGATAAAGGTCCCGGCTATATAAATATTTCCGGTGTTACCCTGAGTCTGGAGGGAGAATATCTTTCCCCGCAGGCGGTCCCGGCAGCTCCGGGGGGCAACAATATGGAAGGAGGGGAATAGCATGCTGCAAGTAGAAGAACTATCCAAAAGTTATGGCAAGTTCCTGGCGGTTGACCGGCTTTCATTTAATGTGGAAGAAGGAGCGATATTTGGTTTTGTGGGACCCAATGGCGCCGGAAAGACCACAACCATGAAGATACTGGCTACTCTGCTGCGCCCCAGCTCGGGCAAGGCCTGGATAGCGGGGGAAGATGTGAGCCAAAACCCTCGCCGTATCCGCCAGCTGGTAGGCTATATGCCCGACTTCTTCGGGGTTTATGATGACCTGAAAGTAGACGAATACCTCGATTTCTACAGTGCCAGTTACCGGATTCCCACCCGGCAGAGAGAAAAAATCATCTCCGATTTGCTGGAGCTGATGGATCTGGAGCATAAAAGGGAGGCTTATGTGGATTCGCTGTCACGGGGCATGAAACAGCGCCTGTGCCTGGCCCGCTGCCTGGTTCACGACCCGGCTCTGCTCATTTTGGATGAACCCGCCTCCGGCCTGGACCCGCGGGCGCGGGTGGAAGTGCGGGAAATCCTTAAGGAACTGAAAAACATGGGCAAAACCATAATTATAAGTTCCCATATATTATCTGAATTAACCGAGCTCTGTACCCATCTGGGTATTATAGAAGCCGGGAAAATGGTAGCCTGCGGCAGTGTCGATGAAATCATGCATCGCAGCCAGTCCGCCCAGGCTATTGAAATCCGGGTTCTGAGCCAGATAGACGAGGCCCTGTTGCTTATAAATAACGAATTAGGATATTCCGCCATCAAACTGGATGAGCAGATGCTGGAATTACCGTTTAATGGAGATGAGAAGGAAATGAACCGCATCCTGACCCATTTGGTTCAGGCCGGTATTCCCCTGGTATCCTTTGCCGAGTCCCAGAGCAATCTGGAGAACATATTCATGCAGCTTACGAAAGGGGTGGTTCAGTAATGAAGAGCCTGGTATTAAACCCGATTCTGGCCAAGGAATTTTGCTCCCGTATGAGGAATTGGAAATCGCCGCTGATGATAAGCCTTTACCTGGCACTGCTGGGCTTGATCACCCTGGCTTATTACTGGATGCAGCAAAAGCGCGGTTTTTATTCCGGTTTCGGTCCGGATGTAGGCCCGCAGATATTTATTATACTGAGTGTTTTTCAACTCTTATTGCTTTCTTTTGTAACCCCGGCCCTGACTGCCGGAGTAATAAACGGGGAACGGGAACGGCAGACCTTTGATCTTTTGCTTTGTACCCGCCTGTCTTCAGCTTCTATTGTCCTGAATAAGCTCCTGTCTTCCATAAGTTATATACTCTTGCTGGTGATTGCTTCCCTGCCGGTCTTTGCTATCGTCTACTTCTTTGGGGGAGTACTGCTGAGTGATATGGGCCGGGTTATCCTGGTATCTCTGGCTACAGCCATTACTTTTGGAGTTATCGGCATCTTCTGCTCAACCCTGTTCAAACGCACCCAGGTTTCCATGGTGGTCAGCTATGTGGTGGTCTTGTTGTTCCTGGTGGGAACCCTGGCTGTAACGGTGTTCTTACAGGGGATAGGGACCGGTCCCAATTCCCAGGTCACGGCCCAGTACTTTTCCTATGCCAATCCCCTGGTAGCCCTTTTCTCCATCTTCCCCAACCAGGCGGCAGGCGTTGGTATTATGAGCAGCTTTCTGGGGGGCTACCGTACTTATGGTTATAATGCCGCCGCCAGCCAGGCTTTGAGCCCCTGGCGGTATAATTTTATTTTTGATGGGGTGTTGATTATAGTCTTGCTCCTGCTTACCGTGTTTTTGCTGGACCCGGTGGGGCGTTTCAAACGCTTGCGGAAAAATCCTGCGGTGGTGGAAACAGAGGCGGAATCGGCACCGGTGCAAGGCTAGGGCTCAACGGCAATCGCTGTTAGTAGATTCAGGATGTGAATAGTATGAAAGTGAGGAGTAAGGGGTGAGGGGTTTAATCCATTTCCTGCTACATCTTACTATTCCAAGGCCTACTAATTCAGGTAGTTGTGACCCCTGGCCATAGAGGGTTCTACTGCTAAAAATTATAATTATGCATGGGCTTGTATAAATATAGCGCTCGCTTCGTATATTTATGCAACCCTTCTGCAACAAAAGAGGTTTTTGCATATTATGAGTTTTAAAGATTACGGGGACAAGAGAATAATTGCAGCCCTGCGGCCGGTACTGCGCAGAATCCAACTGCAGCATTACCTGCATTGGCTGCTGCGGGGGCTGGCCGGAGCTTTGCTCCTATCCGCCTTTTTGCTCCTGCTCTCCTTTTTCTTCCCCTGGGTGGGAGTAAAGCAGCTTTGCCTGTATACCCTGGGAGCGAGCCTGCTTCTGGCTTGGGGTTGGGCTTTTTGGCGGCGCCCGGATTTATGGACCGCAGCCTGTATGAGCGATGCTAAAGGCTTGCAGGAGAGAGTTTCCACCGCTCTGGAATTGTCGGCTGAGGATTCGGAAATGATTCGGCGGCAGCGGCGGGATGCTCGGAAACAACTACAGGCCTTTGATTTCAGGACGGCTTTCCCCTTTATTTTTCCAGCCCGGGAAGGAAAAATCATAACAGTAATCCTGTTGCTGGTAGGGTTATTTTGTTTTTTGCCCAATCCTCAGCAGGCGGAAGTAGATAGAGCAATAGCGGTAAAAAAAGAGATAGTGCGGCAGGAAAAGAAAATTGAAGCCGTGAAAAAGGAAATTCAGGCCAAATCCGGCCCCATCCCGGTAAAGGAATTAGAGAAGACCGTAAGTTCTCTGGAAAAATTGCAAAAGGATTTACAAGAGGCAGGTGATATGAAAAAGGCTCTCAAATCACTGGCCCAGGCGGAGGAAACGCTGGAGCAATTAAGACTGGATAACCTCCGGCAGGGAAGGCTGAATGCGCCAGCTCTGGCTTCGTTTAAGCCCGGACAGGAAAGGCCGGAAGCAGCTACGGAGGATAGTAAAGATAGGGATAATGGGCGGGATGAGCCGAAAGCACCCGGAAGCGAAGGAGAGGAATCTCCCGGTAAAGAAGGGAAAGGCGATTCTTCCAGCGATACGGGAGCCAATGCTGGCTCCAATTCTCTGGAGCCGGTCAATCACGGCGGGTCTGCTTCTAATATTAAGGATAGCGCAGCCACCCGGCAGGAGGGAAGAGCAGCAGCAATGGCCGAGTTGAACCGGGCTTTGCGGGCGGTTCAGAATTCCCGCCAGGCCCTGCTGGCTGCCGGCAGTGCTTCCCCTTCTCAATGGGCATCTTCTCAAGGCTACGGCAGTAATACGGCCGACAGCAGCGGCGGCAGTGGGAACAATACGGCGGGCCCTAGCGCCGGCAGTAGTGGTAGCGGGGCTCAAGGCGGAGCCAACAGCGCTGCGCCGGATAGTTGCAGTTCGGGTTCCGGTGCGGGCGGGGGTACCTGAAGCTCTGCTTCCTCTGCTGGACAGCAGGGGGCAGGAAATAACGGCAGTTCAGGCGGCAGTGGACAGCAAGGCGGGCAGCAGGGCAGTGGGCAAGGCAGCGGCAGCGGGGCCGGACTGGGCAGCGGCAGCGGCAATAATTCTTCCCTGGGCCAATCTTCTTCCTCGCCGGAGCCGGGAGCCGGTGACCTGGCGGTAATGAAGTGGGGGGACTATGAAAAGATATATGACCCGCAGCGAATCGGGCGAAGCGGAGAGATATCCCAGGTGCGGGGCCAGGCCGGTGAGGGGCCCCAGCAGCTGATAGAAACCGATGATCCCGCCATAATGCCGGGGAGTATGCGGCCTTATCGGGAAGTTTTGGCCGAGTATAGCCAGGCAGCCCGGGAATCGCTGGATCGCCAGCCCATTCCCTCCGGTATGACGAAAGTGGTTAAAAACTATTTTTCCTCCCTGGAGGAATAAAGTGGAAGACGGAATGCGGAAGACGGAATGGACGTAATAGTTTAACCATCGTTAAACAATCATTCAACCATTGTTCAACTACGGCTAAACTATCGTTCATCGTTAGTGGTTGCGATCCCCGGCCACGGGGCAATTAGTAAGGATATAGCGTACAAGGGGGGCCAGGAAGTGGATATTGATGAATTCGTAGATAAAGCCAGGCAGATCGAGGCTGAAATAGCCCGCGTGATGGTGGGGCAGAAGCAGATAATAAGGCACAGCCTTATTGCCTTGCTGGCCGGGGGGAATGTTCTCCTGGAGGGCGTTCCCGGTTTGGGGAAGACCATGCTGGTGAAGACCTTGAGTCAGGTGCTTTCCCTGGACTTCAAACGGGTGCAGTTCACCCCTGACCTGATGCCGGCGGACATAGTTGGAACCAGCATAATTTCCGAGGATGCCGAAGGCCGCCGGGCTTTTCAGTTTCAGCCGGGGCCGGTATTCGCCAATATCGTACTGGCGGACGAAATCAACCGCGCCACGCCCAAAACGCAGAGTGCCTTGCTGGAAGCTATGCAGGAGAGAACCGTAACCGCCGGGGGCAAGACCCGTAAATTGCCGCATCCCTTTTTTGTGCTGGCGACCCAGAATCCCCTGGAGATGGAAGGCACCTATCCCTTGCCCGAGGCGCAGACCGACCGCTTTTTGTTTAAATTGCTGGTGGAATTTCCCGCGGAAGAGGAACTGGCCGCTATTATAAGCCGGGATATGGCTTCGGACCCCGGGGATTTGGAGCGGATAGCCAGCGGGGAAGAAGTTCTGGCCATGCGGGATATCGCTGCCGGGGTGCCGGTGGCCGAGCGGGTGAACCGGCGCATAGTAAAGCTGGTTTTGGCCAGTCATCCGGACAGTCCTTACGCCCCGGAAATAGTCAGAAAATATGTACGCTACGGAGCTTCGCCCCGCGCGGGGCAGGCTTTGCTGGCTGGTGCCCGGGTTCGGGCTTTGATGGAGGGACGCTATAATGTTGCCTTTGCTGATATTGAGGAACTGGCCTACCCGGTTTTGCGTCATCGCATCATCCTGAACTTTGAAGGTGAGGCCGAGGGGATCAAGATAGATGACTTGATTGGCGAGCTCCTGGCCGCTACCAATGATGAACGATAGTTGAACGATGGTGGGTGCGCTACCACAATAGCGATCGCAGAGAGAATCAGGCGTATCCGACAGGGTGAAGGGTAAGGAGGACCTTTTCTTAAGGGGTTATTATGAAAAATATATTTGATGAGGATTTTTTAAAGCGCCTGGAGCATTTGCGCCTGGTAAGCCGGAAAATGCGGGCGGGTAAAAACAGTGGGGAAAGGCGTTCACCGCTTAAAGGACAATCGGTGGAATTCGCCGACTTTCGCAATTATTCCAGCGGCGATGATTTTCGTTATATTGATTGGAATAGTTACGCCCGTACGGAAAAACTCTTTGTAAAACTGTTTATGGAAGAGCAGGATCTGCTCTTAAATATATTTATTGATGTCAGCAAGTCTATGTCCTGGGGGGAGCCTCCCAAAGAGCGGCTGGCCTTGCAGTTGGCTGCTGCTTTTTCCTATTTGGCTCTGGCGGCTTATGACCGGGTAGCCATCGCCGCCTGCTCTGAGCAACTCGCTGCCTATCAGGCCCCCTTGCGGGGGAAAACCGGCATAGACCAGGCCTGGACTTTCCTGGGGCAGCTTTCTTTCGCCGGCAGCACCAATTTGAACCAGGCCTTACGCGAGTATGGCCGCTTTTCTCGCGGTCCCGGGGTTGCTTTGCTTATATCCGACCTCCTGTCTCCCCACGGCTTTCACGATGGGGTCAAATTCCTCCAGTACCTGCGGCAGGAAGTTATAGTTTTGCAATTGCTGGCCCCGGAGGAAATCAACCCGACCCTGCATGGAGACTGGCGGCTTTTGGACAGTGAAAGCGGTGAAAGCCGGGAAATCAGTGCCAGCTCGCGTTTACTCAAGGCCTACCGGAAGAAGCTGGATGATTTTACCGAGGCGAACCGTGACTTCTGTTTCCGGCGGGGGATAGGATTTCTGCAGGTCAGCAGTGCCACCCCTTTCGAAGAGCTGATTTTACAACTGCTTCCCCGGGCGGGAATACTTGCTTAAAAAGCTCGTCAGTCAATACCTCTCACTTTACAATATGGGGAGGAGAGAATTTTGTCCTTGCTTAACCCGGCAGGCCTTGGCTTTGCCGCTATAATTCCGCTAATAATTCTGCTATATCTCCTTAAAAGGCGTTTTCAGGAAAAAGTTATTTCCAGTACCTACCTCTGGGAAGAAGTCTTGAAGGATATGGAGGCCACTACCCCCTGGCAGCGTTTGAAGAAGAATCTGCTGCTTTTCCTGCAGCTGCTGGCAGCCGTCTTGCTGGTAATGGCCCTGAGCCGCCCTTACCTTCCGGTGGCTGGGGGCTTGGAGAAGCAGCTGCTGGTAGTACTTGATGCTTCCGCCAGCATGATGGCCAGTGATGTGACGCCATCACGCTGGGGAATGGCCCAAAAAGAGGTGGAGAAGCTTATCGACCGGCTGGGCCCGGGGGAGAAAATGACCCTTATCAAAATGGGAGAGCAACCGGAAGTCCTGCAGGCGGCGAGCGGCGACAAGAATGAGCTGCGCCGGGCCTTGCGGGATGCGCAACTGGAGACGGGGCGGGCCGACCTGGAAGCAGCCCTATCCTTAATTGCTTCACTTAGTCGCGATTCCCGAGATATTATGTTGCTTATAGTCAGCGATGGCAAAACCTTGCCAATGGAGCATGACCCCGGAATCAAATGCCCGGTGGAGTTTATTCAAATTGGCCGGGGGAGTGACAACCTGGCCATTACCACCCTGGCTACCCGTCGGGACTCAGGGCAGGTTCTGGCCTTGGCCCGGGTGCAGAATTTTGGCGAAAAGGCGGTAGTAAGCGATATTGAACTCCGGGTCGATGGGGAACTGTTCGATATCAGGGAAATAAAGCTGGAAGCAGAAGGAGCCCGAGAGATAATCTGGGAGGATTTGCCCGCTGGGGCAGAGAGTATTCAGGCTATTTTGCAGCGGCCTGATTTCCTGCCGGCTGATAACGAAGCCTGGGCAGTGGTGGAGGAATTAACGGAGAACCGGGCCCTACTGGTAAGCCAGGGTAACCTTTTCCTGGAAAAGGCTTTAAACCTCCTGCCGGGATTGGAATTATTCAAAACCAGTCCCGCTGAATACGACCCCGCTCTCGCTGATTACCAGTTGTTTATCTTTGACAGCTGGCTGCCCGCCGGCCTGCCCCAGGCCAGTATTATAATAGTCAATCCCCCGCCGGGCAATCCCTGGCTGGCCATAAACGGTGAAGCCAAAAACCTCAGCGGGATAAAAGCCGCCGGGGAGGATTCCAACCTGCGCTATATCGATAGCAGTGACTGGCAGGTAGCCCGGAGCCAGAAGCTGCTTTGCCCGGATTGGGCCAGAACTCTATTGGAAAGCGAAGGTGTTCCTCTATTGCTGGCCGGCCAGTTATCGGGCCGGGTGGCCATTTTCTCTTTTGACTTGCACGAGAGCAATATCCCTTTGCAAACTGGTTTCCCCATCCTGGTGCACAATTTAGTGGGCTGGCTGTTGCCCGGGAATGCCGGAGCAAGTTTTGATCTGAATCGCAGTCGCATCAGCTTTGACCCCCATCCGGAAGCAGAAGCGATATACCTGCAGAGGCCGGGAGAAAAAGAAGAGCGATATTTACCTCCTTTTCCGCGTTCTTTCAGCGCCAGTCATCCGGGTCTGTACCAAATAAACCAGGTTCTGGGCGATAGGATAGAAAGCAATTTTCTGGCCAGGAACCAGGGTGACCCTCTGGAATCAGATATAAAGCCAGCCACCCTGCCCTGGCAGGCCTTTGAAGCTGAAAGCAGGGGCGGGGGGGAGCGGCTGGGCAAAAAAGAACTCTGGCCCTGGCTGTGCTGGGCGGTTTTACTCTTGCTCCTGCTGGAATGGGAGGTGTACCGCCGTGGCTATTAATTTTAGTCACCCCCTTTTATTGCTTATAATTCCCCTGGCTTTCTTCCCGCTTTATCTCTGGTACCGCGATTCCGGGCATTTGCCTGCTTTTCGGCGCAATCTGGCCTTATTGTTAAGAAGCCTTCTGCTTTTAAGTCTCATACTGGCCCTGGCCGGGCTGGAACTGCGGTTTCCACTGGAGCGGCAGAGTGTGGTCTTTGCCGTGGATCTTTCCGCCAGTTGCGAAAACAGCCGGGAAGCGGCGGAAAACTTCATCAGGGAAGCCTTGAAGCATAAGAAAGCGGACGACCAGGCGGGGGTAGTGGTATTTGGCGGCAATGCCCTGGTGGACCAGAGCCTTAGCGACAGCAGCCGTTTGCATCCTATTGAAAGCCTGGTGGACCGGAACTACAGCAAGCCGGAGCAGGCCTTGAAGCTGGCTGACGCTCTGATGCCCGATAGTTTTTCGCGGCGGGTGGTGCTGCTCTCCGATGGACGCCAGAATGATGGCGACGCCTTGAAAGAAGCAGCTTACCTGGCCGAGAAGAAGATACGGCTTGACTTGCTTCCCCTGGAAAGCAGCCCCACCCGGGACGCGCGGGTGAAGAGCCTGGAAGTTCCTCAGAGTCTTTTTGCCGGGGAAAATTTTCCGCTTAAAGTGGGGATAGAGAGCAATTTTGCCACCACCGCCCGGCTTCGTCTATACCAGGATCAGGAATTGATCGGAGAGGAGGAAGTCAAACTCCGGCAGGGGGAAAATATGCTGCTTTATTCCTCCGTTTTGGATGAAGCCGGGTTTCACAGCTTCCAGGCCAGTATCGAAGTGGAGCAGGATGGGGTGGCGGATAACAACGAAGCCTATGCCTTTAGCATGGTTCAGGGTCCGCCCCGGCTGCTTCTGGTAGAAGGGAAAAAAGGAGAAGCCCGGGGCCTGGAAGCGGTACTCTCCTCACTGAATATGGACTATGACCTGCTATCCCCGCGGGAACTGCCGGCAAGTTTGACCGAACTGCAGCGCTACGGACTGATGATTCTCTGCAATGTACCGGCGGAAGATCTCCGGGCCGAAGCCATGCAAGCTGTACATACGGCGGTCAGGGACCTGGGCAAAGGATTAATAATGGTGGGCGGAGAGGACAGTTTCGGACCAGGAGGATATTTCAACACCCCGGTGGAGAAAGCTCTGCCGGTATATATGGATTTACGGGGAAAGAAGGAGATACCCAGCCTGGGTTTGGTTCTGGTTATCGATAAGTCCGGCAGCATGTCGGAGAGCAGCGGCGGTTACAGCAAGGTGGAACTGGCCAAAGAAGCCGCCATTCAGGCCACCAGTATTTTGGGGCCGCTGGATATGGCTGGGGTAGTAGCCTTTGATGATACAGCTCAAATGGTGGTGGAATTTCAAGCGGTTAAAGACAAGGATGCCATACAGGATGATATTGCCACCATCCGGGCTGACGGGGGCACCAGCATTTATCCCGCCCTGGCCCTGGCTTATGCGGCCCTTAAAGATGCCCATACCAAATTCAAACACATCATACTGCTCACCGATGGGCAGTCGGCCAGTACCGGGGATTATTATTTTCTGAGCCGGAGAATGGCCCGGGCGGGGATAACCATGTCCACGGTGGCCGTAGGTGAGGGGGCGGACACCCTCTTGCTGGAACAACTGGCGGCATGGGGCCAGGGCCGGTATTATTTCAGTGATGAAATCTCCAATATTCCCCGCATATTTACCAAAGAAACCATGAAGGCCATAAAGAGTTATCTGGTAGAGGAAAGCTTTTTCCCCGTATTGACGGCGGAAAGCCCGCTAATGGATGGCATCTCCGCCGTGCCGGTGCTGGAAGGCTATGTGGCCACCACGCCCAAGAAGGCGGCCCAGGTGGTTTTGTCCAGCCATCGCCAGGACCCGGTGCTGGCCCAGTGGCAGTATGGACTGGGGCGTTCCATCGCCTTCACCACTGATGGTGGTTGGCGCTGGTCCAGTGCCTGGACGGCCTGGGGAGATTACAATCATTTCTGGGGCAACCTCATTTCCTGGACCCTGCCCCGCAGCCAGCAGGATGCCAGGCTAGAGCTCAAAACCAGTCGGGAGGGCCGGCAAGGTCTGATTCAGGTAGATTCCCGCGAGCTCTCCCTTTCTTTGCCCAGTGAGGCGGTAGTGGTAGACCCGGAACTGAAGGCGCAGAAGATTAAACTGGAACCGGTAGCTCCGGGAAGATATGAGGGAAGATTCTCCACCGGTGAACCAGGGGTCTATTTTATAAATGTTACCCAGCAAGGAAGCGAAGGTGAACTGAGGTCGGCCAGCGGCGGGATAACCCTGGCCTATTCCCCTGAATATGCCGAGAGCGGCAGCGATAAAAAATTCCTGCAGGCCCTGGCGCAAGCGGGAGGCGGCAGCATAATAAGTGAGCCCCGCGAAGCCTTTGCTCCCAACCTGCCTGTCGCCCACGGTGTACGGGAACTCTGGCCCTGGTTCTTGATGCTGGCAGCTTTGCTGCTTCCCCTGGATATTGCCAACCGCCGCCTGGCCTATAATTTAAGTGACCTGCAAGCCTGGTGGCAGCGGTGGAAAAAACCAGAGGGGACTGCTTTAACCTCCACCCCGGCGGCGGTTACTTTTAATCGCCTGCGCCAGCGGAAAGATGATTTAAATGAACAGGAAAGACAAAGGTCGAGCGGAAGGCAGCTTATTGGGGATGAAGGCCGTGGCAAGCCGGAGAAGGCCTCGATCCCAATTCGGGAAGGGAGCGAAAAGGATAAAGCTCTGGAAAAGGATAAAGTACAGAAAACAATGCAGGATAAAGATGGGATGTCCCGCTTGCTGGCGGCCAAGCAGCGGGCCAGAAAATAAGCGGTGGCACTCCTGATGCTCCCTTCGATTGTTTTTAGGGTTGCTGAGTGGTATATTTATACAACCAATGAATATTAATAACTTTTGCAGTAGAATCAAGAAGCAGCAGAGTAAAAAGGGGATAAAACATCCCCGGCCAAATTTTTAGAGGAGCTGATCCTTTGCCAAACGAGGTACTACTTAGTCTAAGTGATATCAGCAAAACTTACACCATGGGTGAAGTTAAGGTAGAGGCCTTAAAATCAACTTCTCTGGAAATATACCGGGGGGAACTCTTGGTTATCCTGGGCCCCAGCGGTTCCGGCAAAAGCACCCTCCTGAACCTGATTGGGGGAATAGATACACCCTCCAGCGGGCAAATGCTTTTTGGCCAGCAACTGCTAAGCAATGGTCGTGAAAAGGCCTTAACCCGTTACCGGAGGCAGGAGGTAGGATTCGTCTTCCAATTTTATAATTTGATAGCCGACCTGACCGCAGCTGAAAATGTAGCTCTGGCGGCGGAACTGGTAGCAGAACCCCTGGCGGTTGATGATGTCTTGCGGGATGTAAATCTATGGGAACGACAGGATCATTTCCCTTCCCAGCTAAGCGGCGGGGAACAGCAGCGGGTAGCCATTGCCCGGGCGATGGTTAAGAGTCCCCCATTGCTCTTATGTGATGAACCCACCGGAGCTCTGGATTATGAAACCGGTAAAATGGTACTAAGGCTCTTGCGGGATATCCAGAAAAATCATGCCAGTACGGTAATTATTGTTACGCATAATACCGCCATTGCCGATATGGCCGACCGGGTGCTGCGTATGCGCAGCGGCTTGGTGGCGGAAATTGTTATAAATGAAAATCCCCTGCCGCCGGAAAGGATTGAGTGGTAATGACTATCCTCACCCGCAGATTATTTCGAACCATTCAGGCTGGCCGGGGGCAGTTCCTGGCTCTGGTGTTGATTGTCACTCTGGGGGTGATAATATACATTGGCATGAGCAGCTCTTATAATAATTTAAGCCGCTCGCAGCAACAGTTTTACCAGGATTATGCTTTTGCTGATTATACTTTCCAGGTAGTCAAGGCGCCGGAATCGATAGTGGCGAGGGTGGAGGCTTTGCCTGGAGTGCTCAATGCCAGCGGGCGTATTCAAAAGGATGTTCCTATTATTAAAGAAGGCCAGGAGAGGATAACCGGTCGTTTGACGGGCTACTCCCTGCCCATGGAGAATGAGCTTAACCGCCTGCACCTCCTGTCAGGCCGCCAGCTTGAACCGACAGCTTCGGGGAAGGTTGCTGTATTGCTTGACCCGCAGTATGCCCGGGCTAACCTACTGGCCCCGGGTCAGGATATGGAGATTATTGCTGATGGCAAGAAAGTAAGCCTGGCAGTCATTGGTACCGCCACCAGCCCGGAATTTATCTATCCCATGAAAGATGCGGGTTCGCTTTTCCCGGAACCGGAACGATTTGGGATTTTAATGCTTTCTCAGCTACAGGCCCAGCAGATACTGGGCTTACCCGGGCAGATTAACCAGCTACTGGTGGATTTGGCCCCCGGAGTAGATGAAGAAAAAATTAAGGAGCAGGTGGAGAAGATACTGGCGCCTTACGGGAATATCACCAGCTACCCGCGCAAGGATCAGTCCAGCCATCTTGTATTGCAAGCAGAATTGGACGGAATAAAGCTTTTTGCTCTCACTTTGCCTTTCATCTTTTTCCTGGTGGCGGCCGGGATACAGTTCATTATTCTAACTCGACTGATTCGTTCCCAGCGACTGCCCATTGGTGTCATGAAGGCACTGGGTTTCGATAACTGCCGGATAATGTGGCATTATACTTCTTATGGGCTGGCGGTTGGTTTGGTGGCAGCGATTCTGGGTACTGGCCTGGGCATAGCTTTGACTGCAGTTTTAAATAATCTTTATGCCCAGTTTTTCAATTTGCCTAACATGACTAATGAAATAAATTTCCGGGTGGTGCTGTATAGTTTCCTGATTACTTCTCTGGTAGGTATAGCTTCCGGATTCTTTGCTTCCCGTTCGGTAATCCGCATCAACCCGGCAGAGGCTATGCGTACCCAGCCTCCTTCCTCGGGACGGCGTACCCCCTTGGAGAGCTGGTACTGGTTTTGGCAGCAGTTAAGCAGTAGTTGGAAAATGAGCCTGCGCTCCATATTCCGCAACCGGGGACGATTTGCCGTAAGCGTTTTGGGGATTATAAGTTCCGTGGTGCTGCTGGTTTTTTCCTGCTTTTCCCTTGATGCTACCGATTATCTCATGAACCAGAACTTTGAACAGATAAACCGCTATGATTACATGATTCGTTTTACCGAACCGGTAAAATATTCGGAGATTTTGGACTGGACTCGCTGGAATGAAGTACAGCGTATGGAGCCTATGATGGAAGTGCCGGTAAAACTTCATGCCGGGGGAGAGTCC
The DNA here is from genome assembly GCF_001570625.1 of Syntrophomonas wolfei subsp. methylbutyratica. Taxonomy (GTDB): domain Bacteria; phylum Bacillota; class Syntrophomonadia; order Syntrophomonadales; family Syntrophomonadaceae; genus Syntrophomonas; species Syntrophomonas methylbutyratica. The sequence goes on along the minus strand of NZ_BBQT01000011.1, from coordinate 31,719 downwards.
AAGGACGAAGTCTTGCTGGGAATGACTCCTTCCAATCGCTTGAAACGGGTTTATGATAAACTGGGGCAGGAGCGGCAAATTCCTGAAGAGGGTATCCTTCTGGGCAAGCGGGTGGCTGACAAGCTGGGTCTGCAGGTGGGAGATGAAGTAGTGGTGGAGACCACGCTGGGGATTGGACCTTCCCGCAGCTCGCGTCTGACCATAATGGGTATAAACGAACCCATGACCGGCAGTGGCTCTTATGTATCGCTTGCTACTGCCAATAGCCTGCTAGAAGAGCAAGAACTGGCCAGTGCGGTACTTTTGAAGCTCGACGCCGCCCGGATGCCATCGGTGGAGAATCGCTTGCAGGAAATGAGCCGGGTAGCTTCGGTAAGCAGTCCTGCCCGGGAGCGGGAGACCTTTGAGCAACTTATGGGAACTACCACTACTTCGATTGCGATAATGATTCTCTTTGCCGGGCTGCTGGGATTGGCTATTATTTATAATAGCTCGGTAATGACCTTTAATGAGCGCCAGCGGGAACTGGCTTCCCTGAGGGTTTTGGGCTATTCACGGGGGGAAGTGTCAGGCCTGTTGCGCAAGGAAACCTGGATGCAAGCCTTACTGGGTATTGCTCTGGGATTACCTGCCGGCAAGGCTGCGGGGGCGGCTTACATAGCCAGCGCCAGTACTGAGCTTTATAGCTTTCCGGTAATCATATATCCCCGCACTTATTTTATTGTTGCCGGGCTGGCATTATTTTTTGTCTGGATCGGGCAGCAGTTGGCCATCCGCAAAGTAGAGCGGTTGGATATGGTAGAAGCGTTGAAAAACCAGGATTAAAGAGGAGGTTAAAAGCAGCTATGAAAAGCAAAAAAAACTGGATAATAGGGGGGCTCATTCTTCTTGCTCTTATAGCCGCAGCAGCCATGATGGCCATCAGTGCTGAACCGGTGGAAGTGGTCCAGGCCAGTCGCGGAACCTTTACCCTCACATTGGAGGAGACCGCTTATGTTCAGGCGGCTGATGACCGGGAATTGCAGGCGGTGTCAACTGCCCAGGTGCGAGAATTGCTGGTTGCATCAGGGGATAAGGTTATGCCGGGGCAGCTATTGATGAAACTTTCCAGCCCGGAGTTAACTGCCGAAACCGCTTCCGCCCGTTCCCAGCTGGCCCGGACGGAAGCAGAGCTGCAAGCTGCCGGGCTTAAAATGCAATCACTCCGCCTGGAGCTCAAGCAGGCGGAAAACGACCTGGCTCGAAAGAAAACCCTGCTGCAATCGAGAGCACTGGCCCAGGCTGAATATGAAGAGGCCGAGCTGGAGGTAGACAAGTTAAGAAAGACTGTATCCCAACAGGAAGCTGGTGTCAGCGGTTTAAGCCAGCAGGTGGCCAGTTTAAGCGAGATGTTCAACAGCCTGGAAGAAAAGCGGGAACAACTCCAGGTTACAAGCCCGGTATCGGGAATCATTCTGGATCTGCCGGTTAAAGTCGGACAGGTAGTTGCACCGGGCACCTTGCTGGCTCAACTGGGTTCTGCCGGACAGTTGGAGGTAAAAGCCGAGCTCTTGAGTGATGAGATACGGCGGGTACGGATAGGGCAGAGCACCCAGATTACCGCTCCCGTACTGGGTGAAGAGGTTCTTAGCGCTCAGGTCAGTAAAATCTATCCCCGGGCTTATGAGAAAACTTCCGCTCTGGGGGTAATCCAGCGCCGGGTTCCAGTTATTATCACTTTGGAACAGACAGCCAATCTTCAACCGGGATATGAGGTACGGGTTGCTATTGAAACCTTGCGTAAGGAAGGGGTTATTCTGCTTCCCCGTGAGTCGGTACGTCTTGATGAAAAGGGGCATTACCGGGTGTGGCTGGTAAAGGAAGGCCGTATTGAGCAGCGTTCGATCCAGGTAGGCGAAAAAAACCAGCAATGGGTGGAAGTAATCAAGGGAATCCAGGTCGGCGAAACTGTTGTCCGGGATGGCAGCCGGGAACTAAAGAAAGGCAGCCGGGTTAAAGCACTTAAGCAAGATGAGTCTGTATGATAATTTATTGGAGTTCCTTTAGAAAACCTGCTCTATTCACATTAAGAGATATTTTTGAACAATTCTATTTAGAATGTGTAATTGTTCCTTATGTATATGATACAATACAAACATGTTTTCTAAGAAAAAAGAGAGGAGCTAACGAAGTAAATGCAAGGAAACGATCCTTCCTATTATAATGACTATGAAGAAATAGACCTCCGTGACATATTTAAAACCATTAACAAATGGAAACACACCATTATTGCAGTTACACTGATATGCATGCTTTTAAGCGGTATATTTAGCTTCTTTATTCTGGAACCGGTTTACGAAGCAAGTACTGTGGTTTCAATTTATCAGGCTCAGCTTAGCCGGGAAAATGAAAGCACCAACGATATAGCAGATACGGTTAACGAACTGGGGGAAATCCCCTATATGAGTGCTTTAAGTTGCGAGCAGCAAGTAAAATCCCCGGCTATAATGGAAGCAGTTATTAAAAAGCTACAGTTGCCTTATACAAGAAACGGACTTAAATCATCTATAAAAACCCAACAGCTGCAAAACACCAACCTGATTATTATAACAGTAAGCAATAACAACCCGGAGCTGGCAGCCACTATTGCCAACACTTTGCGGGAAGAATTCATATTACATATTAACAAGATTAATAAGAAAAAAATGGCCCAGTCTTTAGAAATCATGGAAAAAGAATGGCTGCAAAAGGAAGAAGCTGAGCTTGATGCAGCCAGTGAAAAACTAAAAGAGCACAAACTACAATCTCGCTCCATAGAATTCCTGAACAGCCAGTTGGGTAAAAAACGAGAAGACTTGATAAATTACCAATCATGGCTGGCCAAGGCTGAAATTGACCGGGCCAGCCAGCAAGAAGGGATCAAACAGCTCCAGGAAACCATTGCCCATACGCCTCATACTCTAACTACGGTCAATACCGCCAATGGCATCCTGCCTGCTGACCTGCAGGGCATTGATATAAAAGATGGTACGGTTAGCAGTGAGCAGATTAATATGAACTATACATCATTAATGGACGCCTATAACAGCAAAACAACAGATCTGGCCGAACTCAATGTACAGATAAATAAAACCAGGCAGGAAATCACCCGGCAGGAAAAAGAAATCCTCGATCTGGAAGCAGAACTGATAAGAAACCAGATCGGTGAAAAGAAATTGCAAAACGAAGTCAGCAGGAGAGAAAGCGTGGTAACCCTGTTATCTTCCAAAATAGCAGAATTGAAAATGACAGAATCAATCAACCTGGCTGATAATAACATCATAACTGTATCCGAAGCCATGGTTCCCGAAGCTCCGATAAAGCCTAATAAAATGTTAAATATAGCCATAGCTGCCGTTCTTGGCCTGATGCTGGCCACCTTTAGCATATTTCTCATAGAATATCTTCGTGAGAATGGAACGAATAAAAGTGAATCAGAGGAGTTGAAAGGATTCACGGGAAATGTTTAAGTAGTACCAAAACGGTGCAGCGGGTAGCTGCAAATACCCGCTGCGCTGTTATGTCATTTTTGCTGCATTAAAGCTACCCGCCGGTTAACATCATCCCAGTTTATGAGATTCCACCAGGCTTCAATCCAAGCCGCCCGCTTGTTCTGGTACTTGAGGTAATAAGCATGTTCCCAGACATCCACAATCAACAACGGAACTGCGCCCCATTGAGTTAGATCCTGGTGCTTTTCTGCCTGCAAGACCACCAACTTTTCAAATACCGGATTACAGGCCAGTATGGCCCATCCCGAACCCTCTACCGCAAGAGCAGAAGCAGAGAAGAGCTTTTTGAAGTTATCGAAGGAGCCGAAATCACGGTCAATCAGCTCAGCCACTGCCCCATCGGCAGGACCTCCCCCACCCGGCTTCATATTTTCCCAGAACATAGTGTGCAAAATGTGCCCTGAGCCGTGGAAAGACAGCTCCCGCTCGATGTGTTTGATTAAGGCGAAATCACCTTTTTCCAGGGCTTCGGCCAGCTTGCTCTCCGCGTTGTTTAGTCCATCAACATAGGCCTTGTGGTGCATATCATGGTGTAATCTAACTGTCTGTTCATCATAAAAAGGTTCCAGCGCATCATAGGCATACGGTAAATCCGGTAGAGTATGAGCCATTACAAACACCCCTTTTCTCATAAATTGCAAAATAATATTTGCTATTATTTAGTCTAATATATTTTAGTTTTTCCGCCAACTATTGCTATGATACCCCTTGAAAATAATCAGCCTTTGTATTTGTACATGGCTGATGTTACCTTAAATATTGCTTCCAGCTTGATCAAAACGCCGTAGAATTTACTGGAGAACTGGCCCAGATGGCTAAGCTCAGCACCATGGAAGCACTGTCTCTCGCTTCGTTGTTACCGCATGGGCAAACTGCTATGATAATATTATTAAATCCTAAAAGGAGGTAAGTTCATTATAACGAAGAATACAAATTGCTTTCACGCGGCCAGGAAAACCGGCACTCTGACATGCTTGCTGCTAATATTTCTACTGTCCATCACGATCGTCTTGGGAGGCTGTGCCGCACCCCGGGAAGAAGCATCCCCTCCGGCGCACAATGAACTGCCGGTGCAAAGTAAAGCTGTTTCACCGGCGCCGAAGGCAGAGCCTGCTGGCAGCAGTGAAGATATACTCAAGCTTCATTTTATTGATGTGGGTCAAGGGGATGCTATTTTGCTGCAATGCCCGGGCGGGGAAAATATCCTGGTGGATGGTGGAGACAAGGTTCAGGGAGAGGCGCTTTGTGCCTACCTGCAGGAATGTGGGATTCAGGAATTGGCAGCTATTGTTGGCACCCATCCCCACGCGGATCATATCGGAGGGCTCATTAAAGTAGTGCAGGAGTTTCCGGTTAAAGCGGTCTATATGCCGCGAGTTACCCATAGCAGCGATACTTTCAGGGATTTGCTCCTGGCCATAAAGAACAAGGGGCTGAAGATTAGCACAGCCAAAGCAGGGGTAGAACTTCCGCTTCAAGCGATAAAGGCGCGATTTATCGCCCCCAGGGCTGATCATTACGAAGATTTGAACAATTATAGTGCGGTATTGAAAATAGATTATGGAGCAAAATCTTTTCTATTCATGGGGGATGCCGAAAAAGAGAGTGAAGAGCAGATACTATCTTCCGGTCTCAATATCAGGGCTGATGTTTTAAAGTTAGGACATCATGGCAGCGCGAGCAGCAGCGGAGAAGACTTTATTAAGGCCGTAGCTCCCTCCTGGGCCGTAATTATGTGTGCTCCTAATAATGATTATGGACATCCCCACCGCGAAACTTTGCAAGTGCTGGGGAAATACGGAGCAGAGCTGCTGAGGACGGATGAAGATGGCACCCTTATTATCACTTCAAATGGACAAAAGATAGAAGCCTATAAGAAGGGGAAAAAGGAAGCGTCTGCAGGGTTGAGCCCGGTGCCCGTATCTACTGCCGTACAAGGTGAAGAAGGCGTTTTCTATATAGGGAACCTTAAATCCCGGGTCTTTCACCGTCCGGATTGTCCGAACCTGCCGGCGGCCAAAAACCAGATCCGCCTGCCCAGCCGGGAAGAGGCGCTGGAAAAGGGATATCGGCCCTGCAAGAATTGCCAGCCTTAATGGGAGGTGGGAAGTGGGAGGTGAGAGGTGAGAAATGGGAAGTGGGAAGTGGGAAAAGCGACAATATGTCCGGGTATGGAATTGCATGGTACCAGGCACTTGAGTTATTGAGTTATTGCCGGGTACGGAGGAGTAAGCCAGGCAAGTTATTATGCAGTTTTTGCCTACAGGAGGGAACAGCCAATGAAAGCCGTAATTGAACGCTTTGAAGGGGATTTTGCCCTTCTGGAAATAAGGGATAAGGGCCAGGTTATAAAAGTTAGGCGAGCAAAACTTCCGCCGCCAGCCCGGGAAGGCGATGTAGTGTTTTGCCAGGGCGAAGAGTGGCTTATTGACCAAAAAGCCACCGCAGCGCTCAAGAAAGAAGTGGAGGACCTGGCCGCCGAATTGTGGCAGGATTGAATATGTCAGGCTATGTAGGGAGCTTTGTATATTCATGCAACCCTTCTGCATAAAAAGGGGTTTTTACAGTGGAACTAAACTTGGACAGGTTTTGTGTAGAAATAATCGGGAGGTAGAAAGGTGAAGATAGTAGTTAAGCTATTTGCAACATTACGCCAGGGCCGTTTTAAGATTCAGTCAGGGATTTATCCTGAAGCGGCCAAGGTGCAAGATATAGTTGAGGGACTGGCTATATCCCCGACCGACCTGGGCATAATATTCGTAAATGGAAAATCGGCTGACCTGAACCGGGTGCTGCAGGAGGGAGATACCCTTTCCATTTTTCCGCCGGTAGGAGGGGGATAAATGATCAAAGTATTAAAATATAGCGAGCCGGAAGGCCGGCCCAGGGGATGTTTGTAGAATGGATAAAATGGATGTACTGTTGCGGCAAAAAGCCCCATCCGGGCTTATTGGCTGGAAAGAAGAAGAGGAAATGGCTCTGGCCCTGGGTTTATCCCTGCACGAAGCCGAGGGAAGGCTCCTGGCCCAGGGTGTTTTACCCCAGCGTTACCAGCGCAACGCTAAATCCATCACCCGAGAAGAACAGTGCCGCTTATTTCAGTCCCGGGTGGCGGTAATCGGTTGTGGGGGACTGGGAGGCTACCTCTTGGAGGAACTAGCCCGCCTGGGAATTGCTTCGATTTCGGCCTGGGATTATGATAGTTTTGCCGAGCATAATCTTAATCGTCAACTGCTGTCTGATATGGACACTATTGGACTAAGCAAGGTTGAAACGGCGGCTAAAAGGGTTCAGGCCATCAACCCGGCTGTGAAATTCCAGGCTTTCAACCGTCCTTTCGCGGCAGGGGAGGGGGAGGATTTGCTGGCCGGACATCAGGTGGTAGTGGATGCCCTGGACAGCATTCCCGTACGCAAGATGCTGGCCGCTGTCTGTCAACGCCTGTCGCTGCCCCTGGTACATGGTGCCATTGCTGGCTGGTGCGGTCAGGTTTGTACCCAGTTTCCTGGTGAAGACAGCCTGGAAACAATCTACCGGAACAGCAACCAGGAGCAGGGAGTGGAAAGCAAGCAGGGGGTCCTGGCATTTGCTCCTGCTGTAGTAGCCAGTCTACAGGTCGCCGAAGTGGTAAAAATCCTCCTGGGCCGGGGAGAACTTTTGCGTAAACGCATTCTTCTTTTCAACCTTCTGGATATGGAGTTCGAGGTTTTGGACTTGTAAACTATTCTGTTCGTGAACTGTCATAATACTGTCATCTTAATGTAACCAGCTTGTGACAACAATGTTACAAAAGTTATTCTAACGGCAAATAATCTTATCAACCCCGTTCACCTGAATCATGGTGGAACGGGGATTAGTTTTTTCTGGAGAGCATTGTTCGAGTTGGCATGATTTTTGCTATTAAAGATTACAGAGATTAAAAGATTGGGGTTGGTTAGCCGCAGGAGCTTAAGAACAAGCAGTTTATAGAGAAAGCAAAAAAGGAGGTGAATTCTGGTTTTCACTATGGGAAGCCAGAGCGAGATGGAAAAGATTATTGTAGTTCAACCGGAAAAATGTACTGGCTGTAGAACCTGTGAATTGGTGTGTTCGTTTACTCACACCGGAGAATTCAACCCGGCCCGGTCGCGCATATCCGTTTTTACTTTTGAGAAGGTGGGATTTTCCTCCCCGGTTCTCTGCCAGCAATGCAGTACGGCGGCCTGTATGCAGGTCTGCCCGGTAGGAGCCGTAAGCCGCGACAATAAAACTGGTGCTATGGTGGTAAATTCAAGCCGTTGCCTGGTTTGCAAGGCTTGTACCATAGCCTGTCCTTTGGGGGCTACTTTCTACGATCATGTCAGCGACAGTATTCTAAAATGTGACCTTTGCGGTGGGGATCCGGAATGTGTGAAGTTTTGTCCTTCCGGTGCCATCACTTACCAGGAAGCGGGCGAAGCCGGACTGGCGCGACGCAAGGCAGTTGCGGCCAAGTTAAAGGATGTTTATGAGGAGGTGAGCTAAGATGTATGCATGGATAGGACAGATTTTAAGGGTTAACCTCACTGACGCTACTATCAAAAAAGAAAAGCTCGATCCAGTGCTTCGGCGAAATTATATCGGAGCCAGGGGTCTGGGAAGCAAATTGTTCATGGATGAAGTGGATCCTCAGGTGGATCCTTTGAGCCCGGAAAACAAGATTGTTTTTATGACCGGCCCTCTTACCGGAACTCTGGCTGCCTCGGGCGGACGCTATAATGTAGTAACCCGGGGACCGCTAAATGGTACCATTGCTGCTTCCAACTCAGGGGGGAGTTTTGGTCCGGAGCTTAAATATGCCGGTTATGATGGAATCATTTTTGAAGGAAAAGCTGAAAAACCGGTTTATCTATGGATAAATAATGCTGAAGTGGAATTAAGAAGTGCAGAAGAGCTCTGGGGACGCAATGTTCCGGAAACGACTGATATGATTAAGCAGGCTACGCATGAGGAGGCCAAAGTCGCCTGTATAGGACCGGCTGGAGAAAAACTGGTCAAGTTCGCCTGCATAATGAATGAGTATAACCGGGCCGCGGGGCGCTCCGGAGTGGGAGCGGTCATGGGCTCAAAGAACTTGAAAGCCCTGGCAGTTCGAGGTACCGGAGGTATCAAAGTGGCCGACCGGCAGGGTTTCATGCAGGCAATTACCGATGCCCGGAACAAATTGAAAGCGCATCCCGTAACCGGGGCCGGTTTGGCGGCTTATGGCACCAATGTTTTGGTAAATATTCTGAATGAGCACGGGGGCTTGCCGGTTAAGAACTTCAGTGAAGCAGCGGTTTTTGCAAAGGCGGAAAATGTTTCCGGCGAGTACCAGGCCGAACACTGCCTGGTGCGCAACAAGGGTTGCTTTGGTTGTTCCATCGGTTGTGGCCGGGTTAGCCGCAACCGGGGCAAATATAAAGGTATTGGCGAAGGGCCGGAGTACGAGGCAACCTGGGGCCTGGGGCCCAACCTTTTTATCGATGATTTTGAAGCCATTTCCAAGGCCAACTTCCTCTGCAACGAGTTAGGTCTTGATCCTATCTCCCTGGCCGGTACCCTGGCCTGTGCAACGGAAATGATGGAAAAGGGCTTCATCCCCTGGGAAAAGGCGGATCTGCGCTGGGGTGATGCCGATATGCTGGTTGAAATGACCATCAAGACCGCCTACCGGGAGGGATTCGGGGACGAACTGGCGGAAGGTTCTTATCGCCTGGCTGAAAAATATGGCCATCCTGAATTTTCCATGTCGGTGAAAAAGCAGGAATTGCCCGCTTATGACCCCCGGGGGCAGCAGGGAATCGGTTTGAACTATGCTACTTCCAACCGGGGCGGTTGCCATGTCAGGGGCTACATGACTTCCCCTGAGGTTTTGGGTATACCGGAAAAAGTGGATCCGGACAGCACCGAGGGTAAGGCGGCCCTGCTTAAAATATTCCAGGATCTCACGGCCCTGGTAGATTCGGCCGGGATTTGTCTTTTCACTACCTTTGGCCAGGGTTTGCCGGAGATAGCGGAGCAGTTGCGCCAGGCCACCGGGCTTGATTTAAGTGACGAGGAATTTCTGCTGGCGGGGGAACGGATCTGGAATCTGGAACGCTCCTTTAACCTGCAAGCCGGTATCAGCAGCAAAGACGACACTCTGCCTCCCCGACTCCTGCGTGAACCCATGAAAGGTGGTCCTCACCAGGGGAATGTGGTCAGGTTAGAGCTTATGTTGCCGGAGTATTATACCTTGCGGGGATGGGACCAGGCCGGTGTTCCCACTCCGGAGAAACTACAGGAACTCAGCTTATAAGACCGCTAAGCCGTGTTTCCATAAACTGGCACCGAATACGCTCGCAATTTATTCTTCTTCTCCCTGCTTCCTTACGAAGTGGGGAGAAGAATCATCCAAATCACCTAATCGCAGAATGAGGCTTATTATAAGCCTTCCAGGAGGCGGGTTATCATGAGTGAACAAGAGTGTGAGGAAAATATTGAAGGCTTTAGGAGAATCATCTACGGTTTCCCGGGAGAGAAACGCTATATTATAGCCATTATGCATGAGCTAAGCCGTTGCTATCGTTACCTTCCCCGGGCTGCCCTGGAACTAACCGCGGAATATGTGGGGGTTCCTTTCAGCCAGGTTTACAGCATGGCTACCTTTTACCGAGCCTTCAGTCTGCAGCCCCGGGGCCGAGTCAATTTCAAGGTTTGTGATGGTACTACCTGTCATATTAAAGGCTCCAATATTCTACTGGATGAGATATATAAAAATCTGGGGATAGGCCCCGGGGAAACCACAGCTGACCGGGAGTTTTCCCTGGAAACGGTCAATTGCATCGGGGCTTGTGCAATAGCCCCGGCTCTGCTGGTCAATGAGCGGGTCTATCCTCGGGTAAATGCGGCCGCTCTAAAAGAAATAATAAAAGAATACCGGGGAGGTGGGGATAATGACCACCATGAATAAATCCCTTATTCACCTGCTGTTGGTATGCTGTGGAACTGGTTGTGTGGCCAATGGGGCCCGGGAAGTATATCAGGCCTTGAAAGATAATCTTACTTCAGATGATAAGGCCGTACTTGCCGCCACCACCTCCGCCCGGGCCACAGGTTGTCATGGGCTCTGCGCCCAGGGACCTTTTGTCCGCATATTGCCGGAGGATATCACTTACTGCCGGGTTAAGGCGGCTGACATACCCGAGATTGTTGAGAAAACCTTGAAGCAGGGTGAAGTGGTAAAACGGCTGCTCTTTCGTGACCGGCAGAAGAAAGCACTGGTGCAGGGGCAGAATGATATACCCTTTTACCGGCGGCAGACCAGGGTGGCTCTGCGTAATGTGGGGCTTATTGACCCTTCTTCTTTGCAGGATTACCTGGAGCGCGGGGGGTACCGCGCCCTGGAAAAATCCTTGCTGGATATGCGTCCGGAACAGGTAATCGAAGAGATCATAAAGTCTGGATTGCGAGGGCGAGGCGGGGGTGGATTTCCCGCCGGGCTCAAATGGAAGGCTTGTGCTGCGACCCCGGCCCAGCCGCGCTATATAATATGCAACGGGGATGAAGGCGACCCTGGAGCCTTTATGGATGAGAGTATTATGGAGGGGGACCCGCACTCGGTTTTAGAGGGTATGATCATTGCGGCCTATGCGGTAGGAGCATCAACTGGTTTTATATATGTTCGCGATGAGTATGCCCAATCGGTAGCCAGCCTGCAGAAGGCTATAGAGGAGGCTGAAAACCATGGTTTTCTGGGAGAAAACATACTGGGCAGCGGGCTTGACTTTGATATTGAAATAGTTCGTGGGGGCGGGGCCTTTGTCTGCGGCGAGGAAACGGCTTTGATCGCATCGATTGAAGGCCATGTCGGGGAGCCCTGGGATAAATATGTTTTTCCCAGTGAAAAGGGTCTCTGGGGACAGCCAACCATAATAAACAATGTGGAAACCTGGGCCAATATTCCGGTAATAATGGAACGGGGAGCCAGCTGGTTCACTTCCCTGGGTACCGAAGGCAGCAAAGGAACCAAGGTCTTTTCCCTGGTGGGTAAGGTGGCCAATACCGGGCTGGTTGAAGTGCCTATGGGTACAACTCTAAGGGAAATTATATTTGACATCGGCGGCGGTGTTCCCCAAGGTCGTAAATTTAAGGCGGTACAGACCGGAGGGCCTTCCGGGGGATGTATTCCAGCCGAGTTGCTGGATCTCAAGCTAGACTTTGATTCCCTGTCCCAGGCCGGTTCCATGATGGGTTCCGGGGGATTGATTGTCATGGATGACCGTACCTGTATGGTGGAAGTAGCCCGCTATTATCTGTCCTTTTTGGCCGGAGAGTCCTGCGGCAAATGCGTTCCTTGCCGGGAAGGCATAAAATGCCTGTTGGAAATCCTCACCCGCATCTGCCATGGACAGGGGGAAATCGAAGATCTGGAACTGATGGAGGATATTGCTGAGACTATGCAGCAAGCTTCACTCTGTGCCCTGGGCCGTACCGCTTCCAACCCGGTGCTTTCTACCCTTCGCTATTTTAGAGAAGAGTACCTGGAGCATATTGAGGGGCAGCGCTGCCCGGCCGGGATATGCCGGGAGCTTAGTGAATTCTGGATTGATCCCGCCATTTGTACCGGTTGCGGCCTCTGCTTGCCCCGTTGCCCGGTAGAAGGTATAAAAGGGGAGAAAAAACAGGCCCACCGGATTGAAAGCGACAAATGCATCTGCTGCGGTGAGTGTATTGATAGCTGCTCTTTCCAGGCTATCAAAGTTAAATAGAGGAGGGTGGGAGAAATGAAGCTTATTATTGATGGAAAAGCATTTAACGCTTATCCTGGCGACAGCATTTTAGATGTGGCCAGAAGGGAAGGAATTGCTATTCCCACCCTTTGCTATCATGAAGCTTTTGGCGGCCAGGGAAGCTGTCGTCTTTGTACGGTGGAAGTAACTGCAGGAGGGCGCAGTCGTTTGGTGGCCTCTTGTACTTATCCGGTAAGTGAAGGAATCGAGGTAAAAACCTCTACTCCGGCAGTGGAAAAAATCCGGCGCAATATTATTATGGTGCTGTACAAACGCGCTTCAGGCAGTGTATTGATGCAAAAGCTGTACCGGGAATACGGCTGCTCCGAAAATTCCTTAGGCGAAAAACAGGAAGAGCGCTGTATAGTATGCCGCCTTTGTGTACTGGCCTGCGAGAAGATGGGTACAAGTGCTATTTCCACTGTAATGCGGGGGATAGATAAACGGGTGGGTACTCCCTATGACCAGGCGGCAACGGCCTGTATCGGTTGTGCCGCCTGTGCTCATATCTGCCCAACCGGCGCTATTGAAGTTTTAGACAGCGGCAATATAAGGACCATCTGGAACAAGAACTTTAACCTTATAAATTGTGAGCGTTGCGGCCAGCCTTTCGCTACCCGTGAAGAAATTGACTATGTTTCCAGGCGCAGTGGAATAGAAGATGCTGAACTATGTTTTTGTGAAGAATGCCGGCGGAAAAAGCTGGTAGGTAAAATGCAAGGTTTTTCGCCTTGCTAGCTATCCCCATAAAGTAAGACTTGCTTCAGGTGGAGTTTTAACTCCATCTGAAGCTTAGCCGCACTTATCCAGGGACTTAGCCGCACTTACTCCTGTCTATAAAGGCGGGAGTCTTAGAGCGAATTAGTCATCGGATAAAACACCCCCGATTCCAGCGAAGAAAAGGGGATGTTTTCAATTATTGTAGTTGCTGGGCAGGACTTCCGCTGCTGTGATATATTGATGTTCGTGGCCTCAAGCCTTATCTGATAAAATGATATCAAGAGCTGAGCAAAAGGCAGTTTATTGGGTGGGCCAGATTTATTAGATTTGCGAATTGAAAGCAAAGCGAGGTGCCATGGCGATGATTTCCAGGATGCAAAAAGAATTCACCCCGCTTGAATCCTGTTGGGAAGAATTCGTTGGCAATGGCAGCCTGGATAGAGATGCCCTGTCCACGGAAATAGCTGATGCCTGGGAAAGATGCGCCCGGCTAGGAACTAATCCATATGTCGGAAACAGTAAACGGCGCCTGGCAGAGTCTGAAGTTCAGGAAATGCTGCAGCGTCACAAGGAATTAATTGATGTAGCGCGCCCCTTTATGGCCAAACTGCACCGTTTTGTGGCCGGCTCAGGTTTTGTTGTTTTGCTGGCCGATGAACGCGGTTATTTGATGGAAACCATTGGTGATCAGGATACTGTAAGAGAGGCTGAGAATATTGATCTTTTGCCTGGAGCCTGCTGGCGGGAAGAAGAAATAGGGAACAATGGAGTAGGTACAGCAGTAGTTTTGAAAAAGCCCGTCCAGGTTTCAGGCAAAGAACATTATTGCCGCAAGCACCATAGCTGGACTTGTTCCGGTGCTCCTATCCTCAATGAAGACAAACAAGTGATAGGAATATTGGAAATGTCCGGGCCGCTGGAAAAAACCCACCTGCATACCCTGGGCATGGTGGTAGCTGCGGTGGAAGCTATCAGCGACCAGCTGCGGATTCAACAGAAAAACCGCGAACTCGTGTTGCTGAGCAACCGCCTGGGCTATATTTACAATACCGTATCCGATGGAATCATGGTAATTGACCGGCAGGGAATCATTACCCAGATAAACCCGGCGGTGGAAAGGATTTTGGGGCAGAATAGCCGGAAGATAATGGGGATACCGGTTAAAGAGCTATTTGAACCCGGACAGCGAGTAGAGGAAATGCTGGACAGCGGCAGGGATTTTTCCTACTCCGAATTAACCCTTGGCATCGGGGAAGCGGTGCAATGTCTGGTATCCGGTAAGGCCATTATGGATGAGCAAGGAAAGGTTAATGGGGGAGTAATCTTCATTAACCCCATAAACCATATAAAAAGCCTGGTGAATCGTTTTAGCGGGGCCCAGGCCAGTCTTCATTTTTCTGATATTATCGGTCAGAGTCAGGAACTGAGTAGAGTTGTGCGTATTGCTTCCCTGGCTGCCAGCAGTGAGAGCAACATTTTGCTGGAAGGAGAAAGCGGTACCGGTAAAGAGGTCTTTGCCCAAGCCATTCACAATGCTAGCTCCCGGCGGGATGCGCCCTTTATTGCTGTTAACTGTGGTGCTATACCCCGTGAACTTTTGGGCAGCGAGCTTTTTGGCTATGTGGACGGTGCCTTTACCGGAGCCCGGCGGGGAGGAAGGCCCGGAAAATTCGAACTGGCTTCCGGGGGCAGTATTTTTTTGGATGAAATAGGGGAAATGCCCCTGGGTAAGCAGGTTTCCCTGTTAAGGGTCTTGCAGGAACGTACGGTAACCCGTATCGGCGGAGACAAAGTAATCCCCGTGGATGTGAGAGTAATCTGTGCCAGCAACCGCAAGCTGCATGAAGAGGTGGAAAAGGGCAATTTCCGCCGCGACCTCTTTTACCGTTTAAATGTAATCGCTATCACCCTGCCGCCTTTGCGCCAGCGCAAAGAGGATATACCTTTGCTTTTCCATCACTTTCTGCAGGACATAAGTCAGAAATTGGGAGTTAAGACGCCTCAGGTAGAAGCGGAGGTAATCCACTCCTTGCAAGATTATGACTGGCCCGGAAATGTACGGGAATTGCAGAATGTGGTAGAACGGATGGTCAATATTGCCGAGGAATCAAGAATCAGCCAGGAGCACCTGCCCCAGGAAATTTCGCATCCCGCCGCCCGGTCTCTGAAGGAACTGGAGAACGGTGAGGATTCTCAGTTGCTTTCCCTCTCAACGGAGAGGCGCAAAAGGAAAGAAATGGAGCAGGAAAGAGAACGGGAAGAAATCATGGCTCTACTGGTTCTTCATGGCGGAAATGTCAGTCAGGTGGCTAAGAGCCTGGGGGTATCCCGTAACACTATATACCGCAAGATAAAGCAATATAGAATAAAGATATAACGAGGTTTATTCGCTTACACCGGTTACGCCGAGACGTTCTTCTTTAACATTTGCTTATGTCTTTGAACATTCACCTAAAATATTTCATTTATCGGAATCTCCAAACCCTCAAAAAAATACGAGGTTACAGTATCCCCGAGCTTACAGGTAGTATACTCGTCAATTTCAAAGTCCTTAAAGCTATAGACCATAATTGAATGTTTAAAAGGATCGACAATCCAGAATTCCCTGACACCGGACAGCATATAAGTATTGAGCTTATCTACCATATCCTTGGAACGGGTGCTTTTTGATAAAATTTCAATGCAAAGCGTGGGTGTACCCATGTATCGGCCGTTTTCATTAACGTTATTCTCCAAATCGCATGCTATGAGTAAATCAGGCTGCATTACATCAGGTGTTTTAAGGTCTTTTTTGTAGAAATGAACATCAAAGGGGGCGTAGAAAACCTTGCAGTTTTTGCCTTTCAGATATGATCGCAAATGGATGTGCAAATTCCCTGATATATCCTGATGATAGGTACTGGGTGAAGCCAAAAGGACTATTTCACCGTTGATATACTCCATTCTTAGCTCGCTTTTCTCATAAATCTCCATGAATTCTTCATAGGATACCTTCTTGCCCCCATATTGATAATCCAATGCGTTTTCTTTAACCAAAAAATATCGTTCGATTTCTGTGATGTAAGGGGTAATTCTTATGGCCTTTTTGCCGTTTTTGGTGATAACAACCTCGTGGTCATCAATAACATACTCGATGTATTTACCCAGATGGGTTTTTAATTCGGTCGCGGTAATAATTATTGTTGTGTCATTCACATTAACCACCTCGTACGATAATTATAATAAATAGCACGATTATATGCAACATTATTAATATCGTACGATTATATTAAAAAACCAGGAGACTCAAGATCGTGTTACCCTGGCTCTTTAATGTTATATTCAAACGGGTTTTCCATCTCTCACCGGAACCAGGCCAAGGGTTGATTTAAGTATTCTGGGAATCAGCATTATGTGGGGTGCGAAACTTAAGGTTTCAGAGAAACATCCCGTTTACGGTTCAAAGCGTCTTAAGCGCAGGGAATTGCTTACCACTGATACGGAGCTGAAGGCCATGGCTGCCCCTGCTATGACCGGAGATAAAAAGCCCAGAGCCGCAAAAGGTATACCGATGCTGTTATAGAAAAAGGCCCAGAATAGATTCTGCTTGATTATACGCATGGTCTGCCGGGATAATTTAATGGCCGCGGAAATCCCGCTGAGGTCACCGCTCATTAAAACAATGCCGGCCGTTTCCATAGCCACATCAGTCCCGCTGCCAATGGCTATGCCGATATCGGCAGTGGCCAGAGCCGGGGCATCGTTAATCCCATCGCCCACCATAGCTGCTATTTTACCACTTTGCCTTATTTTCTCGATTTCCTCAGCCTTCCTCTCCGGCAATACTTCGGCCAGCACTGTTTCGATTCCCACCTGCCGGGCGATAGCCTGTGCCGTATGCTGGTTGTCTCCGCTGATCATATATGCTTCAAGGCCCATATCCTTAAGTTCCTGAATAGCCAAAAGTGCGTTTTCTTTAATCGTATCGGCCACTGCCAGCAATCCGGCCAGCTTGCCGTCTATAGCCAGGTACATTGCGGTTTTGCCTGCTTCCTCCAGCTGCCTGGCCTGCTGTTCGGCCTCGGTAGTATCGATAGCCCGGCTGTGCATAAAACTGCGGTTGCCTATGGCTAAAGCCAGGTTGGTGCTTTTTCCCGTCACACCTTGACCGGGATAGTTTTTAAAATCCTCGGGATCAGGCAAATCCCCGTATTGTTCACGGGCCGAAGCATAAATAGCTTCGCCCAGGGGGTGCTCGGAATGTTTTTCGAGGATTCCCGCCCAGTGCAGTATTTCACTTTCTACATAGCCATCCAGGCTTATAATATCGGTAAGAGCAGGCTTTCCCCGGGTTATGGTGCCGGTTTTGTCCAGGACTACTACATCCACTTTATGCAGCAATTCCAGGAATTCACCGCCTTTGATTAATAGGCCGTTTTCCGCGCCTTTTCCCGTTCCCACCATTATAGCAGTGGGGGTGGCCAGCCCCAGGGCACAGGGACAGGCTATTACCAGAACTGCCACTGCTGTGGTAACAGCAATACTGATATTAGCGTTGTACCAGTATTGCAGAATAAATGTAAGCAGGGCTATTCCTATAACCGCAGGAACAAAAATGCCGGAAACCTGATCGGCTATCTTCTGCACCGGGGCTTTGGAACCCTGAGCTTCCTCCACAATCCGTATAATCTGAGCCAGGGTGGTGTCCTGGCCGGTGCGGGTAACTACAAATTTCAGGCTGCCGTTCTTATTGATACTGGCACCCACCACCGGATCACCCGGCCTTTTCTCCACCGGCAGGCTTTCCCCGGTCAGCATGGATTCGTCAACTGCTGAATGGCCTTCCTCCACGATTCCGTCTACAGGAATCCGCTCTCCGGGACGAATAACCACCAGATCGCCGGTTCTAACCTCTTCTATGGGGAGATCCATTTCTTCTCCCTGCCGTACTACCCGGGCGGAACGAGGCTGCAAGCTGCCCAGAACCCGGATGGCCTCGGAAGTTTTATTTTTGGCCCGCTCCTCCAGGTATTTGCCTAATAGTATCAGGGTTATAATAGTTGCCGAAGCCTCAAAATATATATTATGCATCTCGCCCTGGTAAATATTGTACAAACTATAAAAATAGGCTGCGGTAGTGCCCAAGACCACCAGCACATCCATATTACTGCCTCCGGAGCGCAGGGCCAAAAATGCGCTCCGGTAAAAACGGTAGCCGATAATAAATTGAACCGGTGTGGCCAGAGCCAGTTGCCAGTAGGGATTATGCAAAAGAGTTACCTGAATATCGAAGATCATCAACAGCATGTTAAGTATTAGAGGAAAGGCCAGAACAGCAGAAGCTACCAGCAATAATTTCAGATTTTTGATTTCCGTATTTTTGTCCGGGCTATCGAGCGGATGCTCCCTCTGCTCTATCCAGTGGGTCGGATATCCTAGCTTATCGACCACTTTTTCAACTTCATCAATGCTAATTAACTGGGGGTCATATTTTACCTTAGCCAGGTTGGTAAGGAGGTTAACACTGGCATTTACCACTCCCGGGGTGCTGTTCAGCTTTTTATCAATACGCGCCGAGCAGGCGGCGCAGGACATGCCCTCAATAGCCAAAGTGGCGTTGATATAATTGCCGTCCTCCTCGGGCAGCACTTCATAACCAATCTGACGTATGGCTTCTTCCAGGTCGGATAGCTTGATTATCCCCGGATCATAAAAGGTTGTGGCCTTATTGCTGAGCAGGTTAACCTGGGCCTTTTTCACTCCCGGCAGGTTGTTCAATTTCTTCTCTACCCGTGCCGAGCAGGCGGCACAGGACATGCCGCCTATTCTAATGGTGCTTTTTATCTCCTCCATGGCCAATATCTCCTTTAAAGCTGAATGGTGCCAGGCACTTATGTTATTAATGCCAGGCAAACTCACTTTTCATCATTGTTTTTGTAACCCGGAGCCCAGGGAATCAATACAGGTAACATGCGAGGATATCCTCATGCAATGCCCCGCGCAAGCAGCAAGGTTAACTTTCCCATTACAATGCCGGTCTATTTAAGCAATTCGAAGCCGGCCTCAGCCACAGCTTTTTCAAAATCTTTAAGAGTTAGCTTTCCCGTTTCATAAGCAACTCTAACTGTTTTTGCGGCCAAATCAACATCCGCCTTCTTTACTCCGAAAAGGCTTTGCAATGACTTTTCCACCGCCATTTTGCAATGATTGCAGCTCATTCCTTCTACATTTAGAATGACCTCTTCCATAAATCTCACCTCCTCCCGGATGTTTTACCGAATTCCTCACCTCGTTGCAGCGGTGTGTTGAAACTGCTCCGCAGTTTCTTCTGATGCTTAAATTATTGCCAATGCCGGCTCACTAAAATCACCGCATCATTCTAAAAATAGTTGCCAGAACCTCATCGATAACCTGCTCATCGCCTGATGCCAGTTGCTCCTTGACGCATGATTTCATATGCTTCTGCAAAAGCAGCCGGGCAACCCCATAAAGAGCCGACTGGGCTGAAGTGATTTGATTCAACACGTCGTCACAGTAAACACCTTCTTCAATCATTCGCTTGATTCCCCGTACCTGCCCTTCGATGCGATTAAGACGAACCGTGAGCTCTTTAACGGCATTCTCGTCACTCCAGGAGCGGTTTTTATTGTTGGTTTTTATGCAATTAGCACAGCTATTCTTGCTTTCATTTTCCATATCATAACCTCCATCCATTAATAATATAGTATACCCCCCTATACTATGCAAGTAAATATTGCAAAATTTTAGTGGAAAGACGGCTATTATATTTTGATACCGGCATAATCCGGGGTTTCCGAACTAAAACCATAGTATCTTCAGATTTGATTCCAAGAGTTGATTCTAGTACCAGGCATTGATTGCCAATATAACTTTCCTAATTGTGCAGTTTTGATCATAAGGAATTTTTGTTATTCGGCAGGAACGTTTAAACTTTTATAGAATTAAACAAATATCAACATCAACAAACAAGAATAAATATAAACATAGAACAAATAGGATGGTAAACGAACTATGTAAAACTAAAAATAACTATAGTAATTTTGCTGCCAAAATCTTGCTTGTTGATAGAGGAGAGTTTTATCTATATCAAAAAAATAATAATATTTTTGAGCCTTTTATCCTATAGCCTGAAGCCTTCGATAATTGGCCGAAAGGAGCTTTTCCTTTTGATTGCTCCCCGGGGGATAGCTGCAAACGGCTGTACCTCCCGTATTTGGAAAGAAGATATGGTATATCCTGCTAAAGGGTTAGCAATTATTTGCTACTATCATTAAGGTATTGAACGATATATTGAGATTAGGTTCTTACCTTAATATACATAGCGAAAAAACCAGCATCAACTTTCGATGCTGGTTTTAACTTCCATCATTTTAAACAGTAATATGCGAATTTGATTTGGGATGGGCCATAAAAAGATATACGTTATTGGAAGGGTACTAGCGGTGAAGACAGTTATCAAAGAAAGAATTGCAGAAGTAAAAACAAAAAGAGATGCTGGCTGGAAAATCCTTATTTTATTATCTACGCTCATACTCATTTTCATCCTTTCCTTTGCTCTGGGGCGATATCCGGTACCCCCGGGACAGTTATTGGAGGTATTGGCCTCGCGGGTATTTCCTATAGAGGCTCACTGGAATGCTACTGTGGAGACGGTAATATTTCAAGTGCGCTTGCCTCGTATTTTTGCTGCCATATTGGTGGGTGCGGCCTTATCTACTGCCGGAGCGGCTTACCAGGGAATGTTTAAAAACCCCCTGGTTTCACCGGATATACTGGGAGCTTCAGCCGGTGCCGGTTTCGGGGCTGCTCTGGCCATATATTTCTCGTTTAGTATGCTGGGAATTCAAATGATGGCATTTGTGGGTGGCTTACTGGCAGTTGGTTTAACCTACGGGATTAGCCTGCGGATTCGGCATGACCCTATGTTGGCTTTGGTACTATCGGGTATTATGATTGGTTCATTGTTCAGTGCCGCTATTTCCTGTATTAAATATATTGCCGACCCTTACGACAAGCTTCCGGCTATAACCTTTTGGCTTATGGGAAGTTTGGCTTCAATTACCACACGGGATGTATATATGGCATTAACTCCAATACTGTTCGGCTGTATTTTGCTTTATCTTTTGCGCTGGCGCCTCAATGTTCTGGCTATGGGGGAGGAAGAGGCTCGGGTATTGGGCATTAATACCGGTGTAATGAAAACCATAGTTATTGTCTGCTGTACTTTGATGACAGCAGCATCAGTATCCATCAGCGGCATGATAGGTTGGGTAGGTCTGGTAATACCGCATTTGGCGCGAATGATTGTCGGCCCCAACTACCGGGTATTGCTGCCGGCATCTATTTTGCTGGGTGGTGGCTATTTATTGCTGGTTGATGACCTGGCCCGCCTGCTGGCCAGCATGGAGATCCCGCTGGGGATATTGACGGCACTTATAGGGGTACCGTTCTTTCTATATCTGCTATTGAACAGTAAATGGGGATGGAAATAAGTTTTGGGGGTATGGGAATGGAAATGGAATTTAGGAACCTGAGTTGTGGATATGGGCAAAGGAGAGTGGTTGATGGCATTTCTCTCAAACTTAAGGTGGGGGAAGTAGTTGGCCTTTTAGGGGCCAATGGTTGCGGTAAAACTACTCTAATAAAAACCATACTGGGTCTTTTACCAGTTCAAGGAGGGGAGGTATTATTAGACGGGAAAAATATCAGGAATTGGACTTCTGCCCAGATTGCCAGGGTAATTGGCTATATTCCACAGATGCATACCCCGCCCTTTCCTTTTGAGGTGTTGGATGTGGTTTTGATGGGACGGACAGCCCATATCAAGCCCTTTTCTTCACCCTCTCCCCAGGATGTAAAAATCGCTGAACAGGCTTTGGATATGTTGAATATCTCCTACCTGCGTGACCGGGTTTACACGGAGATAAGCGGCGGGGAGAGGCAGTTGGTTCTGATTGCCCGGGCTCTGGCGCAGGAGCCCAGGATACTCATTATGGATGAGCCCACTGCCAGCCTGGATTTTGGTAATCAAATCAAGGTCTTGAGCCATGTTAAGCAACTGGCGGGAATGAATATAGCAGTTTTAATGTCCTGCCATTTTCCTGAGCATGCTTTCATCTATTCCAACCGGGCGGTGCTATTGAATGAAGGAAAAATCCTGCATAGTGGAACCCCGGGTGAAACCATAACTGCGGAGAGATTAAAAACACTATACGGGGTAGATGTGGATATAGTAAGTGTTAAAAATCGCATGAACCAGGAATTGCGGGTTTGTATCCCCTCCAGGAACTTCGCGTTACAACCCATGCAATCAATGGATAGGAGAAAAGAATATGCTTTCGCTTGAAGCAGCCAATGAACTTATCTGGAAAAAATTTAGAGAACTACCGTTGGAGTATGTTAACTTTTGCGATGGAATCACTTTTAGAAAGGTAGAAGCAAATGAATGTGATCGTTAAGCGGCAGGAATCTATTTTGGAGGAGGTGTTGGAGCAGTTAAAAGTATTATTGGGGGAATCGATAAACGAATTGACCATTGAACGGGTGGTTATTGGCGTCTTTTTTACCGGAGTAAAACTGAGCAACGGCCAGGGAGGAATTTGCGCTACCCCGGTTAAGGTGATGCCCGATGCCGTTTGTTGTTCCAGTTCTACCGGACGCATGCCCCGCGCTGGCATGCTAAAAGGTCGTCGAGCTTTGGAAATAGCAGAGGAAGCCATTCGAGAAGGAGATACAGCACTTAAAAAAGCCCTGGCTATAGCCATTTTAAGTGCCCTATCTGCTACTTCCTGGGTTAATAACCCACCTCAGGATTATGTAATCAAACGAAACACGGACCCTTTGGATATGGTTTTTTCCCAAGATAAAAATGTCGCTGTAGTCGGGGCCCTGGGTCCCCTGCTGAAAAAGTTAAAAACCGGGAAGGTTCCCTACCGTGTTCTGGAGATGGATATCTCTACCTTGAAACCCGAAGAAATACCTTATTTCTGCCCCCCGGAAAAGGCAGCGGAGGTATTGCCCTGGGCGGATATAATTGTCAGCACCGGAACCACTTTGATTAACGATAGTCTTGAAGAACTCCTTATCACTGCCCGCCCGGATGCTCAATTCATAGTGGTGGGGCCATCAGCCAGTATATTGCCCGGGCCTTTGTTTGCCCGGGGCGTTAGTTCTATAGGAGCTGTTCTGGTAACTGACGCCGACCAACTCCTGGACATTTTGGGTGAAGCCGGGGCTGGTTATCACTTTTACAGCCGTTGTGCGGATAAGATAACCCTGTATCCCCGAAAAGACAATTAAAGTTCATCCATATTATGGACTGGATTTCCCACACAAAATCCAAAGTATATTTTTATTGAGGACATTATGATGAAGGCATTCGCATTTGACTGAGCCAGGTTTTTAAATAAAGCCTTTGTAGTAAAACCTTGAACAAGTTTTTAGCCAAATAAGAGGAGTGGAGGTGAAACAAAGAATTCCGAGTATTATCAAATGCTGGAGCGGGAGTTAATCACATTGTCAGGGGAACGGAGATTAACTATGCTTCGGCATGAAATCAGTTGTTGCCAACAATCAGTTTTCTAAAAGCAAGTGAAAGGGAGGAATAAATTTGAAAAGAACAAGAAATATCGTGGTATTACTGACCATATTAGCACTGGTACTTAGCTGTTGTCTGGTTGGTTGCAGCAAAGAGAAGGCGCCGGAAACAACCCCGCCAACCGAGCCCACTGTACGTACTATTGTTGATGATGCACAACGGGAGCACACCATACCAACTGAAATAAAGAAGGTCTTCTCTACCAGCCCGGTAGGAACCATTCTATTGTATACCCTGGATCCGGAATTATTGATTGGCTGGAACTATGAACTGCGCGAAGGTGAGAAAGAATATATATTGCCTGAATTGCACAACTTGCCTAATTTAGGGGGTTGGTATGCCAAGGCTACCTGCAATACCGAAGAACTGTTAAAAATTCATCCCGATATTATTATATCCGTAGGTGTAATAGACGACATGGCGATTTCCCAGGCCAACGAGATACAGGAGCAGATCGGTATTCCAGTTATCCTTATTAATGGCGAGCTGGCGAATTTCGATAAGACTTACGAGTTTGCCGGTAAGTTGTTGAATAGGGAGGAAAAAGCCCAGGTACTGGCAGCTTACTGCCAGAAAGCAATAAGTGATGCTCAAAACAAATCAAAAACCATAGCCCCGGAAGAACGCTTGAAAGTGTACTATGCTGAAGGTGCCGCCGGGCTGGAAACTGACCCCAGGATGTCACGGCATACGGAAGTTCTGGAAAAGGTAGGGGGAGTAAATGTGGCTGAGGTGGCCATGAAAGGCGGCATGGGCATGACCCCGGTTTCATTGGAACAGGTTCTTTCCTGGAACCCTGATGTGATTATCAGCTGGAACAGGACTCAAGGTGGTTATTTTGACAAAATAATGACTGATCCCAAATGGGAGGGCATTGCTGCGGTTCAGAACAAAAAAGTCTATGCGGTACCCAGTGGTCCTTTTAATTGGTTTGACCGTCCTCCTTCGGCCAATCGCATACTGGGCATTAAATGGCTGGGCAACCTGCTTTACCCCGATATATATAAATATGATATGGCAAAAGAAACAAAAGAATTTTATAAAAAATTCTACCATTATGACCTGACGAATGAAGAGTTGACTTCCCTGCTTAAGGATGCAGGAGGCAAGTAAGTACTACAGGGTTATATCCGGAGAGTTTTACAATTAAGCTTTGAACGAGGAGATATAAAAGTGTATCTGAAATTTCTACAACATGAAGTTGATTGGTGGATTATCATGAGGAGGACTGTTTAAGTGAAGTGTATGATTTGCGAGAGGTTTTGTAAGATCCCTGAGGGTAAGAGTGGAGCTTGCGGCCTTTATCTCAATCAGGGAAATGAAATAGTAGAACGTTACCCCAACCGCTACCTGATAACCACCCCGATTTCTATTGAGACTATGCCTATGTTGCATTATTACCCAGGCAGCAAGTTTTTGCAGGTCAGTACCGCCGGCTGTAATTTCAGCTGTTCCGGGTGTATCTCCACAGTAATAGTAAAAGAGTTGGAAGCAGGCAGCCAGGCCCTGCGCTGCCTGCAGCCGGATGAAGTGGTTGCTTTGGCCCGAAAACAGGAATGCCTGGGGATTGCATTTCTGATAAATGATCCCCTGGCTTCCTTTTTTACCTTTAGCCGCCTGGCCCGGACGGCTAAAGAGGCTGGTCTGCTGGTCGGCTGCTCCTCCAACAGTTATTTTAGTGAACAGTCTTTATCCAGTATCATTCCTTATCTGGATTTTATCAATATTGGCAGTAAAGGTCTCAGCGATGAGAGTTACCGGCGTTGCGGCGGAAGCAGCGCCGCACCGGTTTTACGCAACCTGAATACCCTTCATGATAACGGGGTTCATGTGGAAGTGTCCTGTATACTGGAGCGCGACAACCAGGAGGAACTGCTGCAGTTGGCCCGAATAATTGCCGGCATTTCAACAGATATTCCCCTGCAGTTGATGCGCTTTATCCCCTTCGAGGACGCCGACCCCGAGCGGGAGATTTCTATTCAGGAAGCGGAGGAATTCATGCCGGAAGTAAAGCAGCAACTTCCCCATGTTTACCTCTTTAATTCACCTGGCACCCGTTACCTGGATACTCCCTGTCCTCAGTGTAATTCTACCCTGTATCGCCGCGATTTTTATGGTCCTATGGGAGCCAAATTGAAAAATCTAAAAGAAATTCACGAAGCTGCCGGAGTATGCCCTCATTGTGGACAGCTTTCGCCTATAAGCAACGGTGCTCCTGCTGACCCATACCAGGAAGGAGGTTTTCAGGGCGGCTACCCTTTCACCCGCGCCCTGGAGATGATTCAAGCTATTCTCATTGCCCTGGGGGTTGAGAATAAACAGGAGGTGGTAAAGGTCTGGGAAGAGGTGCTTAAGGAACAGCACTTGCCGGAACTGCATCACCAGATGCAAAATCCACAATCCTACCTGGTACTCTTGCGTCGTTATGGGCAGATGGTTGGACGCAGCCTGCAGGCAGAAGCCCTGGCTGGCTATATAGAAGAAAAAATAGCCCTTATCGAAGCGGGGTATCCCCGTATAAAACGGCTGCCACGCGTTTATTATTGTATGGGTAAGCCATTGTTTTGTATAAAAGGAGAACGTTTTGAAAACCAGATGGTGGAATTAGCCGGAGGGTACAGCGTCAATAAGGAAATTGATATCGATGGACGCCCCGGGGAAACCCTTACTCCGGCTGAGCTTATGGCGCTTAATCCTGAGGTAGTTTTTATTTCCGCCTTCATATCTGCGCCGGTGAAGAGCTTTTTCCAGTCCTGTGCAGAGAATGCCATCGATATACCTGCGGTTCGGGATAGCAGAGTTTTCTTGCATCCTTCTCCTGGCTGGGATTTTGGTAATCCCCGTTGGATATTGGGACTTATGAATATGGCCAATCTCCTGCACCCGGAGATTTACCATTTCGATATAGAGGAGGAAAGCCGGCGCTTCTACCAAGAATTTTACCGGAGCGACTATAATCCCGCCGTCATTAATCGCTCTTTTAGCAAGCCAACAATGCACTGGAGCTGGAAATAATTATCCGGGATATTTGCCAACCGGCGTTTTTAAAAGAGCTTGATTTCTATAGTAAGCGAGTCAGGGGAGAATCCCCTGAATCATGAAGAGGGGGAATAAAGTTGAAAAGAAACCGAAGTTTTATAGCCTTACTGACTATACTGGCTCTACTGCTGTCCTGTTGTCTGGCTGGCTGCGGTAATGAGAAGCCGAGTGAGACAACCGCATCAAAGGAGTCTGGAATACGTACAGTAGTTGATATGGCGGGGCGGGAAGTTGAGATACCTGCCAAGATAGAAAAAGCCTTTCCAACCAGCCCGGTAGGTGTAGTTTTTATTTATACCCTGGAGCCGGAATTGCTTATTGGGTGGAATAATGAACTGCGTCAGGGCGAAAGTAAATATTTACCCTTAAAATATCAGAACCTGCCTCATTTAGGTGGATGGTATGCAAAGACAACCTGCAATACTGAAGAATTATTGAAAATTCATCCGGATATTATCCTTGCCGTAGGTAATACTGACCAGATGGCAATTTCTCAGGCAGATTCAATCCAACAGCAATTAGATATACCGGTGGTTATTTTAAGCAGTGATCTGAATAAATTGGATAAGTCTTACGAATTGGCCGGGGATATTTTGAATCTGAAGGAGCAGGCCAATAAATTAGGGGCTTACTGCTGCGAGAGCGTTAAGGATGTTCAAAGCAAGGCTCAAAGCATTACGGAAGAGCAGCGTCTGAAGGTATATTATGCTGAAGGACCTGCCGGGTTACAAACGGAACCAAAGGGCTCTGCCCATACTCGGGTTCTTGATATGGTGGGAGGAGTAAATGTGGCTGATGTTGCTATGAAAGGTGGCAAGGGTTTAACCCCGGTTTCGTTGGAACAGCTTCTTTCCTGGAATCCCGATGTGATTCTGAGCTGGAATATGGGTCAGGGTGGTTATTATGAAAAGATGTTGAGTGATTCCAAATGGGAAAGCATCTCGGCGGTAAAAAACGGGAAAGTTTATGCTGTACCGAGTGGTCCCTTCAACTGGTTTGAAAGACCTCCATCAGTGAACCAGGTGTTGGGTTTAAAATGGCTGGGTAATTTACTTTACCCCGATGTATATAAATATGATATGGCTGAAGAAACCCGGGAATTTTATAAAACATTCTACCATTATAATCTGACTGATGAAGACTTGACTTCTCTGCTGAAGGATTCAGGTGGCAAGTAATGAGCTGAGAGAATTCTTTGCACAGGAGACGTTCAGGAAATTAATATTAATATATATTTAAGTGAGGGGAAAATGAAAGTGGAAATCAACGCTCTTGAATTTGACCGAATGGCCAGAGAAGTATTTGCGCCGGTTTATCCGGTGCTGGCTGAACAGATTATAAACCGGATGGGAATAAGCGAGGGCTGCTGTTTGGATATTGGCTGTGGGGGCGGGTACCTGGGACTGGCTCTGGCCCGGATTTCGGAATTGGAAACAATATTGTTTGATGAATCCCAGGATATGCTGAACCTGGCTCAGGATTATATTGGCCAAAGCAGACTGGAAAGCAGGGTTAAAACATTACTGGGGGATGTACATGAGATCCCCCTGGCGAACGAAAGTGTCAACCTGGTAGTGAGCCGGGGCTCTATGTTTTTTTGGGAAAACCGGGTCCGGGCTTACCAGGAGATTTATCGGGTACTGGCCGTGGGTGGAGCTGCTATGATTGGCGGTGGTTTTGGTAATGTGGAGTTATTGCGGGAAATAGAAGCAAAAATGCTGGAAAAGGATTCGGAATGGAAGGAAAAGAGGCAGCAACGTATCGGTAAAGGAAAGGTTGAGGTCTACCGGGAGGAACTAAAGAAGGCCGGTATTTCTTCTTTTGAAATACTACAGAGTGAGGCTGGCCTGTGGATTGTCACAAGGAAGACTGCTTAGTATTTTATGGGGACGGTTGGGCGCCAAGAAGGCGGGGGTTCTAATTCCCCGTCTCGATGCCGCGATGTGTTGAAACTCTTTGACTGTCCGATGCTTAAACAAGTGCCACTAACTCACGTTTCGGCGGTGGACGTAGCCCCCACCCTGCGGGTGTTACTATTAAGGTTGCGGTCAGGGGGGATTAAGAAGCAAATAGGTTTAGATGCCGAAGGACGAAGTTGTCAACAACCCCGTCCCCGTGTCATGGAGAGGAGGAATAAAGTTGAGAAGAAGTCGAAGCTATATAATCTTTCTGAGCATACTGGCTTTGCTGCTGTCTTCTTGTTTGGCCGGCTGCAACAAAGAAAAACCGCAGGAAACAGCCGCACCTGCAGAGCCCGGTATGCGTACAATTGTGGATATGGCGGGCAGGGAAGTTAGTGTACCCGAACAAATCAACAAGGTGTTTTCCACCAACCCGCCGGGGACTATCTTGCTTTATACCATGGATCCCGACTTATTAATTGCCTGGAACTACTACCTGGGAGAGGCGGAGAAAAAGTTTATCCTTCCCCAGTACCATGAACTGCCCAACCTGGGTGGTTGGATGGCCAAGACCACCTGCAATACCGAGGAATTGTTGAAAATAGGGCCGGATTTGATTCTCTATATGGGTGATATTAATGATATGAGCAAATCTCAAGCCGACAATATTCAAAAACAGGTCAACATCCCAGTTGTTATGGTAAATGGCGACCTTACTAAAATGGATGAAACTTACGGTTTTACCGGCAAGCTTCTAAATATGGAAAAACAGGCTGAATTACTGGGCAGCTATTGCCGGGAAACTGTAAAGCAGGTGCAAACTAAAAGCAAAAATATTGCCGAGGATAAGCGGGTGCGAGTATATTATGCCGAGGGTGCCAGCGGTTTGGAGACTGATCCTTGTGGCTCCCGCCATACCGAGGTTTTGGATATGGTGGGCGGTGTTAATGTGGCTGATGTGATTGCCAAAGGTGAGCGCGGCATGACCCAGGTTTCCCATGAACAAGTATTGTTATGGAACCCCGACTTGATTATTTGTTGGGGACAGTGTTTTAAAGAAATATTTAGTGATACCAAGTGGCAGAATATAAAGGCCGCCCAGGATAAAAAAGTCTATATGGTGCCCAGTGGTCCCTTTAACTGGTTTGATCGTCCGCCTTCGGTAAACCGTATACTGGGTCTGAAATGGCTGGGGAATTTGCTTTATCCCGAGGTATATGCTTACGATATAGCTAAAGAAACCCGGGAGTTTTACCAGAAGTTTTACCATTATGATCTTACGGATGAGGATATAACTTTTCTGCTAAAGGACTCCGGGGGCAAGTAGCAATCGTTGCAGCAGTGTGTTGAAACTGCTCCGCAGTTTCTTCCGATGCTTGAATTATTGAGGAGGTAAACAAAAAAATGCTGAAATCATCAGAGGGTAAGTCTTCCTACAACGCTTTGCTGCCCATTTATCCCCTGCTGGCCCAGCAATGTGTGGATGATTATGCTTTGGACAGCGGTATTTGCCTGGATATTGGAACTGGTAATGGTTATGTGGGTACCGAAATCGCCAAGATTACCCGTATGGACATTTATTATATTGATATCGAGGCAGAGGCCCTGAGCTTTGCCCGGCGTAGCGTGGCCGAGGCTGATATCGATAATGAGGTGTTTTTCATAGAAGCTGATATTTGCCAGGGGCTTACCCTGGCCGATAACTTTGCTGATTTTATCATCAGCCGGGGCTCACTCTGGTTCTGGAAGGATAGGGCCCGGGGATTGGCGGAAGTCTACCGGCTCCTAAAAGTAGGCGGAATCGCCCTGGTTGGCGGGGGACTGGGCCGTTATGTCCCCTGGACGATGAGGAAACGCTTAAGCGGGGAACGCAAGAACACACTGGAGAGAAAAGGAGGAAAAAGACTTTCCCTGGAGGAAATGGAGGCCCTGGCCATAGAAGCAGGAATCTCCAGCTTTAGAGTTATGTCAGATGCCCCTGGAGATAAGGGAAGTTGGATTGAAATACATAAACATCTATAAAAGAAAGCAGGAACTCAAGCAAGCCAGGGGCCATATGGATTAGAACAGCTAAAGGAGAGGTTTGCATTGGAGAAGGTTATATTACATTGTCCCATGAATATTAGCCGGGCGTTTTCCGGGCTGATAAGTGAATTCATCCAAAGGGAATATTCCGGCAACGAATTTGAAGTATATGATGAACCGCACCGCCTGGGCAGTGAAGACAGCTTATTATCCAGTGTCAGGGAAGGCGGGCCGCCGGCTTTATATATTGGGCATGCCACCGATTTTGGCCGTTTATCCGCGCCGGAGATCACTGCCGCTTTTGAAACAATTCCTGGTTTACCCCTGGCTGAAAGCCTGCAAAGGTTAGGGTTCAAACACGAACATGCCTATTTTCATCCATTTACTATTATTCCCTTTGGGGTTATTTATAACAAAGAGCTGGTGGGAGAAAAGCGGCCGGTTAGCTGGCAGGATTTTCAGGACCCGGTCTATTCCGGTAAGATTAGAATACCTGATCGCCAAAGAACTATTTCCCGGGTGTTGGTAGGTACCATGAAGACACTTTATCCTGATGGCTACGAGAAATTTGTGGCTAATTGTGTTTTTCAGGGCAGCCCGATTGAGGTAGTTAATGCCGTCGACCAGGGCGAATACCACTATGGAATGGTCAATATTGCCTTTTCCAGGTTCTCGCGTTTAAACAATACCGCTATTATGTGGATTAAGGAAGGTTCCTTCTGCATGCCGCTGGTTATTGCTGTCGGTAAAGGCAAAGGCGAGCTGGTAAGGAAAATAGTAGATTATATTTTATCCCCGGCAGTACAGGAGTTTTTTACTCTGCAGGGATTCATCCCGGCAATATCCGGTGAAATACCGGACGTGCTGCAAAAAGATGAGCTCCATTTAATATGGAAAGGTTGGGATGAATTTTTAAAAGCGACCGCTTAATTTATAACTAAGCCCATCATATCGGTACTTTAGTAAGAAAAGTAAGGGGTAAGGGGTTAGGGTGTCAAAAGGACCGTCTGAAACCACTGAAAAAGTCCGGGAAAAGTCCGATAAAAACATAAAAAGCATACCCGCCTATAGTATAATTAAGTTAGCACAACCAAACAACACCAGAGGGGGAATGCTTTTCATGTTAGTTGAAACCA
>NZ_BBQT01000010.1 GCF_001570625.1 Syntrophomonas wolfei subsp. methylbutyratica | reverse complement strand
GAAGTTGTTCGCACATTGGCAAATGGGGATTCGTCCTGCGGCTGGATAATGGGAGCCGGATGAGCTGAGAGGTTCACGTCCGGTTCTGAGAGGGCCTGGGGGTGAGATTCCCCCGGGCTACTTACCTTATCTGCACGTTCCAACATGAGAACGAGGCAAAGGCCTTCTATGAAATGCTGGAAGCAAGGCTAAAGAAGTTCAATCTGGAACTATCAAAGGACAAGAGCAAGATAATCCGGTTCGGCAGATTTGCGAAGCAGCACAGTGCTGACGGTAAAACAGATACGTTCGATTTCCTGGGGTTTACCCACATCAACGGCAAAACGCTGACGGGTAAATACACAGTACTGCACCGTACCAGCAAGAAGAAGCCGAAAGCCAAGAAGCAGAATGTAAAGGAATGGCTTAAGGAGAACATTCATAGCAAGCCATCCGATACGATAGAACGACTGAACAAGAAACTGGTGGGGCATTACAGGTATTATGGCATCTCCGGTAACTACGAGGGACTTCTGAAATTCTACCGTTACATTAGAACTGCGCTATATAAGACGCTGACGAGGCGCAGCCAGAGGACATATCTAACGTGGAGGCGGTATAGGATGCTCCTTGAAAAGCACCCTATAGCAAAACCGAGGATATATGTGAACATCTGGCAAGCTGTGTAAGGCTTATATGAAGAGCCCAATGCCTTAATAGGGCACGTTGGGTTCTGTGAGGGGCGTGGACGGCCTTCTCACATTCAACAAATCATGGAAAAGTGAGGTGGAAGTCGAGCGTCTACTCGACATTATTAATGCAGCTAGTAAAAATCAACATCGAAATACCCGAAGAAGTACTTTCGAACATGGGAAAAGAAAGAAAGGAATTTGAGGCAGAGACTAAATTGTGGCTGGCGACAAAACTGTTTCTTGATAAGGAAGTATCCTTGGGAAAAGCAGCAATGGTAGCTGGACTTGCTAGATTGGATTTCATGAAATATTTGCAGGAGCAAAAAATTGACATTTACAGATATGAAGAGGGTGAATTAAATAAGGAGTTTGAGAAAATTAAGAAAGCAGTGAAAAAATAATTATGATTGCAGTAATTAACGCCAGCCCGCTAATCAGCCTGGCGCTCATTAATCAACTTAATATTATACGGGAGGTTTTCTCAGAAGTATATGTACCGTCTCAAGTGTATCACGAGGTTCTTGGTAACGAAACAGAGCGACCAGGAAGCGAAGTTTTGAAAGCAGCTAATTGGTTAAAGGTGGTTCGCGTTAGCAATCAAATTACTGTTGATATTTTGTCATATTCGCTAGATCCTGGAGAAGCGGAAGTTCTGGCTCTGGCTTACCAGCTAAAACCGGACTTTGTAATAATTGATGAATTGAAAGGCCGTAAAATGGCTAATTATTTGGGGATAGATGTGATTGGTACTTTGGGATTATTGCTAATGTCAAAGGAATTAAAGATAATAGCTGAAGTAAAACCCCTGATGCAACAGCTAAAGAAAAAGGGAATTTGGATATCTAATAAGCTATATGATGAGGTTTTGAGACTGGCTCAGGAGACAGACTAATTTTAATCAGGCGGTATAATTATTGGCTAAAGCCAGCGAGATTGCAGGCTTATCAGTAAATGGTTTTATTTATATACTGAAGACTGAAAATATTCCCCGGAGTGAATATACTAAAGAGTGATTAACTTCGAGACGATATTGCAATTCGGGAGTTTAAAATGGTAATAAAGTTTAAGACCAAAAAACAGGCCTGGGGGAGGGTTGACATGGACTTTTCAGTAACCGGAACCCTTATTTGGTATTACTACATATGCAAAAGAGAAGTCTGGTTAATGGCTCATCAGTTGGAACCGGATCAGGAGCATGAGAATTTACAGATTGGTAAAATAATTGGTGAAAGCACTTATCCAAGAGATAAAAAGGAAATTGACCTGGGTAATGCCAAGATTGATTTAATTAGAACTGAACATGGTGAAATGGTAGTTGGTGAGGTAAAAAAGACTTCGCGCTTTAAAGAGAGTGCTGGTAAACAACTGCTATTTTACTTGCTGCAGCTCAAAGAAATGGGGATAAAGGCCAGGGGTGAACTACTTTTTCCAGAAGAAAGAGATAAATTAGAGGTATTGCTTGATGATGATGGGGAGAAAGAAATAAGGCAAGCAATGCAAGATATTGAGGCTATTGTAAGGATGGACAGGCCCCCGGAGGTGGCGAAAACAAAATATTGCCGAAATTGTGCCTATAGCGAGTTTTGCTGGTCTTAAGGGGGAGGGGGTAGTATGAAGAAGACCATTTATGTGTTTAATGATGGAGAATTTAAGCGCAAGGATAACACCCTTTATTTTGAAACCGAAGAAGGCAAAAAGTATATTCCGGTTGAGGATGTAAAGGAAATTATTGTATTTGGTGAAGTGACTCTAAATAAACGCTTTTTAGAATTTCTTACTCAAAAAGAAATAATCCTTCATTTTCTAAACAATTATGGCTACTATACAGGTTCCTATTACCCACGGGAACATCTCAATTCAGGCTATATGATTCTTAGACAGGCAGAGCACTATTTGGATGGAGTAAAAAGGCTGGTTCTGGCTAAATGCTTTGTCCGGGGAGCATCGGCAAATATGCTGGAGGTAATAAGCTATTACGCTAACCGGGGTAAAGAAGTACAGAAACAGGTGGAAGCTATATC
This sequence comes from Syntrophomonas wolfei subsp. methylbutyratica, assembly GCF_001570625.1. Lineage (GTDB taxonomy): Bacteria > Bacillota > Syntrophomonadia > Syntrophomonadales > Syntrophomonadaceae > Syntrophomonas > Syntrophomonas methylbutyratica. The sequence goes on along the minus strand of NZ_BBQT01000010.1, from coordinate 106,209 downwards.
AAATCTTACAGAACGATTGGAGGATAGTAAGGCGGTAGATGAACTAATGGCCATTGAAGGGAATATTAGGGATCATTATTACCAAAGTTTTAATGCAATTATAGGTAAGGCTGAATTCGACTTTCAGGGTCGTAACCGGCGTCCACCGCGAGACCGCATCAATGCCCTTATTAGTTTTGGCAATACTCTGGCCTATATGGCTGTACTCAGCGAAATCTATAAGACTCACCTGGATCCGCGTATAGGATATTTGCATACTACTAATTTTCGTCGCTTTACTCTTAACCTTGATGTGGCGGAGATATTTAAGCCGATCCTGGTGGATCGAGTTATTTTTTCACTCCTGGGTAGAAACATGCTACGTGCTGGTCATTTCGAAAATAAAACCCAGAGTATTATAATGAATGATAAAGGTAGAAAAATATTTGTGGAAGAATGGGAAAACAAGTTACGCACCACTATAAAACATCGACAGCTCGGGCGGGAAGTTTCGTATCGCCGTATCATACGCATGGATCTTTATAAATTGGAAAAGCATTTAATGGGAGAAAAGGGTTTTAAACCGTTTGTTTCTCGCTGGTAAGGGGGAGAAGTGATGTTTGTAATTCTTGTTTATGATGTTGGTGAAAAAAGAGTTACTAAAGTGTTAAAAACGGCGCGGAAACATCTATACTGGGTACAGAATTCAGTCTTGGAAGGGAATATTAGCGAAAGTAGCTTTAAGCAATTAAAGGTGGAATTAGAAAAGATTATTGATGAGGATTATGATTCGGTCATTTTTTATACTTTCCGAACCACAAAGTATTCTGATCGTGAGATAATGGGGGTTAAGAAAGGTGGGGAGGATAACTTCCTATGAGTTGAAAAAATGTCGTCGACCATCAGTAGCGTTAAAAAGCTTGGGTGGCGACGACATTATAAAATAAGGTCAACCTCCGAGATTTCCTCTTTTTAAAGATTTAGGTATAATATAAATAGGCACATGGCATTTTTGTGATTATGCCATTATTTCTTACCCCGGACGAGTTTTTAGCGTACCTATCAGGAATTGAAACGATAAGACATACACAAGCGCAAGGACAACAGGCCGGTTTTTAGCGTACCTATCAGGAATTGAAACCTAATAAACTTTTTAAACCTGTTTAATATTGATTCTGTTTTTAGCGTACCTATCAGGAATTGAAACCCTGATGCAGTAAGATTGACTTTAAAATCGAATGGAGTTTTTAGCGTACCTATCAGGAATTGAAACTGGGATTATTGCAGATAATCGAATTGAACTTCCTGAAGTTTTTAGCGTACCTATCAGGAATTGAAACAGCAAAGAGATCCGGAACCCTTAAAACAGACGATAAAGTTTTTAGCGTACCTATCAGGAATTGAAACATCGAACAGTCATGCCAGGACCTCAAGGGTGAAGAGAGTTTTTAGCGTACCTATCAGGAATTGAAACCGCATACAGTCAAGAATGGTATCCATACCATGCAGTTTTTAGCGTACCTATCAGGAATTGAAACCTTGATCAAGGTTGTTATATATGAAGAAGAGTTTGAAGTTTTTAGCGTACCTATCAGGAATTGAAACATTGAAATGAATGGGCCAAATGGGGTAGAAAAGTTAGTTTTTAGCGTACCTATCAGGAATTGAAACATAGTCTTCTCCACTGGAGGTCTCCTCCTTGGTGCCTGTTTTTAGCGTACCTATCAGGAATTGAAACTCGCCTCACGAAACTCACTGTGTTTGTTCTGCCACGTTTTTAGCGTACCTATCAGGAATTGAAACATCCCATGCGTGCTCGTTGCAATGTGCCTGCCACTCGGTTTTTAGCGTACCTATCAGGAATTGAAACAAATAAAATCAAGAAGAACAAAAAAGGAAATGGGACAAAGTTTTTAGCGTACCTATCAGGAATTGAAACAACTGTGCATCGTCCTCCATTTTTACGGTTGCGCTGTTTTTAGCGTACCTATCAGGAATTGAAACATCCCCATCCTTTTAATTTTTTCCTTACGACCGCTAGTTTTTAGCGTACCTATCAGGAATTGAAACAAGATAGGTAAAGCGCAGGCTCCGGCCTCGCACTCGGTTTTTAGCGTACCTATCAGGAATTGAAACTAGTTCCCTCCCAACCGCCCCCACCTGAGTAGAGGCGGTTTTTAGCGTACCTATCAGGAATTGAAACTACATTTGCTTGCTTGATGTTGCAAGGAGATTCTCGGTTTTTAGCGTACCTATCAGGAATTGAAACGTTTAAAGGAGGAAAATAAAAATGGTTGAAAGTTAGTTTTTAGCGTACCTATCAGGAATTGAAACCCCTTATTCCCGCCCCGGTTCCAGCCCGGAGCAGGGTAGTTTTTAGCGTACCTATCAGGAATTGAAACTACTAGGGTCAGCAAATAAGAAAGGAATGAGATAGAGTTTTTAGCGTACCTATCAGGAATTGAAACGCCAGAGCTTAAGCCTCACAACGTCGCCCATGTCGGTTTTTAGCGTACCTATCAGGAATTGAAACGCCAGCTCCGCATCGATGGCGGCACGAACCCACGAGTTTTTAGCGTACCTATCAGGAATTGAAACGGCCTGGCTGGTGTAATTCCCGGTAAATGTAGCACTGTTTTTAGCGTACCTATCAGGAATTGAAACACATATCCTAAAATCTGGTAATAGCGGGTTGTGAGGTTTTTAGCGTACCTATCAGGAATTGAAACTGGTGTACGTCGAGGGTTGTATCGTCTGCACCGCAAGTTTTTAGCGTACCTATCAGGAATTGAAACGCTTTTGGGTATCGCCGCCTATTTCGATTGTGATCGTTTTTAGCGTACCTATCAGGAATTGAAACAAGGAACAGGTTGCCTACTCTCCTGAATGCGAGGCCGCGTTTTTAGCGTACCTATCAGGAATTGAAACACTTATACCTGAAGTTTATGGGGCAAATTGACAAAGTTTTTAGCGTACCTATCAGGAATTGAAACTACTATTTCCCAAATGTGCTATGCTATTGGTCATAAACGTTTTTAGCGTACCTATCAGGAATTGAAACGCAGCCCAGTAATGATTGCCGCTGTCCACCCTACCCGTTTTTAGCGTACCTATCAGGAATTGAAACCGGGTAGCTACAATCATTTGCGATTAAGCCTGGCGGTTTTTAGCGTACCTATCAGGAATTGAAACCCCGGGTAGCTATAGCCTGCAGTCCTTCCTGCTCGAGGTTTTTAGCGTACCTATCAGGAATTGAAACTAGACTCTGGCATGGGTGCCCGGCCGCAGCCGTTACGTTTTTAGCGTACCTATCAGGAATTGAAACTAGTGCTCTGTTAAAATGCGCTTACGTTCTTGGAAATCGTTTTTAGCGTACCTATCAGGAATTGAAACCGGCAAGTGCAAGTTGAACGGGAACGAATACAAGGGTTTTTAGCGTACCTATCAGGAATTGAAACTGCGCAGCAAAGCCGCTCTATAAATTACCAAGCGAGTTTTTAGCGTACCTATCAGGAATTGAAACACATTTCAGCCCTGGGAGTATGGTGACCCATGGACAAGTTTTTAGCGTACCTATCAGGAATTGAAACTTCAGCCAGTCGGAAAAGACAGACCCATATGAGCGGTTTTTAGCGTACCTATCAGGAATTGAAACGTAAAGAAGTGAAGAAAGGACAGTATGAGGCCGTGAGTTTTTAGCGTACCTATCAGGAATTGAAACCGCACTCTTCGCAGTCGGTTTTCTCATGTATCATTGTTTTTAGCGTACCTATCAGGAATTGAAACTCAGTCCGATATCGTCCGGGCGGCTATGCGGCCTAAAGTTTTTAGCGTACCTATCAGGAATTGAAACCAACCAGGACGCTTGAAGAGAACAGGCTTGAAAACGTTTTTAGCGTACCTATCAGGAATTGAAACCGGGTTTCCGGGGTTTTGGCATCGTCCCATCTCAAAGTTTTTAGCGTACCTATCAGGAATTGAAACATCCAAGGCGGCCTTAGCGCCGCCCTTTGATTGCAAAGTTTTTAGCGTACCTATCAGGAATTGAAACTCGTCCCAGTCTACCTTTGCACCCAGGGCCTCAGCCGTTTTTAGCGTACCTATCAGGAATTGAAACTTTACTTTTGCATGTCTTTTTGTCGGGCATTTAACGTTTTTAGCGTACCTATCAGGAATTGAAACTGACCAGCAAATGCCGGAGTTAAAGCAGGCGGCAGAGTTTTTAGCGTACCTATCAGGAATTGAAACTTTGGCTTAGTTTCGTATTTAGTTTGACCGCTTTGGTTTTTAGCGTACCTATCAGGAATTGAAACTGGACCAGGAAAACAATATACATGCTGTTTCGAAAGTTTTTAGCGTACCTATCAGGAATTGAAACTTGGAGAGGAGCTGTTCCATTCTGTGCAGGAGAGATTGTTTTTAGCGTACCTATCAGGAATTGAAACTGGACTTTGGTTTGCAAAGCCAAGCCTTTTTTGGTGTTTTTAGCGTACCTATCAGGAATTGAAACCGAAACATTATTTGTTGTTTACATAACTTAATAAGGTTTTTAGCGTACCTATCAGGAATTGAAACCCAGGTGTCGGATGCCGATGGGGATTCCGTGACTAGTTTTTAGCGTACCTATCAGGAATTGAAACTTCCCCGACCCCCATTTGTGTACACCAAATCAAATGTTTTTAGCGTACCTATCAGGAATTGAAACCTAAAGGTTCGCTGGCCATTACCAGTTGATTGTTTTCGTTTTTAGCGTACCTATCAGGAATTGAAACTTCTTTTTGTCGATGAGGCCTGGATGCTGGCAGATGGTTTTTAGCGTACCTATCAGGAATTGAAACATATTAAGGATAGACGGTATTTTTTTATGGATTCTGTTTTTAGCGTACCTATCAGGAATTGAAACGCCACTCTTTCTGATAGTAGCCCGCTATTACCCTGGTTTTTAGCGTACCTATCAGGAATTGAAACCGACCCACCCATTGTCGTAGTAACGAACGCTATTGGTTTTTAGCGTACCTATCAGGAATTGAAACGCCCCAGCCACATCCGAACCAGGAACCTCCTTGCAGTTTTTAGCGTACCTATCAGGAATTGAAACATGGAGTAATTACAGTTTTTGTATGGAAGTATATGGTTTTTAGCGTACCTATCAGGAATTGAAACCTATATCGGCCGGCACGTTTACACTTCTGACATTCGTTTTTAGCGTACCTATCAGGAATTGAAACCTGATGAAGGGCTGCAGTGGTTTACCGATTTATGGGTTTTTAGCGTACCTATCAGGAATTGAAACAGTATCCGGCTAACGGGAACCCTGACGCACAGCATGAGTTTTTAGCGTACCTATCAGGAATTGAAACAAATCTGGTAACTGTAAGTAATACATGGTCTCCCCTGTTTTTAGCGTACCTATCAGGAATTGAAACAAGGAGGATGATAGGATGGCGAACACCGTCAATTATCGTTTTTAGCGTACCTATCAGGAATTGAAACCGAATAAGGAGGAATGCTAATTGCTACCACTACGCAGTTTTTAGCGTACCTATCAGGAATTGAAACTTAGGTTCTCCTGAGCCGCCTGGGTAAACCTGAAGTTTTTAGCGTACCTATCAGGAATTGAAACATGCCAAGCTCTGCGGCCCGGTCCATCGGGATACCGTTTTTAGCGTACCTATCAGGAATTGAAACCCAACTCGCGTTTGGAAACTTTGGAGCAAGGCCAAGTTTTTAGCGTACCTATCAGGAATTGAAACGTAATATATACCGTTCTTTCCGGTGCCGACCATTCAGTTTTTAGCGTACCTATCAGGAATTGAAACTTTTTCAGAGTAAAGCCATAGCCGCAATGAAGCGGGGGGTTTTTAGCGTACCTATCAGGAATTGAAACTATGTGAGCATCTGCTGGAGCATACCCGGCAATATAGTTTTTAGCGTACCTATCAGGAATTGAAACTAATTTTACCCGCCGGGATTAAACGGAGTGAAGGACGGTTTTTAGCGCACCTATCAGGAATTGAAACACCGCAGACAACCGTGAACAGGCTACAAGTCCGTGTTTTTAGCGTACCTATCAGGAATTGAAACAAGTTCGCCTCACGAAGTCCGGAACCGTCCGGGCCTGTTTTTAGCGTACCTATCAGGAATTGAAACTACCACAAGCTACCCTGTTCGCAAGTCCCCCGATATGTTTTTAGCGTACCTATCAGGAATTGAAACACTTACATGCTGTAGTTGTATTTGTTCCGAAATATCGTTTTTAGCGTACCTATCAGGAATTGAAACTGCGGCGCGCACCTCATACGCGAACCAGCCGCGGTCGTTTTTAGCGTACCTATCAGGAATTGAAACTAGAGACACCCTGGGGCACATTGTTTTCCCGCGAGGGGTTTTTAGCGTACCTATCAGGAATTGAAACTCAGTATTCCTCAGTAGAAACGGAAAAGCCCCAGCTCGTTTTTAGCGTACCTATCAGGAATTGAAACTTAGTTGGAACTCTTCTCCGCTTAGAGCAACGACAAGTTTTTAGCGTACCTATCAGGAATTGAAACTGGCTCTCGCTTTTAATAATACTTCGGGAGCAAAAGGTTTTTAGCGTACCTATCAGGAATTGAAACTTTGGCTTAGTTTCGTATTTAGTTTGACCGCTTTGGTTTTTAGCGTACCTATCAGGAATTGAAACTGGACCAGGAAAACAATATACATGCTGTTTCGAAAGTTTTTAGCGTACCTATCAGGAATTGAAACTTGGAGAGGAGCTGTTCCATTCTGTGCAGGAGAGATTGTTTTTAGCGTACCTATCAGGAATTGAAACTGGACTTTGGTTTGCAAAGCCAAGCCTTTTTTGGTGTTTTTAGCGTACCTATCAGGAATTGAAACTGGGAACGACCGCACAATCGGTTTTTCCAACTGCGAGTTTTTAGCGTACCTATCAGGAATTGAAACTTTGCAAGATATATCTGGCCATTCTGCGATTGCAGAGTTTTTAGCGTACCTATCAGGAATTGAAACTGGTGTAGGAGGTTTGTTGAATGGAAGAAAATAAGGTTTTTAGCGTACCTATCAGGAATTGAAACTTCGGATTGGGCACCTTCCAAACGGTGCCGACCCGGGTTTTTAGCGTACCTATCAGGAATTGAAACCTCAACTAACCACCTCCCCGGTTTCATTCGCCGGACGGGTTTTTAGCGTACCTATCAGGAATTGAAACATCTTCCAACATTTTAACTCTGTATAAATGACCTGTTGGTTTTTAGCGTACCTATCAGGAATTGAAACTTACCTCCCTTCCCTATATATATGGCCGAATTTGGTTTTTAGCGTACCTATCAGGAATTGAAACTGATTTCCCGGTATCCATCAAAAGGATCAAAGGTTGTTTTTAGCGTACCTATCAGGAATTGAAACTTAAAGCGTTCAGTATCATCAAATGCCCGAACTGCGAGTTTTTAGCGTACCTATCAGGAATTGAAACTTTGCAAGATATATCTGGCCATTCTGCGATTGCAGAGTTTTTAGCGTACCTATCAGGAATTGAAACTGGTGTAGGAGGTTTGTTGAATGGAAGAAAATAAGGTTTTTAGCGTACCTATCAGGAATTGAAACTTCGGATTGGGCACCTTCCAAACGGTGCCGACCCGGGTTTTTAGCGTACCTATCAGGAATTGAAACGTGAAGAAGGTGAAGAATAATGTTTAAAGAGATATTGTTTTTAGCGTACCTATCAGGAATTGAAACTAAGAGTGAGAAGCATGACTAAGTGTTCGCTGTCATAGTTTTTAGCGTACCTATCAGGAATTGAAACCATATCAATTTTATTCGACTTCGTTGTGTTATCGTTGTTTTTAGCGTACCTATCAGGAATTGAAACCACAAAAGCAAGAAGGAATAGATATTAGGACATTTGAGTTTTTAGCGTACCTATCAGGAATTGAAACTCCTTTTCCCATCCTTCTAATTTTACAGCAACTACTGTTTTTAGCGTACCTATCAGGAATTGAAACCCGGGGAGGGGAAATCATGCAATGCATTGAGTGCGGAGTTTTTAGCGTACCTATCAGGAATTGAAACTATGCTGGGAAATCCCGCCGGCACTTCAGCCCAAGTTTTTAGCGTACCTATCAGGAATTGAAACAACTTTATATCCTCGGTAGTAACAGATAATCTTACCAGGTTTTTAGCGTACCTATCAGGAATTGAAACTCCCATCTCTACTTGCTGCTTTCTTGCTTCGCACTCGTTTTTAGCGTACCTATCAGGAATTGAAACAAGACTGGTAAATCGTATATGTGCTCCCTCGTGGGGTTTTTAGCGTACCTATCAGGAATTGAAACGCAGAGGACTTTCCGGCTGAAACAGATGCTTATAAAGTTTTTAGCGTACCTATCAGGAATTGAAACCCACCTAAAAAAGCTACAGCAACGAAAAAACTAACCAAGTTTTTAGCGTACCTATCAGGAATTGAAACACACATCGGTCTTCCAGAAAACACCATTCAACTATCGCGTTTTTAGCGTACCTATCAGGAATTGAAACTATAAACACAATCATTCGTATCGCAATTGATTGTAGTTTTTAGCGTACCTATCAGGAATTGAAACGCGGCAGGGATGCTGACGGGGCTGAGTATAAAGGGCGTTTTTAGCGTACCTATCAGGAATTGAAACAGCTCAACTTCGGCAGTAAAATCGGATAAAAATTTCGTTTTTAGCGTACCTATCAGGAATTGAAACCCACCTAAAAAAGCTACAGCAACGAAAAAACTAACCAAGTTTTTAGCGTACCTATCAGGAATTGAAACACACATCGGTCTTCCAGAAAACACCATTCAACTATCGCGTTTTTAGCGTACCTATCAGGAATTGAAACTATAAACACAATCATTCGTATCGCAATTGATTGTAGTTTTTAGCGTACCTATCAGGAATTGAAACGCGGCAGGGATGCTGACGGGGCTGAGTATAAAGGGCGTTTTTAGCGTACCTATCAGGAATTGAAACAGCTCAACTTCGGCAGTAAAATCGGATAAAAATTTCGTTTTTAGCGTACCTATCAGGAATTGAAACGCCGGCGCTCGGTTCTTTCCTCGAAATTCAATATCGTTTTTAGCGTACCTATCAGGAATTGAAACGGAGGCAGCTAACGGACCGGTACCGAAGGGGCACGGTTTTTAGCGTACCTATCAGGAATTGAAACCTTTTTTCCAGGAAGTCCCGCAGCGCGCTTGGAACGATGGTTTTTAGCGTACCTATCAGGAATTGAAACTGAATCCTGCAACTTCGTAACCAGCTCCGTAACGAGCGTTTTTAGCGTACCTATCAGGAATTGAAACTTCTCCTCTCCTTTACATTGGGTATAAATCGTCAGCGTTTTTAGCGTACCTATCAGGAATTGCAACCTAAAACTCAGGGCGTTCATTAGGCCGGATTGATTGATAAATGCTATTTGCTAATGGCCTTGCGTAATTTGACCCAGTACTGCTCGTCCTCAAATCCCATTCGCCATATGGCGACTCCCCGTAGGCTATATTTTTTAGCCAATGCCACTTTTCTGGTTATGCTAAACCCATTTTCAAACCAGACTTCATGTTTGAGCCCTCTATCCCAATAAAAGAAAAAAGCAGATTGGGAATCATTATCCCATTGGACTTTGGCTTTATGAGAATCAGCGCGTTGTTGCGCTTCCCGCTGGCCTATATATTTTATTTCGGCTGTTTTGGGAACCGGCCAATCATACCCGTAAGCTCCGATACAAACCACCAATTTATTGGCGGGGATTGATTTGAGGGCTTCTTTGATGTTTTTTTCCACCCATTTATAAGGGGAAACAGAACCTGGCTTAGTGTTTGCCGAGTGCTTGTCGTAGGTCATAATGGTTATTATATCGGCCAATCCCCCCAGTGCGCCGTAATCATAGGCGGCACCTATCTCTATCCATCTAATTTGGGCATTACTGATACCGATATCATCTTATTTTGAGCATGTAGCTGTTTGGCCAAATCACGAACAAAGATTGTTAAATCATCCCGGTTTTGCGCGGGAAGCAACTCGAAATCAATATTAATGCCGTCATAATTATTATCTGCTATGATTTTGACTATATTATTTATGGCGGTCGTCCTTATAGTTGGGTCCGTAAGAACGGACTGGTTGACCAAATCCTTGTTTATCAAGGGAAGTAGTTTGATTTCCGGGTGTTGGCGCATAAAAACTATTACATCCGGTTCCAGACCAACTGCCGAAACTTTTATACTGCCATCGATGTTAAGGGTGTACCAGTAGGGCATAAGAATACTAATATCCGTATAATGTGTTTTAAGGGAGGGAAACCCATAGGTAAGATCATTCCAACCCTTTTCGTAGAAAGCCATGACTTGCAATTTTTTTTGCCTGGGAATGTGTAGTGGTTTTTTGGCCGCATTACAGCCATTACATCCAGCCAGGAGTAGGATAAGCATTATTATAGAAATTATTTTTTTCAACTTTATTAACTTTTGTGTAGAATTCACGCTAATATAACACCTTCGAGTATTATATTACGCAAATTCCTATGACCTATTCCTGAATAAGGATCTTGCATAAATCAAAAAGCCATTGAGAGCTCTTAAGGAGTCTAATTTAACTATAATAGCAAAATTAAAAAATAAACTGGGAATGCCATTCGATAAAATGTTACAATATCTTTATCTAAGGGTGCGGAAACCCAAAATATTTTTATTGAGAGGGGAGACAAAATGAAGAAATTTGTAAAACTAGGAATATGCGCAGTCCTGATGATGGCTCTGTGCATAAGTGTTGTGGGCTGCGGTAAAAGTGGTGATAAGGCCGAGAAATTTAAGGTAGGTATGGAATGCGGCTATCCTCCATTTAACTGGACCCAACTGGACAACTCGAATGGAGCAGTTCCTATTGCTGGCAGCAAGGAGTTTGCCGGTGGCTATGATGTGGAAATTGCCAAAAAACTGGCTGAGGGAATGGGCAAGGAACTGGTTATTGTTAAAACCAAATGGGACGGGCTCACCCCGGCAGTACAGTCGGGTACCATTGATGGCATTATTGCCGGTATGTCTCCAATGGCTGATAGGAGACTGACCCTGGACTTTTCCGATTACTACTACAGTTCTGACCTGGTTATTGTTGTCAAGAAAGGCTCGAAATATGAAAAAGCTACAAGTTTAAAGGACTTCACCGGAGCCAAAATTACCGCCCAGCAAAACACCTTCCACTACACAGTTATTGACCAAATTCCCAATGTAAAAAAACAAACTGCCATGGCTGACTTTCCGGCTATGCGGGTATCCCTGGAGTCGGGTATCATTGATGGTTATGTCTCGGAAAAGCCTGAAGGTGTTTCGGCCACAAGCGCCAATGCCAAGTTTGGCATGGCTGAATTTGCTAAAGGCCAGGGATTTGAATTTACTGCTGATGATATCGCCATTTCGGTGGGGATTAAAAAAGGCAACACTGAGCTGCTTAATAATATTAACAAGGTTTTAGCCGGTATATCACAGGAACAACGGGATGAACTAATGAAAAATGCCATTTTAAACCAGCCTGCATCGCAATAATCCATGTAGCAATTAACTGGAGTGTGTTTATCTGATGGCAGTGGATGCAAATAGTAGTTTTATTACCTGGGTGTTATATATTTTGCAAAGTTCCTGGCCCCTCTTCTTGAGAGGGGCCCAGGTTACCCTTATAATCTCGCTTAGCGGTACGATTATAGGTTTTCTTATTGGTGTATTAATAGGAATCATCCGCACGATTCCCATTGACCACAATACCAATCTGTTTAAAAGAATCGTTCTGAAGATAATTGATTATTTCTTGCTTTGCTATATAGAAGTATTTCGTGGCACCCCTATGATGGTACAGGCTATGGTTATTTTTTATGGCAGTGCCATGATTTATGGCATACGCATGTCCCCGATATTTGCCGGTGTGTTTATTGTTTCCATAAATACCGGGGCTTATATGGCGGAAATTGTCCGTGGTGGTATTATATCCATAGATAAAGGCCAGTTTGAAGCATCACATGCTATAGGCATGACTCATGCTCAGACCATGATCAGTATTGTGCTGCCTCAGGCCATTCGCAATATCTTACCGGCTTTAAGCAATGAGTTCGTTATCAATATTAAAGACACATCAGTGCTTAATGTTATAGGGGTTACCGAGCTTTATTTCCAGTCTAATTCGGCGGCAGGCAATAACTTCCGCTATTTTGAAGTATTTTTGATTACCTGCATTATTTATTTCATAATGACCTTTACTGTAACCCGCATACTTAGATATTTTGAAGCAAAATTAGAAGGTCCATCGGTCTACACCATCCATGGTTCGCAAACGGTACCTGAGGCGGAAATTAAGATTTCGACAGGGAGCAAGAAAAATGGAAAAAATCATTAAAATAAACCACCTGCAGAAAAGTTTCGGAGCGATTGAAGTATTGAAAGATATTAACTTCTCAGTCAGTAAAGGCGAAGTGGTCTGTATAATCGGCTCCAGTGGTTCAGGAAAGTCAACTCTTCTCCGCTGTTTAAATCTTCTGGAGATCCCGAGCAGCGGGGAAGTAGTGTATCACGGACAAAACATTCTGGAGCAAAAAATGTCCAATGCCGTATATAGAGCCAAAATGGGTATGGTTTTTCAGCAGTTCAATCTCTTTAATAACCTGAACGTATTGGACAATTGTGTTATTGGACAGGTCAAGGTGTTAAAAAAGAATACTGCGGCGGCGAAGAAAACGGCCCTGGATTACCTGGAATTGGTGGGTATGTCGCAGTTTATCAATGCCAAGCCCCATCAGATATCGGGCGGGCAAAAACAGCGTGTTGCCATCGCGCGAGCACTTTCCATGGAACCTGAAGCTTTGCTGTTTGATGAGCCTACCAGTGCCCTCGACCCCGAAATGGTAGGTGAAGTGCTCAAAGTAATGAAGAACCTGGCTAAAAGCGGTTTGACTATGCTGATTGTTACTCATGAAATGGCCTTTGCCCGCGATGTAGCCAACCGAGTTGTGTTTATGGATAGCGGGGTCATTGTCGAAGACGATGTTCCTGATGTAGTGTTTAACAATCCCAATAACGAAAGAACCCGTATTTTTCTAAAAAGGATTCTGGAGAATTAGCCCGCCGACTTCTGCCTATCCTAATATCCTTCAATGGTCATGCCTGCATTTTTTAGCATTTTTGCTATACTGATTGTAACTACAGCTTATGCTTATGCTGCCTCCCCTTAAGTTCTTAATCAACAGAGGGGAAATAACAGGTTTATCTGGAGAAAATCTGAAGATTAGTCCCGTACTTTTTTCACTTGGAAGATTGGAGGTATAATTGGATAATGAACTGGATAGGTTTATACTTCGGTCTCTATGTGCTGGCTACAATTGGCATATATCATATACTGGTTGTAAAACTTGAACTGCGCTTTGGTACCTGGCCTTGGGTGGGGTTTCTCTTGCTGGGGCTGGTCTGCCTGTATTTCTCGCTGAGAGTGCAGGATGTGGGCTGGTCCATGTGGTGGGGCTATAATGCTTTTATTAACCTGTGGTCGGTAAAGGAGATGTTTGACCAGGGCAAACGGCGAGCTTAATATGCTGCTTAATGGGTTATAGAGTTTTTGATTTTTGAAAGTGGTGGCAATCTTTGTTAAAGCAGATTGGTCCAAGGATTTTTGTGGTGACTCCTGAAGATAGTCCGAGATATCCTTATGGAAACTGTCTTTATGTGGAAGATGATGTCCCCGCCGTATTGGATCTGGGGGCTGGAGGCCGAGCGTTTCAAGAGATACCTTGTGAAAAGGTGCAGTTGGCTTTAATCAGTCACTCTCATTTTGACCATCTTCATGGAGATAGTTTTTTCCCCAGAGCAGGATTGTATGCGGGAAAAGAAGAGAGCAAAACTTATAGTGATGAAAACGAATATCTTAAATTTCATGGTTATGAACTATGGGCGGAAATGATGCCGGGAATAAAAAGGGTAGCTTTCAGTGAGGTTAGCCCTCTTCCCGATGATGTCCCCGTAAAACCGGGATTTCGTTATATACCGCTGGCGGGAATTTTTAAAGATATGGAACGTTTTCAACTGGGAAAAACTGAAATTACGGCTATACACCTTCCGGGTCATACTATCGGGCATTATGGCTTCTGGATTGAAAAAGAGGGAATTTTGTTTTCTGCCGACATGGATTTGGTAGTAGCCGGACCGTGGTACAGCAGTAATAGTGCTGATATAGGCCAGCTTGTTTCTTCAGTTCAACGTATTCGAGAAATCAGCCCAGGCCTTATCGTACCCTCCCACCGGAGGCCAATTTTAGATAAGATTGAAAAAAGGCTCGAACAGTATATCGGAGTAGTTTTTAAAAGGCAAGAGCGCATTTTGGACTTGCTTAAAGAGGCGCATACTATTGATGAACTGCTTGAATATCAAATGGTTTTCCACGGGCGTCGGGATATTTATCTCATATTCTGGGAAAAGATGACCCTTCGCAACCATATACGGTTTTTACAGCGGGAGGGGATGGTAGAAGAAGTGGAAAAGGGTCGCTATAAACGTTGTTAAACCACTTCTGTACCTGATAAGTATTTTCCTTTTCGCCAGGGGCTGGCGTGAAAAATACCTTTTCATTACTATTTGTATCGCCGCTGCTCCCCAATGCTTTGTTGGCGGTTGCCTTAAATATCATAAAACAAAAGAATAATTGAGAAATCTTAAGCATATCAATGGTTTTTGCCCCGATGTTTTTCAGGAAAAAACACATTGCTGTGCTTTGCTTTTATGTAAGCAAAGTTATGCTATACTTAGGTGAAAAATATAGAAAGGGGGGGGAGAGCTTGAGAATAGCAGTAATCGATGGCCAAGGAGGGGGGATAGGAAGAGTTATTGTGGAAAAGCTTCGTCACGAATTGGGGCAAAGCTGTAGTATTATTGCTCTGGGTACCAATGCCGTAGCCAGTTCTATGATGCTGAAAGCTGGAGCTAATGAAGGGGCTAGTGGTGAGAATGCCGTTACTTACTCGCTTAAAAGGGCAGACATAATTGCCGGCTCGGTGGCTATTTTGGCTGCTAATTCTTATTCCGGAGAACTAACACCGCGCATGGCGGAGGCGATTGCTTCTTCGGAAGCGATTAAAATTCTCATACCTTTAAATCGCTGTGGAATAGAGATCTCAGGGGTTTATGACGAACCTTTGCCTATTCAGGTGGATCACCTGGTAAACCGGGTAAAAAAGTTGTATGATGAAAAAAAGTCATAAAATACTCTTATTGGGGACAAGTTAGAGAAAGGTGGAAGAGAAAGTGTGTAAAGACATGCCCCCTCTGGAACTGGCTATTCAGTTTCATGGACATATCTGTCCCGGGCTTTTGATGGGAGTCAGGGTTGCTGAGTTTGCTCAGGAATACCTGGGGGTTGGCCGGGATTATGATGAGGAACTGGTGGCGATAGTTGAGACCGATTCCTGTGCGGTTGATGCTATTCAGGCCATACTGGGTTGTACTTTTGGCAAGGGAAACCTCATTTTCAAGGATTATGGCAAAAGTGTTTTTACCATTGGCAGCCGGGAAAAGTCCAAAGCTGTTAGGTTTTCCCAAAACATTGACGCTCTTGCTAAACCTCAGTTCAAGCGTTTTCGAGAACTGAACCAGAAAACCAGCTTGAGCAGTGATGAGGTAGCTGAAAAGGAGAACCTGGTGGGAGAACTTTTCGAAAAGATTATGACCGCTTCTTTTGAGGAGCTTTTTAAGTGGCGGGAAGTCCCTTATGAGATCCCAGCCAAAGCTCGCATTCATAAGACTATTCCTTGTGCACTATGTGGTGAGGGAGTTATGGAGACCCGGGTAATTATCAGTGAAAGAGGTAAGCTGTGCCCTTCTTGCCAGGCGGAATTTGGAGGTGAATTAAATGTGTGAGGCTAATGTTTATATTAACCGTGAGGGTCGGGAAGAAATCCTCATGGAAAAGGTGGATCGAATAATTCCTGGCGAGGACAACAATATATTTTTGGAGAGTATTTTTGGAGAGAGAAAGATAGTACAAGCCCGAATCCGTGAGATGGAATTAGTACATCATAGGGTCGTTTTGGAGGAAGTAAAACAGGAAATCATTACTCCGGATAAAGAAATCTGGCTGGAGCCTGAGACCGACCATGGTCATTTCCATGAGGGAGAAGAGGTCAGGTTAAAGGTTTTTCAGGGATATAATATGCGGGCTGAGGGTAAGCCTGCTTGTCCTGAACTAAAGGCCTTCGCCGTGGTGGATGGAGAAGCTAGGCAGATTGATATCGCGGAGAAAGAGGATTGTGGAGAGATCAACCTGGGGTCTGAGGTGGATGGACTGGTTCAAGTTTATGTTCGGGAAAGCGGGAAAATAGATAACTATGCCAAAGTAGTTGTGGAGGTTGGGCATCATCACCATCGCGGTTTGCAAGCCATAGGTTTACCGTTGGAAATTATTCCTTGTGATTATAGCCATGCCCGAATGGGAGAGAGCTATGAAGTTCAGGTCTTAAAAGAAGGCAAGCCACTACCGGGAGTACTGGTTCGGGCGACTTTTGCCGGCACCCATAATCGGGATTACCCGCATAAGCTGAACACTAATGATGAAGGTAAAGTAAAAATATTTCTGACCGCCAGAGGAAATTACCTATTTTCGGTTAATGATGGGGAAATACGCAGCACTTTTACCTTGATGAAAAGTTTTTAAGATATTCAGGGTAAAATACCCTTAAATCTTTGCAGGAATATTGATTTTTTTGCAGAATATTGTTTGCAATTGTGTCACGAAGATGCAGCACAGACAATAAGTTTTGAATATTTAACTAAATTGTATATTCTGGAGATCAAACCATGAAGGTATATGCTGGCTTGAAGCCCGGCTTATTTTGTCGTGGTTTTTTGTTTTTCTGCAATGGAGCCAATCTGTTTATTTATGAAAACGGACTTGGGGGAGGAATGACTAATGCATATACCGGACGGTTACCTGGCGCCGCAGACAGCCATACCTTTATTGGTAGCCGCGGTACCTTTACTGGCAGTGGGTGTAAAAAAAGTTGGAGAAACAGTAAAAAAACGAGAGGTTCCAGTATTAGCTGTGGGAGCTGCCTTTTCTTTCGTAATCATGATGTTTAACCTGCCGATTCCCGGGGGGAGTTCGGCTCACGCGGTGGGGGCAGTGTTATTGGCTATACTTATGGGGCCCTGGGCTGCTTTTGTTGGAGTGTCGGTAGCCCTCATCATCCAGGCTTTGGTTTTTGGTGATGGGGGAGTTATGGCCATTGGAGCCAATTGTATTAATATTGCTTTGGTTATGTCATTTGTGGGCTATTATGTCTACAGGATGATAAGAGGCAATGCGGATAGCACGTCCGGACGAGCGGTGGTAGCTGCGTTTTTAGCCGGTTATGTAGCGTTGAACGCAGCAGCCTTCATAACTGCCCTGGAATTTGGCTCCCAGTACCACCTGTTTCAGGCGGCGGATGGTACACCCCTATATTTCATGTACCCTCTCAAGGTGGCTATAGCGGCCATGATGTCCGAACACCTGCTTTTAGCCGGACCGGTAGAAGGGATAGTCACTTCGTTAGGTATGCTTTTTGTGAGTAGGAACTATCCCGAAATGCTGTCCCGAAATATGATTGCTGGCGGTAAAAACTGGGGGGTGGATAGTCATGTTTAGAAACTATAAGGCTTTATGGCTGGCTCTGGGTACACTAATCATTTTATCCCCTCTGGGGTTGCTGGCTACGGGAACTGCTTTTGGTGAATGGGGCCTGGACGAGTTGGTTGAGGAAGTCGGCTTTATTCCTGCAGGACTGGAAAAGTTGGCTGAATTTTGGCAGCATTCGCTACTGCCTGATTATGGAATACCTGGTATGGATGCCACCTTTAGCCAGGCTGCCTTTGGATATATATTCTCGGCCATGGTAGGAGTAATTCTGGTATCCGCTGCAATACTAATTTTAAGTAAAATAGCGAAAGACTGATATAATGTTAAACCAAATGGATTCCGGCAATCGCATCAAACTACCTCTATGGATGGAGCAGGGTAATGATCCCGGTACTTTCGCCCCCTGTTCTGGCCGCAAAACACATCGCTTTTTGGGCCGAACCATTAACGAAATGAAGAAAACCCTGGCGGATGACCTGACTGCCGAATACTATGCGGGTCAGGACGGGCTTTTGCAGCGTTTTGATCCTAGAAGTAAGCTTATTATGGCTATAATCGTGATACTCCTGGCCGGATTAACCAGGAGTATCACGGTACTGCTCGCCCTATGGCTCTTGAGCCTGGTCCTCATGTATTGTTCTCACCTGCCGGTTTTATCCCTGCAGAAAAGAATCTGGCTTTTTATTCCCCTTCTTACTTTACTAATATCCCTGCCCGCCACTTTGAATATTTTTAATCCGGGAGATATCTTGCTTAAAATACATTCTTTTGGTGAAGGTGCGCAGTTCTTAGGAATAAAACTGCCTGCTGTCTTGTATATTAGCTGGCAGGGGGCTTGCTCGGCAGCCTTTCTTTTCTTGCGGGTGGGCATATCCCTGACCTTCGGTATATTACTGGCTATAAGCACGCCGGTGGCTCGTTTGCTTCGCTCCTTGCAAGTGCTGGGGGTGCCGCAGCTTTTTATTATGATTGTTGAAATGAGCTTTCGTTATCTTTTGTTGCTGCTTAATATTTCCATTGAAATGTATGAAGCCCGCAGCTTGCGAACGGTGGGAAAACTACCCCCAAAGACCCAGAGGGCGATGGTTGCTTCTTCTATTGCAGCTCTATTCGTGCGGAGCATGACCCTTTCGGAAGAGGTTTACCAGGCTATGGCTTCCCGTTGTTATACCGGGGAAGCCGTAAGTATTGAGGAAATGAAAATGGGGCGACTGGACTTCGCTGCAATATTAATTATAATTGTATTAACATTCAGCATAACCTTTGGGGGAGCATTTTTTGGATAAAGAGTTGTTTTATCTTGACCGGGTTAGCTTTAAATATCAGGACTTTCAGCCGGTATTTAATAATTTAAGTATTATTATTCAGAAAGGCGAGAGTGTTTCACTTCTCGGGGCTAATGGTTCAGGGAAATCCACTCTTTTAAAAATACTCTGTGCTCTGGTTTTTCCCAGTGAGGGTATTTTCAGAGCTTTTGGCCAGGTTATAAACGAAGAAGCAATGGAAAATGAGGCTTTTTCCAAGGAGTATCACCGGAGGCTGGGTTTTATTTTTCAAAACTCCGATGTCCAGCTCTTTACCACCCGAGTTTGGGATGAAATAGCTTTCGGTCCCTTGCAATTAGGCTGGGAACAGGATAGAGTGCGGGAAATGGTGGATGATGTTATCAACTTGCTGGGGATCAAACACCTTAAAGAGCGTTCGCCTTATCGTCTTAGTGGAGGGGAAAAGAAAAAGGTAGCAGTGGCTTCAGTGCTGGTGCTCAATCCTCAAGTCTTGATTCTGGACGAACCGACCAGCGGGTTGGATCCCAAGACACAGCGTTGGTTGGTTGATCTTCTGCTGGAATTAAAGCGGGGGGGAAGAACCATCGTTACTTCTACCCATAATTTAGCTCTGGCCCATAGTATCTCGGAGCGAGCTCTGGTTCTATCCGAGCAGCATTGCCTGGTTTATGACGGCCCTGCCTCCGACGTTTTGGAAAACCGGGATTTATTAATGGAAGTAAACCTGATAGATGAATATTGTCATATTCACGGTGAGGGTGAACATATTCATTGTTATACCCATGAATAAAGCTGTTTTTTTAAGCTCTTACCTGGGGCAGAAAATGAAGAATTATATGGAACTTTTTAATTTGCTCTTGCCAAAAGTCTATAAATCAGCTATAAATATTTGTAAATAGAGAATCCAGGTGAAAGATTTAACATGGAATGAATCCTATGTTTTCCCTGGGTTAAATGTTGTGGTTCAGCTTAAAAGAAAAGCCTGAACCAAGGTATTCATAGCTTGCCGATGCAAAAAGATAATTTAATGGTAATGACTGATTTTCTCGAAAGCTTGTCTTGGAAAGGGACAGGATAATTAATCATTTAGAAAAGGCTCTTGGAAAATGAATGGCCGGAATTGGCCGGGTTAAGCCCCAAATTATAAAGTTCTCCGAGCTTTTAGACCTAAGGTGTACTATGGTTTAAAAGCCTGTGGGTATATGCGGAAACGGATATGCCTTCCCGTATTGCGAAAAGGAGATGCTCAGCAGGCAGGTACTTGATAAGCGTACCCATGAAGGGTTCAACTGCTTATGATTGTGCATCTGTGCCCAGCATTTCTTTAGCTGGGCTTTTTTAATGCAGATTTTGAAATTATCCAAGTGAAATAATGACATCCCCTTTTTGAGGAGTGTTTAGAGTGCATGAGGTAACGCTGATAGAAGGAGTAATGAATACCGTCCGGGCCAGTGCGCTGGAGCATGATATTGTACGAATCACCAGGGTAAAGCTGGTTATTGGCAAACTCTCCATGGCTTTGCCGGATAGCCTGCAGTTTGCCTTTCAGGTTCTGGGAGAGCAGGACGATTTGTTCCGGGGGGCGCAACTGGAGATAGAAGAGCAGGAGATACAGTGCCGTTGCAGTGACTGCCAGCAGGAGTTCGTTGTCGATAAAGACTATCGTTTTGTTTGCAATTTCTGTAATGGCGTAAATGTGGAAATAATACGTGGTCGGGAATTATATATTGACCATTATGAAGGGGACAAGAATTGATGGTACAGATAGCATTGGGAAGTAATATTCTGGGAGCCAATGAACTCCTGGCTAGAAAAAATCGCAAGCTATTTGAGCAGGATGGGACTCTGGTTATTAATTTAATGAGCTCACCGGGTGCAGGAAAAACTACCATTCTGGAGC
Source organism: Syntrophomonas wolfei subsp. methylbutyratica (assembly GCF_001570625.1). Classification (GTDB taxonomy): domain Bacteria; phylum Bacillota; class Syntrophomonadia; order Syntrophomonadales; family Syntrophomonadaceae; genus Syntrophomonas; species Syntrophomonas methylbutyratica. Next base: position 85,381 of record NZ_BBQT01000010.1, on the reverse strand, counting down.
GGAGCCTGGAAGGAATAACAGGAAAGCTTAAGATCGGAGTAATTGAGGGAGACCTTTATACCGATCAGGACGCCCAAAGGATCGGAAAAAAAGGCGTAGAAGTGGTGCAAATCAACACCGAAGGGACCTGCCACCTGGATGCGGGGATGGTAAATAAGGCTTTAGAAAGATTGCCTGCCAGTGATTACCAGCTGGTTTTTATTGAAAATGTTGGCAACCTGGTCTGCCCGGCCGAGTTTGACCTGGGAGAGGATTTCCGGGTGGTGGTTTTCAGTGTCGCTGAGGGAAACGATAAGCTTTTGAAATACCCTTTAATTTTTAGAGAAGCCAGGGTGATCCTTTTAAATAAAATTGATCTCCTAGCCTATACCGATTTCAGCCTGGAAAAATTCCAAGAGGATCTGGCTCAAATCAACCCGTCGGCCATAGTTTTCCTGGTTTCTGGACGCACGGGCGAGGGAGTAAAAGAGTGGACTGAATGGTTACTGGAGGAGGTGAGCAAAAAGCAGAACCGTTTTTAGATAGATATAAACTCAATAGATTTGGGATTGTATAAAATGCAAGGAGTATTTTCTATAAATTGATTGGGGGGAATGTGTAAAATGCCTACCAAATTGAGTAGACGTGATTTCATCCGTCTCTGTGCAGGTGGCGCTGCGGCCATATCCCTGTCCAGTTATCTGGCGCCGTTTATGGCAGAAGCTGTTGCCGCTGGTGCACCTCCAGTTCTTTGGATTCAAGGAGGAAGTTGTACTGGTTGTTCAATCTCCATTTTGAATACGGTTTCACCGGATATTGAAAAGGTATTGACGGAAGTAATCAGCTTGCGTTATCATCCTAATATTTCTGCTGCGGCCGGAGATCTGGCTATTCAGGAAGCCCTTTATAAAACTGCCGAGGAATTTAAAGGTCAATTTTTCCTGGTGGTGGAAGGAGCAGTACCAGTTGCCGCAGACGGGATGTATTGTATAATTGGTGAAAAAGATGGACAGCACCTTACTTTCGAGAGAGCAGTAAAAGAAATCGGCAGCCAGGCAGCGGCAATTCTGAATTTTGGCACATGTTCGGCTTTTGGGGGAATCCCTGCCACCCCACCGAATCCTACCAAGTGTAAACCCGTTTCCGAAATAATAAAGACAGTTCCCATAGTAAATGTTCCGGGCTGCCCGCCCCATCCCGATTGGATGATTGGAACCATTGCTCATGTACTGCTCTATGGGGATGTACCAGAAGTAGACAGCTTTGGACGTCCCAAGATGTTCTTCGGCGGAATTATTCATGATAATTGCCCCAGGCGTCAATACTTTGACAATGCCATATTTGCTAAAAATTTCGGTGATCCAGGATGTTTGCTGGAAATCGGATGCAAGGGTCCCATCGCTCATTGTGATTCCACCACCCGCCTATGGAATGGCGGTGTAAACTGGTGCATCAAGGCTGGTGCTCCCTGTATCGCTTGTACTGAACCACAATTCCCGGGATGGCCTATGTACGAGAGAATTCCTGAAATGCCAATAGCACCGGCTATGACTGCCACTATTGACCAGATAGGTGGAGTACTGGGTGCTGCCGCGGTTCTGGGTATAGGCGGGCATTTAGCGGGTAACATCGCCACCGGCCGCATCGGGCCTAAAAAGAACGATGCTGAGAAAGAAGGTGACAACTAATGGCAGATAAAATTATGATAGATCCCATAACTCGAATTGAAGGCCACCTGGCGGTAGAAGTTGAGGTTGAGGGTGGTTTAGTAGTTGATGCCAAATCTATGGGGATGATGTTTAGAGGCATGGAGTTAATTATGAGGGGACGTGACCCGCGTGATGCCCAGCAAATAATGCAGAGAATTTGCGGGGTTTGACCGGTCGGCCATGCCAGCGCGGGTACGCTGGCCCTGGATAACGCTTTTGGAATTGAACCTCCCCCCAACGGTCGTATTATTCGCAACCTTATTCTCGGTTCTAATTATCTGCAATCTCATATTCTTCACTTTTTCCATTTGGCCGCTTTAGACTATGTAAAAGGTCCCGATATACCGCCATTTATTCCTCGTTATGAAGCAGACTATCGTTTGCCTCCTGATGTTAACCAAAAGGCGGTAGAAACTTACCTGGAAGCCCTTAAAATGCGCCGTAAAGCCCATGAAATGACGGCTCTGTGGGGCGGGAAGATGCCTCACCAGCAGGCCATTACTCCTGGTGGGGTAACCGAGATTCCGGATGCCCAGAAGGTAATTGAGTTTAAATATCGCTTAAAGGAAATAACTGCATTTATAGACAATGTTTATATCCCGATTGTACAAGCAGTGGCCGGAGCCTATTCCGATCTCTTTGATGTTGGGCGTGGTTCCATGGGTGCCTTGGCTTATGGCGCTTTCCCATTGGAAGAAGGTATGGATCATGTTAATAAGCAAAAGTTCTTCCCCTCGGGTGTCTATATCCGTGGCCAGTACAAGGAATTGAAACCGGATTATATTACGGAGGAAGTAAAGTATTCCTGGTACGAAGATGATACCGGCGGGAACAAGCCGGTTGAAGCGGTGGTAACCCCTAATGCGGAAAAGAAGGATGCCTATTCCTGGATTAAGGCCCCTCGTTATAACGGTGAGGTCGTAGAAGTAGGACCCCTGGCCCGCCAGTGGATTTTAAAGCAAAAGGATGTTGTTGCTCTGGGAGAAAAAGCATTCTCCGTAATGGGCCGTCACTTTGCCCGGGCTATTGAAGCCTCAGCCGTTGCTCATGCCCTGGATGAATGGGTTGGTCAAGTAGAACCCGGAAAACCAGTATCTACTCCCCATAAGATTCCTGGCTCAGCAGTAGGTATGGGACTTACCGAAGCAGCCCGTGGAGCATTAGGACACTGGAATGTAATCAAACATCAGAGAACCTCAGTTTATAATGCTATTGTTCCCAGCACCTGGAATATGTCGCCGCGGGATGCCAAAGGCGTTATGGGGACTATGGAACAGGCCTTAATCGGAACTGCGGTGAAAGATCCTAAGAATCCAGTGGAGATAGTAAGAATAGTGAGGTCTTATGATCCTTGTCTGGCCTGTGCTATTCATATCATGACCCCTGATAAGAAAACCGTCAGTAAGTTTGCCATTAATTAGGGGGTGACAAAATGGTAAAACAGATGGAGGACAGACATTCTATCTGGATCAGGATTTTTCACTGGACCAATATGATCGCCATCACCATGCTGTGCTTAACCGGATTCTATATTCATGCTCCGGAGTCTTTCCGGCTCTTCGCCAACATGGACAATGCTCGTATGATTCATTTTGGCATGGCTTATCTGCTTTGTGTTGGAGTGTTGGGTCGGGTGTATTATGCCATAGTGGCTGATGATGCTAAAAACATAGTGTTTAGTGTCACCAAGGATACCCCCAAATTTCCCAGCATGATGAAATATTATCTCTTTATGGCGGATAGCCATCCTTACTATGGTAAGTATAACCCCGGACAGAAAATGATGTACACCGGTTGGCTCTTTATGGCGCTAATCCAAATTATTACAGGTTTCGTATTATACAAGCCTGATATGTTTATGGCAGTAAGTGGATGGTTGGGTGGCTATATGGCAGTCAGGGTTATTCACTATATTGTAACCTGGCTATTTGTATTATCCGTACTGGCTCATGTTTACCTGGATATCTCCGAAGGTGTTCCGGTGTTGAAATCCATGTTTACCGGTAAGATTCCGGCCGACTTTGACCATGGCACCCATGAGGAACACGCACCGGCTCCAGGAGAAAGTATTGGTGCTTGATGCATGTGGATAAGCAAGGAGGATTCTGATTGAAGAAGATTATGGTAGTGGGTATCGGCAATTTGCTTATGCAGGATGAAGGGGTTGGAGTACATGCAATTAACCAGCTGGCCCAAATGAGTTTTCCTCAAAATGTTGAAATAATAGATGGTGGAACCCACAGCTATGATCTGGTTGAGTTTTTCTGTCAGGCGGATAATCTGATTATCATCGATGCTATGAAGGCTGGTGGGGAACCCGGTACCATCTACCGTGCTCCTTTTGATGAGTTAGGACTAAAACCTGATGAAAACATTACTTCTCTTCACGAAATGCATTTTGTGGAAGCCATGTATCTGGTGAGACTTTTAGGTTATGACCCGGAGGTTATGGTTTTTGGAGTTGAGCCGCAAAACATTGGACTCAGCCTGGATTTGACTCCGCAAGTTGCTGAAAAAGTCCCGCGTTTGGTGGAACTGGTTAAAGAAGAAGTGGAAAGGCTCCTGCAATAATTGTAAAATATTTTTCCCCGCAGGGTGGGTTACTCTAGTAGCCCACCTTGTTAATTGGGGATATTGTAAGCAGAGCAGGGATAATCTCTTATTAGAATTGTTCATCTTATTCCACTGGTAGGTCCGCTGGCAGGAAAGGTGCATGTAAAAATTATGGAAGGTACAAGGCAAGAAGCGTCCGCAGTCTTGGCTTATGAAATGAAAATATTCGGCATAGTTCAGGGGGTGGGATTTCGTCCCCACGTTTTTCGCTTGGCTGCTGAATTGGGAATAAGGGGCTGGATATTAAATTCCTCCGCCGGGGTTTTCCTGGAGGTGGAAGCTGAGGAAGAAAGCTTGCGGGAATTTACCCGCCGTTTGCTGGCAGAACCTCCGCCCCTGGCCCTGATCAGGGATTATCAGCTCCGGGAGATTGAAGCGCAGGGCTTCAGCGATTTTCAGATCCGGGAGAGTGAAAGCCAGGAGGAACTCCTGGTTATGGTATCGCCCGATATTGCGGTATGTCATGATTGTCGGCGGGAGGTAATGGATCCTGTTGACCGGCGTTATGCTTATCCCTTTATCAACTGTACCAATTGCGGGCCGCGCTTTACTATAATAAAAGATCTGCCTTATGACCGAGCCCAGACCACTATGGCGGAATTTACCATGTGCCCGGAATGTGATAGGGAGTATCACAATCCATTACACCGGCGTTTTCATGCCCAGCCCAATGCCTGCCCGCTTTGCGGGCCGCATATTTCTATGCTCGATTCCAATGGGAATGAGGTGGCGCAAGGGGCGGTGGAGTTGTTAAAAAAGGGCTGTATTCTGGCGGTTAAAGGCCTGGGTGGCTTTCACCTGGCGGTTGATGCCCGCAACCGGGAGGCGGTAAGCTGCCTGCGACAGCGCAAGCACCGGGATGCTAAACCCTTCGCGCTAATGGCCCGGGATTTGGAAACAGCCCGTAAATATTGCCATATCAGCCAGCTGGAGGAACAGCATTTGACCTCCGGCCGGGCCCCGATTGTGGTAATGGAGAGCAGGACAGAGCTTGATTTGCCACAGGATTTGATTCACCCGGGTCTTAACACTCTGGGAATAATGCTCCCCTACACCCCGTTGCACTATCTTCTTTTTGATGACGAACTGGAACTCCTGGTTATGACCAGTGCCAATATAAGTGATGAACCTTTGATATATGAAAATGAAACCGCTCAGAAAAAGTTGGCCGGTATTGCCGATTATTTTCTGCTGCACAACCGGGATATTTTTAATCCCTGTGATGACTCCGTAATGCGGGTTACTGCTCTTAATACCCCCCAGCTTTTTCGCCGTGCCCGAGGCTATGTACCGTTAGGAATAAGGATTCCCAGCAGCTCATCTCCGGTTTTGGCGGTAGGTGGGGAGATGAAAAACACCTTTTGTATAACCCGGCAGGGAGAGGCCTATTTAAGCCAGCATTGGGGAGATCTGAATCATTATCTTAACTTTCGTAATTTCCAGGATGGAATTGAACGCTTTAAAAACATGCTGGCGGTTGAACCGCAGGTGATTGCTCATGACCTGCATCCCAATTACCAGACTACTCGCTGGGCCAGGGAACAGGAGCATATGGAGAAGATAGCCATTCAGCATCATTGGGCCCATATGGCCTCGGCCATGGCGGAAAATCAGCTTCAGGGCGAGGTATTGGGTTTGATTTGCGATGGTACCGGCTGGGGTACTGACGGGGCAGTTTGGGGTGGAGAAATACTCCAAGGGGATTACCGGCAGTTTTCGCGTTTGGGACATTTGCAATACCTGCCATTGCCCGGGGGAGATCTGACGGCACGAAGACCGTATCGTATGGCTCTGTTGTACTTGCTGGCAGCTATTGGGGAAAAGGCGGCTGCTTTGAGCCGTGACTTGATTCCAGCTTTTCCCGAGGAAGAAAGGGAACTAATGCTGCAGCGCTGGCAAAAGGGGACGCGGGAACTGCAGACCTCATCCTGTGGCCGGCTTTTTGATGCGGTGGCGGCAGTTTTGGGGATATGCATTGTGAACCGTTATGAAGGCCAGGCGGCAATTGAACTGGAGGCCCGGGCCGATTATACTCAAAGAGGTAGTTATTCCTATGCTTTGAATGATGAAAACGGCATGCTAATAATGAATCTGCTTCCTATGTGGCCGGAGTTGTTGGCTGACCGCAAAAAGGGTATTTCTGTCGGTGGCATAGCCCAGAAATTCCACCTGACCCTGGTGGATGTTTTTACGGCCGCTCTGGACAGGAGCAGGGAGAAAAGCGGGTTAAGCCGGGTGGTATTAAGCGGAGGGGCCTTTCACAACCAGATTCTGCTCTTCAAGTTGAGTGAGGCTTTAAAAAAAGCCGGTTTTGAGGTGTATCACCAGCAGCAGGTTCCGCCGGGTGATGGGGGAATAGCGCTGGGACAGGCCATAATCGCAAGTGAGGTGAAAGCTAATGTGTCTGGGAGTACCGGGTAAAATACTGGAAATCAAGGAACATGATGTAGCTCAGGTAGATGTTGACGGTAACCAGCTTGATATCAGTATCAGACTTACCCCTGAGGTGCAAAAAGGGCAATTCGTCCTGGTTCATGCCGGTTTTGCCATGGAGATAATTGATGAAAGCCGGGCGGTGGAAACCATGGATCTCTTAAAAGAGCTGCAAAAATACAGGGAGTTGGGTATATGAATGATAAAACTTATATGAAAGAATTACTCCAGGAGATACAAAGCTATAAGCAGGAAGTATCCTTGATGGAGGTTTGTGGAACCCATACCATGGCTATTGCCCGCAGCGGGATCAGAGAAATGGTGCCGGCGAACATTAAACTGCTCTCCGGGCCGGGCTGCCCGGTATGTGTAACCTCCCAGGGTGATATCGATGCGGTAATTAAATTATGTCGGGAACCGGGAATTATCCTTTGTACTTTTGGCGATATGATGAGGGTGCCGGGAAGTGAAAGTTCCTTACAGGAGGAGCGCAGCCGGGGTGCCGATATAAGGGTGGTTTATTCGCCTTTGGATGCCCTGGAGATAGCGCGTAAAAACCCGGAACGAGAAGTAGTTTTTTTAGGAATCGGCTTTGAAACTACGGCGCCGACTATAGCGGTTAGCCTGGAGCAGGCGGAAAGGGAAAGGATAAATAATTTCTCGCTACTCTCTTACCATAAGCTGGTACCTCCAGCTTTGGAAGTTATTTTTTCCGATCCTGATATAAGGGTGGACGGGCTGATTTGTCCCGGGCATGTTTCGGCGGTAATCGGTCTTAAACCCTATGAACTACTGGCGGCCAAATACCACAAACCTTGTGTTGTCACTGGTTTTGAAACCGTGGATATACTGGAAGGAATAATAATGCTCCTGCATCAAATGAGCCAGGGAGAAGCGCGGGCGGATATTCAGTACCGTAGGGTAGTGAGGAAAGAAGGCAATCCGGTAGCGGTGGAACTGCTCGAGCGGATTTTTCAGCCGGAGGAAGCCCGTTGGAGAGGTCTGGGGCCTATCCCCGGCAGCGGGCTGAAATTGCGCTCAGCCTATGAGTTCTTGGATGCAGCCAAAAAGTTTCAGCTTCCCCAAATTGCAGATCTACCTATTAAGGGTTGTTCCTGCGGGGAGGTACTTACGGGCAAAATCAGCCCCCGGGAGTGTTTACTCTTTGGCCGGGGATGTACCCCCTTGAAACCGGTTGGCCCTTGCATGGTCTCCCATGAAGGGGCTTGTGCCGCTTATTATCGTTATACCCCAGCAAAGGAGAGAAATTAGATGAAGATAGACCGTGTATTGTTGGCTCACGGCAGTGGAGGCCTTATGAGCCAGCAACTGGTAGAGGAAATATTTAAAAAAGAGTGGAATAATTCTTACCTGGAGCCCATGTTGGACGGGGCTTTGCTTGATTTGCCGGCAGGCAGGGTAGTTATGACTACCGATTCCTTCGTTATTACTCCTCTGTTTTTTCCAGGGGGCGACATAGGCAAGCTTTCCATTTGCGGGACGGTTAATGACCTGGTAGCCTGTGGGGCCAAGCCTCTTTTTTTATCGACCGCCTTGATAATAGAAGAAGGTTTGCCCATGTCCGACTTAATCCAAATAGCCCAATCGATGGCCCGTACGGCCAGGGAGGCAGGTGTGCAACTGGTAACGGGTGACACCAAGGTGGTTGAAAAGGGAAGCGCGGATGGGATTTTTATCAATACCACTGGAATCGGAGTGATAGCTGAAGGTATCGATTACCGGCCCCAGCGTATCCAGCCGGGAGATCTGGTAGTGGTCAGTGGAACTATGGGAGATCACGGCCTGGCCATTATGGCCCGGCGGGAGGGTTTGAGCTTTTCCACTCCGGTAAATAGTGACTGTGCTCCGCTTTTCCGTATAGGGCAAGTTCTGGAAGCCTTTGGCGGTAATGTTCGCTGCATGCGCGACCCCACCCGGGGTGGCCTGGCTACGGTTCTTAATGAACTGGCCCGGCAGTCCGGCCGGGGAATAAAGGTGGTGGAAGAAGATATACCGGTAAATCCGGCTGTTGCCGGGGCCTGTGATATGCTGGGAATGGACCCGCTTTATATGGCCAATGAGGGGAAGATGGTAATTGTTTTAGCCCCAGAAAGGGCTGCAGAAATACTTGCTGAATTGCAAAAAATAGACATAGCTGCGGAAGCTGCCATAATCGGGGAAGTTAGAGCAGAACCTGCTGGTTTGGTCTTAATTGAAACCGAACTGGGAGCCGAGCGTATATTGGGCATACTGGAAGGGGAGCATGTTCCCCGCATCTGCTAGCGCTGGTTTCATCTGTTTAGTTATCGTAAAAAAGCCTCACAACTACGCTTTTCGGATTTTAATGTACGTTATTTATGGTTTAAACTGAGGCGTATGAGGCAGGGTCTTAAGGAAAACGATATCCTCATTCATTCATTTTGCTGTTTAAGCCGGATGAAATCACCGCCACACTTCTTAAACACAGGGGAATCATACCTATCGATCTCTCGCTTTATAATGGATAAACCAAAAGCGAAAAACTCTGTTCTTTTCTCCAGGAAATTCTGCCCCGCTGACCTGCTCCACCATTTAAGCAAATTACTGCCGTACAGGTTTAACCCCTCATCTTAGATTTAGATATAGAAATCCCCATAATAGAGGAAAGCCCCACAACCGCAAATGCTGTGGGGCTTGACGTTTCTTTAATTTACAGCTATATTCTTTACTTGCCGCTTGGTATTCTCATACCGTAGAATGTACGCCACACAAAGATTATGGCAATGGTAAGGAAAGCGCCGCCGACATAAGGAGCTATGTCTCTGAAGGTTTCAGATATGGCTATTTCCATGGCCAGCAATCCAAACAGGGTGGTGAACTTGATAATCGGATTTAAGGCTACTGAAGAAGTATCTTTAAAAGGATCACCTACGGTATCGCCCACTACTGAAGCCTCATGCAAAGGAGTGCCTTTTTCCTTGAGGTCCACTTCAACCACTTTTTTAGCATTATCCCAGCAGCCGCCGGCATTGGCCATAAAGACCGCCTGGAATAAACCAAAGACTGCTATGGAAATAAGGTAAGCCACAAAGAAGGCAACTGGTTGAGAATTACCGGCCTGAGGTGCGGAAAGGCAAGCAAAGGCCAGAGCAAAGGAGAATATGGCGATAAAGATATTGAACATACCCGACTGTGCATACTGGGTGCAGATTTTTACCACTTCTTTGGATTTTTCGGTGTTGGCTTTTACGTTGGCCGCTTCTTCCAGGTTGATATTATTCTTGATATACTCAACCGCCCGGTAGGCTCCGGTGGTAACTGCCTGGGTGGAAGACCCGGTAAACCAGTAGATTACCGCCCCGCCGCATAAGAATCCTAAAATGGTGTATGGATTAAGCAGAGTAAGGATGGTGGCCGGTTCAACTCCCAATACATTCTTTATAACCAGAATCAGGGAGAAGATCATGGTGGTAGCACCCACCACAGCAGTACCAATCAATACCGGTTTGGCAGTTGCCTTGAAGGTATTGCCGGCGCCGTCGTTGGCTTCCAGATAGTATTTACCTTTATCGAAATCGGGCTTAAAGCCAAATTCTTTTTGGATTTCCTTGTCAATGTCTTTTATTTCTTCAATCAGGGAGAGTTCATAGATGGACTGAGCATTATCGGTTACCGGGCCATAACTGTCAACTGCAATGGTTACCGGGCCCATACCCAGCATGCCGAAAGCCACCAGACCAAATGCAAATATGGAAGAGTAACTCATTATATAGTGGGAAATCGGTATACTCGCATAATAGGCACCGAACATAATACCCACGAAAACCAGTCCAATCCAGAATGAGCTGAAGTTACCCGCCACCAGACCTGACAGGATGTTCAGTGAAGGCCCGCCTTCGCGGGAAGCTTTGACAACTTCCGCTACATGCAGGGACTTGGGACTGGTAAATATTTTAGTGAATTCAGGTATCAAGGCTGCTGCCAGGGTTCCAAAGCTGATAATCAGGGCCAGCACAGACCAGATAGGTGTCAGAGCAGTTTCTGTGCCTGCACCCGGTCCCAGAATGTAATAGCTGACACCAAAAGTAACCGCAATGGAAATAATGGAAGTAATCCATACCAGACTGCTGAGGGGCGCTTCAAAATCGAAATCGTCCTTGCTCCCATATTTAGCCTGGCTAAATACTCTGTTAATGTAGAATGAAAAAATGGAGGTAATAACCATTAATACACGAATGGCAAATATCCAGGTAAGCAGCGTAGTTTGCAAAGCCGGCGCCACTGCCAATACAATAAATGTAACCAGAGCAACACCTGTAACTCCATATGTTTCGAAACCATCGGCAGTTGGCCCAACGCTGTCGCCTGCGTTGTCACCGGTACAGTCGGCAATAACGCCGGGATTACGCGGATCGTCTTCTTTAATGCCAAAAACGATTTTCATGAGGTCGGCACCGATGTCGGCTATCTTGGTAAATATACCGCCGGCAATACGCAGTGCACTGGCCCCCAGGGATTCACCAACGGCAAAGCCGATAAAGCTGGCCCCGGCCAGTTCGCGAGGAACAAAGCACAGTATTATTAACATCATGATTAGCTCAACGCAGACCAAAAGTACACCTATGCTCATGCCGGCATCAAGAGCAATATTCAAGAGCTTGAGCGGTTTTCTTTCCAATGAGGTAAATGCCACCCTGCTGTTAGCCAAGGTATTCATGCGGATACCATACCAAGCTACGCTGTAAGAACCGAGAATACCTATCACAGTCCACATCAGGATGAACAATACCGAAGCAATCGGCATTTCCTGCAGGAAGCCAAAATAAAATGCTATACACACGCTGATAAAAGCAAATAGTATAGCAATAAACTTGCCCTGTTGAATAAGATATGTTTTACAAGTTTCATAAATGGTTTGAGCTACATCCAGCATGCACTGATGAGCCACCAATTTTTTGACCTTCATAAATTGATACAAACCAAACAGCATACCCAACGCACAGACCACTATACCTGCATAAAGCAAACTGTTTTGATCCGCGCTCAGATTAGGAATCTTCAAATTAGCCTCACTAGCAACCGCCATTGCCGGTGAAAGCAGTAATAAAACAAAGCTAAGCAAACTGCCCAGCATCGTCCTGATTTTGTTTCTAGAGACAACCTCCATTTTGACGAATCACTTCCTTACTGTATTTTTTGGACTTGAACATAAGTCCCGGAATGGTTACCTCCAGGGCGGCTTTATTTGAAGAAAGATAGGGAGCAAAACCGCCCTCATCACCTGCGGAAGTAACCATCCCTTTGGCAGATAGAACTTTATTTAATGAGTGATAGATAGACTTCCACTTCCATACTCAGGACTTCCCCTAAGCTGGAGGTTCCGCCAGGGTACGCTCATGAATTCAGTTATTTCTTTTTCGAGAACTTTTCTTTGATTTTGGAATATTTACGCAGGGCTACAATGGCGTTAACCGCTTGTTCAGGAGTTGCATAGGCGGGAATGCCGTGGTTCCTTAATCGGATAATTGCTTCCAGGCACTCGGCTCCACCCTGACATTCCATAACAAAGGGTTTACCCAGGGGTTTGTAAGCTTCGTACATTTCAATAGCGACATCAACCACTCCTGGGACATCGGTAACCGCCGTCGGACAGATGGAGCAGTAAACCATATCCACATTGGGGTCGCGCATGGCCTGGCGCAGAGCTCCCTTGTAATGAACCGGGCTGGCGGTTCCAGAGATGTCAACCGGATTAAGCGGAGAACCGAACATGGGCATGTAAGTCCTGATCCTTAATCCCAGGTCGGGAGAAATCGAGCTTAACTCCTGCATGGGCTGGCCAAGTCTTTCAAAATGATCACAGGATAGCAAGCCTGAACCGCCGCCGTTGGTAATCATGGCTACGCAGTCTCCCTTCAATTCCGGTTGCAAGCCCAGAGCTAGTGAAATATCCAAAAACTCCTGGAAAGTGGTGGCACGGATTACGCCGCACTGTTCGAAGAGCTGATCATAGAAAGCATCGCTGGTGCCTTCGTTTTCGGAGGCAGTATGGGCAAAAGCTGCCTTGACGCCGATTTCCGACCCACCCACCTTTATAACCACTATAGGTTTGTTGGGAACCACCGAAGTACAGGCCTTGACAAAGGCTGTCGGGGAGTCCAGACCTTCGATATAGATGGCCAGTGACTTAGTATGAGGATCGGTATTGCCATATTCAATCAGTTCAGAGAAGTCCACATCAGCCTTGTTGCCCAGCCCCACGAAAAAGCTCATCCCGAAATGCATGGTGGTTGAGTTCCCCAGGGCAGCCAGCAGATTTGCCCCTGACTGGGAAATCATAGCCACCGGTCCTTTTATAGGCAAATATGGAATAAAGCCGCAATTAAAATTGAGATAGGGGCTGCCCATTCCTACTAAATTGGGACCGAAAAGCGGGAGCTTGTTATCCCGGCAGTATTGGGTTAAACGATCCTGCAAATCGCCGCGGCCGATTTCCTTGAAGGCGCTGGTAGCGATGACTACGATTTTAGCTTTCTTGGCAACCGCGTGTTCCAGAGTCATCTTGACCAGGTGAGCCGGAACAGCTACAAACACCAGGTCCACCGGTCCGGGAATATCGGTTATTGTCTTGTAAGCTGTTAAACCATGAACCTTGTCAGCACGGGGATTAACCGGATAGATTTCTCCGCGGTAGCCCCAATCCTTCAGGCCTTGAATGACTTTGTAACCCACCTTGGCCGGGTAGCGCGAAGCCCCCACCACAGCTATTGAAGAGGGATTTAGGAAATGTTTCAGGTTGTCAATTACGTACTTGCGTGGAGCATCAATCTTCATAATTATTTAGCCCCCTTCCTGATTGTACATTCGGGTCCACCGGGCTGGGTCCTGTCCTGTAGAAAGTCATCGGTAAATACGCATTCTTCCCAGTAACCGTTCTGATCATCCAGGCGGCAGACCCAGCGCCGGTACATGCGGGTCATATCCGCTTCTTTAATCTCTTCGATCTCGCTGTAGGAGTTGAGTTTAGCTCTTAAAGCCGGGATATCTGTGATCTCGTTGTAGGCCCACAAGATTATGTCATAGAAGGAATCACTGAATTCTTTAACCGTATTAAATTCCTTTATAGCTGATAATTCATCGCTGATTTCCGCTTTGCGGCAGCAGGGAATGTTTTGGAACAGGCGGATAACAAACATACGGTTGGTCAGGTTCAACTTCATAAAATTCAGGTGGAAAAGAGGAACGATGATGCGTTTAACTTCAACCAATTCTTTAATTCCGTCCAGCATGGCCTTTTCGTCCAGACCGGATACTTCAGCCAGCACCTTGAAGTCGAAGAAATCTTCCATGGGTCTTTTAGCATTTAAGGCCTGTATAATTTTCAGATCAGGGAGATCCAGTTTGTCTTGAACCTGGGCCAGCTTTTCGATTTGACCCGGGCCCCATAAAACTTCGCGGTAGCCGTCGCCCGGGCAGTCGAACTGGTTAACATGCGACTCACGCAGGTCGCGGCGGATAGGGCATAGATGTACGTATTTAACTTCCGGCCGGTTTTTCCACGGTTCTAAAACGTCGTAAAGAAGGTTGTCAATTACCCTCATATGATTGCCGTTGTAGAAATCGAAATCCCCCTGGCATTCGTAACCAGTGCAGATATCGTCCTTGTTTTGAAACCATTCGGATAATTCGGCTTTGGCTTCGGGGGGGGTGTTTTCATTGAGTTTGACCATCCAATAATATAGACCCCAACCGTAAACAGACACCGCCGGATTCATAACAAATACGATGGTGCGCTGTTCGTACATCCGCTGCATCCGCTGTATGATCTCCTCTTTACCGAGGCCGACGGTTTTGGAGAGGTAGTTCATGTTAAAAACATCGGGACGGATCTGATACGAAGATTTAGCAACATTGTAGGCGCTCATTTTAGCGTCATCCAATCCTACTATTCCTGGCTCTAAGAATCCGAGGCCGCGGGGTGAGAAGAAATATTTCTTCATCCAACTTTGCTGTTCTGGGCTGCCCAATAAATATTCCGGGGCGGGCTTGCTTTGTTCTTCTTTCATTGTCCTTCCTCCTTAGTTAGTATGGTTTTCAAGGTTAAGATGTATGGGGAACCGAGCTTCACCTCCTTGTTGGGATTGCTCCAGACTGATTCCTCCCCTTTAAATGCAAAAACCATGCCAACAAAAAACCCCTGAATTTTTCAGGGGTTAAAGGAGCGTCTGCTTAACATTCCGTAAATAATATGGACAATTGTAAAGATATTTAACGAACCAGACAATATTGCTTTATCTTTTTATACAAGGTTACTCGGCTTATTCCCAACATCCGGGCAGCTTGGCTGAGATTGCCTCCGCAGGAGCTTAGGGCTTGGTTAATCACTTGCTTTTCAGCATTTTGCAGAGGCATATTCGAATCTTCCTCATGGTGGATGTTTCTGTCATTAACAATATGCTGCGGCAAGTGGCAGGGAAGAATTAACCCATCTTCGGCATAGACCACCGCGCATTTAAGCGCATTTTGAAGTTCGCGCACATTTCCCGGCCAGCTGTAGGTCATCATCAAATTTCGTGCTTCATCGCTGAGGGTATACGGAAGGCCCTGTTCAGCGGAATGCTGTTTTAGGAAATAGTCAATCAAAATAGGGATGTCAGTTTTGCGCTCATACAATGAAGGGACGTGCAAGGCCAGCACATTCAAACGCCAAAACAGGTCCTCCCGAAAAGCTCCGGCTTCGACCATGCTTTCCATATCCCGGTTGGTAGCGCAGATAATTCTTACATTGGTGGAAACGGGGCGGAGGCCGCCGAGTCGCATGTACTGCTTTTCTTGCACCACCCGCAGGAGCTTTACCTGCAGGTTCGACGGCATTTCTCCTATTTCGTCAAGGAAAAGAGTGCCTCCTTCGGCTAGTTCCAATTTGCCGGGGTTACCATGGGAGCGCGCTCCGGTAAAGGCGCCACCTTCATAACCAAAAAGTTCGCTTTCCATCAACTCATCCGGGATTGCTCCGCAATTAATGGAAACAAAGGGTGCTTCTGCCCGGTCGCTAGAATTATGAATGGCCTGAGCAAACATCTCTTTGCCGGTTCCGGTTTTGCCCTCGATAAGGACTTCGTAAGGTGCTTTGGCCATAATCAAGGCTTGACTCTTGGTCTGTTTAATCTCCCGGCTCTCGCCTATGATATCATCAATAAATATTTTGGCCTGAAAAGGGCGGCTGCCCGAGACGTTCTTCATTTTTTCAGGTTTTTTTTGCAGGATATGGATGCTATATTCCTTAAGTCCGCTGGCGTCTTTAAAACCAAGCTTTCTACTTACCAGACCCTCTGTATTTAAATGCTTATTTTCTCCATAACTGCTTTTAAAGAGCTGGACGCCATTAGTCAGATCCCGACTTAGCGGCAGAGAGACTTGTGGGAATACAGAGTCGACAGGTTTTCCTATAGCTTCGGATATATCCAACCCGAGCAGAGCCCCGAAACTTTTGTTAACCTCCACAATCATGCCGCCCTGGTCGGTAATGAGAACTCCTTCGGGAATCTCGCCTAAAACCAGGGATAGACTCTTTTCAATACGATAATAGACGTTTTCGACCTCGAAGCGCTGGTAATAGTTTTGCACTGCGGCAGCGGCCATTAACAGAAAATCAAAGACCGGGCAGGCAGATTTCAAAAGTCCGTCCGTATCGGTTGCAGTTCCTAATATCCCCACTACACTGCCGTCTTTAGCCTGTATGGGAACCGAGGCACAAGCCTTATCTTTCAGCACAACACAATACTTTTCTTCCGATATCCAGAATATCGGGCTGTTTTCGTCAAGAGCCAAAGACACAGCGGTGGTTCCAACCGCAGCTTCACCCCAGTTTACTCCCACTCCGAAATTGATCAGTTCTTCATATTCACGGGATACTCTGGTATCGCCGGCGATGTATAGAAGATTAGCATACTTATCGGTTAGATAGAATATATAGCCGCTGCTTTTTGCGGCCCAGGAAACGCCTTGGAGGAGGTCCCGGACAATCCCGATCAACAGGGCGTTGTCTTTTAAGCATCGATTCAATTCAACTATGGAAAGCACATTGTTTCCTTTTCCGCCTTCAGGGTCTATACCCAGCTTTTTACACCTTATCCATGAGCGGAGTACAGGTGCTCTAACAGCTTTGGGCATCGTTCCGTTCTTAATAAAGCTTACCCATTCATTTCTTAGATTTGTGGATTCAATCTGAATGCTGTTCGCCATCCGATCACCTCCAAAAATTCATTAATGCGATATTCGACTTTATTTCATGAAATCCTCCATTAAATTGTCCGACTGTTCAGGCTCAGAAATCCCCATTAAAGGAAAGCCCCACAATCGCAAACCGCCTGCAGCAGATCCTTTTCTACAAGGAACTGGGACTGAGCCTGGAAAGCATTAAAGAGATCGTAACCGCCCCCTCTTTCAATGCCACCAGAGCATTGTGGGAACACCATGCCAAACTTCTTGCCAAAAAAGAGCAATTGGACCTGTTGATTGCCAATGTTGAGAAAACTATTGCTCTTAAGGAAGGGAGAGCTACCATGACTGATCAAGAAAAATTTGTAGGCTTTAAGCAAAAGCTGATTGAGGAAAATGAGGAAAAGTACGGTCAGGAAATTCGCAATAAGTATGGTGACCAGACCGTTGACCAGGCCAATCGAAAACTCATGAATATGAGCCCGGAGCAATATGAAGAGGTTGCCCGCTGGGCGAGGAGCTGCTAGAAGTGCTTAACGCCGCCTTTCAGGCTGGTGACCCGGCTGGCGACTTGGCCCAGGAAGCAGTTAAACTGCATCGTCAATGGCTGAGCTACTACTGGCACAGCTACAGTAAAGAGGCCCATATCGGGCTGGCGCAAATGTATGTTGATGACGAACGGTTCAGGGCCTACTATGACCAAAAACAACCCGGGACTGCCGCCTTTTTACGGGATGCCGTTCTGGTTTTTGCCGGAAAGAAAAAGTAGTTTGGCTTTTCGACTGGAGTGTAACAGACGGTCCTGACGGACCGTCCTGCTCTTTTACTCGTCATGGTGTTCGATTACCAATCCTTCAACATGCCGTTTCCTCATGATTTTTCTCTTCTTCCGGTCTTCTTTGCTTTCCAGGACGATATCCAAATCATAGTTTTCCGGGTACAATTCAGCGCGGTCGATGTGCAGGGTCAGGCGCTTTTGGTTAATCCGCACCTTCTTGCCCAAAACCAGTACCACCAGGTCGCCTTTTTCATCTTCCTCCTCACAGACCACCCCGGTACGCTGCATGGTGCTGATATAGACCCGGTCCCCGATTTTGAGGTTCTTTTTTTCATAGCGACGCTGCCGTTGCAGACGTTCCTGGTCCTTTTCCGCTTTTTCCAGAGCGCGAGCCGTTTCCCGATGTTCCTCAACCGCCTTTGAATCCATCAGCTTCTCCGTCCGGGGCAGGGGCTCGGGTCGATAACTGATCTGCTCCCCATAGCTGATTTCGTGCGCCCGGGCGATTAAGTCCGGATCCATCCCCAGACGCAAGGCTATCAAAAAGGCATGGCTGTCGCCCCAGGTACCGATTTTTAACCGATACAGTGGTTGCAGGCTGTCCGGGTCGAATTCCATGCAGCCATTGACAAAGCCTTCCGTATAGGCGGCAAACTCCTTGATCTCACCAAAATGGGTGGTGGCCACAATCGTGGCCCCCCGGGCAAAGATCTCCTCCAGCACGGCAATGGCAAAGCCCCGTCCCTCAGCCGGGTCAGTGCCTGCTCCCAATTCATCCAGCAGCACTAAAGTGCGGGAATCGGCACAGTTCAGCATGGTCAGAATATTGAGGACATGGGCGGAAAATGTGCTAAGAGACTGTTCCATGCTCTGGCCATCGCCAATGTCTGCGAGAATATCCACAAATACAGCTATTTCACTGCCCGCTTCCAACGGCACGTGCAGACCGGCCTGGGCCATGAGGGTGAGCAAACCGACCGTTTTTAAGGCCACGGTCTTGCCACCAGTATTGGGACCGGTAATAAGCAGGGCCCGGTTGGATTCCCCGATGTAAAAATCCAGCGGCACCGCCCCCGCTCCCAGCAGCGGGTGACGGCCCTGTTTGAGCAAGCAATACCCCCGGGTATTTAGTTTAACCGATCTCATATCCAGCGCCCGGCTGTATTTGGCTTTGGCAAAAACAAAGTCATAATGAGCGATAGTTTCAATATTTACCGACAGCTCGCGGGCGTGTTTTTCCACCTGTCCGGTTAAATGGGTCAGTATGCGGTAGACCTCCTTCTTTTCCTCCGCTTTGAGCTGGCCCAGCTCATCGAGCCAGCGGGTTACCGCCGCTGGCTCGATGAATACCGTGGAGCCAGTGGAGGAAGTATCCACCACGGTTCCTGCAAAGGCCTTCCGGTATTGGCGGCGCACCGGCACCACCAAACGACCATTTCTCTCCTGGATTACCGTGTCCTGAAGCATGGAAGCATAGGCGGGCGACCTTAACACCTCCTGCATCTTCTGCCGAATCCGTTCCTCAATAATCAACCGGCGTTTACGGATTTTTAAGAGAGCGGCGCTGGCCCGGTCAGCTACCTGCTGGTTGACGATTGCCCCGGCAATTTCCTCCTGCAACTCCTGCAGGACAAACATGGAACTAGCATAGGAAGCCAGCCGGGGAGCTGTAGTTTCCAGTGCCTCCATGTACTTGCCCAGCCTTTTTACCCCTTCAAGAAGGTTTTGACAGGCTTCCAGTTCGGCAGGGGTAAGGACAAAGCCCTTGCCCAACTTGGCCATGACCTCGCTCATTCTATCCATTATGGGAATAGGGACACTGGCATTGACCTCCAGCATGGCCCGGGCCTCAGTTGTTTCATCCATCCAGTTCTGCACCTGTTCGCAACGGGCCGAAGGCTGCAGCTGCTGCAGCCGGTTCCGGGCTATTTCGGTCAAAGCATAGGTTTTAACCTGTTCCAGGATCTTGTCAAATTCCAGTACCTCCAGGGTTGATTGATTCACTCGTCTCTCCTCCCTAATTCATAAGGAACAGGGCGGCCCAATAAAAAACGGACCGCAGCAGAGCACACGGCTGTGCCAGGTCCGGTCCCATCAACCAATGATTATGGCCAAAGTATAAAGCAGGTAATAAGAAAGCCGTGCCATCAGCACAGCTCTAACCATAACTTAATACCTGTTAAAGAAAGAATGCCTGCCGGTGTCGTTCTGCTGCAAACAGCACACCGAAACAGCCCTTTTTCAGGGGCCTTTTCGGGGGTATCTGCCGCCCTGTATGCAACTACAGTCGGTAATGAACAACCTCGGACATAAATGCATTCCTTTCCTTTGAGCCTACCTTTATCATATTCCTCCCGCTTCCAAAAAGCAAGACAGGATACAGAAGCAAAAAGAACGTCCCCTCGCTTCCCTCAAGGGATTGTTGATTTGAGGATATAATTATGGTACATTAGAGCCACGAAAGGAGTAACAATTATGCCTAAAATCATTCCGATTCGGGATTTAAAAAATACAAGTGAGATTTCTCAAATGTGTCATGCTTCAGATGAACCTATTTTTGTGACCAAAAATGGATATGGCGATATGGTTATAATGAGCATTAAGCTGTACGAAGAAAAGATGTTTATGTTGGATGTCTACCAGAAACTAAGGGATGCCGAGCAACAATTGGCGGAAGGGGAGATACTTGAAGGAGATACTTCTCTGAAGAAGATAAGAGAAAAATACAATGTATAAATTGATTGTCTCAGAACTTGCTCATCCCCGCCATAGATTGGAATTTGATTTTTTACCCTTCTCAGTATACCACTGGATAATAGCGTATAACAAAACAGCATTAAATTCCTCTGTATTTTCAGGTTATGTAGGCACTTCGAGCAACTTCAATTTATCGGGTTATAGTGGATATGGAACAGGAAAACATTGCATAGAAAACGCATAAGGCGAACGGCTTTCGCCGTCCGCCTTGTACATGAACAATCTGTCCCTTTAAACGAGAACATAAGGGTTTTGAGGCTTTAATTCTGGTACTATAGCTCTATTATTATTCTATTCGGTGGGAATCCTCATGCCGTAGAAGGAACGCCATACGAAGAACAGAGCAATAATAAGGAATATACCGCCGACTACCGGAGCTATATCCCGGAAGGATTCGGAAATGGCAATTTCCATAGCCAGCAAACCGAAGAGGGTGGTGAACTTGATGATGGGATTCAAGGCCACTGAAGAGGTGTCCTTAAAAGGATCGCCTACAGTATCACCAACCACGGTAGCATCATGTAAAGGAGTACCCTTTTCCTGCATATCCACTTCTACGACTTTCTTGGCATTATCCCAGCAGCCACCAGCGTTAGCCATAAAAACCGCCTGGAACAAACCGAACAAGGCGATGGAAATCAAGTAGGATACAAAGAGAGCTACTGGAGCCTCATAGGTCCTGGGAGCGGAGAGGCAAGCAAAAGCCAGGGCAAAGGAGAAAATGGCGATAAAAATGTTGATCATGCCGGCCTGGGCATACTGGGTGCAGATCTTTACCACTTCCTTGGATTTCTCCGTAGATGCTTTCTGGCTGGCCTTTTCGTCGAGCTGAATGTTCTTTTTGATATACTCCACGGCCCGGTAGGCCCCGGTGGTTACGGCCTGGGTGGAAGCACCGGTAAACCAGTAGATTACCGCGCCGCCACAGATGAATCCCAGAATAGTATAGGGATTGAGTATGGTAAGAATGCTCTCTGGTTCCACTCCCAGAACACTCTGGATAACCAGAATCAAGGAGAAGATCATGGTGGTAGCTCCAACCACAGCGGTTCCGATTAATACCGGCTTGGCCGTGGCCTTAAAGGTATTACCGGCACCATCATTGGCTTCCAGATAGTACTTGGCTTTATCGAAGTCAGGTTTAAAGCCGAAGTCCTTTTGAATCTGTTTGCTGATATTGGGAATAGTTTCAATCAGAGATAGCTCATAGATAGACTGGGCATTATCAGTAACCGGTCCATAGCTGTCTACGGCAATGGTAACCGGACCCATACCCAGCATACCGAAAGCCACCAGACCAAAAGCAAATATGGAGGGGTAAATCATAATTTCGGCTAATCCAAAGCCGCTGAAATAATAGGCGGTAAACATGAGAGCCAGGAAAACCATACCTATCCAGAAGGCACTGAAATTACCAGCTACCAGACCCGATAAAATGTTCAGGGAAGGACCGCCTTCACGAGAGGCCTTGACAACTTCAGCCACATGATCGGATTTGGGACTGGTAAAGATTTTGGTGAATTCAGGAATCAGGGCGGCTCCCAGGGTTCCAACACTTATTATTGCCGCCAGGATAAACCATAGCGATTGCAGGTTAGCTGGTGCGTCGGAGGACGGTCCCAGCAGGAAATAGCTTACTGCGAAAGTGACCGCAATGGAAAGAAGGGAAGTAATCCACACCAGGCTGGTTAAGGGCTGTTCAAAATCAAATTCTTCCTTGCCGGCATATTTGGCCTGGCTGAAAGCTCTGTTGATAAAAAACGATGCTATGGAGGTAATAACCATTAATACGCGCATTACAAATATCCAGGTCAGAAGAGCCGTTTGCAGGGCTGGTGCTACTGCCAGAACTATAAAGGTGACCAGGGCTACGCCGGTTACCCCGTAAGTTTCAAATCCGTCCGCAGTCGGGCCTACACTGTCACCGGCGTTATCCCCGGTACAATCGGCAATAACCCCGGGATTACGCGGGTCATCTTCCTTTATACCAAAGACGATTTTCATCAAGTCGGAACCGATATCGGCAATCTTGGTAAATATTCCGCCCGCTATACGCAAAGCGCTGGCCCCCAGAGACTCACCGATAGCAAAGCCGATAAAGCTGGCGCCGGCCAGTTCCCGCGGCACAAAGAGCAGGATTATGAGCATCATAATCAATTCAACGCAGACAAGGAGTACCCCAATGCTCATACCGGCATCAAGTGCAATATTCAAAACTTTGAGCGGTTTTTTCTCCAGGCCTGCAAAGGCGGTCCGGCTGTTGGCCAGGGTGTTCATGCGGATACCATACCAGGCCACACTGTAGGAACCGAGGATACCTATCACGGTCCAGGCCAGGATCAGCAGTACCCCGCTCAAGGGAGTTTTTTGCAGGAAGCCAAAGTAGAAGGCTATGCAAACTCCGATAAAGGTAAATAGCAAAATAAGAAACTTGCCTTGCTGAATCAGATAGGTCTTACAGGTTTCGTAAATAATACTCGCCACATCCAACATGGATTGATGAGCGGGGAGTTTTTTAACCTGGGTAAATTGATAAAGACCAAATAGCATACCCAGTACACAAACCACGATACCAACAATAAGCAAATTATTCTGCGCCGGGCTCAAAGTCGGAATAACCAGGTTGGCTTCACCGGCAAAGGCTGCCGCCGGCCATAGCAACAGCATAAGCAAGCTTAAAAGGGCAGAGAACATGGCCTTTGCTGCTTTTACCTGCTTCCCTATTGGAAATAGAGTGACAGAATCCAAAGTCACTACTTATCAACCTTCTTTCTTCATTTATTATGTCTTGCTTAGTGCGGAATCACTAGTCTTTATGTAGCTCGCCCGGGCAGTCAACAGTTCATTTTGACGGTAGCTAATCCACTCTGATTTTGAGTGTTGCCGGGTCTAACCTGGGGCCAATTAGAGCTGACATGGCTTAATTCTTCGAATAATAGTTTCAACAAGTCCTTATAGCACAGGATATTAACCCCCCGGAATAGCTTGCTGACATAATTTTATTTATTAACGTTTTATCGCCTCCTTATACCTCATAAAAACCTGATCCTGTCTTAGACAGAATATTTTTTAAAGCCCGAAACGATTTATATGCTAAGCTACTGCACTTGATGAGTAAGGTCTCACAGAACAGGCTTGGTTCTACTGCGGTTGATTTGAGGTGAAAAATGGTCACAATAAGGTCATATTAAAAATATTAGACTTCTCCGAGATATATTTCAAAGCCCAAAATACAGGCTTTCCTGGCAAAGTACCGAAAAAACAGGAAATTTGTGCGATATTTCAGGCTATCTCAGAAATTAACGAGATTTCTTTGATTATCTCTTGACTTGACAACAACTTTATGTAAAGCTAATATCGCCAAGGAATTTTATGAAACACACAGCTATTGGATCAGGGGATGTCTCCTGTTTTTTATTTATCTTATCCATTCTTGCTCTTTTGCGAAATAGGAAAATCTATAATAATAATGACTTCTACATACTAGCAATGCATTTTGCAGGGATTATGCTTTTAGACGTCGAAACGAATATTTATAACGAGGCTAAATATTTCTCCGCTTCTTTAAGCCCGGGCTATTAATTAAAATAGGCAACGGGTTCTAATCCCCGCCTCGTTGCAGCGCTGTGTTGAAACTACTTTGCTAGTTTCTTACGATGCTTAAACGAGGAAATATGTAGGAATGTAAGCCTGGAGGTGTGTTTTTTGAAATTTATCGGTTTTGAAAATTTACGGCTGACTGACCGCAATAGAGCGGGCGGAGATGCGGTTTTTGAACTTAATGGAGAAAAAGCCAAAGCAGAATTCAGTTTTTATCTGCAATTAAATGAATGTCTCAGTATTCGTCTGAACCGTCATGATAAAAAATTATCTACCGCTGAGCTGGAGAAATTTATTAGCGATAATCGACTGGAACTTAAGAAAATGGTTCAGCCTGATGTGGAACGCTTACGTCGACAAAAACGTAAAGAGTTATATGGGGTGGAAGAATTTAATAACCCACATAAAAATTTGCCATGAGATTTTATTTATGATATTTTTATGAGCGTGGTCTGAGTAATAGGGTATAATTACCTGCAAGTCATAGTGAGACCCTCTAAATCCTATTTTTTGGCGGGGACTTACATATTATCTTAATAATAAGAGTAGAATTTGATATGGACAATTAATAGGCAATGGTTTATTGTATTACCCATAATAGTAACCCTGGTAAAGCTTATGTTGATCCGTCGGCTAATATTTACGGAGGTGATATGGTGAAGAAAAGATGGGGAAAGGGAGAACCGGTAAATCTCTCCGACTTATTGAAGATCACACCTGTAGCCAACGAAATACTACAATTGAGCGAAGAAATGGATATGACTTGTACGGATGTAATGTGGATAGTTGCCCAGATTATCGATAATAACGAGGAAATCAATCTTCATCACATAAGACATAATCATGACGATGATGAATTAGTTCTGGATGAAGAGTGGAGTGAGGCTGACCTGGAGAGCCTGGAAGAGGAGATTGATCAGGCGCTATATACAGTTAGTGTTAAAGTCAACAGTCAGAGCCGTTTCCCTGAAGTGGCTTTCAAAGCCGGAATTAACAACCGGGAAGATATTAACTATTTCTTTGATATGGTATTGGAAATGTTGGAAAAGTTGGAGTAGATACATGCTAATAGTTCCATAATGAAATGTTAGTCAAGCCCGGGACTTTCCGGGCTTTTTTATCTAGAAAGAGAAGTTGTTTTTGGAGGGGGAGTTACAAAATGATAATTGCTTTAACCAGCGTAATTAAGTTGATTAGGCCGGAGGCCAGGGCTGTGTTCCCGTACAGTAATTCGTTGTACATCGATGATGAGATGCAAACTCTTATAGATGCCGGTTCAGGTGGGAGGGCTTTTGCTGAAGTACCCGTGGACAATATCGAACTGCTTTTGCTAAGTCATAACCACTTTGACCATGTGAATGGAATCAGTTTTTTCCCCCAAGCCAGGATTATGGCGGGCAGGGAAGAAGCTCTGACCTATCAGGACCAGGAGCTTTACCTGAAATTCTCCGGTTTTTATGATTGGGAAAGACTGATGGGTGAGATGGATAGAAGGCTTCTCTCGGGCACTATGCCACTTCCGGAAGATGTACCTGCCCAGCGTGGTTTTCAGGAAGTTCAATTGGATGGCTTGATCAAGGATGGGGATGTTTTCGAACTGGGGGTAACTTCGCTGAGGGCCATCCATCTGCCGGGTCATTCCCCCGGTCATTATGCTTTTTATTGCGAAAAAGAAGGGATTCTCTTTTCCGCCGATTTGGATTTGGCACCGGACGGACCCTGGTATGGGGGAGGATTATCTGATTTCGACGAATTGGAAAAATCAATAAAAAAGCTAATAGAAATAAATCCCCGTATACTGGTAACTTCGCACCGGCGGGTATTTGACGCTGCTCAGGACAATATTCCTGCTTTGTTGCAGACCTATCTGGATGTGCCTTTGAAGAAGGAAGAACAGAGCCTGGTTTACCTGGCTGAGCCCAGGACTATTGATGATATTGCACGACAGGATTTCATAGAAGGCTTCAAAGGGAAAACGCCGTTTGCTGTTTTTTTTACCAAAATGATGATTGATAAGCATCTTAAGCGCCTGGAGAAAGCCGGGAAAGTGAAAAAAATTGATGATACCCATTACATAAGAATAGGATAGAATTCCCTGGCCCTATTCGATATGTCCTTCGTTATTCCAGTGCTTTGTTTTGTTGGTAATGATTTTTTATTACAGCCCATAATTCATATAGCGGGGAATATTTTAATAGAGCCGTGGCCAATTCCACACAACCCAGGATACCGCTAAGGGTAGCCAGCCAACCGGTTAACATTTCCGAACCGGAAGAGAAAAAGAAGCAAAAGGCTAAAATATACCGGGCTATTACCCCATCTCTACTTAACATTAGCTTAACCTCACTTTATTTTTAATGCTTGACTGGAAATAGATTCATACCACCCTTAGTATCAGTTGTTATCTTATCGTTACGTTTGCAAAAAGATTACTTAAGTCTAGTATTAAGTCTGGAAAGTCCAAGTATGCGAGCTGGCATTGTTAAGTTTAGGATAGTGGGGATTATTTCAGGAGAAATAGGAGAAAAACGCTAGATTAATCAGGACAGATTTTCTTAAAAAGAGATTTTTAAACCTTTTTAACCTGCTTTTTACGAAGTCCTAATGATTTCTTAAAAGTGGTATTATAGAATGAATTAAAAATAGGACAGGAATTAGAATTCAAGCTTGAGACGGAGAAATGGTGGATAAAAACTACTAAGTTGGTTTGCCGAGATATAAAAAAACCGCTAGCAAAGTGCTAACGGAAATATCAGTTTTCGGCGATTGTATCTCGAAGAGATTTTCTATTATCTGTAAATAGCGGTTTAACCCTTGTAAAAATCAGGGATATGCGTTATGCTTGGTTAGGTTTATGTTTAGCAGCCTTGTTGCCAGCTATTTATAATAGCGATAATGAAACTGGGCCGGGGCTTTTTGAGAACATTAAGCTATATATATTCTTAGAAAGGAGGGACTACAATTGGATAAAAAGTTAATAGACGAAATACTCAAAGACATTGGTCTGGAACACATTGACGGTTTTGAAGACCAGGAAGAGTAAGCTGGAAGCCATTTGAGGGTAGGATCAAATGGCTTCAATTATTTTCTGGGGGCATTTCTTTAAGCAAGGTCGAGACTGTAACCAGTTCATAGCCTTGCTCCTTAAGATTTTTAATTACAACAGGCAGAGCATCGGTAGTCTGCTTGCAAGTATCGCTGGCGTGCATAAGAATAATGGCACCGGGATGAACCTTCTTCTTTACTCTTTCTATAATGGTAGCGGTTCCCGGATTCATCCAGTCCAGAGAATCAACACTCCATTGAATAGCCTCATAATTTATTTCATGAATGGCTTCAATAACGTGGTCATTATAGTCTCCGTTGGGGGTTCTTATCAAATTAGCATTCACTCCTCCTACCTCATGGATATTCTTGTGAGCTTTCATAACCTCTTCCTTAATTTCGCTTTTACTCAAAGTACTGTAATTGATGTGGCGATAGCCATGACTGGCCAGTTCATGACCGTCCTTTTTAATCCTTTGTACTGCTTCCGGGTTTTCTTTAACCCAGGGACCGGAAAGGAAAAAGGTGCAGGTTATATCCGCTTCTTTCAGAATCTCAATAACCGGCAGGGGAGTTTTATTACCCCAACTAATATCAAAAGTAAGAGCCGCCATCTTTTTCTCAGTTGGCACTTCATATACCGGCTTATTTTTATTATAGGCCTGTACATATAAAGCCCCACTTACCAGGATAATCAGGGTAATCAGAGCGGTAAGGGTCAGCCTGGTTCTGGCCCGTATCTTGTAAAAACCAAAAACCTTGGGCATGCTTTTTTCCTCCTCTCTTTATTCTCCTACATTTTTATGGCGATGTTTCCAGCTTTATTCCTGCTTTTCCAGGAGCATTAAATCGCTCATAGTTAGAAAACGGTAACCTTGCTGCTTAAGCTCAGGAATCAGTTTATCCAAAGCTCGTGCTGTTTCCAGGCCGTTTTTATAGCCATCATGAAGTATTATAATCTGACCAGGTTTTATGTTTTTTATTATGTGGGCGGAAATTTGGGAGGAACTGTTTCCTTGCCAATCTTTACTATCCTGCTGATAGGTCCAATAGGCTATGGTGACTTTTTCTTTCTGGGTGACCTCAACCATATCATAGGAAAGATAACCGCCTGGTGGGCGAAATAGCCGGGGCTTCTGGCCGCTGATGCTTTCAATCGATGCATTGGTTTTCCGTATTTCTTCCTGGTAAAACTCCTTTTTCTTGTGATTAAAATCCGCGTGACTATAACTATGGTTACCGATTTCATGCCCTTCACTGGCCATTCTTTGCAAAAGTTCAGGCTGTCTTTCCGCTCTTATTCCCACAACGAAAAAGGTGGCCTGGGCTTGATGCTTCTTTAATACGTCCAGAACTACCGGGGTATTTACCGGATCGGGGCCATCATCAAAGGTAAGGGCCACTGCTTTTTCCGTAGTTTTTACATCAGTTATCACTAGTTTCTGGGCTTTCCAATTATGCATATTGGGGTGTAAGGCCAGGTTATAAGCCCCCAGTGAAATACCCAGAAACAGGATTCCGCCTAAAAAGACCCCCACGCTTCGTTTTCGCAATACAAAAAACATAAAAGCATTTCTCCTCATTTGCTGATTCTAATTTATATGTTTTAGAAAGGCTGTTTATGTTCCCCATTAAGTTAGCAAGTCAAAGAAGCGTCCTTCTGTACCCCTTCGACAGATTATATAAAAAACGACAATATAGCCACTAGATGGATTTGCCCGGGAGGTGGGACAGCGGGTTCTTTTTATGGATAAAGGACTAATCCCCCGCCACGTTGCACGCTGTGTTTAAAACGGCTCCGCAGTTTCTTCCGATGCTTAAAGGGAGGAAAGCCTTCTGAACATTTTCATTCAATGTTCAGAAGGCTTTGGCTAAATAAACTTGATAATATTATTTCAGATTTAAAGCTTTGGTTAAAACTGAGGCAGCCTCAGCCCGGCTAGCATTATTCTTAGGTCTGAAGGTTTGATCAGGGTAACCGCTTAACAGCTGAGCTGATACAGCACTGGCTACAGCTTCCTGGGCCCAGACTGAGATATCGTTTTTATCCTTAAAACTAATTGCCTGGGTAGGCTTTCCTGCTTTGGCAGCCTTAGTAACCATTACCGCCATCTGTTCACGGGTGATGGGCTCGTCTGGCTTAAAATTGTTGTTGTTGAAACCGCTCACTATACCTGCATCACTAGCAGCAGCGATATAATCCTGTGCCCAATGGCCGGCAGTATCATCAAAAACCTTGTTTCCACTTGCAGACAATTTAAAAGCTTTAGCAAGCATGCTGGCAAATTCAGCTCTGGTAATTGTTTGATCAGGCTTGAAAGTGCCATCCGGATAACCGCTAAGGATACCGATGCCTAGCATATTGCGAATAGATTCTGCCGCCCAATGACCGTTAATATCAGTCAATACCGTCTGATTGGCTGCGGGCTGACTGATCATCGGTACTGCTGCGGATTCCTTTTTCTTGGCCAGCACGGCAAATTTGGTGAAGTGATTTATTGTACCGCTTACTGTACCTGTACTCCAATCCACCTTAACGTTATCCAGCTCTACCCACTTGCTGCCATTCCAGAAGCAGATAGTCAGTTCATCTTTGCTTTGATCTGCTTTACTCTTGGTAAAGGGAAGGGTCACAGTAATGTCCTTGGCAAAATTGCCCTCTTTATCCTTGGTAATTTCATAAACATCACTAATCAGTTTACTTCCGCTGTCAACGGTCAAACCTGATGAACTAACTATAGCTACATGAACATATATGCCGCTGCTGACTGCTCCTGAAGGTATAACTACTACAACTCCGTTTTTAGTGACAGTCGCACCAGAACTCTGTACCTGTTGCCCGCTCGAAGTAGAAACGGATCCACCACCACCGGAGGAACCACCACCACCACCGCTTCCCCCACCGGCGGATGAAGCTTCCACGCCTTCAGCCGCAGCAACCAGCACACCTACATCTTTGCCTGCAGTTGTGTAGTCGTCTGCTGCGGAGCCGGTTATGTTTTCACCTTGGCCCGGGATAATTACCTTGGCGTCTTCATATGTCCTGGTAACCCGCTTTCCTTCTGGAATGTTGGTGCTGGTCTTTGACTGGGTATTGTTGTAGGCTACAAAATACTGGGCTACATCCGCTTTGCTGACAAATGTCTTTTTGCCGTCTTTTCCGATTATATTAAAACCAGTTACGGCAGTGTCATTCATCAGGGCAGATCCAATTATGTCGGCCAGCCACGCTCCGTTGTATCTGTAGTACATTGGCCTTGAATATCCATAAGGTGCTTGGTTTTCATCCTTGCTGGGAAGCTGCACGGAAGTTTTCACCAGGTCTGTGTAAGTATAGTTGGTTGTGCTGCTTCCATTTGTTACATAGAAATATGGGTTCTCTGTGTATTTAAAGGATACTGTTTGGGATGCTCCTGTTCCCACTGTTATCTTCTGAAATGCCGGTTCTCCGCTTGCCAGTACAGAATTTACTACTCTTGGCGCCTTAACCGCAAATTCCATTCCCGGCATAAGGCCTGTAACTTTTTGGTCTGCAACGATTGCCAAGTCAGGGTTCTTGGCGCTTACTGCCTTTAGGGTATATCCATCTTTGCCCGTAAACTGTGCTCCGTCGTAGCTGACTACAACCCCCATTAAATACTTGATGACTGTTGCATTGGCCCCACCGATGTTGGCATCATTTTTCCCTGAGCCGGTCTCTCGGTAGGCTCTCAGATAGCCGCTGCCCTTGTCCGCATCCTTGAAGACTCCGGGAGCATCGTTAATATTGTTCTCATCCGGATTAAGATATTCTTCATGTATACCATATGCAATCACAGTTCTGGCTGCTTCTATGGTATTGCTTCCGTTGTAGTGAGGGGCTGTCAGCCATGCAATCTTATCCTTGTAGCTGGAGTTGTCTATGGAGGTTGCCTGATCTGCATGGTATCCATCCGATTCTGCATACTGGATAATCATATCGCCGGTAATTGTAACCCCGTTCAGGTTGTATAACAGGTTGCTTAACAGTGCTCCCTTGGCTGTTACCGTCTTGATTACGCTGTGATCATTGTAAAGAAAGTCTTCCGTTGTTTCATAAGCTTCCAGCTCTGCTTTTGTGTAATAGTAATACTTAGCTGTACTGTCTGCGCTTTCTTTTACCGCAATATAGAATACTGCATTCTCTGTATCTCCACCTGCAGCTTTGCCATCGGTTACTTTTGCTGCATCAAATATACCTTCAGCTGCTTTCAAATCGGTAACTGCCTGATTTACTTGGGCTTGAGTAGCCTCCGTATTATCTGCTACTGCTTGAGCCGTATCAATTGCCGTCTTGAGCGCAGCCTTCGAGCCAAGTGCATATTGTCCTGCTGCTGACCCTTCTACTGCGTTCGTATATTTTGTATTTGCCGCTTTGATTGCATCGGTAAGAGCTGTCTTGCTTACTGCTGTTACTTTTGCTGCATCAAATACGCCTTCAGCTGTTTTCAAATCGGTAACTGCCTGATTTACTTGGGCTTGAGTAGCTTCCGCATTATCCGCTACCGCTTGAGCCGTATCAATTGCCGTCTTGAATGCATCCTTCGATCCAACTGCATACTGTCCTGCTTCTATCCCTTCTGCTGCGTTCATATATTTTGTATTTGCTGCTTTGATTGCATCGGTAAGAGCTGTCTTGCTTACTGCTGCCGATTGACCGGTTATCGTCAAAGTGCTGAGATTCTTCACCAGCACCTGATTGCCAAACTGACCTGGGCCGTATAATCTTAATATAGTATTATTTGTAACCTGACTTCCATTTTCCAGTGCATCATAGGCGACAAACCATTTGTCGATATCTGCTTGTGAAATGGCATTGGCAGCATAATTATCACTTGTAGCCGGCTGAATGCTCTGCCCATCAGCAACACATACACCCATCGCATTAAGCAGAGCAGCCAGCGGAATGCCCGTCACACTATGATTATGCAGCGAACCGCCGCTAGAATATGAATAATTTGTTTTGTAAACACCTTTTCTGATTATTTCAGAAATAGAAATCTGATTTTCACTCTTCCCATCTTCTATAACCGTAAGCGCTATATCCTCAGTACCCGCCACAATACTGTTTACATACTTTACAAAGTGACAGTTATTATCTTCATTGACCTCTTTTTGCCCATAAGCAAACAGGGGATCATATGTATCTGCCGCTGTAGTGGGTACAACAACTGTTGCTTCAGAACTGGGAGCGATCGTGCTGGAAACTGTGCTTTTCTTTAATGCCAATATTGGAGCCACTGCCGTTGTGCTTTGTTCTCCCTGGGGATTAAAGTAATATCTTGATTGGTCGAAGGCATTCTCCAACACAAAAGAAGTCCCATCGGTAGACTTTACTTTTAAGCTCAGGCCAGTGGAAGGCGTAACACCAAGTCCTGTAAACGCTTTTTCCAAATCAATTCCTGTTAAACAGCTATATCTCCACTCCCTAGCCCCATGATCATCACTTGAAGAGTATGAAGCATTGGAAATCCATGCCTCCTCACCAAAATAGCCATATGCTCGTGTTCCATTGTCATACTGGCGAAGATCATTTAAGTTCTCCTCGCTTAAATAATAATAATTCTTTAAAAACCCCATCTTGGAAGCATTCATGGTATTTCCTGCAAATACCACTACCTTTTCAGGTGTAAGCTCACTTAGCCCTATGCCATTCTGTTCCCATGCATTATCATCTGCCGCATAAGATGCAGACGGCATTGCTATGATACACGAAAATACCATACAGACTAACAAGCAATAAGTAATTATTCCCCTTTCCCACTTCTCACCATGTCTCACTTTTAATAAACTCATTCAATCTCTCTCCTTACTAATCATTAATATTTTATAAAATTAGTCCGTTTCCACCTCCTCTCTTAATCCCTCCCACTAACCTTTAATCCGTCAACCGCTGAACTGATCCAGGCATACATTACCGGGGCCTGTGCTAAAATAAAGCTCAGCATATATATACCTATCACAATACTGCTTAGCCATTTTCTTGAGTTCTCATTTCCCCTCATAAATTCAACTTCTCCTTGCTGATTCTTTCGGTTACGGATATTTATTAATTGTTTCCGCAAAGCGCAATCGAAAGAAGAAACATAAAAAAACCGGCTCAAAAATATATAGCCTATCTGTTGGTCCGCTTATTTGGAGAAAAACTATTAGTACATATAAAGCCAGTTAAGTTATGTTATGCTTTTTAGTGTTTTGTTTTATATTTTATCATGTTTTATTGGGTTATGTAACTTAATATAATGTATTATAATAATGTGGTTAATAATGTAAAATAGCTGCTCTGACAGTCATATATGACTCTTGGAGCAGCGAATCATTTGACCAAAAAGTTTCGGAGCACGAAGCGTTTTTTGCCGATTTATTGTATTATTATATTTCTGAACGATATCCGGCTTATAAGCAAAAGGTATTGGAAAAGGTTGGCGAGGTAAAAGCAAAAGAGGTGTTAACCAGGACCGAGGGGGTGTTTTTGTGGCTGCAATGCCTGAGTCAATTCAGCAAACAATAAAAGATTATATAAACCAGATAAGGAACCAGATTACAGTTGAAAAGGCGTTTGTTTTCGGTTCATATGCCTGGGGAACATATACTTCCGATAGTTGTTGACCCCTACATTTTGTCAAACAAAAAAAGCAGGGACTTCCCTATAGGGAAGTCCCTGCTTAATCCTATTCCACGGTAAACTTCATTCTCGTCCTTATACCCAGGGTTTTATTTAAAGCTGATTGCAAGCCGGGTTCCAGTATCAAGTAGTAGCTTGCCCCGGATAACCATTGGCCATCAGGAGGCTTAACCGAAATCTGGCAGTTATTGCCGGGTACCCCTGCAACGATTACCCCCTCAACTTTATTATCCCCGTTAATATCAGTAGCCACGTAAATATTGCCAAGGTTCTGTTCATCCGGTAAAACTGGGTGGGAAAAAGTGATAATCCGTGGTTTAGTAGCATCTGTAATTGACAACTCCTGGAATTCCCGTACGAAGTTAGCCTGCAACTGACGGCTACTCTCACCCAGGTTAAAGCTGTAGACGCTATTTCGACTAAGCATGGAGCCGTTTTCACTCCAGTAATCAAAAACATATCCACTTTGGGCTTTAGCTCTTACCGTGATTAAACTGCCACCGTAAAACGTCCCATCGCCACTGACGGTCCCTGCTTTGGTGTAATTGCTGCTCAGGCTTACAGTATAACTGGCAGGCTTAGGATTACTTATAGGGGTGTAAATTACAAATTCAGTAAAGTGCTTGGTCCAGACTGCCAGGTTCGAATCAACATCAATTTTACCATCTCCATCAGCAGGAATCTCGCTATCCGCAACATCCTGCCGATCGGCAGAGAGGATACGGGTAATAGGGGTGAATACTCCATTTCTAATATAGCCCACCTGCTGCTGAGCCTGACCGGGAATAAGTATTCTTACCGCCTGGGAAAAGCTGATTTGCTCATCCTCCAGACCCAGTACGATAACCGTATTAACCTGACTGGCGCCATTTATGTTAACACTGGGCTGATTGCTTATCGTAGGCAGCTTAAAAGTCCCATCCCAGCCGTCCGGACCGCTGGCAATAGTTCCTTCCGGTATTTGTATTTCTACTATACCCAGGGCAGTGGAACTGTTGATATTCACCTGAGGCATTGTGCTGCCCGGTGTAACCTCAATCGTAGCCTCGACTTCGGGGGGAATACTAATGCTTACTGGTACATCGTGCAAGACTATGGTTTCTTCTGCAGTGGCAGTTATGATGCCATCACCGTCACGGTACAGCTGGCCGTTTTTCCCCCTTCTGCAGTAGTTGCCGTAATTACGGCTTGCCCCGGGGCTACCGGGGTTACCAGTCCGGTATTATCAACCCTGGCTACTGCAGTATCGCTGGAATTCCAGTAGACATAGGGATAACTGGCATAGGAGGGCTGCACCGTTGCTGCTAGTTTTTGAGCAGGACCGTTTACTTCCAGGGTTAAACTACTTTTATTAAGAGTTACTCCGCTTACCGGGTACCACGGGGGTGGGGGAGAAGCCGCCGTGTTGACGGTTACACTGATACTGGTTCTTAATTCAACGCTATTAGGATTTACTACCCCCGCCGGAAGAGTCACATTTCCATTTACGGTGAAGGTCTGCCTGGTAGTTACAGCCGGGTCATAGGAGCAGGCGGCTACATACCAGGTCACATTGGCCTGTACATTTCCGTCATTGGTAATCAAGGTCACCTTGGTTGGCAATCCCAGGGCTTCTGCTGTATTAGCGGTACCGTTGGCTATGCCGGTGATGGCAGAAGGTGCGGTTATGCTGACCAGGGTTTTATCAGTAGAAACTGCTGCGTTAACCCTTACGGTAGCTGTTATCTTTAGCTCGGTCTGTGGATCTGACTGGTCTACTCCTGCCGGTAAGGTAAAGGTTCCGGTAGCGGTGTAGTTGCCTGCATTATTGCTGTCATAGCTGGCTATGCTCCAGCTTAAACTTACGGTATGGGTATTGTTGTTGCTATCAGTTATGGTGGTGGTAGCTGCCAGCGCTGCCAGGGCTATTGCTTCTGCGGTGCCATAAGCTACTTCTACATTACTTACTGATGTAATGCCGGTTATAGTCGGATTAGGTTCTACTCCTTGAGTTTTTACGGTAACGATAGCCGTTACCTTTAGCTCGGTCTGTGGATCTGACTGGTCTACTCCTGTCGGTAAGGTAAAGGTTCCGGTAGCGGTGTAGTTGCCTGCAGTATTGCTGTCATAGCTGGCTATGCTCCAGCTTAAACTTACGGTATGGGTATTGTTATTGCTATCAGTTATGGTGGTGGTAGCTGCCAGCGCTGCCAGGGCTGCTGCTTGTGCGGTGCCATAAGCTACTTCTACATTACTTACTGCTGTAATGTTGGTTACGGTGCCAGCTTGAGCTTTTACGGTGACCCTAATGGTAGTGGTCAGGGGTTTATTGCCGGGATTTATTACCCCGGTCGGAAGCGTTACGGTTCCATTTACGGTGAAGGTCTGCTCAGTAGTTACAGCCGGTTCATAGGAGCAGGCGTCTACATACCAGGTCACATCGGCCTGAACATTTCCTCGATCCGTAATCATTCTTACTTTATCAGGTAATCCCAGGGCTGCCGCTTCTTTAGCGGTGCCATTGGCTACACCAGTGATAGCAGAAGGTGTGATGATGCTGATCAGGGTTTTATCTGGTCCAACAGGGGGATTGTTTATCAGAGAGGGGTAGCCGTTATTCCCACCATATTTCCAAATACCACCAAAATTCCATTGGAAATAAATATGGGCACCATAATTCCCGCCTGTCATATCAGCTGTAGTTTTGCCATTTCCGCCGGCAGATGAAGTAATTCCTGATGTATTTATGTCCCAATAACTATTAGTGACGTAAGGAGCGCTGAATTTAGAGTCATACCACCCTACCAGACCACCGACTCCTCCAGTGCCCGTTACGGCACCGGTGGAATAAGCGTTAGTAATTGTACCGCAATAAGTCCACCCTACCAGACCGCCAACATAGTTCTCGGTACCGGTTGCAGCACCCGTGGCGTATGAGTTGGTAATTGTACCGGAAGAATTGCTCCCCACCAGACCGGCGACTTTACCTCTGCCAGTTATTTCGCCTGTAGCGTATGAGCGGGTAATGGTACCCTGATTGTATCCTACCAGGCCGCCGGTACACTGCCCCCCGACCACATTACCGATAGCGTAGGAATCGGTAATGGAAGAATTCTGCTGGTTGCAACCGATCAGACCACCGACACAATCATCTGTACTTGTTACATTACCTGTGGCGTAAGAGTTGAAGATGGTACCCTGATTGTATCCCACCAGGGCACCGGTATTTTGTTGGCCGATAACATTGTTATTCTCCAGTTTCACATTCCGGATTTTGGCAGTAGTACCGGTAAAACCAAACAAACCGGTGTAATTCTCTGTACTCCGGTTGATAGTAAGGTTACTGATGATCTTGCCGTTGCCGTTAAATATGCTGGTAAATGGAGACCCGTCACTGCCAATGGGTTCCCAACCCGAACCGGTATAATAACTGCTCAGGTCGATATCTGCTGTCTGCTGGAAATGCTTATCCAGGTGATATCTCACATTGTTAAGTTGTTCGGCCGTTGCAACCTGATAAGGATTATCTATGCTGCCGTCACCGCCGGCAAAAATTACATATTCAAATGTGGATACCGGGCTATTTTCCATACCCTCTTTTATTGCTATGGCCTTGATGGTCATGTTATATGCTACTTCTATCATATTGGTATACGGGGTGCTGGCAGTTGTCGGCTTGCTATTATCGGTCGTATAGTAAATGGTTGCCCCTTCGCTTGCAGTAGATAAGGTAATATTTTGCGTTCCGCCGTAAGTACCGGATGCCAGACTGGCACTTGGAGTAACTACCATAGTAGGATCAATAATCGTCAGAGTGAAGTTCTTGATGCCACTAAACATACCTTTGCTTATGGTAGCTGTCAGGACAATTGTTTGGTGACCTTGACCTGTTGTTGGTCGGGTAACTGCTCCGGTGGTAGTATTAATCCAATCTACAGGGTTTGCACTCCAGCTTATAGATGTACCGTTTGGTCCGGTGGTGGGTAACGGGCTTTTAAGATTGGTTGTAATATTATCAGGTGAAGTGTTTCCGCCTTTGATGCTTTCCCAGGTCAGGGCCTCTATAGCGGCATCAACCGCTTCAGCATCCGGATAATTAACAATATGATAAGGTTTGAAACCCGTCAGTATTTCGGCTAAGGATATGGTAACTTTTACACTGTAATGGCCGGCCGGGACCCCGCTCGGCAAGTATAAACCTAGCTGAACCTGATTATCACTAATGACACCGGTAACTGAATCAACCGGGGTGGCCAGGGGACTGCCGTCATTATTAACCAGTGTAGCTGTAACACTAGTTCCGTTCTTGACATTGTAAGTTTCCACACTAACATCTATATATTGAGATTGTCCTGTATTATGTTGAGCGGGGGTCAGTGAAATACTGCTTATCAAGGGAACGTCAGTCGCTGTGGCAATATTATAATTTTTGGACATGATACTGGCTGAACCTGCTAACTGAGCGCGAACCTGGTAGTAACCAGGAGCCAGTTTATCAGGGATAACCATGGTAACAGTGGCCTGACCGTTAATAATCGTTCCATTTCCCGCTATACTTTTATACGTGATTTCCTGGTAAGGATCTTCCTTTAAATTCTCCCAAAATTTCTTCAGGTCCTTATTATCCAAATCGCCAGGACTAGGATAGAACAACGGAGCCAGAGGATTGCTTCCTTGAGCATTCAACAAACAGATCGAGACCGGTGTACCATCAACAGCTCCAGTGGCATGAATTGTGGCGTTAACCGTCTGAATCTCTCCGGCAACACCCGTATTTTTGTTAAGGGTCAAATAAGTTATTTCAGGAATACTCGCTAGTGAAAATAGTTCAAAATCCAGCTCGTCAGACGGGCCATCAAACACTTGGCTGGATGGGGAAACGCTGTAACCGGTTTTCTCCGCCGTTATCCTGTAGGTGGACGCCGGGTCGAAATCCCGGGTCCAGTGACCATTGCTATCAGAAATCACTGGTTGAGGCGCATTTGCGTTGCCATTTTCTACCGTGAAGTTGATATGGGTTCCGGCTACAGGTGATAATACTTTCAGCGTATAGGGTCCTGGAGTATCTGAGAAGACTACAATACGATATAAACCGGGGAAATATATGTTAGATCCCAACGAAAGGTCACCGAATCCGGCTGCAGGGCGACGATAAATATTGTTCCCTACCAAATTCCCGCCTGAAAATGCAGAATAGGTTCCCTTATCCCCATTGGGAAGTGTAGCATGGTCGCAGTACAACAGGGTGCGTGTATACCCCCCGTTTGGAGCATGCAGCTCCAGAGCAATTTTTGTATCCTGGTGGAGAACTAACTGATATTCGTCCTGCCAAATACCTCCCCCCGCCGTAGGATAGAAATAATCGGATTTATCGATATTTCCATTTATCGTCTGCCCCAACGCTATCGGTACTACGATTGCTCCGGTGTTACCACCCTGAGAGTTCAGAGAGCTAACCGGCCCGTTGTAACCCAGCAGTGTATTTCCCGAGCAAACAGAGTAAACGGTTTGACCTACCGTTTCTGGCTGGACTTGACTAAAACCGGGCAATAACAACAATACGAATACCAAGATGCCTAAGATAGACTTAAAACCTGCCAATGCTAACCGTGTCCTTGTATCTTCCACATTTATGTGTTTTGTTCGCTCCAAGACACGGGTACATTCCAATTGGTCTTTCATTCTTAATACCTCCCTTAATTCGTCATACAAAGAATGGAGTATCTATTTCCCATACCTCAATCATCCCAGCAAAACCACCTCCATCAGTTCATTAACCGTCAAGCGCAGTCGCCCGCCGCCCCAGATGACATAGTCGCCGTCGGTGGTGGCGGTTTTAAAGAATGCTTCGTCGGCAAGCTCGCCGTATTTCATGGTGTGCAGCTTGCCGGAGAGGTCTACTGTTACTGTACTGCCGCTCTCCATTTCCATAAAAAGCCGGTAGTCCTTCATGGACAGCACGGTTTTGATGTAATTCACGCATATGCCTCCTTCTCCATAGCAAATAGAAAAATCCCATCCTACAGATTAACTATAGAATGGGATTTTGTTTTGCGCATCGTCCGAATGGACTATCTTAATGGACTATCTTTGAATATTTAATTTCAGTTTTTCCGCCAGGCGGGTGCGGCGGTCGATTTGCAGCTTTTGAAATATTGCTCGCATATGTGCGCGTACGGTGCTTTCCGTTATCATAAGCTTTTCCGCGATTTCGCTGTTGCGCAGTCCTGCGGCTGCCAGTTTGGCCACCTCATATTCTCGTTCCGTTAAGTCAGGAGGCAGCTCGCCTGAAAAAAAGGCTTCACGCAACGTAAACCAGCCTTCTGAGAAGCGCTTCCTGACGGTCTTAAATTTCTCTAAAAGGGCGGGATAATCACGCGCAATGACCTCATCAACCAGATTCCCCAGCAGTTGTGAATATGAGGCAAAGGGAGACACCAACCCATCGGGAAGAACCTTGCGGGCAGCGTCTTCAACAAGAGCAGCGGCTTGAGTACGGTTGTCCAAGGCCATATGGCTGATGGCCATAAGGAAACAAGCAAAGAGGTCCCTATATGGACTTAATAGCCCATCTTCCGGTCGTATGGCCTGTGCTGTGCCTATTACTCGGGCAAATTCACCTTGATGCATAAGAAAGCCCAGGTGTACGAACAACC
Source organism: Syntrophomonas wolfei subsp. methylbutyratica (assembly GCF_001570625.1). Classification (GTDB taxonomy): domain Bacteria; phylum Bacillota; class Syntrophomonadia; order Syntrophomonadales; family Syntrophomonadaceae; genus Syntrophomonas; species Syntrophomonas methylbutyratica. Next base: position 44,989 of record NZ_BBQT01000010.1, on the reverse strand, counting down.
CAATTTGGATCATAGCGGGCGGCAGGCGACGCTCTGCAAAATCTGCATTTTGCAGCCAATCAGCGATACTCATATGATCCTGAAACTCGTTTAGGAGAACGCCTCGAATAATATCCAGAAGCGACCTGATGACGAGCGTATCCTGTCGGTCAAAGGACGCGGCACGTTCCATTGAGTCGATAGCACGCTCCCAGCCGACTATATCCGCTTTGTGCAGGGCAACATGGGCCAGCAATATGGCGGCACCTAATAGAACTACACTTTGCTGCTTGCTTTCGGCAAGAAACGCTGCCTTATAGGCAAGTATCTCCGCGTCGTTCAAGTTTCCCCGTTGATAGGCCAGTTCCGCGCGAAATAGCGCATCAACTCCGCTGCCGTGGCCATTGGTAAGACGCGAATAGATGGAAATGTACTCCTCCAGCGCATCAGCCTCATGATCAGCCTCACCAGATGTAGTGTAGAACTCAGTCAACGGGGAATAATTGCCGAAGCACCAGAGCGCGGTAGGGAGAATTACCTGGGAACATTGGTTTTTAAAAAGTGGGGCAGCCTGTCTGATTATAGCAGTCATTTCAGCCAGATATGGGAAACTCCTATATGAAGACAACAAGAGCCATTCCCTTAGCAAATTGGAATTCTCCAGTAGTTCCGGTATGGTATGCAGTTCTTCCATTAATATCTCAAACTGCTCCTTCATCCCAACCATAAACAACGCCCAGGCAATGCGAAGCATGTTAAGAATATATTTCTTTTTGATTTCTGCCGGACAATTTTGGGCAATATCAGATGCTAACTCGGTAAATGGCACGCCGCCTATAATCTCCAAATTCATTTCGGAAAGGTCCAGCGAGAGCATCCGCTCATAATCACGGATTTGCATGTAAAAGCCCAGAGCCCTGGCGGTTTGGCCTTCATCCCGGCAAAAGTCTCCCGCCTGCAACAGGCACTGGCGTTCAAACGCAGGCCCGCGCTCCCCACATTTTTGAATAAGAAGTTCGGTCAGAATGCTATGCAGCTCATATTGTCGCTCGACCGGGTCGTAGCGGATAAAGGGGCTCGCGAAGGACTCTAAAGCATATTCGGGCAGTGTATCACAGCCGATGAGGGAACATGCCTGCTGTATACTGACCATCTCAAACGGTGATAAGTACAAAAGAAAGGTTTGTTGCGCTTCAGTCAACTTATCCCACACTAAATGCTCCATGAGAGCCAAAACACCAGGTGTATCGGAAAATGTGCCTGTTTCCAGAAAAGTGGAGAGCTGTAAATAGATCGCGATAATCCAGCCTTCGGTGTAGCGCTCGATCTCGTTTGCATCCTCCGGGGTAATTTTTACATTGGCCAGGGCATAATAGCGGCTGATATCTTCTGCACTCAAACGCATATCGGCAGTTGTAATATGCAAAACCCCGTGACTTGCAACAATAGCAAGGGTATCTCGTTTGAGCATTTGGGTTGCGATAATGACATGTAAACCCTGGCCACCATGTTCGAGGAGCGCAAGAAAAAAAGCTGGGGGCAGGGCGTCCTGCAAAAACTGAAAGTTATCTATGACCAGATAGGTTTCATGTTTGCATTGGACTGACCGCAGGGCTTCACTTGCTTCACCAATGTTGGCGGCGTTAGGAAAATCTATTTTAAGGAGACGTTCACTAGCACGGCTGTCAATCTTCTCAATCTCGCGGCAGAGTCGTCGAAAACCCGCAGAGGTCTTTTCATCCATGGCGGTGAACCAACAGACGGGCGTGCCCTGGGGGAGGGAGTTTTGTAAAAAGTCTCGTATCGCGGTGGTTTTACCGTAACCGGACGGGGCTTCGACAATAGTAACTGGCACAAGACGCATCTGCTCCAATTTGCGTTTGAGCCGGTCGGAATAATAATGCAGTTCCATGCTATTGCTTTTTCCCGTTGCCATTTTTTCCCCCCTATGCAGCTCCTAACCATCAAGCAAAGGGACATCTTTTTTGCTTCCTGTTGCAAAAGCAAAAAAATGTCCCCTCAGAACGCCCCATACAGAGAGATAGCCTGGTTCTTTTCCCTATATTCGAAGGTATACATTAATATTATGTTAGTGATACTATTCTAAATTCATTGTATCATAAATTTATGAGTGGTGGAATATGGGGAAGAACAGGTAAGCAGAGGAATATCCCCTTGCTTCATGAGTGGATGGTGAGGACATGAGACTGATTTGGAAACATCTCAGCAGTGGCCTGATTTATCTTCGTAGTTTTAGATTAATCCCGGGGCTGGTGGGTACTATTATTCCATTTTTCTGGCAACTGGTTAATCTTTATGGTACCCTGCCAGCAGTGATTATTATTGCTGGTGTTTTTCAAATGCTAATAGTGACTATGGCAGCCATAATTTATCCTTTCTTCTTTTTCAAATGGAGTTTTATTGAAATCTATAGCCTGGCAGCAATATTTATGCTGCTTGCTGTTATTAGCTGGCAGTTTATAAATACTGGGGTTAACCGGCGGGCAGGCTTTAAATTGGTTAAACTGCAATTCTCATCCCGTGCCGCGCTGCTTTTACTGGGATTGCTGCTGGGTAATCGTTGGCTGTCTCTGTCCATATCGCCCCGTACTACATTCTGGGACCTGCATTTAAAGCCTCAACTCGCAGGACAGCTCAGATACTGGAGCAGGGAACAAATAGTGGCGGCTATAAGCCATGATTACCGGCAGGCTTTAAATCTTATGGAAGATGCTATATTCTTTGGCTGTTCCCCCGGTTCATTTAAAAAACTTATAAATGCGGCCGGGCTCAAAGAGTCGCAGTATATTATTATGGAAACCATCATTCCCCCAAAGCATGCAGAAATATTTGGCTTGAGACGTCCTTTTTACTTCTATGTAATATCAATCCGTAATCAGACCGGACAGTAAACAAGTTGGGAGATATTCTATAGCGGGCCCAAAACCATGGTGGCGATAGCAAAATAGATGAGCAGGCCCATGACATCCGTTATCGAGGTGATAAGGGGATTGCTGGCTACCGCCGGGTCCAATTTCATTTTTGTTAGTATAAAGGGCAGCATTACCCCTATCAGATTGGCAGCTATAATAATGGTTAACATGGTAAGACCCACAATTAAACCAATTTGCAGGCCTCCCCGCATAGACCCAAATATGGAACTGATGATTCCCATAAACACCCCCAGCAATAAACCTACCATAAGTTCCTTAAAAAACACTCTTATCCATTCATCTGCCGTCACATCGCTGGTGGCTAAGGCGCGTACCATCAGGGTAGATGCCTGAGCACCGGCGTTGCCGCCACTGCCCAGCAAAAGAGGGATGAATACAGTGAGAACTATTACGGTTTGCAGGGTTTGTTCATACAGAGCGATTACTCCCGAGGAAAGCAGGCTTACAAAAACCAGAGCGATTAACCAGCCCATTCTTTTTCCTACCAGGTCTTTTATGCTTGATTCTTGATAACTGGCTTTCAACGGTGTAACGGCGGCGGTTTTATGAAAGTCTTCGGTGGCCTCTTCTTCGGCAACATCCATTACATCGTCAAAAGTAACCAGCCCCAGGAGTATTCCATCCGAATCTACCACGGGAAGAGAAAAGACATCATATTTTTGCATGACTTTAACGGCCATTTCCCGGTCATCAAAGGCACTGAGACTGATGAAGGATTTGCTCATGATGGCTTCCACTGTTTCCTGGGGGTTGGCCAGAATTAACAGGGAGAGCTCCAGAGAATCCAGCAACTTCCAGGATTCGTCAATAACATAGATGGTATGCAGGGTTTCGCTGTTTCGTGCTTTAAGCCGTATGTGATTAATGGCTTCCTGAATAGTCCACTGTGGTCTCACCGCGACATAATCCGGAGTCATCAATCGACCGACACTTTCTTCCGGATAGCCTAACAAGAGCCTGGCTTCTTTCAAATCATCCGGGTTCAAAAGATTAAGCAGGCGCTGAGTAACTTGACCAGGCAACTCCTCGAAGAGAGTGGTTCTATCATCGGGAGGCAGGTTAGTTAATAGATAGCGAGTTTCTTCATTGGTCAAATCTTTAAGCAGGGCATTGCGATCTTCTTTTTCCAAATAGGAGAATACGGCAGTTGCAACCGGACGGGGCAGGAGCCGGAACAATATTACCCTATCTGCTTTATTTAAGCCGATTAACAATGATGCCACATCCGGTATAAGATAGTCATCCCATGCCAATTGCCTTAGTTGATTCCATAGTTGCTGGTTTATTAAATTAGATATCTGTTCCCTCAACTCTTCCATATATACCTCCATCTCGCCAGTAGCGGCGATAGACAAACAGTAATGAAAGTGTAAGTTAAAAAATCGGGAATACGGCAGAATAGGTCTTAAGGGAAGGCAAACTTCCTTCGCAGGCAAACCCGGGCAACCTGCTCTGGCATTATTAATATGTTTGCCTGGAATTAGGTTAAACAGGGTGCATTTACAGGGCAAGCTTACAGAAATAGCAAAATAACGGGTTTTTTCACCCGCTATTTTGATTAGCCATATTGTTAGCCACTGATGGGCAAACCCTGTTATTTTAGATTCTTATGGAACTATTTTAATTATGGCCTCCAGTTATTTTCTGTTTCGATAATTCCGATACACTGGAGTGTAGAGTGATTTCATGGTGGGCCGTATAAGATTCGAACTTATGACTTCTTCCGCGTCAAGGAAGCACTCTCCCACTGAGTTAACGGCCCCATCTGTTTTTAACAGTTATTATTTTAATGCAGTCAGGTCAGAAAGTAAAGTCTATTGAGCAACTCCTGTCTTCTGATGGTTCGTGCGGAAGATAGGAGAACTTGATGATTCCTATATGCAAAAAACAGATCAAGCTATAAAAATAAGTCTTGGATTGGACGGATGAAAAGGGTATATACATTACGCATAACCAGGGCGTATAGTAGACATGGGGAAGGGGCAAGGGATGACCGTCAGGGAAGTATTGAAACTCTTATATAAAGACGGATGGAAAGAAGTTGGAGGTAGAACAAAAGTTCCCATATGAAAATTATCTGAGAAGGGGAATTGAAAAGCAGGGACTTCCTCATAGGGAAGTCCTCGCATTTGTAATGACTTTGTAAAGCGTTTGTGAGTAATATATTGACAATTGCATATAATACCTTAGAATTTAATTATAGAAAGGAGCTGATAAACATGGCCAAAACAACCAATTTAAATATTCGTGTCGATGAGGAATTAAAACGGGAAGCTGAAGCTATATTTAACGAACTGGGGTTTAATATGTCCACAGCCATGAATATATTCCTGCGTTACTCCGTTCGCTACGGTGGCATCCCTTTTGACCTCCGCATCGAAAAGCCCAATAAAGAAACCATGGCTGCAATTGATGATGTTAATAACAACCGCAATATGAGTAAAACTTTTGATAGTGTAAGTGCATTAATGGAGGATCTGAATGCTTAAAATCAGGTACTCCAGCCGATTTAAAAAAGACTTTAAAGCTATTGTCAAGCGAGGTTATGATGTTAAGCTTCTCGAAGAGGTTCTTAATCTTCTGGTTCAAGAGAAGGCCCTTCCTCAGAAGTATCTTGATCATCCACTTACCGGTAACTATGCCGGGCATAGGGAATGCCACATCACACCTGACTGGTTACTAATTTATAAGATTGAAAAGGATATCTTGATATTGTCTTTGACACGCACCGGAACCCACAGCGACCTGTTTTAATCCGCAAAAATGAAATTATGTTTATGGATTTACTTTACTTAACAGGGGGCAATTCCCCAGCAGGCATGCCCCTGCTTAAAGCAGGGGCATCTCCCTGGCCTTTTTAACGGCCAGGATTTTATTATTAACTCCTAACTTCTCGTAAGCATTTTGTATATGCCTTCTGACCGTGTTGGAGGAGAGGTAGAGCCTTAGGGCAATTTCTTTTTGGGTGCAGCCTTCACCAGCAGAGTTAGAACTTCTCTTTCCCGCTCGGTCAGGGGTGGAATATGCTCCTGTTCATTAATTATTTTCCAGCTCTGCATAAAACGTTCACCCAATTTCAGTACCTGATTTATCCATGAGCGGTGCTCTTGCGGCGGCATAGACTGCAAAACGGGATAAAGCTCGGGCAGGTTTTCCGCGAAGGGGGTAATGATAGCGTCAGCGGCAGCCATTGTTATAGCCGGCAGCAGAGCTTGCCCGGCTTTTTCCAAGCCATAAAGATGCTTTTTGGCTATAGCATCATAGATGCCGACATAGATGAGGCCGAATATATGGTTATTAGGTTTATAAATTTCCCGTATGGTTTCCACAATGACTTCCAACTCGGCATAACTTTTACGCAAAACTGCTGCCTGGCCAACGGCAGTATAATTGATGCCTATTCCCTGATAAAAGAGATTGCAGCGGGAAAAGTCCTCGTCCTGTAGCCAATACGGGATTTGCTCCAATTTATCCAAAATGCCGTATATGTATGCGGCGGCGATATCAACGCTGTTGAACAAAACCGGATGGGCGGCAGTTTCCACCTCGGTGCGTAATTTATTTAAAAGGGAAAAGGCTTTATGGGGCTTGCCGTTTAACAGGGCCAGGCGGACCAGACACAGGTTGCCGCAGATAACCAGGCACAGCTGGTTTTTGGTTTTAGCCTTGAAGATGGCTTTATAGGCAAACAGTTCGGCATTGCTTAAATCACCGGTTTCCAAACAATATTCGGCCCGGGCGGTATGTTCAAAACCGGTACCACAGCCGTTGGCCACGTGATTGTAGTACTCTATATTGTTTTCAATGGTATTTACCAGCGGCAGCAGTTGCCCTTCGTTTTTATGGTAGAGGCCAGATAAATGGCCGCCACCCAGCCATCGGTATTATTGCACAAAAGGATCTGTTCTTTGGCAGAAAGCTGGAATCCGTTTTGGGCAAACAGCTCCACAGTTTCCTCCTGGGTAAACTCAAAGAGGTTTTGGGATATCTCTTTACATAATCCCTTCAATTCCAGCTCGTCTACAGGGATTTCCGGATAACTGCGACTGATTATAAGGATATGCAGCCGGGGTATGGACGCCCGGGCTATAGCGGTGAGCAACAGGTCTATCTCCCACTGGCTTAACGGCCCCATTTTTTTTAACAGTTATTATTTAATGCAGTCAGGTCAGAAAGTAAAGTCTATTGAGCAACTCCTGGTCCTCTGATGCTATAATGATGAAAAAGAGGATTGATGGTGTGTATATAAAAATCATAACGTCAACAATCGATATGCTGGAAGAGATAGTTGCAATTCAAACAGCAGCATTTTCTGAGCGTGAGCCTATGACCATGTCGTTGAATTTTACTAAGGAGGAAATGTATGATTATTTTCTGAAGATTATTCCGGAAAGTATAAATGCAGGGCTTACAATGGCGGCGGTAGATGAAGATACGGGAGCAGTAGCAGCTGTAGTCATATGTTTTGATGCTTTTGCAGTATTTCCGAATATAGAATGGACCCCAAAAGAGATTGACGGGATTAGCAAAACCAATATTTTTTTTTGAAGAGTTGGAAAAACCCTTGAAAACTAATCTGGCCTTTAAACCGGGAAAATGTGTGCGACTCATGTATGTTTCCACTGATGAAAACTATCTGAGAAGGGGAATTGCTAGAAAACTAGGCGAGTCTATGATAAAGCGTGCAATTGATTTGAGCTACGAATTGATGATAGCTGATGCCACCAATATAAATTCTGCCGGTATGTTTGAGAAGCTGGGCTTTCGGCGAGAAAAGGTACTTCCCTATAAGCTTGTGGAACAGGACGGCCTCAAAGTATTCGGCAATGTGGAGGGCGAATGCATTTTATATTGCAGGTATTTACAGGGTGTCAAGGGGACGGTCCTTTTGACAATGTAACCCCTACATCTTACCCCTTACTCCTCACTTTTTTTTACTAAATAAAATACTGTGATTTAAATAGGACTCCACTGCGAAAACCCCTTTTGTTGCATAAGGGTTGCATAAATATACAAAGCGAGCGTTGGCGAAGCATGGTTGCAACGCCCGGCGAAGGCGAGCAGGCGAAAGGGGGCGAGCGACAGGACGTCGCGAGAGCGCTATACGACCATGGATGGGAGGTTAGCGTGTACCCCTTGAGCCGCGAGACAAGCCGCAGGTGTTGCCCATGCGAAGACTGCGAGCGGTATATTTATACAAGCCAATGAATATTAATAACTTTTTGCAGTAGAATCAAATAGATATTGAAAAAAAATGAAAGCTTATTACGGGAGGTAGATATATGAAAACTTTTAAACTTTCCAATGCCCAGGCGAGAATAATCGCCACTGAGCTGGGCAATCCCGGCACTACAGCGTATATTGTACCCATCAGTGTTAGCTTTGCAGCCAGGGATGAAGCATATATTATGGATGCTATAAAAGCGGTTCTTGTGGGAAATATCAATATCCGCTTTACCCGGGATAATAATTTGGATGTGGTTCAATACATAGCTGAAGCAGATTATTCTACTATAAAATACATAGAGGCCGATACCGAGGATGTGGAGATGATAGTGAAAGATTCCGTAGCGAAGGGGTTTTTCACTATTTTTGATGTTCCTTTGTATCGCTTTACTATAATTAAAACCCCCCGTAAATTAATCCTGCTAATCGTTTTACATCACCTGATATGTGATGGCAGCTCAGTGTATATGCTGGCTGACCGCTTGCAGGAAGCGGTGAGATGCTTGCGCAGCGGCGGCGAATACTTGTTTAATGAAGCGGATTACCGCTTATATATCGAACGTGAGCAGCAATACTTGAATTCTAGTGAGGGCAAAAACGATAAGGCATTTTGGCTTGAGCAATTCCAGGATTTATCCGGTTATGTGCAGGCCATAGCGGTCAGTGAGGAATTGTCCATTGGCACCAGAACTATTGACTTGCCGGAAGAATTAAGCTGGGGGATTAAGGCAGCCTGTGAAAAATGCCCTGTGCAGATTTCACCCTTTGTTTTGGCCAGTGCCCTGCTGGCGGTATATCTCTCCCGGGTAAATAAGGCGGAGGGGATGGTATTATCTACAGGATACTCGGGCCGAAACTTTGGCGAAGATTTAAATGAGGCCATGGGCATGTTTGTGAATCTTCTGCCGCAAAAATACCCCTATAATCCAGAAATGACCTTTATTCAGGCTTTGGAGAATGCCAAAGGGATTTTAAAAGGCGGATTAACCCATGGCAGGTACCCCTTTAACCTCTATAGTGAGGAATTAAAACAAAATAATATAGATGCCGGTATGCTATTGAATTACTCCATTGTTTCCAACTCATGGAAGTCGGATTATATCGATGTTCTGGAACTCAGCCATGCTGAATTCCCTTTGCTTTTCCGCATTAATCCAGGCCGGGATGACCGGGACGGCCTGCAGCGAATCAGAATCGAGTATCGCTATGATTCTTTCAGTGATGAGAAAATTGATAGTTTGGTGGATAATCTTTTGACCATGCTTAGGGATATGGTAAATAATCCGGAAATAGCCTGTGATGAGATAAGTATTTGGGGTGCAACGGAAAAAAGGCTGATTGCCGCTGGAGCGGCTACGCCGGAAAACAGCTTTGCCTATCAAGAGGCGCAGAAGTATTTCGAGAAGATATTTGCCGGCAATGAGATTGATTCCAATTTAATCCCGGACCTGCCGGGTGAAAAAGCCCCGCCGCTCTTGGCTTCCTATACTTTAAGCGGTGAGCTGCCCCATGACCAAACCACCTGCCTGGCGGCCTTTGCCTATACCCTGGCCAAATATAGCAATCAGGAGGAGGTAATATTCTGCAGCGTTATTGAGGGGAAAACGCTGCCGGTTTATACGAATATAGACGAGGAGCAGGCTGCTCCGGAGTATTTGCAGCAGATTAAGAAATATTTAGCCCGGACCCAAAAGTATTCCTTTTATCCCTATACTGAAATTAAGAAAAATTTTGCGCTGAGCTCTGATGTGCTATTGCTGTTTGGAGAATCCGAGCTTAACGAGCCTTTTAAATTCTCGGTGAAGCTGTCGGAGAACGGTATTACCGGAGTTTACAATGCGAATCTTTATAAAGAGGAAAGCATTGAGCGTTTTTTAACATCCTTGCAGGCGGTTATCTTAGCTCTATCAGAGGGCCAAAGATTAAGTGAGATTGAGATAATTTCCGGCAAAGACCTGGATTTAATAAAATCCTTTAACGATAATAACGTCCCTTTGGATAGGGAATTGACCATAGTGGATATGCTGCGGGCACAGGCGGCCAGGACCCCGGAGCGTACGGCGGTGGTATATGGGGACAATTCATACACTTACCGGGAACTGGACGAGATAACGGATAGAATTGCCCGCTTCCTAACGGCCAAAGGTATGGGCCGGGGACAAGCGGTGGGAGTTTTAATCCATCGTTCGGAGTTGATGGCGATTTGTTCCATAGGAGTATTAAAAAGTGCTGCCGCCTACCTGCCGCTAGACCCCAATTACCCATCGGAACGGCTGGAATTTATGCTGAATGATGCCGCCGCCAAAATCCTTATAGTGGATGATGATTTATATGACCGGGTTCCTAATTACCAGGGTGAAATTATCTTAAGCAGCAGCATCTGGGATTTAGAGGATAGTAAACTGGCATTGACGGCGCCCAGAGCCCAGGATTTATTTATTCTTCTATACACCTCGGGCTCTACCGGAACACCCAAGGGCTGCATGATTGAACATAGAAATCTGGTGAATTTCTGCCTGTGGCATCAGGATTATTACGCTGTGACGGAGGAGGATAAAAGCGCCGCCTATGCCAGCTATGGTTTTGACGCCTGCATGATGGATTTGTATCCCTTTTTGACCCGGGGCGCTTGCGTACATATTATTCCTGAAGAAATGCGCCTGGACTTGCCCGCACTTAACGATTATTTTGAAAAAAATGGCATTAGCATAGCCTTTATGACCACTCAATTGGGCCGGCAGTTTGCCCTGAGCATGGATAATAAAAGCCTTAGGCATCTTTCCACCGGTGGGGAGAAATTGGTGCCCTGTGCGCCGCCGGCTTACAACTTTTATAATTTATACGGGCCAACCGAGTGTACCATTATTTCCACCGCATTTTTGATGGATAAGGAATATGCCAATGTACCTATCGGCAAACCCTTGAGCAATACCGATTTGTATATCCTGGATAAACAGGGGCGGCCAATGCCGGTGGGAGTTCCCGGCGAGCTTTGCATTTCCGGCTATCAAGTATCCAGGGGTTATCTGGGCCGGGATGATTTGACCGCAGAACAATATGTGGCCAATCCCTATAAGCGTGCCGAGGGTTATGAGCGTTATTATAAAACCGGAGATGTATGCCGCTGGCTGCCGGACGGTAATATCGAGTTTGTGGGTCGGCGCGATTTTCAGGTAAAAATTCGCGGTTTTAGAGTTGAGCTTAGTGAAATCGAAGGTAAAATTCGAGAATATCCCGGTATCCTTGATGCAACTGTTGTTGCCTATGACGAGGCCGGCGGCGGCAAATATGTAGCGGCGTATATAGTAGCCGACCATCAGGTCAAGATAGCGGAGTTGAATGACTTTATTGCGCAAGATTTACCTGCCTATATGGTGCCGGCTGTGACTATGCAATTAGCCAGCATCCCCCTTAACCAGAACGGCAAGGTAAACAAGCGTGCCTTGCCGGAGCCCAAAGTAACATTTGCGGAAGCTATTCCACCCCAAAATACCCTGCAGCAAAGAATTTTCAACTGCATAAAATCAATAACCGGCAATGATGAATTCGGCATTAATACGGATATATACCTGGCCGGTCTGACCTCTATCGGAGCGGTGAAACTAAATGTCGTTCTGGCAAAGGAGTTCGGCATTAATATAAAATCTCGGGATATTAAACAGCATAAAACGGTGGAGAAATTGGAACAGTTTATTTTGGGGAACAGCCAGGGGGAAAAGAGCTATGAAAAATTAGCGGAGTATCCCTTGACCCAGACCCAAATAGGTATATATTTGGAGTGCCTGCGGGACGAAAAATCCACCATCTACAACATACCTATGCTGTTTAAGCTGGGAGAGGCTGTAAATGCCGAGAGGCTGGCGGCAGCTATTGAAAAGACGATTGATGCCCATCCCTATATGAAGTGCTATCTGAAAACAGATGCCAACGGGGATATTAAACAGCTTAGAAACGATGATTTTGAGTATAAGGTGCCCATAATTAAAACATGCGCTTTCGAGGAAATGAAAAATACCCTGGTTCAAGCTTTTGATTTTGCCAGCGCCCCGTTGTTTAGAATTGTCATCTACCAGGGTGAAAGCGGCCAGTACCTGTTCATGGATATTCATCACATTATCTGTGACGGCAGTTCTACCGCGATTTTATTAAATGATATCAACCGGGCCTATAAGGATGAAATCCTGGCCGTGGAGGAATACTCCAGTTTTGATCTTTCGCTGGATGAAATCGAGGCCCGAAGCGGGAAAGAATACAGTGAGGCCAGGGCTTATTATGATTCGCTTTTTAAGGATGTGGAAATCAATTCATTGCCAGCCCGGGATGTATTTAATGATAGCGAGCAATGCCAGAGCTGGGAACGGGTAGAGAAATTGCCCCGGGGGCAAATTGATGCCTTTTGCCAGGAAAACAATATTACCCCCAATGCCTTATTTACTGGGGCCTTTGCCTATTTGCTGGGGCAATTTACCAATCAAGACGAAGCGCTGTTTACCACCATATACAACGGCAGAAATGAGGCGAGAAAAGCCCATATAGTCGGTATGCTGGTCAAGACCTTGCCGGTTTATGCCAATCTTGACCAGCGGCAGAATGTAGCCGTTTATTTACAAGGCATGAAGGAACATCTTATGGAACTTATGAGTAACGACATCTACTCCTTTGCTGAAATCAGTCGTGCTTACGGGATAAAAGCGGATATTCTATTTGCTTATCAGGGGGAAGAATTTACTGATTTTCAAATTGCGGGTGAAGCGTGCGAGCTAATGTATTTGGAAGCCAAAGATGCCAAGGCCCCCTTATCGGTGGATGTATTTGTCGAAGGCGAGCAGTATCGTTTTTTGAGTGAGTACAGAAGCGACTGGTATTCTGAGGAGATGATAGCGAGCTTTACCGATGCATATATTGAAACCATTAAGAGTTTTTTGGAGGCGGAAACCCTGGCTGATGTAAATATGTGCTCGGAACAAGCCCTGGCTTTCTTAGAGGGCTTCAACCAGACCGCCTGGCCGGTGAGGGATATTCCGGCAGCACATTTATTTGAGGAGCAGGCAGCTTTACACCCCGATAAAGTGGCGGTAATTGCTGGTGATGAACAGCTAACCTTCAGCGAGCTTAACGAAAGAGCCAATCGGGTAGCCAACTCCTTAATTGAAAAGGGGATTCAAAGTGAGCAGATGGTAGGCATTATGCTTCCCCGTACGGTAAATGTCTATGTAGCGATTCAGGGTGTGGTGAAATCTGCTGCGGCCTTTTTGCCCATTGACCCTGATTATCCCGATGATAGAATCCAGTACATTTTAGAGGACAGTGCGGCTCCCTATATTATTACCAGCGAAGCCATTAAGAGTAAAGGCTGCAGCATATGCTCCCAGGGGAATTATGAGGTCTTAAGTATTGAGCAGCTGTTGGATAATGAGAATAATAAAAATCCGCTGGTGGATATTAAACCCGAGCATATCTGTTATTGCATCTACACTTCCGGCTCCACCGGCAAGCCCAAGGGCGTTATGATAGAGCATAGCAACCTGACGCATTACTGTAACGCCAATCCCTTGAATCCAGAAATCATGTCCTATGTGAATAATGCCAGCGTATCTCTGGCCCTGGCGGCGATTACCTTCGATGTGTCCATATTGGAGCAATTTGTGCCTCTTTTAAACGGCATCACCGTCTGCCTGGCCAACGAGGAAGAAATTCATAATCCCCTGGCCTTATCGGACTTGATCTTAAAGAATAAGGTGGACATGATGACCTGTACCCCCTCCTTTATCAGCAATATCGTGGATATGCCAGAAATGCGCCGGGCGCTTCGCCAAATTAAGGCGTTCAATGTGGGAGCGGAATCATTTCCGGCAGCATTATACGAGCAAATTAAAGCCCTGGGCAGCAACGCCGCTGTATTTAACGGTTATGGACCTACCGAAGCCACTATCGGCTGTACTTTCTGCGAGGTTTTGGGTGAAAAAATAACCATCGGCAAACCCATGTCCAATGTGCAGATTTATATGATTAACGAAAACCATAAAATATTGCCGGCAGGTGCTCCCGGTGAACTGGTAATTGCGGGAGCAGGAGTGGGCCGGGGCTATGTAAATAAGCCGGAAATGACAGCGGAGAAATACATCAGCATAAATGGACGGCGAGCATATCGCAGTGGGGACTTGGCCCGGTGGAATTTTAACGGTGAAATTGAATTCCACGGTAGAATAGATGATCAGGTGAAGCTGAGAGGGTTGCGGGTGGAACTAGGTGAAATCGAAAAGGTAATAAACGATTATGAGGGCATATTATCCAGTATCGTGGTGGTAAAGGAAAACCAAGGGGGGCAATTCCTCTGCGCTTATTTTACTGCCCAGGGGATAGTGGATAAGGCAGCACTGACACGGCATTTGGCTGATACCCTGACCTATTATATGGTTCCTAGTATTTTAATTCAGCTGGATAAGCTTCCGCTTACCAATAACGGCAAGGTGGATAAAAAAGCACTGCCCGAGCCGGACTTTATAATGGTCGAGCGTGAGTATGTCGCACCGGCCAATAAAACCGAGGCCGATTTATGCGAGATATTCAAATCGGTATTGGGCTTGCCGCAAGTAGGTGCGGTTGATAATTTCTTTGAAATCGGCGGCACATCATTGAGTGCTTCCCGGGTGGCCATGCAGTGTATGAGCCGGGGCTTAAAAATCGTATACGCCGATATTTTTAAATTCCCAACCCCGAGGGATCTGGCAGCAATATGTGCCGATACGGGCGCTGCAGAAATCGAAGCAGATAAAGAAGATATAATCTCAGCCTATGATTACAAGAAACTGGCGGCAGCACTGGCCCCAAACGATTTGCGCTATATTGATGAGGTAGAATATACCCCGATAGGTAATATTCTATTAACCGGAGCCACAGGATTTTTGGGAACCCATGTGTTAAAAGAATTTTTAGATAATTACTCCGGCAAGGTTTATTGCTTTATTCGCCAGGGCCAGAGAAAGAGCCTGGAGGAACACTTGAAAACCATGTTGATGTATTATTTCGAGAATACCTACGAAGATTTGTTCGGGGACAGGATTATGGTGATTGATGGAGATATTACTGATTTGGATAATGTTTTGGCCCTGGAGCAGTACAATTTTGACCTGCTTATCAACTGCGCTGCCAATGTAAAGCATTTCGTGGCAGATGACAGCCTGGAAAAAGTTAATGTGGAGGGTGTAAAAAATCTCATTAAGCTTGGCCAAAAGACCAAAAAACGCTTAATTCAGGTATCTACAGCCAGCATTGCCGGCGAAGGTCGCGATGGCAGACCGCCTGTGGATAAGAAGTTATTGGAAAACGAAGTCTATTTTGGGCAGGCTCTGGAAAACGCCTATATTAAGTCCAAGTTCCTGGCCGAACGTGCGGTTTTAGAGGCTATCAGCGAGGGTCTGGACGCAAAAATAATGCGGGTAGGCAACCTGATGTCGCGATATTCGGACGGCGAATTCCAGATTAATTTTTTAACCAATAGTTTTATGCAGCAGCTGCGCGGCTACAAGATTATTGGGAAATTCCCCATAACAGCCATGGATGCACCGGCGGAGTTTTCCCCCGTTGATTCTACGGCAGCGGCAATTTTGAAGCTTTCCGGTACTAATAAGGCGTTTAGCGTTTTCCATCCTTACAACAACCATTTAATCTATATGTCTGATGTGATTTATGCGATTAATCAATACGGCTTCAAGATCGAGGTGGTAAGTGAAGATGAATTTCAAAAATCTTTGCTGGAGGCTATGGGGGATGAAAACCGCAACGAAGCCATTTCCAGACTTATCGCCTATTTGTCAAATGATGCTGATAGCAAAATCTATTGGCTTGATGCCAGCAATAAATTTACCACCGAAATCCTGTACCGGCTGGCCTATAAATGGCCTATTATCAGCGATGAGTATATGAAGCAGTCGATTAAAGCCCTGGATGGCCTGAACTTTTTTGACCAATGATAAAGCTGTATTTAATGAAGATATCCGGGCTGGAGCCTGATGATATCAAATGGAAAAAGCATGTTTCCCCAAAACGCTATGAAAAAATGTTAAGCTACCGGCAAAAAAAGGACCGGGCCTTGTCCCTGGGGGTTGAGCTCTTGTTAAACGCTGCTTTGCAGGAACTGTATCCCGGTATAAGCTGCCCGGTGACCTGGGGCGAGGATGAAAACGGCAAACCGTATTTGCCGGATTATCCCGCTATCTATTTCAACCTCTCGCATGCGGAGGAATTCGCGGTCTGTGCCCTATCCGATGCAGCTCTGGGAGTGGATATAGAGTATTGCGCTGATATTGATGGGGATATTGCCCGGAGTTATTTCTTAAGCCAGGAATATGAATATATTTTAGGAAAACCCGAGTCAGAGTGCCTGCAGGCCTTTTATGACTTATGGGTTTTAAAGGAAAGCTATATGAAAGCATGCGGAGCCGGTTTTCGCCTGGCCCTGGATGCTTTTTGCCTCCAAATGGGAGATAGAATAACCCTAATACAGGATGGGCAAATACAGCCCTGCAGCTTTTTCCTTACCCAATTTGAGAACTACAAGCTGGCCGTATGCTATCAGGGCAATGAAGATGCTTCAATTACTCCGCTATTTTGCGAGCTCCAGAACTTATATCTAGCTCCACTGCAAAAAGTTATTAATATTCATTGGCTTGTATAAATATACCGCCTTTCTGCCATCTGCCTCGGCCTTCCGCCTTCATCCTTTCGTTCTCTGATAACTGATGACCGGCAACCGATGAGCATCCCCTTTCTCCTGACATCTGACGACCATTCCAACGTCCGTCTTCCGCTCTCAGACGCCCCTTCACCCCTCCCTCTTATTCCTCTAAATCACCGGCCCTTCTTGCTATCGGCCTCTGTCTTCCGCCTTCCGTCTTCCGCTCTCAGACGCCCCCTCACTCCTCACCCCTCACCCCTCACTTTTCTAATTAACCAGTTGAATATTATCCCCATATAATAGGAAAAGCCAGAAGGAGAATAATGGCATGAACCGCTTTTCCTTATATCCTTATAAAATTCAGGAAGCCCAAAGCCAGAGGGGCATTCCTTGGAATATCAAACAGGTCAATGCCGCCAGCTTATGGCCGCGATCCCAGGGGGATGGGGTGGTGGTAGCGGTGGTGGATAGCGGACTGGAGCTTGAGCATCCGGAGATTGCCGGGAGGGTAGTATCGCCCCGCAATTTTACTGCTGCAGGCAATAGCTCGAATCTGCATGACGAGATTGGCCATGGTACCCATGTGGCTGGCATTGTAGCCGGAAAGAACTGTGGAGTGGCTCCGGAAGCCAGGATAATGCCGCTCAAGGTATTCGGTGATCGGGAGGTGGATAAAAACATCCTGGAAGCTTTTAAATTCATATTGCAATACAACCAGAATGCGGGTGAAAAAGATCGCGTCCTGGTGGTAAATTGCAGTTTTGGCAGCCCGCTTTATAATCCCCTTATGGCTTACTATATTCGCAGTCTTACTAATTCCGGAGTAGCGGTGGTTGTAGCGGCTGGTAACGAGGGGGACGGAACTCCGGACACCCAGGAGATATTTTCTTATCCTGCCTATATTTATGAGGTTATTACCACCGGGGCCACGAATCAGAACGGTAAGGCGGCCGGTTATTCCAATTCCTTTGACGGTATTGATTTGGCTGCGCCGGGTACCAATATATATTCGGCCTGGCCGGGTGGGGGATACAGACTGCTCAGTGGAACCAGTATGGCCGCACCCCATGTGAGCGGGGCCTATGCCTTGCTAGCTGCTTTATTCAGAAAGCGGGAAGGACGCTGGCCCAGCACGGATGAAGGCGAAAACATTCTATTTCGACATATTTGCCAGGTCCCGATTGATCCACTTCTGGTGGGGCGGGGAATCCTGGATTTAAGCTGGGAAACAACTCGCTGGCCCCTGTACCGGGTAGAACTCGCTGCTTTTTACCAACGTGAAGGAGCCGAGGAAATGGCGCGAAAGGCCAGGGAGAAGGGCTTTAATGTCAATATTGCAAAATACTAATCTAACCACCCATGGCCGCAACCTTAATAGTGACATCCGAAGGATGGAACACCAGGAGTACCCTTCAACCTTAATTAGCGCCCACAGGGAGCATCAGGCGTACCCGACAGGGTGCAGGATGAGGGCCACAACCACTGATTAAAAGTGGGTTAGCAGGGGCTTGAATAGTAAGATGCAGCAGGAAATAAATTAAACCCCTCATTCCTCACTTTTCTTACTAAATGAACCAGCACCTAAATTTTATATATTTTAGCTATGAATGCATAATTTGTTGCTTGATGGGCAATTATCTGAATTGGACAAAAGCGGGTTTATTAGAATGCTTTGCTTTGAGCTCACTTTGAATATTGAGATAGCTGCAAACATATAATAAATTAAATTTTAATGAGGAGACGCTTATGAATTATGGGTTTCGAATAGTAACAGACAGCGAAATTGATAACTTATTAATAAAGCTTGAAGAACGGCTTAAGTGGATTAAGCAGAAGGATTTTTCTTTTCAAGTTCAGAGCAGCTATAAAATGGAGCATTCAACATATATAGTCGATATAAATCTGGAAGGTAATAAAAGAGATAAATTGTTCCGGGATGAAGATATCATTCATATATTTAAACACCAAATTGCCGAGGTATTGGCCGAACATATAGTTTACGAATGGGAATCAAAACTGCTTTGGAAGGCCATTAATCGAAAGTACCGCTCAGCATTAAGAGAAGATAAAACAATTATTCATAATAAAGCCAGTGAGTTTCTGTGCAAGTGTCACTATAATGAAAGCCTGAATCTCTTGATGGCTTATGGCCGCAAAAATCGCATTGCTCACCGTTTGTTTGACCAGATAGAAAATAATAAAACTTTAGTTATAGAAGGTTTTATTAATTTTTGCCTGCCAGAATATTTGGCGGAAATTAGATTTGCTGTAGAACTGGCCAGTGAAGAGTTGAAAAGCGAAAAGGAGTATAATGAATTTGTTAAACTCCTGCGTTATTTTGTGGAAACCCAGATGCCCAGAGTGCTGGAAGTAAATCTGATAATTACCGATAAAGGTAGATTCTACCTATGGGATGAGAACGGGATAAAGATTGAAGACAAATATATAAACTACTATCTGGACGATATCTTGCAAAATGAGATTAGTCTTGATGATGTGCTAATAAGTATACTGGTTACCATTGCTCCTAGAAAGATTATACTGCACAATACTGATGAGCTTTCTTGCAATGAACCGGTAAAGATGATCAAGAATGTTTTTCAAGAAAGAATTATTGCCTGTCCGGGTTGTAAATTCTGCCGGCACGATGAAAACCATTTGGTGCCAGGCACTTAAGTTGTTAAGTTATTGCTGGAACCCTGCAGTTTGCTGCCAATGCTCCCAGCAATCACTCTCTTGCTTTTCTTCCTTTACAGTTGATATCATCAACGCTAACTCTCGCCTTAATCCTGCCTCCCGTGTCGAAGACCGCATTTTTTGACTGCTAATCCCTCACTTCGCTCCCTAACCTCATTCCGCAAAAGCCTTTTGCCTTTGCACTACTTCATAAAGGCGGAATTTATTGCGAGTGAGCCTGAAATCTGCTATATTCTTTAAAGTAAAATCGAATAAGGTGATAATATGATATGGCAAATAATTGCCATACCACTAATAAGTGCTGGTATCGGTTACATGACCAATGTTGTGGCCATTAGACTGCTGTTCTGGCCCAAAAAGCCCATAAGAATAGTTTATTTTGAATTATATGGACTTTTACCGAAAAGGCAGGCGGAAATCGCGTCTAAACTGGGACAGTTGGTTGAGGAACAGCTTCTTTCCATAGATGATTTATTTGAGCGGATTGATACCCCGGAGACTTATTCCCGGCTTAGCTCGGAACTCAGCCATATGGTCAGGGGAAAGCTTTATGCCCTGTTGCCCCGTATAATACCAGGTAAAGTCAGCGCCCTGATTGTGGACAACCTGGATCGTATCTTGCAACAGGAAACCCCGGCAATTTTTAAACAGCTTCTGGCTACAGGTCGAGACTACCTCAATGAAGAAGTGCAAATCAAGCAAATAGTGGAAAACCGGGTAATGGCACTGGATCTTGATGAATTGGAAATGATGATTAGGGGAGTATCCGGAACCGAGATAAGATTTATTGAATTACTGGGCGGCATTCTGGGCTTTATTATTGGTCTGGTTCAATTGCTTATAATATCCTTAACTGCTTGAGGACCTGAATTTTAAGTAAAGAGTGAGGGGTCAGGGGTTAAGGTTATGGCAGGGCAGTCGCATTTTGCTGCTTAAGCACCCCTGGATTCATTATTACTGGTGTTTCTGTTCTTTGGTATGGGGATAAATAAGAAAAGGAAAGCAGGCAAAAGAACCGTCCCCATGCCTGCCTGCCTGCGCGCCCATGCCTGCGATGAGGCGTGAGCACGATTAGTATAATTTGGGAGGAATTTAAATGATATCCATCAGATTGAAAGACGGGAGCCAGCGGGAATATCCGGAAGGCATAAGTCTTTTGCAGGTTGCGGAAGATATCAGCCCTAAACTGGCCAAGAATGCAATGGCAGCTGTTTTTAACGGCAAAATATCTGATTTGAATAGCCAGGTCAAGGAAGACGGTTGCCTGGAACTGCTTGATTTCGAAGATGAAAGAGCCCGTGAGGTTTACCGGCATTCTTCCGCTCATGTCATGGCCCAGGCGGTAAAAAGATTGTGGCCGGAGAGCAAGCTGGCGATAGGTCCGGCTATTGACAAGGGATTCTATTATGATTTTGACAGCGGACATACCTTTACTCCGGAGGATTTTGCCACCATCGAAGAAGAAATGAAACGGATTATCAAAGCCGATTATCCTATAGTTAGAAAAGAACTATCACGGGAAGAAGCCCTGCAGTTTTTTAGCGAGCGCAGCGAGGATTACAAACTGGAATTGATTGAAGACCTTCCTGAAGATGCTGTAATCAGCACTTACCAGCAGGGTGAGTTTGTTGACCTCTGTGCTGGTCCGCATCTACCTTCAACCGGCCGTTTGAAAGCCATAAAGGTCATGAGCCTGGCTGGGGCCTACTGGCGGGGGAGTGAGAAAAACCCCATGCTGCAGAGAGTTTATGCCACTTCCTTTCCTAAAAAGTCTATGCTCGATGATTACCTGCAAAAATTGGAGGAAGCGAAAAAACGCGATCACCGGCGCCTGGGAAGGGAACTGGGTCTGTTTGTGGTTTTAGACGAGGGTCCGGGATTTCCCTTTTTCCTGCCCAAAGGAATGGTTTTGCGAAATGAACTGGAGAATTTCTGGAGAGAGGAACACCGAAAAGCCGGTTACCAGGAGATACGCACCCCGATAATTCTTAGCCGGGAGCTGTGGGAGAGATCAGGACACTGGGATCACTATAAGGATAATATGTATTTTACCACCATTGACGAGGGCGATTATGCCATAAAACCGATGAATTGTCCGGGAGGATTGCTGGTATACAAGCAAAACCTGCATAGCTATAAGGAACTCCCTTTGCGGATGGGGGAAATGGGGCTGGTACACCGGCATGAAATGTCCGGTGTCTTGCATGGACTGATGCGGGTGCGGGCCTTCACCCAGGATGATGCCCATATATTCATGTTGCCGGAACAGATCATTGATGAGATCAAGGGCGTAATGGATCTGGTGGATCGTTTCTATAGTCTCTTTGGTTTTCCCTACCATGTAGAGCTTTCCACCAAACCGGAGAAAGCTATGGGCTCTGACGAAATCTGGGAAGCAGCTACCAACGCTTTGATTAAAGCCCTGGAGGAAAGGGGTATGGAGTACAAGGTTAATGAAGGGGATGGAGCTTTTTACGGACCCAAGATTGATTTCCATCTCCAGGATTCGCTGGATCGTACCTGGCAGTGTGGCACCATACAACTGGATTTTCAGATGCCGGAGAAATTCGATCTCACTTATGTGGGTGAGGATGGGGGAAAACACCGCCCGGTAATGATTCACCGGGTTATATACGGTAGCATTGAACGCTTCATTGGCATTCTAACCGAACATTTTGGCGGTGCCTTTCCGCTGTGGCTGGCGCCGGTTCAGGTCCGGGTGCTTCCTATTACCCAGAGAAGCCAGGATTACGCTCGCCAGGTAGTTACAGAACTGGAGCAGGCAGGCATAAGGGTAGAGGCTGATTTCCGCAGTGAAAAAATTGGCTACAAGATAAGGGAAGGGCAACTGCAGAAGATACCCTATCTCCTGGTTCTGGGCGACCGGGAGGCGGAAGAGGGCACGGTTTCGGTTCGTCATCGTAAAGAGGGGGACCTGGGTGCCAAACTTTTGGAGGAATTCAAACAAACAATTGTGAAAGAAATTAAGGATAAAGTTCTTTAGGCGACTTATTGCATAAAGCAGCCATTTATGTTATACTCCTTCTTGTATTTAAGCAGGAGCCATGCTTCTCACCTTACAACTGTGGTTCGTAAGGTATTTGGATAAGCAGATACTTTAACAGGAAAGTAAAATCCTGTTAAACAGTAAAAGCAATCCAACAAGCGGGTTTTTGCGACCCGCTTTTTTATTTTGATTAGGAGGTGGACTTCTCATCAGTAAGGATTTGAGGTTAAACGAAGAAATCCGGGTTAAGGAAGTAAGGCTCATCAGCGAAAGCGGTGAGCAATTGGGCATTGTTTCTATCCGCGAAGCCATGGATCTGGCTCAGGAAAAAGAGTTGGACCTGGTGGAGGTGGCTCCTTCCGCCAAGCCCCCCGTTTGCCGTTTAATGGACTATGGCAAGTATAGATTTGAACAGAGCAAGAGGGAAAAGGAAGCCCGCAAGAAACAAAGGATAATCTCTATTAAGGAAGTAAAAATGAGGCCCAATATAGAAGAACATGATTTTCAGGTTAAGGCTAAAAATGCTCGCAAATTTCTAAGTGGCGGGGATAAAGTCAAATTGACCATTATGTTCAGGGGAAGAGAAATTACCCACCCGGATATTGGAGAAAGATTGTCTCTAAAACTTACTGAGCAATTATCCGATATATCAACGATAGAAAAAATGCCCAAGGTTGAAGGAAGAAACATGGTAACAATTCTTGTGCCGAAGATGGAACAGGAGAAGAACGAGAAAAAGGATAAAAAGGAGGAAGCTTAATGCCCAAGATTAAAACCCACCGGGGTGCAGCCAAGAGATTCAAAAAAACCGGTACTGGAAAAATTAAGAGATCAAAAGCCTATGCCAGTCATCTCCTGGGGGGTAAAAGTCCTAAAAGAAAGAGAAATCTACGCAAAGCCGGTCTGGTAAGCGAGGCGGAAACCAGAGGTATTTCCCGCTTAATCCCATATTAAATCCATATTGAGAGTTACAACAACGATGAAAAAATCAGTGGGTGCTTAAACGGGGAGATGTATTTAAGAATTATTTTAATCCCGCACTCCTTACCCCTTACTTTTTAATTAATTCTTAGGAGGTTTTGCTGATGCCAAGAGTAAAAGGTGGAGTCACCTCACATAAAAGACATAAGAAAATCTTAAAATTGGCCAAAGGATACCGGGGCAGCAAATCCAAGCTCTTCCGGGTAGCCAATGAACAGGTAATGAAGTCCGGGCAATATGCCTATATTCATAGGAGATTAAAGAAAAGGGATTTTCGCAAACTATGGATTGCTCGTATTAATGCTGCCGCCCGTAACAATGGCACTACCTACAGCAGAATGGTTCATGGTTTGAAAGTGGCCGGAGTCGATATAAACCGGAAATTATTGGCTGAACTGGCCATCAGTGATCCCCAGGGTTTCACCCAACTGGCCGAACTGGCCAAGAGAAGCGTGCAATAGAAGCAAAAAAATATGGCCCTGGGCCATATTTTTTTGCCCTTTACGAAACTGATGAAGAGAAATCAGGTGAAGTTTTGCTGAAGATCTGCTCGAAGGATAATAAAAAAATCAAATATGCGGCCAGGTTGAAACAGAAAAGCTTCAGAAATCAGGAAGCTTGTTTCCTTATTGAAGGCAAAAAAATGTTGGAAGAAGCCCTTAAACACCCGAAACTTCTGCGGCAGATTTTTATTGAAGCAGAGCTGGCCCCTGAATATACGGAACTTTCCCAGCAACACCCCGAATGGGAATGTTATGTGGTGGATAAACGATTGATGAAGCATATTAGTGATACGGAAACACCACCCGGAATTGTTGCGCTTTGTCAAATCCCTTCCTGGTCGAGGGAAGAATTTTTGTCCAAAAACGCTTTTTTAATTTTTCTTGATCGCATAGCTGACCCCGGCAACCTGGGCACTATTATTCGCAGCGGATGGGCCCTGGGAGCAGATGGGATTCTACTCAGCCCTGATTCGGTTGATCCTTTCAGCCCGAAGGTAGTTCGAGCCAGTATGGGAGGTATTTTTAATATTCCGCTTTTACTTGATGTTTCACTGGATGAATTAAAACGCCTGAAGCAGATTGGCTACCAGTTTTTCTGTACTTCCATGCAGGCCAGGCAGGAGGTATTTTCCCTTGATTTTACAGGTCCGTCTTTACTGGCAATAGGAAGCGAATCACAAGGAATAAGATCGGTTATAGAGGAGATTTGTGATATCAACTGCAAAATACCCATCAAGCCCGGAGTTGATTCTTTGAATGCAGCGGTAGCCTGTGCTATAATTATCAACGAGGCGTGGAAACAGAGACAGGGTTTTATCTTGTCCTGACTCTATAAATATGATACAATTTCCTTAAAGTTCGGCCCTCATAATAACTTGAAGGGTGGACCCAAATGATGAATCCAGCTGACAATCTGTGGCATCTTTTTGAGCAATCCGGTTGTATACTGTATTATCTTCTTTATAAGATGTTCATAACTCAATAAATTAATCGCCGGGAACAGGACAAGTAACCTGCTGGAAGCCCTGCAGGGAGGCCATATCGTAGACTGGAAGTATGGCCAGGAGGGAAAACAGGTGAATTCACTTGGGAGCAGTGGATTGAAATAGTAGTAGATCTCACCGGTAGCCACCGTTAAAGGGCAGCAAAGAGAATTAAGCCGCATTAATAGCGGTTTGATTAATCAGGGTGGTACCGCGGAACCAGGCTTTCGTCCCTATGGGGAGGAAGGCTTTTTTATTTTCTGCCAGGAGGTTTAGTTGATATGTTGAGGAAAATTGAGGAGATTAAGAACGAGTGCCAGGCCAGGCTATCCCAGGTTTCCACTATGGAGGAGTTAAATGAATTCAGAATCAAGACCCTGGGGCGTAAAGGTGAAGTAACCCTGTTATTGAGGGGACTAAAAGACCTGAGTGGGGAAGAAAAGGCCAAAGCCGGACGGGTAGCCAATGAACTTAAGCAAAACCTGGAGCAAATGCTAAGAGAGAAAATTGAAGCATTTAAACGTGATGAACTGGAGCAGAGATTGCTGCAGGAAAAAATCGATGTGACTTTGCCGGGACTTCCTCGACAGAGAGGCAGACAACATCCCCTTACGCAAATTACCCGGGAAATACAAGGTATTTTTATCGGAATGGGTTTTACTGTTGCCGAGGGGCCTGAAATAGAATTGGATTATTATAATTTTGAGGCTCTGAATGTGCCGCGGGATCATCCGGCCCGGGATATGCAGGATTCTTTCTATATCAGTGAAGAGCTGCTTTTACGGACCCACACTTCGCCGGTACAGGTACGTACTATGGAACAAATGGCCCCCCAAATTCCCATAAAAATCATCGTTCCCGGCAAAGTATACCGTAAGGATGATGATGCTACTCATTCCCCTATGTTTCATCAAGTGGAAGGCCTGGTAATTGGTCAAAGGATTACTTTCGCTCACCTTAAAGGGACCCTGGTTCGTTTTGCCCACCAGGTTTTTGGGGAAGATGTCACCGTCCGCTATCGCCCCAGTTTCTTTCCCTTTACCGAACCGAGCGCGGAGATGGATATTTCCTGCGTTATGTGCCAAGGGGAAGGTTGTCGGGTTTGTTCCCATACCGGTTGGCTGGAGATCCTGGGAGCCGGAATGGTTAACCCCCGGGTGTTGCAATATGGAGGTTATGACCCGGAAGAGGTTACGGGATTTGCTTTTGGTATGGGTATTGAACGTATAGCCATGCTGAAATATGGAATCAATGATTTACGCTTGTTTTTTGAAAATGATAAGAGGTTTTTGGCCCAATTTTAGAACGGTTGAACACTGCGAAAAACACTTTTGTTGCATAAGAGTTGACTCTACTGCAAAAACCCTTTTTGTTGCATAAGGGTTGCATAAATATACCAAGTGAGCATTGCCCGGTACTCTGTTAGGTTTGTTTTCCCGAAATCTTAGTCTTAAATGCCGGGTGCCGGGTGGAGGACTTTTTATTAATCACGCTTGAATTAGGAGGCAAAGAGATGGGAGTATCCTTGAACTGGTTAAAGAAATATGTAGATATTGGCTGGAGTCCGGAAGAATTGGCACAGCGCCTTACCATGGCGGGAATTGCCGTGGAGGGATGGCAGGAACAGGGCGGTGACACGGTTCTTGAACTGGACTTGACTCCCAATCGGGGTGATTGCTTGGGCTTGATAAACCTGGCCCGGGAAGTTTCCGCCCTGAATGGCCAGGAACTGCGGATTCCCGAAATACAGATTAAGCCTGCAGCACAGAAGGTTGAGGATTACATAAAGGTAGAAATTGCTGCCCGTGACCTTTGTCCTCGTTATGCTGCCCGGCTAGTGAAAAATGTTAATATCAAGGAATCGCCGGAATGGATGCAAGAAGCTCTGATTAATTCCGGTATCCGTCCCATAAACAATATAGTGGACATCACCAATTATGTGATGCTCGAGACCAACCAGCCATTACATGCCTTTGACTATAATCTCCTGGGGGACGAGAAAAGAATACTGGTCAGGCGAGCCGGGGACGGCGAAAAGTTTACTACCCTGGACGGAGTGGAAAGGGTACTGGATTCGGAGATGCTGGTTATCACTGACGGTCGCAAGGCAGTAGCTCTCGCCGGTATCATGGGGGGAGAGAATAGTGAGATCCAGGATGATACTTGCGATGTTTTATTGGAATCAGCCAATTTTCAAGATACCAGTATTCGCAAAACATCGAAAAGGCTGGGCTTGAGAAGTGATTCCTCAATCCGTTTTGAAAAAGGAGCAGATATTGAAGGATTGATATATGCTTTAAATCGTGCTGCCGCTCTGATACAGGATTTAGCCGGGGGGCAGGTACTGGAGGGGATATGTGACATCTATCCTGAGCCCCGAACGCCAATAACGCTCACTTTGCGTCCGGAAAGGGTTAATTACCTGCTGGGCACCGATATAAATCCAGATGAAATAAAGCAATACCTGCAAAGACTAAAATTTAACCTTAAAGAGCAAGACAAGCAGTTTTTGGTTGATATTCCTTTCTATCGCCCGGATATTCAAATGGAGGTAGATTTGATTGAAGAAGTAGCCCGGCTTTATGGCTATGGTAATATACCTGCTGGCCTGCCTGGAGGCGAAAGCAGTGGCGGATTAAATCCCTACCAAAAATTTCGCCAAAGGCTTAATGAGTTTATGGCCCAAAGTCTATCTGAGGTAGTCAACTATAGTTTTATCAACCCCAAGGATTTTGACCGGCTTCTTTTACCGGCAGACAGCCCACTACGAAATGTAGTTAAGATTGCCAATCCTCTTTCGGAAGAACAGAGTGTTATGCGCAGCTTGCTACTGCCAGGATTATTGGAGACGATAAAACGGAACCTGGCAAGAAAGAACCAGGATCTGGCCTTTTTTGAGATGGGGCAGGTCTTTATTCCAACCAACGAGCTTTTGCCTTTGGAGAAATTGTACCTGGGAGCCATAGTAACCGGGAAAAGCGAGCCCAACTGGTTGAAACAGCAGGTGGAATTGGATTTCTTCTTTTTGAAAGGGATAATGGAAGATCTGCTGCAAGAGCTGGGGATAAGTGATTATGAATTCAAGGAAACCCAAAATCCTTCCTATCATCCGGGAAGAACTGCATCCCTTGAGGTGAAGGGTCAGGAGATAGCGGTAATCGGGGAGCTTCATCCCCTGGTATTGGAAAACTATGATATCAAGGAAAGAGCTTCGGCCTTTGAATTAGATGTAGAAAAGCTGTTCACTTTGCTGGGTGCAGCCAGTAAAATGGAATCCATCAGCCGCTACCCGGCAGTAGAAAGAGATATTGCTATACTCCTGGATCAGGAAATCAAAGCATCCCGGGTGTTAAGCGTTATTAAGGGGATGAACAATCCGTTGCTTTACGATCTCAAGCTTTTTGACCTGTATTCAGGAACCCAGGTGACAAAAGGCCAAAAGAGCGTAGCTTTTAAAGCCATATTCCAATCTGCTGAGAGAACCCTGACCGATGCTGAAGTTAACCACAGTATGGATAGTATTCTGGAACAACTGAAGAAGCAGCTAGGAGCTGTTTTGAGATAGCTTAGAAAGCTTGTCAGACGTCAAGTGTCGGACGTCAGAAGGGGGAAATCCAGCAGGGATTCCCTTGCGAATCCCTGCATTCAAGTGGAGCTTTATACTTCATGCAAGCCTCATTAATGAGATTATTACTGGGTTTTATTTGCTTTCGGGTCAGGTTTATAGCTTGGCAAACCATTCTGAAAAGCCTCGATTATGGCCGGGCCTTCGTCCAGACGATATTTTCGCGCCGCCCGGCCCACCAGATCGAAGTCCACCCCGTTAAACCAAATGGCCACTTTGATTCGGTCGTATTTTCCCATTTGAGCAAACATTTCCTCAATCCAAAGGGCTTTGTTGCCACCCACTGAACTGCAAGCAAACTCGCTTATCATGAAGGGATAATCAAAATAACGGCAATACTCTTCATAAAGCGGATCATATATTTGCCTGAAGCCACGCCAGATTTCACCTTTGTGATATGTTCCGGTATTATAACCGGTAAGCCCTATGATATCTACATATTCCTCCCCGGGGAAATAGTTCAGGTAGTGGTTCCACATGAAACCGGGGAAAGAAAGGTCATGGGGATTCCACACCCAGATAACATTATCGACCTGATTCTGCTGGAATATATTATAAATATAACGCCAGACCTCTTTAAAAAGCTCACTATCTTTGGAACTGTAGTAACTGGAGTATACGCACCAGTCCCCATTCATTTCGTTATTGAGGCGAAACAGAATGGGGTGCCCGAATTGACGGGCCTTTTCCGCATAATCCTGGAAGAAATTATCGTAATGGCCATTGAGAATGTCATAGGTTACACTGCTGTTGTCCCGGTTATACCACATGGTCTGCAGGGTTAATTCAACATACTTCTGTTCTTCATAGGCCTTTTGCAGCTCTTCCAGGGGGAAGGGGGCATCAAAGGTTTTGTAAAGCACCAGAAAATTAAACCTGTATTCCAGATTTTCCTCCAGTTTGTTGAGATAATCCATGCTGGCCGGGGCTGAATTTTCAAATATACCCCACTGCAAGCTGGCATCGGGGTCAAAATATTGCTCATAAAAAGCTTTGGTCTCCTCATTCCACGCTTTATCTTTTTTCTTGAAGCGGGTATTAATCTGGCTGGCCCCTTTTTTATCAATAAAGGTGAATGACTTTACCAGTGGCAGAAAGCTTTCCAGCGGAGAGCTGGATTTTATCAGTATAGTGTAAACTTCTTTATAGTTGCGGGGGATTTCCACGCTCATATAGTAGTTTTTATCTCCTACTACCCGAGATAGCTTGCTTCTTTGCCATCTTAAAAGATGCGCTTTGGCACCGGCGATGTTGATGCTGCGGTTCTCCTGGATTTTATGATCCTTACGGTTGTTAAGAAACTGGTTGCTGTAATACTGGTAGCCGGTGCTATTATGTACCGTTTGCGAGAAATCATCCCGGTAGATTTCTATACAGGTTTTATCGTCCCACAGGCTGGTTTTAACCTGGGATAAGGAAGCATCAATATTCATATGGCTGGGATAGTCGATGCTGTAAGCCTGGCTATAGTCGAGAAGCCGGTTAATCCCCGGTTCAAGGGTAGCTATAGCCTTAATGTCATCATAAGAATTATACTCTGGTTGATAAGCGATGGCACCATTTTTTATTAAAGTT
The DNA here is from genome assembly GCF_001570625.1 of Syntrophomonas wolfei subsp. methylbutyratica. GTDB lineage: Bacteria > Bacillota > Syntrophomonadia > Syntrophomonadales > Syntrophomonadaceae > Syntrophomonas > Syntrophomonas methylbutyratica. The sequence goes on along the minus strand of NZ_BBQT01000010.1, from coordinate 14,782 downwards.
GTTGCAGCACTCGCGTCCAGGGGGTAAAAGAGTGGTGGGAGAAAGATGGCCAACAGAAATAATGCAAATAAACAACTATTTTTTCTCATATAATAGCCTCCTCACTAGTAATATTCTATATCGAGATTCTATTTCCTGCAGTTGTGCAGTAATAAGGGGGTTTGGTCCAAAATCGGATTAAGCGGGGGTAAAAAGCTATAAGGGCGATTTCTTTAATGCTTGACAGTTCTGCTTGAAATGGACGATTATGTAAAATAAGTGGAGAATTTTTATTAATACAGGATTTTGCGCAGTATTATTAATAAGTTTAGGAAAGAAGGGATACATTGTGAAAGTCAAAGACCGAATGACTCCCAATCCCTATGCAACTACTCCTGATACTTGTGTAGGAGAACTCTGGCATTTGATGCAGGAAAAGAGCCTGCAAAGGGTACCGGTCCTGGATCGGGGTAAATTGATAGGCATCGTAACCCGCAGGGATTTTAACGCCCGGCCGGAATTGGACCTCAAAAGATCATCACTGGCTACACGATTTTTCCCCGAAGAAATGGAACAAAAACTAAGCAAACTGAGAGTCAGGGATATAATTCCTCTTAACCAGCAATTAATCACCATTCATCAGGATGCATTTATCGAGCAGGCGGCAAAATTATTACGGGACAATCGCATCAGCGGTTTACCGGTAATTGATGATGAAGGTCGTATGGTGGGGATAATTACGCAAAGTGATCTTTCTGATGCTTTTCTTTATATCCTGGGAGTAAATTGCCGGGGTACTCGCCTGTGCCTGCGGGTAGATGATGATGCCCAGGTTTTGTTGCGGTTGGGAGAAGTTTTATCCCATTTTGACATTAAAATTGAGAGCATGGTTCGTATGGAAGTAAAAGGCGAAAAATCACTTCTTATTATTCGCCTGGATACAGTAGATTCGCGCTCAATTATTGAGGAGATAAAGGCAGCAGGTTTTAAGGTTGAATCGGTAATCATTAAACAATAATCGGTGAAGGGTAAGGGGTAATATATATAGTGTTTAAACTGCAGCAACCCTTTAAACTTTCCGGGGTATCTGCCCTTGATTATTTGATTGGGCCGGGGGTTAAAATAGCCAGGGGAGTTATCCCCCTGACACATTAAAATTAAAGGAGGGAATTTTGATGAGTGATGAGATTAAACAAGATGACTCGAAGGTAGTTATGTTCAACCCCTTCAATGTATGGAAAAATGTATATTTTTCTAGCGAGGCAGCCCTGACCGCAATTACCCGCAAAGCGGTTGAAACCACCATGTTTGCTAATAGCGTTGATGTGATACTTAACAGCTACTTGCAATATCTTAAATTGCAAAACGAGGTCTCCAATTATATTGCCGAAACTTTGCCTTTCTCCTCACACCGGGATACTGCTCGTGTGGCGAAAATGCTTACCGCTCTTGAGAACAAGATAGATCGTCTGGATGAAGAGTTATTTACAGATATTTATGATTTGAAGGAAGATACGGCTGCTATTTTGGAACGTTTTGCTCCGGTACCAGCCAGTATTTCCGATGAAGCGGATGCTGGAAGGGTTGAACAAATTGACCAGCATATTAAGAATACTGAAGCATTGGTAGAAAAGATTACAGCACTGGAACTGGCGATAGAAGAAATAAAGGCTTCCCTGCTGGAGCTAAAAGCCAAGCCGAAGCCCCAAGCGACTACCCGGAAAAGCCAAAAGACTGCAACGGAATAATTAAGCAAGAGGGGGTAATGATATGGAGCGCATCTTCCAAGCGCACTCGCCTGGTGAAGCTGGCGAAATACTGCAGCAAAATTGGGAACACTGGCTGATGACCACGACCAGGTGGAGGGAGATCTTGACTTATGATCCCCGACCTGCTACTGGTTGTTCGCCCAAAGAAACTTTGTGGACCAAGAATAAAGCACAACTTTATCACTATCAGAGCAGTAGTGAGCGCCGCTATCGCACCCCGGTATTAATGATATATGCTCTCATTAACAGGCCTTATGTATTGGATCTGACCCCTGGGTCCAGTCTGGTGGAGTATCTGGTAAACGAGGGTTTCGATGTATACCTGCTGGATTGGGGAGAGTTTGAATGGGAGGATCGAGATATAAGCTATGCTGATCTGGTCTATGACTATATCGCCACCGCTGCCCGGAAGGTGGCGCGTAGTGCCGGTTCCAAAGAAATAAGCATTATCGGTTACTGCATGGGTGGAACCATGTCTACATTATACGCGGCCCTTTTTGACCGGCCGGTTTTAAAAAACCTGGTCTACCTGGCGGCTCCCATCGACTTTAACCGGGCCGGAACCTATGATGTATGGCTTAAAGCCCCGGGTTATGACCCGGACCGTATAGCTGATACCATGGAGCTGGTCCCCAAGTCTTTCATAGATTGGGGAACCAGGATGCTGAATCCTTTGGCCAATTATTGGGGCACATATACTCGCTTGTGGAAAACTTTAGAGGAAGGAAAGCCGGTTCATTTTTGGAAGGTGCTTAACAAGTGGTCGAGTGATAATATTAATTTTCCTGGCGGTGCCTATCGCGACTGGATAAGGGACTTCTATCAGGGCAACAAGCTCATAAAAAATCAGGTGGTATTGCGGGGAAAGAGAGTGCAATTGCAGCGCATCAAAGCCAACATCCTGGCTATGGTAGGCTTGCGGGATCATATCGTTATGCCGCACCAGACCGCAGCTGCTTTAACCTATCTGGGGGGTAATGATAAAACCTATATGGAGTTCCCGGTAGGTCACGGGGGATTGGTTTTGGGCGAAACGGCCCGCATGCGAGTTTTCCCGGAAATAGCTTATTGGTTGGGAGAGCGTTCCGAGATATTAAGCGAAGACTAAATGCTGGCTGTTTTTATAACGAGGCGCAATATGCCCCCCGCATCCTTAATACCTGCATTCTCGACTACTCATAACGAGGTTTCAGTATAAACACAGTAAAATCGGGTGTTATAAAACCCCACTAACCTTTCAAAGCCATCGTTACGAGAAAAACGCATAACGAGTGAACTTTCAGGTACTAATTGGGGTTCAGGCCACTCTCGTTACGTGTTTCTGGGAATGCAGGTTAATAGTGAGCGAAGCGAACATCAGTGGTGCCCGCAGGGTGCTAAACGGTCGGGTCCTTAACAAATAACAAAACAGGCGGCGGGTTCTAATCCCCCGCCCACTGCAGTGGTGTGATGAAACTGCTTCGCAGTTTCTTACGATGCTTAAAGGTCGCTTTATGCGGCCTTTTATCTTTAGGCCAGGTGATCAATAGACTTGATTATTTTATTAACATAGGCCTGAGTTTCTTTATAAGGGGGAATACCTCCATGCTTTTTAACTGCTCCACTGCCGGCATTGTATGCCGCCAGGGCCAGTGGCAGGCTGCCATTGAATTCGTTCAGCTTTTCTTTCAAATAGCGGGTTCCCGCCATAATATTCTCTTCCGGATTAAAGGCATCCCTTACCCCCAAGCTTCTGGCTGTGCCTGGCATCAACTGCATGAGACCCTGAGCACCACAGGAAGAAACCGCCCGGGGATTGTAAGATGACTCCTGTTTTATTACGGCACTAATTACTTCTTCCTGAATACCATAAGCCTGGCTGGCTTCTTTAATAATCTCGCTGAAAGGGCGGCTCTTGCTGCTTGCTGGGGGAGTTGAATTATCGGGTGTTTTGCTGCCGCTCAGGGCGCGACCGGTGGAAGCAAGGCCGTCTTCCAGGGCTTTCAAGAGTTTCATGAAGCTTATTTCCTTGAAGAGATTGGTGAAGACATTCATTCTTTTTCTCTCCTTCCAATTTTATGGTAAGCAAGATAGATTCTTCTGTCAAGCCGTAGGTGTTGCCCATGCGTAGACTGCGAGCGGAATATTTATGCAAGCAAATGCATAATTATTACTTTTTGCAGCGGAATCAATCTTTTAATGGTAAAGGGCCGGTCAGCAATTTTCTCCCGAATATTATATAATGAGATAAGGGCCAGGAGGAGAAGATTGAGGAGGGAAATAATGGCCATTGCAAGAGTGGAGACAGCTGGGGTCGAAGTAAGGATTAAAGGAATAGGTTCATATAATGTTCTGGAAGGAACTAGCGTAGCCGAGTTGCTAAAGAGGCTGGAGAAGAAATTACTCTATCCGGTAATGGCAATAATTATTGACAATCGCTTGCGAGATTTGAATTATCGTTTCACCCGCTCCTGTGCTATAGAGTTGGTAGATATGAATAGTGAAATCGGAGTGAGGATTTACCGTCGCAGTGTGAGTTTTCTGTTGATGAAGGCAGCGCGTGATTTGTATCCTGAACGGGTGCTGACGGTAAAACACTCTCTGTCCAATGGCTTGTTATGCGAGTTTTTGAATGAGGACTCGCGGGCAGACGAGATTGAAGCCCTCGAAAAAAGAATGCGGGAAATGGTTGAGGATAATCTGCCTATCAGGAGAATGCGGATTAATAAAGAAAGAGCCCAGGAAATATTCCGGGAGCAGGGGGAGGAAGACAAAGTGAAACTCCTGGCCTACCGGGATGTGGATAAGGTCCAGGTATCTGAGCTTGATGGATTTTACGAAAACTTCTATATTTTTATGCTTCCCGAAACGGGAATGTTGAAAAAGTTTCGCTTGTTTGAATATCCACCGGGAATGATTTTACAAACTCCGGAGTTGAGTGCTCCAAATTCGCTGCGGCCTTATGTGGAGCAAAAAAAACTGGCCAGCATATTTCAGGAGGCCAAAAAATGGGCCGAAATGCTGGAAACTCCTCATGTGGCGGCCCTTAATGATATTATTGAACAGGGAGATATTAACGATATAATCCGGGTTAATGAAGCTTTGCATGAAAAGAAGATTGCTTTTATTGCCGACCAGATTTGCAGTGACGAGGATATACGCCTGGTGCTGATATCAGGACCGTCCTCTTCCGGCAAGACCACTTTTGCCCAGCGCTTGCTCATACAGCTCCGGGTAAACGGTAAGAAGCCGGTAGTCCTGTCCCTGGACAACTATTTTGTTGACCGTGACTTGACACCCCGGGATGAGAATAACGACTATGATTTTGAAGCTTTGGAAGCCCTTAAAGTCGATTTATTTAATGAGCATCTGGGACGGCTGATCAAAGGGGATGAAGTGGAAATTCCCATCTATAGTTTTACCCGGGGTTCTTGCGAAGAGCGAGGTATGTCCATGAAGGTGCCGGCAGGAGAACCTATAATTATCGAGGGCATCCATGGCCTGAATGAGCGCTTGACCTGGAGTATTCCGCCGGAACAAAAATTTAAAATATATATCAGTGCTCTGACCCAGTTGAATATAGATTACAGCAACCGGATTCCCACCACGGACAGCAGATTGGTGCGACGGATAGTTCGTGATGCCAGAACCCGAGGCTACAATGCCTTGGACACCATTAAGAGATGGCCTTCGGTTAGGCGGGGAGAGGAAAGGAACATTTTTTCTTTTCAAGAAAATGCCGATATTATGTTCAATTCCTCTCTGGTTTATGAATTATCAGTATTGAAGCCCTATATTGAGCCTCTGTTGCGGCAGATTGGCCCGGAACACCCGGAATATGTGGTAGCGCGCTATCTCCTGCAATTTGCCAGCTATTTTAAACCCATAGCGCCGGATGCGGTCCCCGCCAATTCCATTCTCCGGGAATTCATCGGGGGAAGCTGTTTTAAAGTATAGAAAGACGGAAGACGGAGGGCGGAAGACAGAGTGGTCGTCAGGCGTCAGTCATCGGGAGATGACGAAAGGCGGATGGCGGTAGAGGGAAGAAGGATACGGTGATTTAAAGGGATTAGGAGTGAGGGGGTAATAACCCAGGCAGATCATAATGGGGGAAATCATGAAGAAGAAGGTATTGAAGCCGCGCATTCCGGTTGCTCTCAACCAGCATGCCGGAACCCATAAGGATAAGAAGAAAGAAGCCAAAAAGTATGCCTGCCGCAAGGGCAGGCAAAGATAAGATGATTATTTAAAAGCCTGTTGGTGTTTGTTTGAGGTCAATGGGCTATTTGTTTTTTTCCGATTAAAAGGAGTATGTGGGTAAGATATAACTAGTCAATTACCGGTTTTTTCAGTGATAAGCTGTTGCAGCAAATCTGATTATGGTATTTTTTTGAAAAGGGCTGTGATATAATAAGTACAATAGTTTAGATGAAGTCAGGGCCAAAGGAGATTAGAACTATGCCGGTCAAAAAGTATACGATAGAGGAAATCAAGGCTATTGTAGAACCGATTGCACGGAAATACGGAGTAGCACGTGTCTATCTGTTTGGTTCTTATGCTCGTGGAGATATTGGTGAAAACAGTGATGTGGATTTTCGTGTAGATAAAGGGTCTCTTAAAGGAATGTTTGCTTTATGTGGTCTGTATACAGAAATTGAAGAAGCTTTACAGATGAAAGTCGACGTTTTGACAACGGGAAGTCTGGAAGATGATTTTCTGCAAAAAATTAAGAATGAGGAGATACTATTATATGCAGAATAATCGAAACGCCTATGTACTCAGGCGCATTATTTCCTATTGTAATGATATTTCGGAGGCTATCCATCGCTTTGGTGACGATTATACAGTTTTTAAACAAGATTCTGTTTATAAGAATGCTACAGCTCTTTGCGTTCTACAGATTGGAGAACTAACCACACATCTTACGAATGATTTTAAACAGAGCTATACTGGGATACCTTGGACACAAATTAAGGCATTGCGTAATGTAGTTGCTCATAACTACGGCAAGATCGATGACGAAAGCTTGTGGGAGACCATTACAAGCGATATTCCGAAATTAAAAGATTATTGTTCTAGTATTATTAAACAGTTCGATTCTGATGCATAGGATTATCAATGAAATCAAAGATGAACCATAGTTTTAAAGTTCAACAGATTTAAAGAACGCGCTAATCTAAAATGATTGAGGGTGTTTTTTATTGCTTTTTTTAAAGAGAGTATAATCACTATCCCAATAACGCAATATGTCAGACAAAACAGTTCTGCAACAGGTAAATTTAATGTAAAGATTCGGTAAAAAGCATTTTACCATTACAGTTTAAAGCTTAATATAGGTTTATATCAACCTGATATTGAGGTGATTGCAGATGCGAGGCAAAATCCTGGTGGTCGATGATGAAGAAGCCCTGGTTAGATTGCTTACCTATAATCTAAAAAAAGAGGGATTTATTACGATTCCCGCATACGATGGAGTGGAAGCCCTGCAAAAAATAACGGAGGAGAAACCGGATCTAATCATATTGGATCTAATGCTTCCGGGCAAAGACGGCCTGGAAATATGTCGCGAGGTTCGGGCACAGGGCGTTAAAACCCCTATAATAATGCTGACGGCCCGTGATGAAGAAATTGATAAAGTAGTGGGACTGGAGATGGGAGCCGATGATTATGTGACCAAACCCTTTAGCGTCCGGGAACTGAGCGCCCGGGTAAAAGCGGTTTTGAGACGGAACCGGCAAATGGAGGAAAAAGCAGATGCAAGCAGTATCATTACGGTCGGTGAATTTGCCCTAAAGTCCGAGAGCTACGAAGTATACTATAAAGATAAGCTTTTGGAGCTTACCTTGAAGGAATACGAACTGCTGGAACTGCTGATTAAGAACCGGGGCCGGGTGCTGAAACGCGATTATTTGCTGCAGGTGTTATGGGATTATGCGGAACCGGTGAATACGAGGGTTCTGGATGTGCATATCAGTAAGCTGCGGGAAAAGATTGAGCCAGATTCGAAAAATCCCAGGTATATTAAAACCATCCGGGGAGTAGGCTACAAGTTTGAGGTGAGCGGAAATGCCTAACTCCTTTCGCTGGAAGCTTACCATCAGTTATCTATTGATAATAATGCTGGTTCTGGCGGTTTTGGGGGTTTTTCTTTCATTTAGCTTCAAGGACTTTTATCTGGATAATCTTAAAGCCAATCTGGTATACGAAGGCTTGCTGGTGGCGGAAATGACCCGGAGCTATGATGGCCAGGAGGAAACTGGACGCTTTATGCAGCAAATCGCCGAATTGGCCGGTCGCGATACGGACAACCGGGTTACTATTGTTGATCAGGAGGGAAAAGTGCTGGGTGATTCCCAGTTTGATCCCCGGCAAATGGAAGAACACAAAAACCGCCCCGAGATATTTCGAGCCTTAAAGGGAGAGACGGCGGTGGAGATGCGTTACAGTGAGACGGCCGCGGTTCAAATGCTTTATGTAGCAGTTCCCTTTGGCAATGGTGAGCAAAAAGGGGTGGTAAGGATCGCCAAAGCGCTGCTTGAAGTGGAGAGTCTTTATCGCCAGATCCTTCATATTATTCTATTAGTTCTTGTCATGACCGGCATTTTGGCATTTTTGCTCAGCCTAGGAATAGCCCGGTGGTTTTCCGGACCGGTGGCCGAGCTTACGGCAACGGTTCAGGATATGGCCCGGGGGAATCTTAAGAAACGGATTTCCTTCCCCGCCCGAGATGAACTGGGTCTTTTGGCGGTGGCAGTTAATGAAATGGCAGAGAACCTGGAACAGAATATTAACCAGATTTCGGCTGTCAACGAAAGGCTGGAGGCTTTGCTCGCCAATACCGTCAATGGCATACTGATGGTGGACAATAAGGGAATAATAAACTATGTTAATCCGGTAGCTATTAATCTGCTGGGTTTTCAAGATAATGTTGTCGGATGCAGGCATCTGGAAGTTATAAGCAACTATTACTTGCTGGCTTTGATCGATCAGGTTAGGGAAGAGGGAAAAACTTGCAGTCAGGAGATCATTTTGCATAAGCTGGGGGAAAAACGGGTGGAAACTACGGCCATACCCCTTTTTATCGGAGTAGATGCTGTTGCTGGAGGGGTTTTATTGGTTATGAATGATATTAGTGAACTGAAGCGTCTGGAAGCAATCCGCAAGGACTTTGTAGCCAATGTGTCCCACGAGTTAAAAACTCCGGTGGCCAGCATAAGCGGATTTGCGGAAACCCTGCTTAACGAGAGGGAATTAGAAGAGAAGAGGGTACGTGAGTTCTCCGGAATTATTTATGAAGAGGCCCAGCGTCTTTCCCGTTTGATTAAGCGCTTGTTGGAATTGTCACGTCTGGAATCTCAGTCCGAGGAATTAAGGAAGGAATGGATGGATTTGAACCAGACAATCGAAAATGCTATTGGCCTGATGGAAAAGAGAAAAAAGAACAGTCAAGTTAAATTATGCTTTGATAAGCCGGAAAACCCGGTAATTATTAAGGGCAATGCCGAATCCATAGTGCAGGTGATGTTGAATTTGCTGGAAAACGCTATCAATTTCAGCCCGGATGGCGAAATGGTAAAGATCAGTATTGAAGAAGAGGAGAATTCCATCAGGGTTAAGGTAGCCGATAAGGGCGAGGGTATTCCGGAGAAGGAATTGCCCCGCGTTTTTGAACGCTTTTACCGAGTGGACAAAGCCCGCTCGAAAAAAACCGGGGGTACCGGCCTGGGCCTGGCAATAGTGAAACACCTGGTGGAGAACCATGGAGGACAGGTGGGGGTAGAGTCCGTTCCGGGAAAGGGTTCCTGCTTCTATTTTTCGCTTCTGCGGGAATAGGGGCTGACCGTCAGGCCAGCGGCAGAGTTATTCCTGGAGGGACTTTAAGCATCGCAAGAAATTGCTTAGCAGTTTCAACACAACTCTGCAAAGAGGCGGGATTTCAACCCGCCGCCTGTTTTGTTAATAGGACCCCGACCGCTTTAAAGAGGCGGGGGACATATTTCACTCGTTATATTGGGTTCTGCTGGCTAGAATTGTTCTGCGCATGAGGGTAATACCCTCATTTTTTTATGGCAAAACCGCATTTTAAAATATTTACACAATATTTACACTTCTTAATGACAAAATTTATTTTATGTAAAGGCCATTCTTAACAATATGCTGATAGCATGGAAGTTAGAATTGGTGCATCAATATCTTCAATAAGGAGGAATGTAAAAAATGTATTCAGAGAAGTTGAGAAGGGTAGGAAGTTTTATCATACTGGGATTATTGCTTTTAGCCCTGGTTTTTACCAGCGCCTGCAGTAAAAACCTGTCGGAACCGGAATCCGGGGTCAAGAACGGGGGAAATGATGAACTCCAAGGCTCTATTACTATTGCGGGCTCAACCTCAGTCCAACCTTTCACTGAAGTTTTAGCGGAAGAATTCCAGAGCAAAAACCCAGGCGTAAAGATTAATGTTCAGGGCGGAGGATCCAGCCAGGGAATCGAAACCGCCATCAGCGGAGCTGCCGATATAGGTGCCAGTTCGAGGGAACTTAAGGATGAAGAAAAAAAGGCGGGTTTAAAAGAGACGACCATAGCCCTGGATGCCATAGCAATTGTGGTTCATCCCTCCAACCGGCTTGGTGAATTAAAGATGGAGGATGTGAGAAATATTTACCTGGGCAATATTGCCAACTGGAAGGAACTGGGCGGGGCTGATGCTCCCATAAGCATAGTCTGTCGAGAAGAAGGTTCCGGAACCAGGGGAGCTTTCGAAGAGATTGTCATGAACAAGCAGGATATTTTTGCCAAGTCCTTGATTCAAAACTCCACCGGTGCAGTCAGAACCACAGTTGCCGGGGACAAGAATGCGATTGGTTTTATTTCACTGGCGGCAGTCAATCAAGATGTCAAGGCTCTGAAAATTGACGGAGTCCTCCCTGCTGTTGACAATGTCAAAAACGGCAGCTACAAAATCTCCCGGCCTTTTATTTACTTAACCCGGACCGCTTCGGATAATAAAATAGCCGATTCTTTTATTGAATTCGTTCTCAGCGATGAAGGGCAGAACATACTGGGCAATGAAGGTGCTATCAGCATAAAATAGCGAAGTATTTTTGAAGCAGGTGAGCTTATCTAAATGAATGGCATAATTGAAGGAAAAATCACTGCCGTAAAACAGCATAATAATCGTGAGGAGAAATCGCAAATCCTTCAAGCTAAAGCCGGGAGATGGGAGCGGATACTGGTCATTCTCCGAAAAAGCAAAGCAAGATTTATTCCCGAAATCCTGGTGGAAAAGCTCTTGATGCTCAGCGCAGTCGTATCTATCATGGCTTTGTTGCTCATAAGCGTATTTATATTTTCCCGTGGGGTTCCGCTGATAGCCTCGGTGGGTTTAGGAGATTTCCTGTTTTCTTTGGAATGGAAGCCCATCCAGGGGAAATTTGGCATCGGTGCTATGTTTGTCGGCTCTTTGCTGCTTACCTCGGCATCTTTAGCCTGGGCAGTACCACTGGGGCTTTTAACGGCGATCTTTATGGCTGAGATAGCTCCGCCGCCGGTAGGTAGAATAATGACCCGTATGGTCAGTCTTTTAGCGGGTATTCCTTCGGTAGTCTACGGTTTTTTCGGGTTGGTGATCATTGTACCGCTTATTCGCAATTACCTGGGGGGAACTGGGATGAGTGTTCTGGCCGGAGCTATTATTCTGGGGATAATGATATTGCCTACTATAATTAATATTTCCCGGGATGCTATCCAAGCGGTACCCCTTGTATACAAAGAAAGCTCGCTAGCCCTCGGAGCCAGCCATTATCAAACTATTGGCCGGCTTATACTCCCGGCCGCCAGTTCAGGTATTATTACCGCTGTAGTTTTGGCTATGGGCCGGGCCATTGGGGAAACAATGGCTGTGGTGATGGTAACCGGGAACGCTGCTATAATACCGGATAGCCTGCTCGCGCCGCTAAGAACCATGACCAGCAACATCGTGCTGGAAATGGGCTACGCTGCCGGAGACCACCAGGCAGCCCTATTCGCGACCGGTGCTATACTCTTTATTTTCATTCTCTTGCTTAATCTGCTGCTTAACTTTATTAGAAGGGCGGGAAAACGCTATGCCGGGAACTAGGATAGGGGAAAAAGCGTTGACTTGCCTGTTATACTTGTCAGCTCTCATAATTATTGGGATTCTATTGGCAATCGTGGGCTACATTGTTTATAAAGGCCTGGCTATGATTAACCTGGATTTCATAATGCAAGCCCCCAGGCGAGCCGGCAAAGAGGGAGGGATTTCCAGCACCATAGTGGGAACCCTCTACCTTACGGTCTTGTCTCTGGCCATTGCCGCGCCGCTGGGGGTTGGTACTGCTATTCACCTGGAGGAATATGCCCAGAAGGAAAGCTACTTTGCTTACCTGGTCACACTCACCGCTGAAACTCTGGCGGCCATACCTTCTATTATTTATGGTCTCTTCGGGTTTGTGTTTTTTGTAATTTATTTGAAGCTGGGCTGGTCCATATGGTCTGGAAGCCTGACTTTGGCTATTATGGTTTGGCCTACTATAACCAGGACCGCGCAAGAAGCTATACTGAGCGTGCCCCGGGAGTACCGGGAAAACAGCCTGGCCCTGGGTGCCAGCAAGTGGCAGACGATTAGAAAAATCGTTATACCGGCGGCCATTCCCGGTATTGTTACTGGTATGATTCTTGCGCTGGGACGGGCTATTGGAGAGACCGCGGCGGTTCTATTGACTGCGGGTACTTCCCTGGGCATGCCTTTGAGCCCGGCAGATCCGGCCCGAAGCATGTCCGTACATTTATACATGCTGGCCATGGAGGGACTTTCCATGGAAAGAGCTTTTGGAACTGCCTTTTTAATAATTATTTTGCTACTATTTATAAATTACCTGGCCAACCGTAGTATGAGCCTTTTATCTCACAACGGCGGGTAACTCGGAGGTAAATGAAGTGGAAAAGGCTATTAAGATGAAAAGCCGGGAACTTAACCTATTTTACGGCAATTTTCAGGCTCTATATAATATTAATATGGATATAGAAGAAAACCGGGTAACGGCTTTGATTGGCCCTTCAGGCTGCGGCAAGTCCAGCTTTTTACGTTCCTTAAACCGCTTGAATGAATTGATTGAGGGCAGCCGTATCAGTGGCGAAGTCTTTTTGGATGATTCAGCTATTTACGAAAAAGGAATAAACGTGGTGGAACTGCGCAAGAAAGTCGGGATGGTTTTTCAGAAACCGGCGGTCTTTCCCATGTCCATTTACGAAAATGTGGCCTATGGACCACGAATTCATGGGATAAAGAAGCGCAGCGAGCTGGATGAAATAGTCTGCCGGAGTCTGCAATCGGCCAACCTCTGGGATGAAGTCAAAGACAGGCTCGTTGCCCCGGCCAACCAGATGTCGGGGGGGCAACAGCAACGTTTGGTCATTGCCCGGGTGCTGGCGGTGCAGCCCGAAGTTATACTAATGGATGAGCCGGCCTCCGCTCTGGACCCCATTTCCACCGCCCGTTTGGAAGAATTGATTGCTATTCTGAAAACTCGTTACACTATAGTGATAGTAACTCATAATATGCAGCAAGCAGCGAGAGTTTCCGATTATACTGGTTTTTTCCTTCATGGTTGCATGCTGGAATTCAACCGGACGGAGGAATTATTTCTCAATCCCCGCCATAACAAAACAGAAGATTATATTACCGGACGTTTTGGATAGGACGAAAGACGGAGGACGGAAAAAACTTTTGCATATTCATGCAATCCTTATGCAACAAAAGGGTTTTTGCAGTGGAGTCAAGCATATGTTTATGGTTTTTTATGTGGATTAGTAAAACGAAAGAGGATTTGAAAAATGATAAATGAAACCCTGGCCTGTGAAATGGAAAAGCTCAAAGAGGAAATCCTAAAAATGGGAAGACTTTTAGAAGAGCAATTGTATAAGGCAGTCAAATCCCTGGTGGAGAAAAACCTGGAATTGGCCAGGGAGGTAATTGCCCATGATGATCTCATTGATCAGATGGAAATGGATATTGAGAAAAAATCTTTGGGCATACTGGCGCTAAAACAACCCATGGCCAGCGATTTGCGCCTGATAGGGACGGCCTTGAGAATAATCGTGGATATTGAGCGAATGGCCGACCATGCCGAAGATATTGCTCACCTGACCATAGATCTTTATGATCAGGTTTATATAAAGCCCCTGATTGATATACCCCGTATGGCCGCTATTGTGCAAAAGATGCTGGAAAAGGCTCTAAAAGCCTTTGTTAATCATGATGTAAACCTGGCCATGAGTCTTATTCCCCTGGAAGAGGAAATAGACAACCTCTACGACCAGATTTTTCGCGAACTTCTGTCTTATATGATGCAAGATCCCAAAAACATTCCCCAGGCTACTTCGCTGTTGCTGGTTGCCGGTCATATCGAAAGGATTGGCGACCACGCCACCAATCTGGCGGAAATGGTGGTTTATTTGGTAGAAGGAAAGCGCATAGATTTGAACCGCATGGCCCGGAAATCCAGGTCGGCGAGTAAAAAATAATAAAATAAAATATTGCTAATAGATGATGTCACTGCAGAAAGTTATAAATATGCATTAGCTTGCATAAATATACCGCTCCAGCGTCCTTAATAGCGACCGCAGGGAGCATCAGTTGTGCCCGACAGGGCGCTTCGCATGGGCAACACCTGCGGCTTGTCTCGTGGCTCAAGGGGTGCCGCGCTAATCTCCCATCCTGGTCACAACCTTAATAGTGACACCCGCAGGGTGGAACACCAGGAGTACCCGCAGGGTGATAGCGCTCTCGCGACGTCCTGCCGCTCGCCCCCTTTCGCCTGCTCGCCTTTGCCGGTGCAACCTTAATAGTGACATCCGAAGGATGGAACATCAGGAGTACCCGCAGGGTGCTGCATCCATGCTTCGCCAACGCTCGCTTTGTATATTTATGCAACCCTCATGCAACAAAAGGGGTTTTTGCAGTAGAGTCATAGATTAATTACCGGGTTTTAAACCTGGTTTTTTTCTTTTGAAGGAAAAAGGGGTGTAAATGGAGAA
>NZ_BBQT01000009.1 GCF_001570625.1 Syntrophomonas wolfei subsp. methylbutyratica | reverse complement strand
GGTGTGTAAGTGTAGTGATGCATTAAGCTGACCGGTACTAATAGATCGAGGTCTTGACCTTAAGAACTTTCTTTCCCCGGCAGTTTCCAAAGAATTTGATAAAGCAATAAAATTTCCTGGTGACAATGGCGGAGAGGCCACACCCGTTCCCATCCCGAACACGGCAGTTAAGCTCTCCAGCGCCGATGGTACTGCGGTTTTTCCGTGGAAGAGTAGGTCGTTGCCAGGAATTAATTATTTTCTGGGGCTGTAATTGATTCTACTACGGTTTGCATAAATATACCGCTCGCAGTCTACGCATGGGCAACACCAGCGGCTTGTCTCGCGGCTCAAGGGGTACAGCGCCAATCTCCCGTCCATGGGAGATGGCGCTCTCGCGACTTCCTGTCGCTCGCCCCCTTTGGCCTGCTCGCCTTCGCCGGTTGTTGCATCCATGCTTCGCCAACGCTCGCTTGAATATTTATACAAACCTTATGCAACACACCCGTTCCCATAGTCGCCAGTCAGCCCTGCGGGCTTCTATTTGCCGACACTAGGCGAGACATCGTCACCGTTGCCGAACACGGCAGTTAAGCTCTCCAGCGCCGATGGTACTGCGGTTTTTCCGTGGAAGACTCGTTGCCAGGAATTAATTATTTTCTGGAGTGGAGGGAAAAGCGGTAAGGAAGCAGGGAAAAAGCATAATAATGGAGAAAGAAGGGGAAATGCCTCTAGGTAATCAAATTTGTTGAGTTAAAATTAACAGAGGGCAGGGATAACGGTGTTCATGCGCAATAGCTTAAAAAGCAGATTTATTATAGTAGTATTTACTGTTTGTTTTTGCTGCTTGTTAGTAGTATCCCTGGTTAGCTACTATAATTCTTATATCCTGGTCAGAGAGGAGACCAACCAGGTAGCTCATGAAGCCGTAAGCAGGTATGCTTCCGAGCTGAATAACTGGTTTATGCAGCAAGCGGGGGTTCTGCACGCTATGTCCCAGGATATCGAAATAAACCGGGGCTTTTCCGACGAATACCTATCTCTTTACCTCTTGGAAAAATTCCAACGCTGCGATTCATGTGTCATAGATTATTATATCGGCTTTGCTGATAGTAATAGGAAAATGGTTTGTGCTACCGGATGGGTTCCACCGGAAGATTATGAGGCAAGTAAGCGGGAATGGTATAAAGAAGCGGTAATAAACAACAAATTAGTCTACATAACTCCTTATCTGGATGCCGACACCAAAGAAATGGTTATTACTCTGGCCGAGCCGATAAGAGATGGCGACAAGCTGCTGGGAGTGTTGGCTGCGGATATACTGCTTACTGATGTAATGAAATTGGCTCAAGATGTACATATTGATAAAAAACACTATAGTTTTTTGCTGGATGATCGCTACAATTTTATAGTTCATCCCCATCCGGATTTTCAGCCGCTGGCCTCGGAATCAAGAAATGCTTCCCAGGTTATGCAGGGTTTGTATCGCCCGCTAACAGAGCGAATCCAGGAGGGACGCTACCCGATTATTGAACTAAAGGATTACGATAATAGCAAGAGGTGCTTTGCTTTAAGCGAAATCAAGGAGACTGGATGGACCTTTGGTATTGCTATCCCACATTCGGAATATTTCGGACCCCTGAAAAAGTTATGGTATGGTTTTGCCCTGGCTCTGGCCATTTCCCTCTTTATCGGCTTTATCATAATACTTCCGGTGGTGCGCAGCTTGCTCCGTCCTATTGAAGACCTGCATCAAGCCGTAGGGCGTTTTGCGGATAAGGATTTTTCTGCACGTTCCCCGGTTACTTCCACCGATGAAGTGGGTGAGCTGAGTAATAATTTTAACCGCATGGCGGATATCATCCAGGAATACAATGTCGGACTGGAACGAAGAGTTGAAGAGAGAACGGTAGCTATCAGGAATCTTTTGGACAATGCCGGACAGGGTTTTCTTTCATTTGGCTCTAATTTGCAGGTTAATCAAGAGTATAGTTCGGAATGTAAGCGGATATTCGCTTATGACGTAGCGGGGCAATATTTCCCTATGGTAATATTTCCCGGTGATGAAGCCGAAAGACAGTTTATGGAGAATGCTCTTCAAACCACACTTGAAGAAAAAGATGAGTACCGCAGGGGTGTTTACCTTTCCCTTTTGCCGGAAGAGCTTATGATAAATGGCCGCCATATACGGCTGGAGTATAAAGTGATTTCTGACCAGCATCAGCAAGAAAATCGAAGTATGATGCTTATCATTACTGATATTACGGAAAAACGCTGCCTGGAAAAGCAGATGGAGGAGGAAAGAGAGCTACTGGAAATGGTGGTAAAGGTGGTAGCCAATAGAGATGATTTCCTGGAATACCGAAACGATTTTCGACGCTTTTATGTTCATGGCATAGAGGAATTGCTGGATAGTGGCCTTCCCCGGGATGAAATAATAGCAGAAATTTACCGGCAAATACATACTTTCAAGGGTGGCTTTGCCCAGATGAGAATGAGCCATCTCTTTAATCAACTACATGACTGCGAATCAGAAATAGCTGCCAGCCGGGATGAATTGCGGGAGATGTCAGCAGTAGAAATAAAGGATTTTTTCGATTCGTTTAAACTATTGGAGGCAATGGCCAAGGATATATCTTTACTGGAAGAGGTACTGGGTGAGGATTTCCTGGAACGTGATAATAAATTGCTAATTGATGAGCAAAGGTTGTTGGAAATAAAACAAAAGATAATTACTTGCCTGGCCCCCTGGGAGTGCAAAATGTTATTGCCTTATATTAAGCGCTTGAGGTTCAGGCCTTTTAAGGAATTGTTGCGTTCCTATCCGGAAAACGTGGCCAGCCTGGCTGAATCGCTGGGGAAAAGCCTTCTGCCGCTGAGAATAACTGGCGGAGATATGCTGGTAGATAGCGATTATTATCATGATTTTTGTAAAAGCCTGTCGCATGTTTTCCGCAATGCCATAGACCATGGTTTGGAGTCTCCTGAAGATAGGCTGGAGCTGGGCAAAAATGAATATGGAATTATCTCGTGTGATATTAAAGAAGAAGATGGCGGTATTGCAATAGTTATATCTGATGATGGGCGAGGCATAGATATCGAATTGTTAAAGCAACAGGCTTTGGATAGGGGCCTTTGTGATGAAGAATATTTAGAAGGTCTATCTTTTGAAGAGGCACTGCAGTTGATATTTGCGGATAGCCTTTCCTCTAAAGAAAAGGTTAGCAGTATTTCCGGCAGGGGTATGGGACTGCCAGCAGTGAAGGCCGAATTGGAAAAACTAGGAGGAATAGTAGAAATCAGCAGCGAAAAAGAATGGGGTACAAGATTTTGTTTTTGGCTTCCCGCTCATGATAAGATAGATGTAGAAGATTTTAATATTGAAGGAATAATTAATCCCCTGCTGGAAACCGCCCGGGAATTCTTTTCCCGGGAGATTGGAATCACCCTATTGCATTCTTCCGAGGTAAAAAGGAAAAAGCGGCAAGAATTGCTCCGGATTACTGCTTTTATTACCATTAAAGGGGTTATCCGAAGTGATTTTATCCTGAGTGCGGATGAAGAACTGGGGCGGTATTTGGTGCAGGCGATGACTATGGATGAAATCGAGAGCGGGGCGGAAGAGGATTTCGTTGAAGATGTTCTGGCTGAATGTGCGAACATAATACTGGGTAATTCCATCAAGCTTTTTCCTGGCATAAGTGAACTGGTAATGATGGAAGTCCCGGTTACCTTGTACTCCGACCAGACGGCTATCAAGCACCTGCAGGCTGATATATGGACCTGTGATTTCTTATTTGAAGAGGGTAGACTTAGATTGGGCCTTATTTCTCAAAAAGATATATATTCCTGCTACTAAGAACAAGAAAATATTATTAGTCACCAGGTTTGAAAAATTTTCTTGAGTACTTTGCCAAACGGACTGTTAGATGGGTATCGGTCATTGACGAAGGGGAGGTTGCGATGGCCAAAATATTAATAGTTGATGATTCCAAGCTTATACGGCGTAATCTCAGGATAATACTAAGCAGGGCCGGACATGAAATAATAGCTGAGGCTGAAAATGGTTTGCAAGCATTTCAAGAGTATGAAAAGAACCAGCCTGATTTAATTACCATGGATATTAGTATGCCTCTAATGGATGGCGTGGCTGCAGTTAAGAAGATTATCTCCCAGTATCCAAATGCAATAATTATCATGATCAGTGCCATGGATCAAAAAAACATGGTTATGGCCGCCATCCAAAGCGGAGCCCGCAATTATATAATTAAACCATTTTCTCCGGATAAGGTTGTTGCTGTTGTAAATGCGGCCCTGACCACTGGGGGCAAGGCTGTCGCGGCATCCCCGCAGCATTCTGCTCTGGAGGACAAACAGGTCTTGTATCCTTTTTATATAGAGGCTCATGATGCTAATGTTCGGGTAACCATAAAACAGAGTTTTGCCAGTGGTCATGTTAAACCTTTGCTAGACGCTCTACAGAGTTTTTTCAACAAAAAACCTTTACAAGTAACCTTTGATTTTGCTTCAGTCCAAATATATGAATACAGCTTGATTGACCAGTTGCTGGAGATAATGCAAATTATTAAAGATAACGAAGGAAAATTACGGGTAATGGCTGAAGATAAAAAAATAACCCGCTATCTGAAGAGCAAGGGGATAATGTAACAGGGGATGTCAGATTGTGCTGCAAATATATACCGGCGAAGGGAAAGGGAAAAGTACTGCCGCCTTCGGGTTGGCTATGCGCGCGGCCGGTCACGGTTGCCGGATTCGTGTTATTCAATTTTTAAAGGGTAATAGTTTTGCCGGCGAACTTCGCTCAGCTAAAAAATTGGGTATAGAGGTCTTTTCTTTCGGAAGAAGCTGTCCCCACGCTACTCTTATTAATGGCGGTTTTATGGAATGCGATGAATGTGCTGAATGCTGGGTTAATCCGGAGAAATTGACGGATAGCGATCGAAAAAAGGCAAGCATGGCCTGGCAACTGGCGCAGAACACAGTTCGGGAGGGCAGTATTGATATTCTCATTCTGGACGAAGTATTTGCTGCTCTGGAATTGGGGTTGCTTCCTTTTGAGGATTTCCTGAAATGGCTGGGAAACGCATCGAGCGGTATGGAAATAGTCTTAACCGGTAGAAACGCTCCGCCGGAAGTTATTGCCATGGCCCACTTGGTTTCCCGCATCGAAAAAATCAAACATCCTTTTGATATTAATGGCCACCCGCGGCGTGGAATTGAGTATTAAGCTAAGGAAGATGAGCTCTCGGTTCCAAAATTTACTTGACAAATTCTTGCCATTGAGCTGATAATATTATTTAGTGAAATCAATGAGATGAGATTAGATTAGTTGAGAAGAGAGTGACGAGATGAGCCGGTATAAGAATCTCTATGCCAGCACATTGTTCGGTGCTGGTTTTTATTTTCCTTTCTTAAAAACTATGAACAAAGGCAGAAGAAAAAACCGGGAATTTAGTTATTGCCGCAAGAGTTTCCGGGCTGCTTTTGCTCGTTCTTCCACCTTATCTCCAAGCGTATTTATGGCGGACAGCCTTCGCCTGCCTCAAGCATCCAGCATTTTGCCATTAGCCCTGCTTCCAATTATCTTTTGGCTGGCCAAGGATGGGCAGTATTGGCCTTCGGGCCATAAACTTGCTTGATCCGGTCAAACTAAAACCATTCATTTCATTCATTATCAGAATAGAATCAATCCCCTATGCCTTGTACTCGGCTATCTAATAAAGCATAAACAACTATGATGTAGAAATGCTAATGCTTGTGGGAATGGGGCAATAAGACGTAATAATAGCAGAGTAATGTAATAAAAGGGCAAAAGAAGAGAAGAGATGAGAGGAGAAGAGAATAATGTTTGATCGTTATTTGAAAAGCGTAGTGGAGGGGGATTATCTCAATAGCGAGGAGGCTTATTTAACCGCCAGGATGCTGTTGCATGAAGATATTCCCGAGATAAAGGCGGCAGCCTTTTTGAGTGCTCTGCGCACCCGTAAGGAGAGCCAGGAGGAATTGACGGGCTTTGTGCAGGCCCTCTATGAAGAAGCCAAAATAGTTGACTGTGAGATGGAAGTACTGGATACCTGCGGAACCGGGGGCGATGGGCTCGGCACTTTTAATATTTCTACGGCCAGCGCTCTGGTGGTGGCCTCCTGCGGAGTGGCGGTGGCCAAACACGGCAACCGGGCGGTTACAGGCAAGGTGGGCAGTGCTGATGTTTTGGAGGCACTGGGGGTAGAGGTACAGTTGGAACCGGATGAAGCCCGGCAGTTGCTGGACAAGGCAGGAATCACCTTCCTTTTTGCCCCGCATTACCATCCCATTCTCAAACAGGTGGGGGGCTTGCGGCGCGGTCTGGGCATTGCTACCATTTTCAACTTTTTGGGGCCATTGTTAAATCCCTGTCGCCCCCCTTACCAGGTTTTAGGAATATCTGACTCGAACCTACAGGAAGCAGTGGCCGGCACCCTTCAGCGGCTAGGGCGGAAGCGGGCTTTGGTGCTTCATGCTTTTAATGGGATGGATGAAATCAGCCCGGAAGGAAAAACCCGGGTATTTGATGTGGGTGAACATGGGTTGGAGGTTTTTGACATAGACCCGGATGAATTGGGAATAGGAGGCTTTTCATTGGATGCCATTCAGGGTGGCGATGCTGCTGCCAGTGCCCACCTACTTATGAGAGTTCTGCAGGGTGAGCCGGGGCCATATCGCGATACAGTAATCCTTAATACGGCAGCGGCTTTACTGACAGCAGGCCGGGCGAAAAATATGCAGGAGGGAATGCAAATGGCCGCCGAAGCCATTGATGCCGGAAAGAGTATGGAGACCCTGCAGAAGATGATTAGCTTCAGCCGGGATCGGGTCCTGGCATGCTAAAGACCATTGCTGAGGCGAAATTAAAGGAAGTGAAGCGGCTGCGGGAGTCCCTGGATATAGCGCAGGTAGAGGCCAGGTGTGAAACAAGCCGGCAAATCAGTTTAAGCCGGGACCCCGGGGGGAAGCTGCAGCTAATTGCGGAGATAAAAAAGACTTCACCCCTCAAAGGTCTCCTGTGCAGGGAATTCTCACCTCTGGAAATAGCCCGTTCTTATGAGGCCAATGGGGCTGCGGTGATATCGGTAATCACGGAGCAGGAATTCTTCGATGGCAGGAAAGAGTACCTGCCGCTGGTAAAAACCGGGGTGAAGCTGCCGCTCTTGCGCAAGGATTTTATAATCGATGAAGTGCAAGTTTATGAATCTTGGCAAATGGGAGCCGATTTATTGCTTTTAATAGCCGCCCTGCATGACTACGATAGCCTGCTGGCTCTGGTGGAAAAATGCTCAGCTCTGGACATGGAACCCCTGCTGGAAACCCATGGGCGGGATGAGATAAAAATGGCGTTGGACCTGCCGGTAAAAATTATTGGCATTAATAATCGCAATCTGCGGGACTTTTCCGTGGATATCAGAAGCAGTTTGGATTTGCTTCCCTTGATACCCGATTCATACCTGAAGGTGAGTGAAAGCGGCATCAAGGAAGCTGGCGACCTGCGCTTGCTGGAAAGTGCCGGCTGTGATTTTGCCCTGGTGGGGGAGGCCCTGGTAACGGCAGCGGATCCCGGAGCCAAACTGCGCGAACTTTTATCTTACCGGCAGGAGCAAGGTTTATGACCCGGGTTAAGATTTGCGGAATCCGCTGCTTGGAGGAGGCGATTGCGGCCAGAGAGGCTGGAGCCTGGGCCATAGGCCAGGTTTTTGCCCCTTCCCCCCGCAGGCTGGAAGTAGATGTGGCTGCAGCTATTAACCGGAAATTAGGGAGAACTATCCTGAAAATAGGGGTCTTTGTAAATGAGGAAGTAGAGGACCTGCGCCGTATTGCAGCCAGCTGCCGCCTGGATATGGTGCAGTTGCATGGAGATGAAGAACCCGCTTACCTGGAAGAGGTGAGCGTACCGGTTATTAAGTCTTTTCGCATGCGGGGCAGCTTGGAGCTAGAGCAGCTCAGGCGATGGCGTCCTTGGGCTTATCTCTTTGACAGCTATCGCCCCGGTGTTTACGGGGGTACGGGAGAGAGTTTCGACTGGTCTTTTTTGCAGGAAATAGCCAGGCAGGAAAGGATTATTCTGGCCGGGGGCCTGAATACGGAAAATGTAGGCCGGGCCATCCACCAGCTGCGACCCATGGCGGTGGATGTCTCCAGCGGGGTGGAATACCCCGGCGGGGGCAAAGATCCGGCTAAAATAAGGGAGTTTATAAATATAGTCCAGGAGCAAGCTGCTGAATATTTATAACCTTTTGCAGAAGCAAACATGACTCCACTGCAAAAACCCCTTTTTTTGCATAGGGTTGCATAAATATGCAAAGCGAGCGTTGGCGAAGCATGGATGCAACACCAGGCGAAGGCGAGCAGGCGAAAGGGGGCGAGCGACAGGACGTCGCGAGAACGCTACCTGACCATGGACGGGAGATTAGCGCGTACCCCTTGAGCCGCGAGATAAGCCGTTGGTGTTGCCCATGCATAGACTGCGAGCGGAATATTTATGCAAGCAAATGCATAATTATTACTTTTTGCAGTGACATCAAACATAAATTTTATTACTTTTTGTAGTGATAACACATGGGTAATTTAACTGAAGGAGGACTTGGAATGATGTACCCAGATGAACGGGGTTATTTTGGCCGCTACGGGGGAAGATTCGTACCGGAAACCCTGATACCGGCCTTGATGGAAACAGAACAGGCTTACCGGGAATTGGCCGGAGATGAGAAGTTCCGGCAAGAGCTGCAATTATATCTTAAGGACTATGCGGGCCGGGAGTCGCCCCTGTATTTTGCCTCCCGCCTGAGCGAAAACGCAGGGAAAGCCCGGATTTTTCTTAAGCGGGAGGATCTCAACCATACCGGGTCCCACAAGATTAATAATACCCTGGGGCAGGCCCTGCTAGCCCGCAAAATGGGCAAAAAAAGGCTGATAGCCGAGACCGGAGCCGGGCAGCATGGAGTGGCAACGGCAACGGCAGCGGCGGTTTTCGGCCTGGAATGTACGGTATATATGGGCAGCAAAGATATGGAAAGGCAAAGGCTGAATGTCTTTCGTATGCAGATGCTGGGAGCGGAGGTCCGGGGAGTAAAAAAAGGCAGTGAAACCCTGAAGGATGCTACCAATGAGGCTTTTCGCGATTTCATCCGTAGTTTTGAATATTCCCATATGGTAATAGGTTCGGTAGTAGGTCCTCATCCCTATCCCATGATGGTCCGGGATTTTCAAGCGGTGATTGGCCGGGAGCTGCGGCGGCAGTTCCAGGAACAGGAGGGGGGGCTTCCCGACTGCATTATAGCCTGTGTGGGCGGGGGCAGCAATGCCATGGGGATTTTTTATCCTTTCCTGGAGGACCCGGTAAAACTGCTGGGGGTGGAAGCCGGAGGCTGCGGTACGGCACCGGGTCAGCACTGCGCCACCCTTTCCCGGGGCAATGACGGGGTATTGCACGGGGCTTTCAGCCGTCTCCTGCAGGATGAATACGGGCAGGTGATGGACACCCATTCCATATCCGCCGGCCTGGATTACCCCGGGGTGGGGCCGGAACACGCCTCTTTGCGGGAAAGAGGAAGGGTGGACTATGTTCAGGTAAGCGACCGGGAGGCTCTGGATGCCTTTATGCAGCTCTGCCGGATGGAAGGAATAATCCCGGCATTGGAGAGTGCCCACGCGGTGGCTTATGCTTTGAAAATAGCAGCTGCCCTGGAAGAAGAAAAAAGCCTGGTCATAAATCTATCCGGCCGGGGAGACAAGGATGTGGAAGAAGTGGCTCGTTTGCTGGGAGGTGTTGGGAGTGAAAATTAGAAATAGATGGGATGAATTGAAAAAAAAGGAAGAGATGGCCCTGATAGCTTTTATTATGGCGGCGGTCCCTGATGAAGATTTATGCCTGGAATGTATCCGGGCCCTGGAGCAAGGGGGCTGTGATTTGCTGGAGTTGGGGGTACCTTTCACGGACCCGCTGGCTGATGGTGAAGTGATAGAAAGATTTCATCACCGGGGGGTAAGGCGGGGACTGAACCTGAAACGGGGGCTGGATTTTGCCGCCCGGGTGCGGGATGCCTGCCAGCTGCCTCTTATCCTTTTTTCCTATTACAACCCCATATTGCAGATGGGTTTGGACAAATTTGCCGGGGATTGCCGCTCAGCGGGGGTAGAGGCGGTTATAGTACCGGATCTGCCTTTGGATGAGTTAGGAAGACTGGCCGGCCAGGGCCTGGAGCTGATTCCTATGCTGGCTCCCAGCAGTACCTTATCGCGGGTACAGATGGCGGCGGAGTTAGACCCTGCTTTTATATATTGCGTTTCGGTGCGCGGAGTGACCGGGCTCAGGTCCCTGCCGGAGATGGAAATCAAGGATTACCTGCAAAAGGTAAGAAGAGTAAGCACGGCTCCCCTGGCCCTGGGTTTTGGCATATCCCAGCCCGAGCAGGTCAGGGCTTTCCGCGAGCAGGCAGACGGAGTAGTAATCGGGAGCGCCCTGGCCCAGATTATTGAAGAGTACGAGTCCCGCCCCGCCCTTCTGCCCGGAATATTGGAGAAGAGGTGCCAGGCACTTAAGTTGTTAAGTTAATGAAAAGTGAGGAGTGGGGGTAAGGGGCGGAAGATGGAAGACGGAAGGTGATTTCATTGCTGCTTGTTAGGAGTTAATGAGAGGTGCCGGGCACCTGGAAGGAGGATTATCATGCTGGCTTGTAAACTAGCGTCCCGTAGTCCTGATAGCAATAATAATACCATTATTAAAATCAAAACCGCCGGCAAGGAAATAAGTATAGGCGATGGAAACTGCACCATAATTGCCGGTCCCTGTTCGGTAGAGTCCCGGGAGCAATACCTGGAAATTGCCCTGATTTTAAAAGAAATGGGTGTGGATATACTGCGCGGGGGAGCCTTCAAGCCCCGCAGCTCCCCGTATTCTTTTGCTGGCCTGGGGACAGAGGGGCTAAAGATTCTGGCCCAAGCCCGGGAGCTCACCGGCTTGCCGGTGGTTTCAGAAGTTATGGATCCGCGCGATCTGGATCAGGTAGCTGCCCATTGTGACCTTATCCAAATCGGCAGCCGCAACATGCAGAATTTTTCCCTGCTTAAAGAGGCCGGGCGGGTAGACAAACCGGTGCTGCTTAAACGCGGTCTGGCCGCTACCATTGAGGAATGGCTCCTGGCCTGTGAGTATATAATGGATGCCGGTAACGAAAAAGTCATACTTTGCGAGCGGGGAATACGCACCTTTGAGCCTTTGACCCGAAATACGGTAGATATAGGGGCGGTGGCTCTGGTCAAGGAATTGTCTCACTTGCCGGTAATAGTGGATCCCAGCCATGCTACCGGGCGGCGCTCGCTGGTGGCTCCCGTAGCCCGGGCGGCGATGGCAGCCGGTGCCGATGGCCTGATGATTGAGGTACACCAGCATCCTGAAGAGGCTTTGTCCGATGGAGAACAATCCCTCACCCCGGAGCAATTTGCGGCTCTGACTGAGAGGATAAGAGCTATGGCTTGATTAGCTTTTTTTACCATGCAAAAGCTACCAAGATAAGACATTTCCTTGATACGAGAGAGGATGAAAGCTGAATGAATAATATCTCCCAGCATCTGGCGGGTTTTCGCTCCCTGCGCTACTCAAGCGAGGGGGGAGTCGATATAGAGCGCCGGGTGCGCAGCATTGAACTTAACGAGGCTACTGAGCCCATAATCCAGCAAATTGACCGGCAAAAGGGAGCCCTTTTTTCCAGCAGTTATGATTATCCCGGCAGGTATAGCCAGTGGGACATCGGATTTCTCAATCCTTGTCTGGAACTGCGCGCTCAGGGTAGGGATTTTTGCATTGAGGCTTTGAAAAGCAGTGGTCTGAAGTTGCTCTTTGGCTTGTATGCAGAGCTTCGCGGCCGGGAAGAATTTACTGCGTTGCTTCTTAAGCAGAATAAAATAGAGGGCAATATTAAAAAAAGTCCTGAGCTTTGCTGGGAAGAGGAGCGCAGCCGGCAGGCCAGTATTTTCTCGCTTATAAGGGTGATGCGAAGATACCTTTTTTATCCGGATGATTGTTTCCTTGGACTGTACGGGGCTTTTGGCTATGATCTGGTTTACCAGTTCGAACCCATGGAATTAAAGCGGCCCCGCCCCGAGGGGCAGTGCGATTTGCTGCTTTACCTGCCTGATGAGCTGACGGTGGTGGATCATCGTATGGCCCGGGCTTACCAGCTAAGCTACAGCTTTAGAAGCAGTGGGGAATCAATAAATATTCCGCAATACAGCCGGGAGGGTATTTACCCCTATGAAGTATTGAGCAGACAGCAGGAGCGGTCGCTGCCAGGCCATTACACCGCTCTGGTGAAAAAGGCTAAACAATCTTTCCAGCGGGGGGATTTGTTTGAAGTGGTGCCCTCCTATTCCCTGTTGGAGCCTTGCCCGATAGCCCCTTCGGAAGTGTTTAAAAACTTAAAAAGTATCAATCCCAGCCCTTATGGTTTTATCATAAATTTGGGCGATGAACAACTGGTGGGTGCCTCCCCGGAAATGTATCTGCGGGTGGAGGGAAAGCGGGTGGAAACCTGTCCCATTTCCGGTACTATCAAAAGGGGAAAAGATGCCATTGAAGATGCGCTGCAGATCAGAAAACTCCTCAATTCCGGCAAGGATGAAGCCGAGCTTACCATGTGCACGGATGTGGATCGTAACGATAAGTCCAGGATCTGTGAGCCAGGTTCGGTCAAGGTTATCGGACGGCGCCAGATAGAGCTTTACTCGCATTTAATCCATACCGTTGATCATGTTGAAGGAATACTGCGCCCGGATTTTGATGCCCTGGATGCTTTCCTTACCCATATGTGGGCGGTTACCGTAACCGGAGCCCCCAAGCGGGCTGCGATAAAGTGGCTGGAGGAAAATGAAGGGTCGCCGCGTGGCTGGTACGGGGGAGCGGTGGGCTACCTTTCCTTTAATGGTGATCTAAATACGGGGCTGACTTTACGTAGCATAAGGATTAAGAATAAGCTGGCGGAGATCCGAGTGGGGGCTACCCTCTTGATGGATTCGATACCGGAGGAGGAAGAGGCGGAAACTCTGGTCAAGGCGGCGGCCATGCTCAAGGCCATTCAGGGAGCTTCTGCTGACCGGCGGCCTTTAATTGTGCCGGATTTACAGCTGGAAAAACAAGCACCCCGGGTATTGCTGGTGGATCATGAAGACTCTTTTGTTCACACTCTGAGCAATTATTTAAAACAACTGGGGGCTGAGGTTTGGGTTACCCGGGCTCCTCTGGCCCGGGAACGCCTGCGCCAAGGGCAGGATTTCGACCTGCTGTTCCTATCCCCCGGCCCCGGCCGCCCGGATGATTTCCAGTTGCCAGAAACGATTGACCTGGCGATTAAACGATCTATTCCGGTTTTTGGGGTTTGTCTCGGGTTGCAGGGGGTAGTGGAGTATTTTGGGGGGAGGGTGGAGGAATTGCCTTATCCCTGCCATGGCCATGCTTCACTGCTGACGGTTTCGCAGTCTTCGCCCCTTTGGAGATCTTTGCCCCGGCAGTTCCGGGTGGGGCGTTACCACTCTCTTTATGCGGCCGTCTTGCCGGATTGTTTACAAGTAAGCGCAGTCAGTGAAGATGGGGTGGCAATGGCGGTTGAACATCGAGAAATGCCGGTGGCGGCAATCCAATTCCACCCGGAATCAATACTTACTGCCGACAATGGGAATGGGCTGCAAGTGCTGAAAAATGTACTGAATTACCTGGCCTTACCCCAAAAGCAGGCGGTTGCAGGCCGGGTTTTTTTGACTGACGGTGAAGAGCTCAAAGGCCGGTTGCCTTCGATTGCGCCATAAAGCACAAAAGCATCCTGTCTTTATTTGCTAGTTATAAGGGGTGGGCTTAATACGATATAATTTTGCATTGCAATTATCATAGTTCATTTTCAATTTCACATACTATAAACATGTTAAAGAGATTTTTGCTTTATGGAACCCTGGGATGGACTACGGAAATATTATTTACGGGAATGGGCTCTCTCTTGAACGCTTCATGGCGCTTGGGTGCCCATACCTACCTGTGGATGTTTCCCATATATGGACTGGCCGTTTTCCTGGAGCCTTTTCATGATCGTATTCGTTCTGCCCCCTGGCCGGTACGGGGCTTTATTTGGGCCTCCCTCATAATTGGGATTGAATACCTCTGTGGCTGGCTCTTGAAAATATCCCTGGGGTTTTGCCCCTGGGACTATAGCGGTGCTTCGTTTTTCAGCCTGGATGGCTTTGTGCGCCTGGATTATACTCCGTTTTGGTTTATTGCCGGACTGGCTTTTGAACAGATCCATGATTATATGGATAGAATAGGTATATCGTAGGGACCTACCCCTCACTTTCTCAATCTTATTTACTTCTTTTTTTCCGTTGTTTTCTTTCCTGCCGCCCTTCCGGTGAAAAAATCCGCTGCTTCTTCTCCTGCTCTTTCCAACCGCCGATATATTCCTTTTCTTTTCCGCGAGCAACTATCAGGGTGTGGCCTTCATCATAAGCCAGGGCTACCGGCAGGTTGGATTCCCCGTACACTACCTTGTAACCGAATTCCTTCAAGGAGGGTTCGGATTTAAGCATTCTCCTCAGTTCTTGTTTGAGTACGGAAAAGTTGCGGCTGCTATGATATCCTTTACCATGGTTTAAATCCAGCACATCCACCCCGTTTTGCATGCACCAGATCAAGTTTTGCCTGGTTTTTTGCCGGGCTTCTTCCAGGCTCAGACCGTGAAGATTAAGGCTTTGAACTTTCATTGGCTTACTCCCTCCCTTGCCGGTTAAAAATAATCACTTTTAATCTAGTATAGCTTCTCTTTCAAAAGATAGAGTAGTTTTGTGTTATTATTTAAAATATGGTTAGGAGTGGGGATACAAAAGAATGTGTTGAAACTGCTTAAGCAGTTTCTTCCGATACTTAAAAGGTGGTTTTTATTCTATGCAAAATATTTTCGCTGATCTTAATGAACAACAAAAAGAAGCCGTAGCTCATGTAGATGGTCCCTGTATGGTTTTAGCTGGTGCCGGTAGTGGCAAGACCAGGGTTCTAACCCGCCGTATTGTCCACCTGGTAAAGCAGGGAATTCCTCCTCACCGGATTATGGCCATTACTTTTACCAATAAGGCCGCTCAGGAGATGCGTTCCCGGGTGATTTCGATGCTTCCCGATTTTAACAGCCAGTGGATTCAAACTTTTCACTCCACCTGCAATCGCATATTGAGAATGGATATTCAGGAATTGGGTTTTGACAAATACTTCAGCATTATTGATGATACGGAAGCTAAATCACTTATCAAAACCCTACTTAGAGAAGAAAACGACTATGAAACCAAACCGGAAGAACTGCTCTATATCTTCAAACAGGCAAAAAACAGCTTGGAAAAACCGGAGAAGTATTTTTACAGCTTTGCTGTTCCCGATTTCATAAAGGAAAGGAATTGTAGGGTCTTCAGCCTTTATAATTCCCGCCTTAAAAACTTGAATGTGCTGGATTTTGAAGACCTTATTGTGCTCTGTATCCGCCTTTTCCAACAGAATCCGGCCATATTGGAAAAATACCAGGGATGGTTTCAATATATTATGGTTGATGAATACCAGGACACCAATTACTCGCAGTATTTCTGGGCCCGTTTGCTGGCTTCACGGCACCACAATATTTTCGTGGTTGGAGATCCCGACCAGTCCATATATAGCTGGAGGGGGGCCGAGCCCTATAATATCAAGCGTTTTCTCGGCGATTACCCGGATAGCCGGCTGATCAAGCTGGAAATGAACTACCGCTCCAGCGGCAATATTTTAAGCGCGGCCAATGCGGTGATTTGCAACAACGAGGAGCGGGAGGAAAAACAGCTATATACCCAAAAGGGGCAGGGAGAAAAGCTAGTACACTTCTGTGCCGGTGATAGTTTTCAGGAGTCCCGTTTCATAGCTGATGAAATAAACCAGCTGCTTCGAAGCGAAAATATGAATTTCCGGGACTTTGCCGTTTTTTACCGTACTCACGCACAATCCCGAGTTTTAGAAGAGGCTTTGCTCTATCGCAATATACCTTACCATATTGTGGGAGCGCGCAAGTTCTACGAACGCAAGGAGATAAAAGATATTCTGGCCTATTTACGCCTGGTTTCCAATAATAATGACCTCTTGAGTTTCGAACGGGTTATAAATGTTCCCCGCCGGGGGATAGGAGAAAAAACCCTGGGTAGGATTAAGGCTTATTCGGAGGAACGGGGGATTTCTTTGTTGGATGTACTGGCTGAGGCGGAATCCATTCCCGGAATTGGGCGGAAGATGCTGGCGGCTATGGAGGATTTTCATGGCATACTGAAGTATCTAACGGATTTGGTCTCATCAAGGGCTTCGTTGATGGAGCTTCTGGAGCAGGTAATTGAAGTTACGGGATATATCGAGGAGCTTAAGAAAAGCAAAGCGGCTGATGCTGAGGCGCGAATTGAGAATTTGCAGGAGTTGCGCTCCCTGGTAGTGGAATTTGAAAGAGAAGGGGGTCAGGGACTGGAGGAATTTCTGTCTCAGACGGCCCTGGTGCAGGAGAGCGACGAGCTTGACAATTCCGACCATGTCCTGCTCATGACCCTTCACGGGGCCAAAGGCCTGGAGTTCCCGGTGGTCTTTATTACCGGTCTGGAAGAAGGGGTTTTCCCTTCGTATCGCAGCCAGACGGTTGATGAGATGGAGGAAGAAAGAAGACTATGCTATGTGGGCATAACCCGGGCTCAGGAAAGGCTTTATCTTAGCCATGCTTTGAACCGCTTGCTCTATGGCTATGAACGCAGCAACCCTCCTTCGCGTTTTCTCTACGAAATTCCGGAAGAGCTCTTGCTCTCTCCCCAGCAAAAAAAGGTTGCCAAACCGGTATTTGGAGCCGGTGACCGGGTCCTGCATGCCAAATTCGGTATGGGAATAATAAGCGAACTGAATGAAGAGGAGCAGATTGCGGTGGTTGAATTTGTTCAGGCGGGAACCAGGATGCTGCGATTGGATATCGCTCCGCTGGAGAAAATAGATTAGAGACGGAAGACAGAAGACGGAGGACGGAAGACGGAAGGGTCGTTCGGTGATTATAAGGGGGTATTCCCCGCCACATCATACTTTCTAACTTATGGGTAAAAACGATTAGCAACCGTTCAACTATTGTTCAACTACCGTTCAACCATTGTTCAAAAAGGAAGGGGGGTAAAGGAATGGAGGTCAGTTCCCGGATAAAGGAGCTGAGGGAAGAGATTCAAAAGCATGATTACCACTATTATATTTTGGATGCCCCGCTAATAAGTGACGCCAGCTATGATCGCCTGATGCAGGAACTGAAAAAGCTGGAGGAGGAATGCCCGCAGTATATAACCGCTGATTCACCTACGCAGCGGGTGGCGGGTAAGGCTTCGGAAAAGTTCTCCCCGGTAAGGCACCGCTTTCCCCTCTTAAGCCTGGATAATGCCTTTTCCTATCAGGATTTACTGGAGTTTGACCGCCGGGTAGGCCGGGTCACCCGGACG
Organism: Syntrophomonas wolfei subsp. methylbutyratica; assembly: GCF_001570625.1. Classification (GTDB taxonomy): domain Bacteria; phylum Bacillota; class Syntrophomonadia; order Syntrophomonadales; family Syntrophomonadaceae; genus Syntrophomonas; species Syntrophomonas methylbutyratica. Next base: position 102,080 of record NZ_BBQT01000009.1, on the reverse strand, counting down.
CTGTCATATATGGCAGAACTTAAAATAGATGGGGTTTCTATTGCATTGGTTTATGAAAACGGGGTTTTACTGAATGCTGCCACCAGAGGGGATGGGCTGGTGGGAGAGGATGTAACAGCCAATATCAGGACAATAAAGACTATCCCGCTTCGCTTGCGCTATTCCCTGCCCCGGCTGGAAGTGCGCGGTGAAATATTTATGCCCAAACAGGAGTTTATTCGTCTCAATGAGGAAAAAGAAGAAAAAGGGGAAAGGGTTTTTGCCAATCCCCGCAATGCCGCTGCCGGTTCCCTGCGGCAGCTCGATCCCCGTATAACTGCCGGACGGGCTCTGTCTGCTTTCGTTTATGACATCATTTATATGGAAGGACAAAATCTAGCGGAACAGCAAGAGGCCTGGCATTTTATGCAGGAACTGGGCTTGCCGGTCAATCCGGAGGTACGCTTCTGCGCGGATATAAATGCTGTTCTGGCTTTTACCGAGGAATATGCGGAAAAGCGACATGAGCTTCCCTATGAGATTGATGGGGTGGTGGTCAAGCTCAATACCCTGGCCGAACGGGAGGAGTTGGGGGCAACCGCCAGGAGTCCCCGTTGGGCCATGGCCTACAAATTCCCCGCCGAAGAAAAGGAAACCCGGCTCCTGGGCGTAGAAATAAATGTGGGGCGTACCGGAATCATCGCTCCCACTGCTTTGCTGGAACCGGTATTCCTGGCTGGAACTACAGTTAGCCGGGCCAGTATGCACAACTTTGACCTGGTCAAGGAAAAGGATCTGCGTATCGGCGATATGGTTTTGCTGCATAAGGCGGGAGATATAATTCCTGAAATCATCGCTTCTCTCCCCGAAAAAAGAAGCGGGGAGGAGCGGGTGATAATGCCCCCGGAAAACTGTCCCGCTTGTGACAGCAAGGTGGCGCGTTTTGCCGGAGAAGTGGCTTATCGCTGCGAAAACATCAATTGCCCGGCCCGGCTCAAGGAAAGCCTTATCTTTTTTGCCTCACGCGGGGCCATGGATATAGATGGATTGGGTTCAGCTGTAATCGAACAGTTGGTAGACAAAGAGATGGTAAAACGAATTGACGACTTGTATCGCTTACGGGAAGAGGAGATCACTGCTTTGGAAAGAATGGGGCCAAAATCCGCCGCCAATTTAATCAAAGCCATTGATGAGAGCAAATCCCGTCCCCCCTCCCGCCTGCTTACCGCCTTGGGAATAAGGCATATAGGAGCCAGGAGCGCTAAAATTCTCAGCCGTCATATCCATGATATAGATGATTTTTATAAGCTGGGGGTAGAGAATCTAACCAGCATTCCGGAAATCGGACCCAAGATGGCCGAGTCTATTGTTAATTTTTTTGCTGAGCCCCGAAACCGGGAGACCATAGAAAATCTAAAAGCCCTGGGGGTCAATACCCGGGAGGAGGCCATCGAGGCCGGAGAGCAACTGCTGCAGGGAAAGACCTTCGTGCTTACCGGTACCCTGCCCAGCCTGACCCGCCAGCAGGCCAGCGAGATGATTGAAAGCCGGGGAGGAAAAGTGAGCAACAGTGTCAGCAAGAAAACCTCCTATGTAGTGGCTGGCGATGATCCGGGCAGCAAGCTGGACAAAGCACAGCAACTAGGTTTGACCATACTGGACGAGGCAGGTTTTTTAAACCTCTTGGGATTATCTTAGGCGCACCGGGAAAAGAAAAGTGAGGAGTGAGGGGTTCCACTACAAAAATCTCTTTTGTTGCATAAGGGTTGCATAAATATACAAAGCGAGCGTTGGCGAAGCATGGATGCAACACCCGGCGAAGGCGAGCAGGCGAAAGGGGGCGAGCGACAGGACGTCGCGAGAGCGCTATACGACCATGGACGGGAGGTTAGCGCGTACCCCTTGAGCCGCGAGACAAGCCGCAGGTGTTGCCCATGCGAAGACTGCGAGCGGTATATTTATACAAACCAATGAATATTTGTAACTTATTGCAGTAGAGTCAGTTTAATGTTGTGACGGGAGGAATTGCAGGTGAAGAAGCGGTGACCGGTACCTTAATAAATGCCGGGGCCATTGTAGCGGCGGGAGCTGTTGGTCTGCTGCTGCGCCGGGGAATACCGGAAAACATTTCCCGCTCCCTGCAGGATGCCATGGGCCTTCTAATCCTCATAATTGGGATTCAGTATGGGCTCAAGACCGAGAACCTGGTAGTTGTTGGTCTCAGCCTGGCTCTGGGGACGGTTTTCGGGGAATGGAGGAATTGGGAGGGCAAGCTGGAGAATACCGGGAAAAGGCTGGAAAGGCTGCTGGGGCAGGAAGAAAATCTCTTTGTAAAGGGCTTCGTTTCCGCCACCCTGGTCTTTTGTGTCGGCGCCATGGCCATCCTGGGAGCTTTGCAGGATGGTTTGACCCATAATTATGATATACTGCTGGTAAAATCCATGCTGGACGGGATAATGGCTATGATATTTGCGGCCAGTATGGGTGTAGGGGTACTTTTCTCCGCTCTTCCCCTCCTGCTTTATCAAGGAGCCATCAGCCTGGGAGCAGGGTTTTTGAAGCCTTTACTTACTGATCCCGTCATAAATAACCTGACCGGTCTGGGGGGAATTATCATAGCTGGGATAGGGCTCAACACCCTGGGCCTGGCCCGCATCCGTTTGGCGAACCTGCTACCCGGTCTTCTGCTGGTTCCGCTGCTGATGTTCTTGTTTAAATGAGGAGTATCCTTGTATACATGCCCTTTTACCAGTAAAATTATTAGGTTTAGACCAGGGCATTTGATATAATATTGAACATAAATGTTTTAAGCGACAAGGGGGTAGCTTGATGGCGCTTTCACCTGAAGAAGTAAATCATGTGGCTATGCTGGCTCGTCTGGCCTTAAGCGAAGATGAGAAAACCGCCTTTGCGGAGCAATTAAGTTTGATATTGGATTATGTGGAAAGACTGAACGAGCTTGACACCGGGGAGGTAGAGCCATTGATTCATATATTGCCTGTCTTTAATGTCCTGCGCCCGGATGAGGCCCTTCCCGGCTCCTCCCAGGAAGAAATTCTATCTAATGCTCCCCTGGTAGAAGATGGCCAGTACAAAGTCCCCAGGATAATATAGGGAGGTTTTCGCCAGTGGATTTATACAAGCTTACGGTACATGAATTGCAGGATAAACTGCTCGCCGGGGAAATATCTTCCGAGGATATTGTAAAGTCCCTTTTTTCCCGGATTGCTGTCGTGGAGGAAAAAGCGCAGGCTTTTATTACTTTATGTGAAGAAACGGCCTGGGAAAGCGCGCGCAGGATTGACCAGCAGGGTGAATATGGTGGAATTAAAGGTATTCCCTATGGGTTAAAAGACCTTTTCTGCACTCGGGGCATTAAAACCACCTGTGCTTCCAGGATGTTGGAAAATTTCGTACCCAGCTATGAATCAACCGCCAGCAAGCTCCTCAATGAAAAGGGCGGGATACTCTTGGGTAAATTGAATTTAGATGAGTTCGCCATGGGCTCTTCTACTGAGCAATCGGCCTTTTTCCCCAGTCGTAATCCCTGGGACTGGGAAAGGGTCCCTGGAGGCTCTTCCGGTGGTTGTGCCGCCGCCGTAGCTGCCGGGGAAATACCTTTTGCCCTGGCTAGCGATACCGGAGGCTCCATTCGCCAACCGGCGTCCTATTGCGGTATAGTTGGACTAAAACCGACCTATGGACGGGTTTCCCGCTGGGGGGTAGCGGCCTTTGCTTCTTCCCTGGACCAGGTAGGTATATTATCTCGTAATGTACGCGATTGCGCTTTAATACTTAAAATTATTGCCGGCAAGGATCTACTTGATGCTAGCAGCGCCGATATCGAAGTTCCCGATTACAGCGCTTTTTTGGATGGGGAAGTAAAGGGGATGAGAATAGCCTATCCCCGGGAGTACTTCCGGCAGGGGGTGACGGAAAGTATCCGGACAGCGGTGATGAAAGCCCTGCGGAAATTTGAAGAACTGGGGGCTATAGTGGAAGAAGTATCGCTCCCGCATAGCGAATATGCTCTGCCGGCCTATTTTATTGTGGCTCCGGCCGAGGCCAGCACCAACCTGGCCCGCTTTGATGGAGTCAGATACGGCTGGCGCGATGGTGAAGCCGCTAATGTGGCAGATATGTTTTCTCTATCCCGGGCCCAGGGCTTCGGGCCGGAAGTAAAAAGAAGGATAATGCTGGGAACTTATGCTTTGAGTTCAGGCTATTATGATGCCTATTACCTTAAAGCCATGAAAGTAAGAAGATTGATAGCCGCGGATTTTGCCGAGGTTTTCCGGGATTTTGACCTCATAGTATCACCAACTACTCCGACTACAGCTTTCCAATTGGGAGAGCAGATTGATGATACCCTGACCCTTTATATGAATGATGCTCTTACCGTTCCGGTAAACATGGCCGGACTACCCGGCATTTCGATTCCCTGTGCTTTGGATGATGGTTTGCCGGTGGGTATGCAGCTTATTGGCCGGGCCTTTGATGAGGCCACCCTGTTAAAAGCCGCCTATGCCTTTGAGCAAAACACTGATTATCACCGGCTTACACCGGTTCCGGGGGGTGGAATTAATGAGTAAGGAATTCGAGACGGTAATTGGACTGGAAGTACATGCGGAATTAAAGACCGAGTCCAAGATTTTTTGTTCCTGTTCCACAGCTTTCGGGGCGGAACCCAATAGCCAGGTTTGCCCGTTTTGTGCAGGTTTTCCCGGTGCTTTGCCGGTGCTGAATGAAAAGGTGTTGGAGCTGGCCATTAGAACGGGGATAGCTTTAAATTGTGAAATACCGGAATATTGCAAGTTTGACCGCAAGAACTATTTTTATCCCGATTTACCGGCGGCTTATCAGATTTCCCAGTTTGACCAGCCTGTTTGTAAAAACGGTTATCTGGAAATTGACCTGGATGGAGAAATCAAGAGAATAAGAATAAACCGGGCCCATATGGAAGAGGATGCGGGGAAACTGGTGCACCAGGGTGATATAACTACCACTCCCTTTTCCCTGGTGGATCTCAACCGTTGTGGCATAGGCCTGCTGGAGATAGTATCGGAACCGGATATGCGCAGTGCCCGTGAAGCCAGGGCCTACCTGGAAAAACTGCGGTCGATTTTATTATTTGCTGGGGTATCCGATTGCAAGATGCAGGAAGGTTCCCTGCGTTGTGACGCCAATATATCGGTACGACCGGCAGGACAAGAGGAACTTGGTACCAGAACCGAAATCAAGAATCTGAATTCCTTCCGTTCGCTGGAACGGGCTATTGAATATGAAGCCAGGAGGCATGTGGAAGCCATTGAAGATGGTGAGGAACTGCTGCAGGAAACCAGAACCTGGGATGAGGAGAAACAGCTCACCCGCTCCATGCGCAGCAAAGAGGAAGCCGATGACTACAGGTATTTTCCGGACCCCGATTTGCCCCCGCTTAGAATCAGCCGGGAAAGGATAGAAGAGATACGGCGACAAATGCCGGAACTGCCGGATGCGGCTCAGGAAAGACTGGTGGAGACTTATGGCCTCCCCCATTATGATGCGGCTATACTTACGACCACTCCTGATTACCTGGAATTCTTCGACCGGGTAATAAAAATCTATCCCGATGCCAAAGTGGTGTCCAACTGGATGATGAGCGAATTGAACAAGTATTTAAACCAGAGCAACCTGGAAATATCCGATTGTTTGCTTAAACCGGAGAAACTGGCGGAAATGCTCCAGCTTATTGATGACGGGACTATAAGCGGCAAGATGGCCAAAACTGTATTTGCAGAAATGTTTAATAGCGGCAAGAGCGCTCCGGAAGTGGTAAAGGAAAAGGGTATGGTACAGATATCGGATGAGAAGGCCCTTTCCGCTATTATTGAGAGTATTGTCAACGGCAACCCGAAAGTAGTGGAGGATTACCGCAACGGCAAGGAAAAAGCTTTTGGCTTTTTTGTCGGTCAGGTTATGAAGGCTACCCGGGGGCAGGCCAACCCCGCTGTGGTTAATAAATTATTGAAAGAAAAGTTAAAGTGACGAATTTCTTAACATAAATAAGCGCGATTCTATGGCAAAAACTCTTTTTGTTGCATGGGATTGCATAAATATGCAAAGCGAGCGTTGGCGAAGCATGGATGCTTCACCCTTCGGGTACCCCTTGAGCCGCGAGACAAGCCGTTGGTGTTGCCCATGCGTAGCGCCCTGTCGGGCACAACGGATGCTCCCTTCGGTTGCTATTAAGGACGCTGCGAGCGGAATATTTATGCAAGCTAATGCATAATTATTACTTTTTGCAGTGGAATCACAGTTACATTATATTTTTAATAGTGAATTCTGGGGAGGGGAATAAATGACGCGTTCAAGCATGAATAAAGATTGGTTCCTGGAGGAAGGCGCCCGGGTTAATATTGTGGATACCACCCTGCGGGATGGAGAACAGACAGCTGGTGTGGTTTTTACTAACGATGAAAAAGTTCAGATTGCCCGGTACCTGGATCAGATTGGAGTAGACCAGATAGAAGCCGGTATACCGGTTATGGGCGGGTTTGAGAAGGACTGCATCAAAGAGATAGTTGCTCTGGGTTTAAAATCCAGCATAATGGCCTGGAACCGGGCCGTAATCGCCGATATTAAAGAGTCTCTGGACTGCGGGGTGGATGCCGTGGCCATATCCATATCTACCTCGGATATTCATATCGAGCACAAGCTGCAAACCACGCGCCAGGATGTATTGAACCGGATGTCCGACGCCGTCAAATTCGCCAAGGATAAAGGGCTCTATATATCCGTAAATGCTGAGGATGCATCTCGTTCCGATATTGATTTCCTGACCGAGTTTGCCCTGCTGGCCAAACGATCAGGTGCTGACCGCCTGCGTTTTTGCGATACCGTAGGGACCTTGACCCCCCTTTCCGCATTTCGCTATATCAAAACCTTGATTGACGCCGTAGGTATCAACATAGAGATGCATACGCATAATGATTTTGGGATGGCTACCGCCAATGCCCTGGCCGGGGTTTATGCCGGTGCCAACTATGTCGGCGTTACTATCAATGGACTGGGAGAGAGAGCGGGTAATGCCTGCTTGCAGGAAACTATTATGGGACTCAAATACCTGATGAATGTAAATCTTCCCTATAACACCACCTTATTCCGGGAAGTAGCCGAATATGTAGCCCAGGCTTCAGGCCGGGCTTTATCCGTTAGCAAACCCATAGTGGGTTCCGGCATCTTCGCCCATGAATCTGGTATTCACGGTGATGGGGTATTGAAAAACCCGCTTACTTATGAAGTATTCAGCCCCGAAGAGGTTGGGCTGGAAAGACAGATTGTAATTGGCAAGCATTCAGGTACAGCCGCCGTCCGCTCGAAATTCACCCGTGAATACAGTATTGAGCTGGACGATACAGAGGCATCCCAAATTTTGGCCCGGGTTCGGGAAATGTCTATTGAATTGAAACGCTCCCTTTTTGACAAAGAGTTGATGTATATATACGAAGAGCTGCATGGGAAAACCAGATAGCACAGTGACATCTCAATTGTATATCAATAAATTTAGGAGGATTTGATTGCTTTGGGAAAAACAATTGCGGAAAAGATTTTATCCACCAGGAGCGGCCGGGATGTTAAAGCCAATGACATCGTAGTAGCCGAACTCGATTTCATCATGGGGCAGGATGGAACCTCGCCTCTGGCCATACAGGCTTTTCAAGAAATGCAGGCCAGGAGGGTATTTGACCCGGCCCGCATTGCCATGGTTATCGACCACAGCGCACCCAGTCCCCTGGAAGGCGTCTCCGAACTGCATCAGCAGATGCGGAGTTTTGCCGGTGAACAGGGGATATGTTTTTACGATATAGGAGACGGAGTATGCCACCAGCTCTTGCCTGAACAGGGACATGTAGTCCCCGGCGACCTGGTAATTGGGGCCGACTCCCACACCTGTACCTATGGAGCCATCAATGTCTTTTCTACCGGAGTAGGCTCCACTGACCTGGCTGCCGGCCTGATTTCCGGCAAGCTCTGGTTCAAGGTTCCTGAAACCTTCAAGTTTGTTTTAAACGGCCAGCTTCCTGCCGGCGTCTATTCCAAGGACCTTATTCTCCACCTGATTGGAGATGTTACGGCTGATGGCGCCACTTATATGGCGGCGGAATATGTCGGAGAAGCTATTGCCGGCTTGTCGGTGGAGGCCCGCTTTACTATCAGCAATATGGCTATCGAGATGGGAGCCAAAGCCGGCCTTATGGAAGCCGACCAGAAAACCCTGGATTGGGTCAAACAGCATAGTACAAAAAGTTTCACCCCGGTTAAAGCGGATGCTGATGCGGTCTATGCCCGGATAAAAGAATACGATGTTTCCCGGCTGGAACCGCAGGTGGCCAGGCCCCACACGGTGGATAATGTTGCCCCGATCGGGGAAGTGGCAGGTACTCCCATACAACAGGGAGTAATCGGCACCTGTACCAACGGCCGCATAGAAGACCTGCGTATTGCCGCGTCTATACTAAAGGGAAGAAAAGTCAAGAGCCGCTTGATAGTTGCCCCTTCTTCCCGGCAGGTAATGCTTCAGGCCATACGGGAGGGGCTTATAGAAATATTCCTCGAATCCGGGGCGGCAGTGGTAACCCCTGGTTGTGGACCCTGCGTAGGCACCCATAACGGTGTTCCCTCTGACGGGGAAAATGTAATATCCACTGCCAACCGCAATTTCAAAGGCCGGATGGGAAATAATCGTGCTTTTATTTACCTGGGCTCACCGGCTACAGTTGCCGCATCGGTAATTAAGGGAGAAATCGGCGACCCACGGGAATTTCTACGCTAACAGTCTGTGCTATAGTATTATCAAAAACAAAGGCTGGCGCATCAAAGTGGGTATAGAAATAGGCAACAAGGAGATTAGAAGGAGATGGAGAAGCATGGATTTAAAAGGACAGGTACACAAATTCGGAGATGATGTCAACACCGACTATATTATATCAGGCCGCCACAAGTTTAAAACCCTGGACATGAAGGAACTGGCCAAATATGTGATGGAAGACCTGGACCCCGAATTCTATAGTAAAGTTAAAGCCGGAGATTTCATAGTAGCCGGGAGCAATTTCGGTTGCGGCTCCTCACGGGAACAGGCGCCTTTGGCAATAATCAACGCTAATATCAGTGCGGTAGTGGCCAAATCCTTCGCCCGCATTTTTTACCGCAATTGTATCAACACCGGATTACCCCTGATTGAATGCGACACCGAGCAGATTGATGAAGGGGATGAGCTCGAAGTCGACCTGCAAAAAGGGGTCTTGTATAATCGCAGCAAAGGCATAGAGATTGCTGTTACCCCTTTGCCGGATGTAATGCTGAAAATCCTGTCTGATGGGGGCCTGGTAGAGCATTTTAAAAAATACGGAACCTTTAATTTTGACTAACCCCGCATGGCCGCAACCTTAATAGTGACACCCGCATGGTGAGGGCCATAACCAGCATGAAAAGTGATTTAGTAGGGGCTTGAATGGTAAGATGTAGCAGCAAATAAACTAAACTCCTCACTCCTCACTTTTCTTATTAATGAATTTTTACTATAAAATTAGGAGGAGATTCGAAAGATGCCAGTAGGAGAAAAAATCAGAGTTGAAGACGGAGTATTAAAGGTACCGGATCACCCTATTATTCCTTTTATTGAAGGTGATGGAACCGGTCCTGACATATGGGCGGCCGCTTCCCGGGTTTTGGTGGCAGCGGTGGAAAAGGCCTATAAGGGACAGAAAAGCATTGTATGGAAAGAGGTGCTGGCCGGGGAGAAGGCCTTCCAGCAGACCGGAGAATGGCTGCCTCAGGAGACTATCGATACTATAAGGGAGTATATTATTGCCATCAAAGGTCCTTTGACCACCCCGATAGGAGGAGGCATTCGTTCCCTTAATGTGGCTCTACGACAGGAATTGGATTTATATACCTGCCTTCGGCCTGTACGCTATTTCGAGGGAGTACCTTCACCGGTCAAACGCCCCGAGGATACCGATATGGTCATATTCCGGGAGAATACCGAGGATATTTATGCCGGAATTGAGTACCCCCGCGGTTCTGAGGAAAGCGATAAACTCTTGAAGTTTCTACAGGAGGAATTGGGGGTCAAAAATATCCGTTTCCCCGGCAGCTCCGGTATCGGCATAAAACCAGTGTCAGAAGAAGGAAGCAAGCGTCTGGTTCGGGCTGCCATCAATTACGCCTTGAGTGAAGGGCGGCGCAATGTTACCCTGGTGCACAAGGGAAATATCATGAAATATACCGAAGGAGCCTTTAAACAGTGGGGTTATGACCTGGCTGAAAGCGAGTTTGGGAATAAAGTATTTACCTGGGATGAATATGACCGGATAAAAGAAGAAAAAGGGACGGCTGCTGCCGACCAGGCTCAGAAAGAGGCGGAGGAAGACGGTAAATTGATTATAAAAGATGCCATAGCCGATATTTTCCTGCAGCAAATCCTGACCCGCCCGAATGAATTTGATGTGGTGGCCACCCTTAATCTCAACGGTGATTATATATCAGATGCCCTGGCGGCCCAGGTAGGAGGAATCGGTATTGCTCCGGGGGCCAATATCAATTATGTTACCGGCCATGCCATTTTTGAGGCGACTCATGGCACCGCCCCCAAATATGCCGGCCTGGACAAGGTCAATCCCTCTTCCGTGATATTGTCGGGCGAACTTATGCTGCGGCATCTGGGATGGAATGAAGCTGCCGACCTGATTATTGCGGCCATGGGCAAGACTATCGCCAGTAAAGTGGTAACCTATGATTTTGCCCGTCTCATGGAGGATGCTCAGGAAGTCAAGTGTTCCGGATTCGCCGATGCGCTGATAGCGAATATGTAAATACGGAGGACGGAAGGCGGAGGCAGAATGGTACCCCTTGAGCTGCGAGACAAGCCGCAGGTGTTGTCCATGCGAAGCGCCCTGCGGGCACAACTGATGCTCCCTACGGTCGTAATTAAGGGAGCTAAGCGGTATATTTATACAAGCCAATGAATATTAATAACTTTTTACAGTAGAAACACTTAGCGGACTACTGGTTGAGTGATGGCCACAGTAATCTTAATAGCAACCAAAGGTTTCAAGTATGTCAATATGTCAACAACCCCGTCCCCGTGACATTGCGTCCCCGTGACACTGGGGAGCTAGTAAGAAAAGTGAGGAGTAAGGGATAAAGGGCAGGGGTTACGGTGTCAAAAGGACCGTCCCCTTGACACCCCGGGTTTGATATGAGAATTATTGAATTATACCGGCAGAAGGTTCCGCTTTTGTCTCTGGAGATATTTCCGCCCCGGATGGCCTATCCCCTGGAAAGTGTTTTTGACACGGTGCAGGAGTTAAAAAAACTGAACCCGGCTTATATAAGCGTTACCTACGGAGCTGGAGGCAGCAACCGGGAACGAACGGTGGAAATCGCTGCCCGGGTAAAAAAGGAATATGGTATTGAAGCCCAGGCGCATTTGACCTGCATAGGCCATCGCCAGGAGGATATCAAAAATATACTTGCCCGGCTTAATAGGGAAGGAATTTGTAACATTATGGCCCTGCGCGGAGATATCCCGGAAGATGAGCCGGAGTTTGATTCCAGCCGGCAGGAATACCATTATGCCTTTGAGCTTATTCGTGATATAAGGGCCGCCTATGGTGACAGTTTTGGAATTGCCGCCGCCGCTCATCCGGAAGGACATCCCGAATGTCCCCGTTTAAAGGATGATATCTTCCACCTGAAGAATAAGGCGGACAACGGGGTGGATTTCCTAATCACCCAGCTATTTTTCGACAACCGAATTTTTTTTGATTTTTGGGAGCGCTGTCAGGCTACGGGTATAAACTGCCCGGTCATTCCTGGGATTATGCCGGTACTGAACGCCGGGCAAATTAAAAGAATGATCTATCTCTGCGGTGCCTCCATGCCAGCCAGACTCTTGAAACTGGTGGACAAATACGAAAAAGAGCCGGCGGATATGGAAAAAGCAGGTATTGACTATGCCAGCCAGCAGATTAAAGAACTCCTGGAAAATGCAGTAGCCGGTGTGCATCTATACAGTATGAACAAACCCCGGCAGATAAGCGAAATCGTATATAATATAGGCCTGGCCTATCCAGGAAAGGACTAGGATACCTGTATCTTAACTTTTTCAACCTCCTGGTAAAGCTCAGAAAATATCTGCTTTACTTTTGTCAGGTCTTTTATTCGGGAGGCTTGTTCAATGGCTGCAGCCAGTTTGGAAAAATCCATAAATCCATACATACCAGCCGTACCCTTGATATCATGGCTTATCGCCTGAATCTTATCTATATTACGACTATTAATCGCTGCCTCCAAATCGTCGATCATTTCATCCAGTAGTATGAGAAATTCTGGCAGGAGTTCGGCGATCAAGCGCTGGGAAGATACGGATTCCTTGAGATCCCGTTTAATGTATTCTTTCATCAGTTGTACTAACTCATGGGCTTTGAAGGGTTTGGCAATATAGGAGGTACAGCCGCAAGCCAGGCATTTTTCCCGATCTCCCGGCAAAGAATGAGCAGTTATGGCTATTATGGGAATATCCCTCCATTTACTATGCTGGCGGATAAACTGGGTGGCCTCATAGCCATCCATAACCGGCATTTGCATATCCATTAAAACTATATTGACCGGCTTATCTTGAAGAATTTTCAAGGCTTCCAGTCCATTGGGAGCCATAATTACTTCAAAGCCGTAATTGTATAGCATCTGGCCCACGATTTTTTGGTTGAGGGGGTTGTCCTCAACCAGCAGTACCCGAATAGGGATAAAATCCAGTAGGGAATCGTCTCTGTTTCCCAGCTGTTCTCTATCTAATTCATGCGGAGCTTCAATTTCAGTCTCATCTACTTCTATTAGAGGGATGCTAAAACTAACCGTTGTACCGACACCGGGCATGCTGTTTAAACTTATTTTCCCCTCCATTATTTCCAGCAATTTTTTGCAGATGAAAAGGCCCAGGCCGGCTCCTCCATACTGGCGGGAGTTAGAATTGTCAGCCTGAGTGAAGGGCTCGAATACTTTTTCCAGAAAGCCCGAGGGGATACCTATCCCGGTATCGCTGATGGAAAAAAGCAAGCGGGATGAATTACCCGGGTGAATCTTTGCCTTTAACTCTACTCTTCCTTCCGGGGTATATTTAATGGAGTTATAAAGGAGATTGAGCATAACCTGTTGCAGCTTGGTCCTATCCAGCATAATCATTGCAGGTATCCGGCTATCAATATTCAACTTGGATTCAAGCCCTTTTCTTTTTAGCAATGCATCAACCCTGTCGACAGTAGCCATAATTAACTCGCCCAAATTACATGGTTCCAAATTGGGAGCGACCAGATCCGATTCAATTTTTGATACATCCAGGATATTATCAATTAATTGCAAAAGCTGTTCCCCACATTCGCGGATAACGGAAATGTTAGCGGCCTGTTGGTGATTCAAATCGCTTTGTTCGAGCAAATCGAGCGAGCCCAGTATGCCGATAATGGGAGTCCGTATTTCGTGGCTCATGTTCGCCAAAAACTGACTCTTAACCATATCAGCAGGATTACCATTTCCCTGGACAATTGATGATTCAGCCCACCATATTCTCCCTGACATAGTTTGCCACCTCCTACAATAAAACACGCTAACTCCGTTTCGTCCATCTGCTCAGAGCTTCCAGGTCAGGGGGAGAGCCCTGGCCCAACTCCCTACTTTCCTCATTAAAAGGGGATAGTATAAATACGATACTACAAGTTAGCTGAAAAACATGTCAATTTATCAAGAAGGAAATAAATATTTTCTGCAAAAAGTTGATGTTTTATGTAAATCCTGCTTGCTTTTTCAGTCTTGTGGCAGGATTTTGCCGATAGAAATGGAATTATTAAAATAAATTCGGGGAATTATTCTGGAGGTGCGATTATATGAAAAGCAAGTCGTTTTTGTTTACTTTGTTGCTGGCATTGTTATTTGGCCTGGCAGGTTCGGGCATTATTCTCCCTGCGTTGGCTGCGGAGACTCAGCCGGTAAAGATTTTCGTGGATGGCCGGCAGGTGGATCCGGGAGAGGCTGCTCCCTTTATCAAGAATGACCGGGTTATGGTCCCGCTGCGGGTAATTAGCGAGGGACTGGGGCTCAAAGTGGACTGGGATGCGGAAAACTACCGGGTATTAATCAGCAGTTCATCATCGGCGAATCTGTCCTCGTTGCCGGCAGACGGCAAAGGCCAGTTTGTCCAGATTTATTTTGATGGCCGGGAGATTAAACCGGATGATGTATCACCTCTTATAGTAAATGACCGGACCATGGTGCCCTTGAGGTCCACTTTTGAAGGAATGGGTATGAAGGTTGATTGGGACGATACCAACTACCAGGTAATAGTCATGACACCCCAGGCCCGGCCGGTTGACTCCAGTATTACGCCAGTAACACCGGTAAACGATCCACCGGCACCGCTTGCGGATGGTTCCCCCCAGCCGGCAGCAGTTAATAACGATTATGAAATAAGTATAATGGGTGATTCCAGCGCCACACCGGAGCAGTTGAAAGCCCTCTTGCAGGAGAACAACCCGCTGGCACCGGATCTGGTTGAACTCTACCTGCAGATGGGAAGGGAATACGGGGTAAGAGGAGATATTGCCTTCTGCCAGGCAGCCAAGGAAACCGGTTGGTGGAAATTCGGGGGACTGGCCTTGCCCGAGCAGAATAATTATTGCGGCTTAAGCGTTACCGGTAAGGCAGCTACAGCCACGGAAGATTTGCGCGGAGCCAATCCCCAAAAGGTGCGTTTTATTGAAGGTAAGCATGGGGCTTTTTTTGACAGCCCGGCCAACGGAGTGGAAGCACATATTCAACACCTTTATGCTTATGCAACCGCCGCGCCCCTGCCGGCAGGGAAAGAGCTTTTAGACCCCCGTTTTATCCTGGTGAACAGAGGCTGTGCCCCTCGCTGGATAGACCTGGGAGGCAAGTGGGCCACACCAGGCTTTGACCGCAATAAATATAGCGGTTTTGCCGAAGCCTTTGCTGCGGAGGATACCTATGGCCACAGCATTCTGGCGAATTACTATTGGAAGGCGCTTCCCCCTGCCACCATATAACGAGGCAAAATATATATCCCACTTTTTTGGGCTTTACTATCAGCTTGGGAGTAAATAAAAAAGGCAGGTTCTTCACCTGCCTTTTTGAGCTATTTAAAGTAAGATGTAGTAGGATACCGTTTATTTTTTAAGCTGGGCGGCTTTTCTGGCCAGGGAGCCAAAGGGTGCCCCCACCGGCAGTACGGTAAAGCCGTAATGAGAATTTAGCACTGTTGCGGCAGAGCCGTAAAAAGACATTATTGCTATACCCATTTCAGAATAGGCGGCCAACTCATGCCAGGCTTCCCCACCTAATCCCAGGGTGTTCATAAATAACCCCAGGAAAAGCAGGTCAATCAGGAAGAATATTATAAACAGAACCTTGTTGGCACCTGCAGCTCCAACGGTCATGTACACGGTAAAAATGAAGTAACCCAGGAAGGCAAATCCCAGTTGGTGAATATCCGGAGTGATATCTGCGCTCATGCCTATGGTTCCGTTGGCCATCATCCAGGTCATAGCTACGCCAAACCAGAAGAAGCCATATCCACAGAAGGCGGTTGCTCCAAAAGTATTATTGTGCTTATAGTCCATGAGCCCGGCCACAAACTGGGCAGTGGCACCTAAAAAAATAGCCCAGGGAATAATGAAGGCCGTGCCAGTGGTAATACCGAGCTTTTGGGAAGATGCTACCAGGGTTACCATCGCCAGTCCCAATAGCCCCAGTGGTGACGGGTTGGCAACCAGTTCTTGAATGTGCCCGCTTACATGCATTTCGTTTGAATTTGACATAACTACCTCCTCGTGTTTTTAGCAAATTTTTAGTCTCATCCTAAATTATTGGCTTGTATCCCCCTTTCCTTCATAATTAGACTGCAAAAAGACAACATTTTAAAATATTCAACACAAGTTGCTAAAATCCTGTTAGCTTTGTGACCTTTTTCTTTAATTACTTCTTCATTTTGTATTCCCGGAATAGAGCATAATTTTTTTGAGGAATTCCCACTACGACATATTTCTTTGGAAAAAGAGACAGGATTTCCTGGATGCTATAGTTAATAAAAAATTATTGCTAAAAAAAAGGGATTTAGCACAAGAGATTAGAATATAAAAGATAACTAAGTTTGTCCTATTTTTTATGCAATATTTCTTCAGCTCCTCCATTGGGAATTACTGGAGTGTTGTATTTAGCTGTGTATAAGGTTTTTTCTTGGGCCATATAAACAGTGTCCAGTGAATAAAAATGGAGGGCTTATTTTAAGGATAGGGGGAGGTGATGGGAAGTCGTCTTGTTGCCCAAGGACTGTAATGGGGGTTATTTTCTAGAAAAGAAGCTGGGTTAGTAAGGAAGATATCTATAAGGGGGAAAACTAAAAACTAGAACCCTCTTGAAATTATTAGAAAATGGAGGGAATATAAACATGGCTGCTAATTTTGCGATTAATAATATTAGAGACTTTGAATTTATTATAGGCGAATGGTTGCCTACTGAACGCGTTTTCAATTACCCGCAGTTTGCCGATTATTATTCCAAAGATGACATCAAATCGGTTCTGGGACCGATTCTTAAGATGTGTAAAGAAGTAATTGAACCTACCAACGATGATGGCGAGAACCACCCGATTAAATTTGAAAATGGAAAGGTAACCACACCGCCCACCTTTGGGCCCCTTTTCCACCAACTGCAGAGTGAAGGCTGGGGAACCAGCAACATAGACAAAGCCCCGGATGCCATGGTAATGCCGGAAATGCTGCATATGGCGGTTTGGGAACTGATTGGAGCCGCCAACCCCACCTTTATGCCTTATGTACTGCTAACCACTGGTGCTGCAGATCTGATCCAGAGCTTTGGCGATGAGAAGTTAAAACAGATGTTCCTGCCCAAGATGATGGATGGAACCTGGTCGGGGACCATGTGTTTGACCGAGCCCAGCGCCGGTTCCGATGTCGGTGATATTCTTTCCCGGGCTTACCCCACCGATGACCCGCGCATCTTCAAAATCAAAGGAAACAAGATATTCATAACTGCCGGAGACAATGACTTTACTGAAAACATCATCCATCTCTACCTGGCCCGTATCGAAGGAGCCAGACCGGGAACGGGTGGAATCTCTCTCTTTGTTGTGCCCAAATACTGGGTAAACGAAGATGGCAGTTTCTCCGACAATGATTTCCAGACTACTGGTGTAGAGCACAAGATGGGTCAAGCCGGTTCCGTTACCGCTGCTCTGGCCGCTGGTGAAAATGATGGCTGCCGCGGCTGGTTGCTGGGCAATGACCCGCGGGAACATGAGGGTAAAGGCCAGGGTATGGCGCAGATGTTCCAGATGATGAACCTGGCTCGTATGGAAACCGGTCATATGGCCTTGTCCTGTATCATCAACGCCTTTTGCAATGCCCGGGACAATGCCAAGGAAAGGGTACAGGGCCGTCTCTTGACCAATCCCAAGGCTGGACGCGTAGCCATAATCAATCATGAAGATATAAAGCGTACCCTGTTGATGGGTAAAGCACATATTGAAGCTATCCGGGCCATGATGTACCGGGTTTACCTGGCTTTTGACCAGAGAGAGCGCGATCCCGATCCAGAAGTCAGAAAAGCTGCCAGCGATCTGATTGAAATGACCACCCCGCTCTGTAAAGCCTATCCTTCTGATGAAGGTTGGTGGCTTATCAGTGAGGCCATTCAGTCTTATGGCGGATATGGCTACTGTGAAGAATATCCCGTAGCTCAGATAGCCCGCGACATGAAGATCTACTCCATTTGGGAAGGTACCAACTACATCCAGTCCATGGACCTGGTGGGCCGCAAGATGCAAATGAAGGGCGGATCCCTGTTCGGTGCCTGGGTGAAGGAAATGGTAGACTTCTGTGAGGCTAACAAGGGCAACGAAGCCCTGGCCAAGGAATTTGCCATACTGGATAAGGCTTTGAAGGCTTACCAGGAAATGCTGAAAGTTTATGCCGGCTATGCCAAGACCAACTTCAGCCTGGTTCCCCTTTATTCCCGCCGGGTACTCACCATAACCTCGCAGCTGTACTGCGGACGCCAGATTCTTGACCAGGCCGTCCTGGCAGATAAGAAGGCCAAGGAACTGGGAGCCGATCACTATGATTACAACTTCTATAGTGGTAAAGTAGCTTCCGCCAAGTACTATCTGCATAATGTGGTGCCCAATGTATGGAGCGTTTGCGAAATCATTGCGGATGGAGATTCCTCAGCACTTGAGGTTCCCCTGGAAGCATTTGAGTATATGTAAGCCAGGAAGCGGGCAAACCCTGCTTAAATGAATATTCTTTAGGAGTATTCAAAATAGCAAGAATAACCAAGAATAAGTAGAACAAGAAAAAGTTTAAAAGACCCCCGCATTAGCGGGGGTACTTTTCTTACTACGCTAAAAAAGAAGCCGTCCTTATAAAGGGACGGCTTTGCTCATATACGGGTTATTAATGGTCGTTTATGAGCATATAAATTGGGAAGGGAAAGTAAAGCTTCACAATAAAGTTCACAATGTTTAAGAATGAAGTTGACTATCAAGTTAACAATTATGCTGGCTTGAACTGTTCTTGGATGCTGCTTAACAAATACTTCTTAGGATGAAAAGGCTAGTATTTCAATGTTTCCGCTTTATTGTTCAGGCTAATAACAATTTATGAAGTAAGGGGAGGAAAGGTTACAAGTGCAGGAGATATATTATAAGATTAGTGAGATTTCAGAAATACTGGGAGTAGAGCAATATACCCTGCGTTACCTGGAAAATAGCCTGGGTCTTAAAATCAAGCGCAATGAGCGGGGCGACCGGCTTTATAGCGAATCTGACCTGGAAACCCTGAAGTTGGTATTGCAGCTAAAAAACAAGGGACTTAATACCACCGCTATCAAAATGGCCTTGGAGAATATTGAAGAGAGCGAAGAAAAGGCGATAAGTCCGCTGGAGAATAAAGGGCAGGGTATGATGGAAGTAGTTTCCATGGCTAAAAAGATCGTGGAGCAAAACCAGACCCTGCTGGAACAGAACCGTAAACTGGAGCAGCGTATGGAAAAGCTGGAACAGAAGATAGATAAGCGTAATCTGGAACGGGAAAGAAAGATAGATGAATTTCTTGAGCTCTGGAAAGCGGAACAAGCCCGGGGCAAATCCTGGCTATCCCGGATTTTAAGTAAATAGGAAAACGGAGGAGGGGAGAGGGAGAACCGGGAATATGGTATTTAAATATGACTCCACTGCAAAAACCCCTTTTGTTGCATAAGGCTTGCATAAATATACAAGCGAGTGTTGGCGAAGCATGGATGCAACACCCGGCGAAGGCGAGCAGGCGAAAGGGGGCGAGCGACAGGAAGTCGCGAGAGCGCTACCTCCCATGGACGGGAGATTAGCGCGGTACCCCTTGAGCCGCGAGACAAGCCGTAGGTGTTGCCCATGCGAAGCGCCCTGTCGGGCACAACTGATGCTCCCTGCGGTCGCTATTAAGGACGCTGGAGCGGTATATTTATACAAGCCAATGAATATTAACTTTTTATAGTAGAATCAATAGCTGGCCTTAGCTTAGTTGCCGGGGCGGGTAAAAAAATCGAGGAGGTATAATAATTTATAGAGGGTGGTTTCACTATGGTTGCTATACGGCTTATTAACTTTCTCCAGCCTGCTTAAATGTTCCCCGAAATCTTCTGCCAGGCGGGGGTTAGAATGGCTATCAGCCATTAATTTCTGTATTTCTTTTTGTCGGGCCAGCAGTCCTGATAAAATGTTGGAGTCAAGCGGGCGGGTTCTGGTAGCTGATAAGGCCTCCCCGCTTTCAATCCGGGACTTTTTTAAATCCAGGTATAGCTCCAAATAATTGTGAAGTTCTTGGCGCGGACCTTCCCATTGCCAGACCATCTCCTGTCCGCTGAACCTTTCCAGGTTAACCTGATTATCTTCTTCCTCCACTTCATAAATGCGGAATAAAATCGAGTCCGGATCTGGTGCCAGGTTATAAACAGAATCAAGCGGCAGGGAGAAAATAGGATAGCGTTTTTGTAAATCCAGCTCTAAATTAGCCGTATCAAAAGGAATCTTCTCCAGTAAATGACTGCTGCCATCGGGACTTATTCGTTCGATATAAAAGTTAAAGGGATAAATACTTTTAATACTGGTTGCACCCGAATTACCATCATTTTCCCAGTGGCAGAGTCCCCGCAAAACGTAGAAGGACGGGTCTTCAGGGCATATAACTTTAAGATCGGGAAAGATGCCGGCTATTAAGTCCTTGAGCCCCCTGGTCTGCGAGGCTCCGCCCAGGAGGAGGACGGCGTCTATATGCCATTTATCAGCGGAAAAAAGCTGCAGAGCCTTTGCTCGTAATTTAACCTGTTCTTCAATGTAGCTTTTTAAGCGTTCGAAAACCGGCTCCAGCCTGGCTGCCAGCATCTCTGCCGTAAGCTCCAGGTTTAGCGAATACCCGGCATGGAAATCAGGGAAATCCAGGTGGTAGTATTCCTCCCGGCTCAATTCGATTTTTATCTTCTCGGCCAGTTGCCGGAGGCGATTATATTGAAATTTATTACGCGAGGAGGTAAATTTTCCACTATAAAATTCTCGCGGAAGCCTGAGCCCGGTCTGCATGGTAAAGGCTGGAAAAAGCAAGCGCTGTAGAATAGCCTGGTCGATTTCCGAACCGGAGAAGGCATCGTGGCCGATTTGAAATTGGGTTTCTACCAGCATTTCCCTCTTATCATGAGCCAGGGTTAAAAAACTGAAGTCACTGGTTCCTCCGCCGATATCGATGCTCAGGATGTCTCCTTGCAGAGGAAAGAGAGGATGAAGCAAGTTGTATCCCAGGGCGGCTGCCAGCGGTTCTGGCAACAGAAAAACCTTTTTCACGCCAAAGGCCTGGCGAGCTGCTTCCAGGAGAATACGGCGAGAATTCAGACCAAAATAGTTGGGAACCGAGATATTTAGAGATTCTGCTTTTATGCCCCTGCTCTCCAGGTATTCCTGTTGCAGGAAGCGAAAAAAAGCCAGTAACAAATCGGGCAGGCTGTAGGAACCCAGGGTCAGGGAAGCCTGTCTTTTTAAAGCCAGCTTGAAAAAAAAGGCGGTCTCTGCTCCGGCTTCATCTATCCTCAAGGCCAGGGGACCAAAGCAAAGTCTGCGCTGCGAGGGAAGGTAAGCAGCCACCGTAGGGATCTGCCCCTCGTCCTCGTTTCCCAAGAGATTAATAAACTCCCCATTATGCTGCAGGCCCAGCTTGGTATATGAAGTTCCGAAATCCAGCCCCAGTTGCATTACTTATGCTCTCCATTTCTAAATCATGCTTTGGCTCTATTGCAAATATTTTGCTTGTGGCTCTACTGCAAAAACTCCTGGCTAATTCATTATTCCGAGCCTGAATCTACCGGCCCGGCACTTACCACAAAAAAGGGGATAAGCTCTTCCTGCAGATCATCAACCTTAAATATGAAGATGTCACCTTCCTCTTCGAGTATAAGATTAGGCCGTTCTGGCGAAACTCTGCTGGCAATCTGGTACTTGTCCAACAGGTAGAGAAATTCCTCGGGGAATTCCCGGCCTTTTTGCAGGTTTATCTTTTCCACACGGAGGGAGAGGTCTTTCCAGGAACGGGAGAGATTGCGTGGTGCCAGGAGCCTCTCCAGGTCAGATCTGAAATTAGCAATCCACTCCTTATGTTGGGAAAGCAAGGCAGCAAGCTGTAAATAGCTTTGTTGTATAGCCTTGCCATAGTGCTGTTTTTCCTTCAAGAGCTCAATATGGGCTTTTGAAGAGGATAGTTCCAGTGTGGCCCGGTAGAGGGCAGAGGCCAGAGCAGTATTCTGACGGGAGCCCAGGCTGCTTTTAGCCGTAGAAACAGCCGGATAGCTGTCGCTGATAATCTCCTGGAAACGCTCCAGAAAATAATCCATGTCCATCTCCCCCCGGGCAGGAAATTCTTTAATAAGGTGGTCCAAGTTTTGCCAGTTCTTAGAAATTATCTCTTCCAGTTCTTTAAGATTAGGATTTAGTGTTTTTATGTGGCAATAATCCATCATAGCTAAAGCTCCGGTCCCAATGTTCTTGTTTTCGCCTTCGGATGCCAGGGCTTTTGTCATGAAAAGCAAGGTATCGCTCAAGAACAGCTGCAGAGCTTTAACAACCCGGAGGACTCCGCCGTTCTTCAGGGATGTCAGGTACAAATCAAAAAACTCCAGTTCTTGGGTATGCCAATAGGCGGGATAGGGTTCCATAAAGCTAAAGGAAGGGAGAGCCCGTTCTTTGAGCTCCCGGTACTCCTTGGAAAATTTCGCGATAAACTTGGCGGCCTTCCTGGGCAGGCTTTCTTGATTTTCCAGTAAATCCAGGAGAACATTGTTCCAGTGGTGAATGCTCTTCATCCACTGGTAAAAATAATCCAACTCTTCTGGGTTATCCCGGTCAAGTTTAAGAATATTTATTAGAATAATGGAGCTGCTTTCCCGATTCAATGCGGCCATAGCTTCCTTATCCTGCTCTAGCTGCTTTATCTGGTAAAGGAGCTCATTCACATAGCTGATGGCGTCCCGCGTCTTTTGCAGGCGGTAATAAAGCTCAATACCCCTTTCTTTCTCTTTCTCATCAATAGATTCCCGGGCCAGTAAACAATTTTCCTGGGCCTGCTGCAGGGAAAAGTTGAGGTTTTTTACCTGATTATAAAGCCTTGCATAGCGCTGCAGGTTGGCCATTATATCCCTTTTTATCGAATCCTGCTGGCGTTTGAGTTTTAGTAAGCCGGCCAATTCCTCTTTAAGCTCACTACGATAAGCTGGGAAAAAATGCTCATTAAAACTGCGATAATAGAAAGAATTGATCTCATACAGATGGTTCTCCATTTTTTCCAGCTCGCCCTCTTTCCAGGTCCGCGCTCCGCTTACGGTATTTATCTCCTGGAATAATTGTTGGAGGAAGGACTCCAGTTTATCCAGAAAAAAGTCAAGATTGATTTCCAGTTCTTTCATTACCATACCCCCGCAAATTGACCTATTAATATTTCTCTTAGTGTCGATTTTGCCTTATTGTGAAAAAGTTCAGGACGGGAATCGAGCTCATTATTTAAGCTCTGCTTATCGTGGTCATCTAGAAAAGTGAGTATTTTTTGGGCTTCTGTGCGTTCACTGGCCGGAAGCAGTGGCCCCAATTGTTCCAGCAGGGAAGGATTTATAAATAATGGGGAGGGCAGCCATTTCCATAAAGCGAGATATCCGGCCATAAGTCTTTGTGCAAGTTGCTGTTCCCTATCCGGGGTAAAATGCAACTGCAAGAAGCGCAGGTATTCCAGAGTAATAAAAGCTTCATGGGGCAGGGAAGCCATTTTTTGCTCAATAAGTTCCTGGAGTTCTATCCATCGCCGGGGGGAAAGTCCGGAACCTACTTCGCTTGGTAGTAAAAGGGGGGGCTCGCTTGGCCGCTGTTTTTGTATAGGACTTATCTTGATTATTATTTCCCATTGGGGATGCTGCAGGACAGCGTTTAGACCTGCGAGCACGGATTCATAGACAGCAAGATACTGCAGGGATGCGCTGTCCGGTAGAATACGAGGGAAAGCATGCTGGTATATGCTTTTGGCTCTATTCAGGCAGTCCGGTAAGCCAAATAAAAGAGAATATACCGGTATAACGCGTCGCAGTACTTTATAAAACTGACGGTAAATGTTCTCATCATCCAGTATTTTAACCAGGCGGTTTTTTTGCTGGTAGTCTTCATATACATCCAATAATATAGCCAGGCTATCTTCCGGCCAACCACATTGAAAAACCAGTTCTGCACTTTCTAACAAACTTAAAAAACGCGGGGCCCCATAGGGCTCCGTAAAATGCTCGGGGAAAGTGGCTTCAATACTATCAATCGCTTGTACAAATAGCTCTATTTTATCACCAAAGATACTGGGATAAAGATTATTTTTATAAGCTTCCCGCTTAATAGCATAATAGTTTTCCTTCCGGCTTTGTTCTAACTCTTCCTCTCTTAGCTTGATAAGTTCCCGCAGCTCGGGACTGGCCGTACGGGCGGCAATATAGCCGCAGGCCTCAGCGTCTAAAGTGTTGATTATAGCTCTAAACTTATCCTTAAAGCTCTCCTGATAAATTTGGATCAGGAAAAGCAGATTTCTCTTATTAATTCTGGAACTGCTAAGATACCAGGGCAGGTAATCTAAAAAGGCCTCCAGGACATAGCGTGGTGAGTCCAACAACCATTGCAAAACAAAAGTAAGATGCATATTCTGCAGTAGTATATTGAAGAATTGCGGTTGCTGCCCGGAAAAATACATAGAGCGTAATAGAAAATCAAGCTCCTCTGCCTGCTTCACCAGTACCTTTTGTGGGCTTTTCTCCAGATTCCTCCCCAGTTGACGCAGCCGCAGTTCTTCCTGCCAGAAGAAGAATAGATCTGGAGAGTCCTGAACGCTTCTATAATTATCGAGAATCAAAGGCCAATCATTATAAGCCATTAAGCTCATCATTTACCTCCATAGAAAACCATATTCAATAAACGGCAGGCGTTTCTGGCCTTGATTTCATCGGCCTCGCTTAAGAATATAAAATAATAAATGGATTTTTCCCGGTTAGTAAAAATACCTCCCAGCCGGTCGGCGGCCAGGAATTCAATCCGGTCGGAAGCCGCTTTCGCAGCGCTTAAATAGCGGTAGCTCTGTAAGCGGGTAATAAATGAGTAGCGGCTGAGGCGGTCAAAATGAGTTTTAAGTCCTACTTCTTTATAAGGGTTGCCCTCTTCAAATTTACAGACCACCTCGTTTTTCCGTGCTGCCGGGAGTTGATTTACCAGCTCCTGGTTATTATCCAGGAAATTAAACAGAATTGATAGGGAGAGGCTATCTGCCGGCTGAGTAAAGCTATACTGCAGATAAGGATGAAGTTCCGGTGGAAAAAGCTCCATAGCCAGCTGATGTTCCTTTAATTTGGGCAATAATTCAGGCTTTTCCATAAGCAAGTTGAGTAAATGGTCAATTCCCTGGACAAAACGTGGCAGATATGTGGAGTAGTCCTGATAAAGCAAGAGGGCATAGCGTTCATAAAAAAGCCCATATGACTCCGGTGATTTGTCCCGCAGCTCTTCAATATATTCCATCAAACGATGGTATTCATCTTCACCCAGCTTTTGCCCCTGATCCAGTTTGCGCAATATCCCTCTCATTTTAACCTACCATTTCGCTTTTTAAGCATCGGAAGAAACTGCTTAAGCATTTTCAACACAGCGCTGCAACGAGGTGGGGAATTAGAACCCGCCGCCTGTTTTGTTAATAGGCGACCGCTTAGCACCCTGCGGGCACCACTGATGTTCGCTTCGCTCACTATTAAAGAAGCAGGGGACATATTTCACCTCATTATATTATTCTATCTTAAAGCGGGATTGACATAAAGGGAAGCGGCGTTTTTCCTTCCGCTAGAAATTTATGATAGGCTATAGTTGTTGCTATTTTATCTTTACGGAGGTTAAAGGTGTCCAAGAAAATCCGATTTCAGAGTTGGATTAGCTTATTAATATTTCCCAGCTTGACCATCATCCTGGTTTTAAGTATTGTGGCGCAAAACCAGGCGGTTTTCAGCAATAGTGATGCGGTCATGTACACTTATCTGAAAAACGCCTGCCAGGGCCATGCCGGATATGCTTATATGAGCAATTGCGGAAATAATATCTCTTTTGCCGAACTGGAACCGGGTGATATTTTGCTGGGAGGCTACCCGGATTGCGCGTATGGCCGTTTTTCCCATGCCGGCATTTATCTGGGAAAGGGACGGGTAGCAGAAGGCTATGTTGACCTGGGGATTACTATCCAGACCCTGGATCATTATAATAATTATAGTGATATTTGCCTGCTAAAAGTTAAGGCCCCTCAGGATGTCAAGTTGAAAGCCGTTGACTATGTTCTAGAACAGGAAGGTAAAATATTTTATCCGCTAGCATTCAAGCCTGGAGACAGGTGGTGGAATTGCAGTAAAATAATGTGGAAGGCCTATTATGAACAAGGAATCAATCTTACTCCGGAAGCTGATTTTTGGATAGCGCCCGACGCCTTTTACCAAAGCCCGCTGCTTGATGTTATTGCTGAAGAGGGATGGTTCAAATAATACTTCGAGTTTCTCGCCTATATATTATACAGCTCTTTGCTTTTCCGGCTATTTGGTTAAGCTCTTACTACCCGGGAATGGATATCTTTCTTTCAATCCTTTATTTCCTGTTGATTGCCCTGGAGGCCCGCTCCGCCCAAAATCTCAAAAAACGGGATATCCTTATCAGCATTATTCTCTGGCAAGGGCCGGCGACAGTATTGAGCTTGATGCTGCTGAGCGGCATAAATGCAGGCTTTTGGAGCCTGAATGCCCCGTTCCTTTTAGAGTTTTGGGCAACACCGCTTATGGCCCTGCTATCTTCTTTTAAAGGACCGCTACTGGCGGGGAAGCCCCTCTACTATTATTGCATAATAACCATACCTGTACTCTTAGGCTTTTATTATTATCTCTTATCCATTCCATTATTGTTAAAACAGAAAAATTCAATCCGCTGGCCGTTTTAAGAGCATTGGAAATCGGATCTACCGACAACAATGTCGAAAAAACAACCAGCGGATTTTTTAAAGAAACCGAAAGATGTAAATCAAAATTTAGACTTACTACTGCGAAGATTTATCCTTTATCAGGGACTTGGCAGTCTGACTTCTTCCGGTTTCTGATATTATAATCTCCTCATCCTCTATTTTTTATTCATGAAAGTTCATGAAAGTTAAGCAAAAACTTCTCTATGATTATAGAGATTAACTTATAATAACTTTATCACTTATTACTATAGTGTCCTCGACACTGGCCAATTTCCCAAGAATCATCACGCAGACGATAAACAAGGCGGTTGGTATCATCTATCCTGCGTGAGCACCACCCGGTCAAATTCCCCTTTAAAGGTTCAGGTCTGCCTATCCCATTTAAGCCGCCATTACGCTCTATATCCTTTATTAGCTGATTTATCCGTTTCATTGTTTTTTTACCTTGCATTTGCCAATAAAGATAATCCGCCCATCCGATTTCCGTAAAGTTTATTTTCATTTTTCCATTGCCAGGAGTTCATCCAATGTTTTTGTAACAAACTTCCCTTCCTCCGCCTCTTGAATAGATTGATGAAGTGCGTTCATGTTTCTTTCACTATAAAATGGGTCGGCATAAATTTCAAAAGGGATTTTGCCTTGACGTAGAGTTTGGCGAACGAAGATGTTAAAAGCTGTTGTCATGTTCATCCCCATTTCATTAAACACTGCGTCTGCCCTTTCTTTCAGATCTTTATCCATGCGGATGCTGATGTTTGTGGTTTTAGCCATATAATGCAACTCCTTTCGCGTACATTGTATTATTATACTAGTGCATTGTCAATCGTTTGCCCAGGCATATATTATGGGTGACAGGGGAGGAGTGTGGTGTCAAAAGGACCGTCCCTTTGACACCCTTTTCTTACTAATCATATTTCAATTAGCATATACTTTTTACTCTCTAAACCGTTATTATATGATTATTAACATATTATTAACATAAATATGACGCATATTTGTATTATAATAAAGTATCATGCTGACCCAGGGAATTGCTTAAAGTGAACTATATATCCAGATTAAGTGTGTTGAATTCTCTAAATAATTCCTATATTATGAGGCATGGAGTAATGAAAAAAAGCTAAAAAGCTAGTATTTTGTATCCAAAGTGCTATTTTCGCTTAAAGAAGCTAATTTTACCAGTGAGGGGGAGACAATAATGGGGAATGCGTTGCAATTGCTTCCCGCTACTCAATCAGATAGAGCATTGCTAAAACACTTGGAAGAAGAGGCGGGGACGGAAGTTAACCTCTGCTACCAGTGCGGCAAATGTTCCGCCGGCTGCCCGGTGGGCTTTGCCATGGATCAGACACCGCGCCAGGTGATACGCTTGCTGCAGCTGGGCTTGCTGGAGGAGGCCTTGTCGACCGAAAGCATATGGATATGTGCCAGCTGTGAAACCTGTTCGGCCCGTTGTCCCCGGGGCGTGGACATTGCTTCCCTGATGGATGCCCTGCGCCGGGAGGCCCTGAAACAGGGCAGAATTACCGACCGGAAAGTAGCGGTGTTCAACCGGGCTTTCTTAAGCGGGGTAAAGAATTTCGGCCGGACCTACGAAGCCGGTTTATTATTGCAGCATAATCTATTTACCGGGCAGTTGTTCAAAGATGCGGAACTGGGCCTGCCCATGATGCAAAAAGGCAAGTTGAGTTTCTTCCCGGAGAAGATTAAGGGAAGAGAAGCGATTAAGAAAATATTTGAGCGGGCTGAGAACCCGGGAGGTGAGTAGGATGAAACTGGCTTATTATCCTGGCTGCTCCCTGGATGGCAGCGCCATTGAATACGGGCTTTCCACCAAAAGAACGGCGGAATTGCTGGGAGTGGAACTCTTGGAGATAGAAGATTGGAATTGCTGTGGGGCTACTTCGGGTCATAATACCAACAAGCTTCTTTCCCTGGCCCTGCCCGCCCGGAATCTGGCCCTGGCAGAAAAGACCGGTTTGGATGTACTGGCGCCCTGTGCAGCCTGTTATAATCGTTTTCGTAATACGGAACATGTGGTGCGCCATGACCGCAAGATGCAGGAAAAAATCACGGCAGTGATTGAAATGGATTACGCGGCCAGCAACCAGACTCTATCCATATTGGAGCTGATAGTAAATAAAGTGGGGCTGGAAAAGCTCCGGGAAAAAGTGAGCCAGCCGCTGAAAGCCATGAAAGCTGCTTGTTATTATGGCTGTCTCTTGGTAAGGCCGCAGGAGCATACCGGTTTTGATGATAATGAAGACCCCCGCTCCATGGATCTGATTATGCAGGCCCTGGGGGCGGAAAGTGTGGAATGGTCTTTTAAAACAGAGTGTTGTGGTGCCGCCCTGGCTACTTCCCGGCCTGATGTGGGTTATCGCATGATTTATGAAGTAATAAGAAATGCCCGCGAAGCTGGAGCAGAGTGCCTGGTCACCGCTTGCCCCTTGTGCATGATGAACCTGGATATGCGCCGGCGTGGGGTGGAAAAGGCTTTTAACCAGCGTTTGGATATACCGGTTTATTATATTACCGAACTCCTGGCTATTGCCTGTGGTGATTCACCCCGGGATGTAGGAGTTCACCGTCATTTCGTGGAGGCGGAAAGCTACCTGGCCTCCTTGCCGGAGAAGGCCGCCCGGATAGAAGCTGAAGAGGCGGCGCGTTTGGAAGCGGAGCAGGCTAAAAAGGCTGCGCGGGCTGCACAGGCAAAGAAGGCGGCCCAGGATAAGGCCAAAAAGAAAGAGGCTTCAGAAGCAGAAGCCATGGCGAAAGCCGGAGACGAAAAGAAAGCGGCTCCAGCAGCGGAAGCAGCAGCAAAAGCTGAAACCAAAGAGAAAGCGGCTCCAGCTGTAGAAGCAGCAGCAACGCTGGCTGAAGTAGGGGATAAGGGAAGCAAGGCTGCTCCAACTCAGGCCCAGGCGGCCGCCCCGGCTGCAGCCGAGGCGGTTGATGATGGAGCCCTGCAGAAGAAGATAACGGCCATGATAAAGGCCTGGGAAAAGAGCCCGGAAAAGGTAGCCGCCCGCCTGATTGAGGATGAAGAGAGAGCGGCCATACTGGCCCAGGTGGTAAGCGGGGATGAGAAAAAAACCGCGCGCCTGGCAGAGCTTATGATTACAGATAAAGACAAGGCCGCCAAAGCTGCCGAAGCTTTTGTCACCGGCGAGCTGAAAAAACGCCAGAAAGCGCAAGAATCATAATTAGAACCTAAGGGGGGACGGAGAGTGAAAAAACGAGTAGGCGTATTTGTTTGCGATTGTGGAACCAATATTGCATCGGTGGTGGATACAGAAAAAGTAGCCGCAGCCGCACGGCAGTTTCCCGGGGTGGTTTTTGCCACTACCTACAAATACATGTGCTCCGATCCAGGGCAGGAATTGGTGAGAAACGCCATTAAGGAGCAGGAATTGGAACAGGTAGTGATAGCTTCCTGTTCGCCGCGCATGCATGAGAAGACCTTCCGCAAAGCCGTGGAAGACGGAGGCATCAATGCTTATATGTTTGAAATGGTAAACATCCGGGAGCAGGATTCCTGGGTTCACCACGACCGGGAGCAGGCCACTCAAAAGGCGATAGCTCTGGTGCGGATGGCGGTGAGCAAGGTTCTGCGCAACCAGCCTTTACAGGTTTCCACCATCCCGGTTACCCGGAAAGCCCTGGTCATCGGAGGCGGAATCGCCGGGATGCAGGCGGCTTTGGATATAGCCGAGGCCGGACACCAGGTGATTCTGGTGGAAAAGGAGGCCAGTATCGGGGGCAAGATGACCCAGCTGGACAAAACCTTCCCCACTATGGACTGCGCCGCCTGAATTGGCACCCCCAAGATGGTTGCTGTGGCACAGCATCCTAACATTGAAATGATAACTTATGCCGAGGTCACCCAGGTAAAAGGCTATATCGGCAATTTTAAAGCAACTATAAAGAAGAAACCCAAATATGTGGATTGGGATCTCTGTACCGGTTGCGGTACCTGTGCGGAGAAATGCCCCACTAAAAAGCTAAAGGATGAGTTTGACCTGGGCCTGGGACTGAGAACCGCCATTCACAAGGTTTATCCCCAGGCGGTACCGGGCAAGTTTTACATCGATGCCCAGAATTGCACCAAGCTTACCAGCGGCAAATGCGGGGTTTGCGAAAAATTATGCCCGGCCCAGGCCATCAGGTTTGATGATAAGGAAGAATACCAGGAGGTAGAAGTCGGGGCTATTGTCATGGCTACCGGTTATGACCTTTTCAAGTGGGAAGAAGCATACGGCGAATATGGTTATGGCAAATACCCGGATGTAATCAGCAGCCTGCATTTTGAAAGACTGGTCAGCGCCGGGGGGCCTACCGGGGGCAAGGTTCAACGCCCTTCGGATGGCAAAGAGCCTAAGAGCGTGGCTTTTATCAAATGCGTGGGTTCGCGTGATGATACCAAGGGCAAATCCTATTGCTCACGGGCCTGTTGCATGTATACGGCCAAACATGCCTACCAGGTAAAGGATAAGATAGAAGACAGTGAAGCCTATGTATTCTATATGGATGTGCGGACGGCCGGAAAGAACTATGAAGAATTCTACCAGCGTTCCCTGAATGCTGGAGCCAAGTATATCCGGGGGCGGGTCAGCAAGATCTATCCCCGGGGAGAGCGGCTGGTGCTTAAATCCGAGGACACCCTTTTAGGGCGGCCTCTGGAAGTGGAAGCGGATTTGGTGGTATTGGCTACCGCCATGGTGCCTTCCGAGGGAGCGGGAGCCCTGGCCAAAGCCATCGGCTTTTCCAGCGACAAGGATGGCTTCTACCAGGAAGCCCATCCCAAGCTGCAGCCGGTGGAAACCTTTGCCGCCGGGGTATACCTGGCCGGTTGCTGCCAGGGTCCCAAGGATATCCCGGATACGGTAGCCCAGGCCAGTGCGGCTGCGGTAAAGATCTGCGGGCTCTTTTCCAAAAACGAGCTGGCCACCGAACCCATGGTGACCCAGGTGGATGTCAGCAAGTGTTCAGGCTGCGGCTTCTGTGTTCCTATTTGTCCCTATAATGCAATTTCCCTGGAGCCCATACAGGAACGGGGTCATCATGGTCCCTTTACCCGCAATGCAGCCCAGGTGAACAGCAGCCTGTGTCAGGGCTGCGGGGCCTGTTTGCCGGCCTGCCGTACCCTGGCGCTCAACCTGAAAGGATTTACCAATGATCAACTGGTAGCGGAGGTGGATGCCCTGTGTCTATAGATAAAAGTCAATGGCAGCCTAAAATAATCGTGTTTGCCTGCAACTGGTGCAGTTATGCGGCGGCAGATTTGGCCGGTTTGAATCACCTGGAGTACCCGGCTGATGTCCGCATCATCAGAACCCCCTGCTCCGGCCGCATGGACCCCTTGCTGGTTTTGCGGGCCTTCAACCGGGGAGCTGATGGGGTCTTGCTATCCGGCTGACACCCGGGCGAATGCCACTATGGTAGTGGCAATTACTATAACCGCCGCCGGCACACCATAATGAAGAGCCTTATGGAATACCTGGGTATTGAAGCGGGTCGATACCAGACCGCCTGGATATCCGGTGCTGAGGGCATCAAATTTCAGCAGACCATGCAAAAACTGGTGGAAGATGTGAAAAAGCTGGGGCCCAATTACAAGCTAAGGGAGGCAAAATGATGGATATTACCGGTAAAATAAGAGAAATTGCCGCCCGGCTCCTGCAAAACGGGGAAGTAGATTTATTTATGGCCTGGGAGAAAGGGGACTTGCCCTTTCAAAGCAAGCCGTTTTTTGCCCGCCGGGTAGAGGATGTAGAGCGGATTATTTTTGATGAATATTCTATTCACAACCTGTCCAATGCCCTGCTCAAGTTCCGGGACCGGCAGGAGAAAATCGGGCTGGTGGTTAAGGGCTGCGATTCCCGGGGAGTGGTAAGACTTTTAGAGGACGGGCAGATAGAGCGGGACCGGCTTTATATCGTGGGGGTGTGCTGCCCGGGGATGAAAGACCCGCTGCAGGCTATGCGCGACTACTCCGGCTTCAACCGGAATCCGGAGGCGGCTCCGCTGGCTGCCAAGTGCGAAAACTGCATCCAACCCAACCCGGTTATTTATGATGAACTATTGGGGGAAGAGCAGCCGCCACGGGTGCAAGGAGAGCGCTTTGCCCGGGTCAGGGAACTGGAACAGCTATCCCCGGATGAACGCTACCGCTTTTTTGAAGATATACTGTCCCGCTGCATACGCTGCTATGCTTGCCGCCAGGCCTGCGTAGCCTGCAACTGCCGCACTTGTATATTTGATGAAACCAAACCGCAGTGGGTAGGACGCGAGACCAGTATCAGCGATAATATGATGTATCATTTGGTGCGGGCTTCCCACATGGCGGGGCGCTGCATCGAATGCGGCGAATGCGAGCGGGTTTGCCCGGTGAATATCCCGCTGATGCTTATCAACCAAAAGCTTATTAAAGATGTGGATAATTTCTTCGGACCTTATGAGGCCGGGATGCAATATGTGGAAGGGGCTAAACCGCCCTTGAGCGTCTATCAGGAAAACGACCCGGATGACTTTATATAGGGGGTGAGTGGAGTGAAGGTTTTAAACAAGAACAAACTACCTGCGGTTTTCGATAAACTGGCGCAACAGTCGGAGCTCTTTGTTCCCCTGCAAAAAAAAGAGCAGAGCGGCTTTTATTCCTGGAAGAGCTTTGACCAGGCGAGTGACCAGCTGGCCCTGGACCTTTTGAATGTCTACCTGCCCCCCAAGCAAGTGCTTCTGCCCCAGACGGAGAAGATGTACAGCTTCCGGCAGGAGGAAGGCGGAGTAGCCATAAGCGAAGTCTATGAGGAAAGCCAAGCCCGGGTGATATTTGGCATCAGAGCCTGCGATTTGCAGGCCATAAACTGCCTGGATCAGGCTTTTCTGACCCGGGGCTTTGTCGATGAATTCTATAAAGCCCGGCGGGATAATACCACTATCGTAGCCAGCGCCTGCTATAAACCGGGGGCCAATTGCTTCTGCAGCTCCATGGGAGTCAACCCCCTGGAACCGGCCGGAGCCGATGCCATCATCCGCGACACGGGTACGGAATATTTTATTTGGGAGGCCAGGACCCCGGCCGGTGAGGAACTGAGCCGGCAGCTGGCGGAATTTCTGGAGGAAAAGGAGCTTCCTTTACCTCAGAGCCAGGCTTTCGAGCGGCAAGTAGATATGGAAGGGGTAGCGGAAAAGCTGAGCCAGGTTTTCTCTTCTCCTCTCTGGGAGGAGCTTTCCGATGCCTGCCAGACCTGTGGCATCTGTACCTATCTCTGCCCCAGCTGCTACTGTTTTGATATACAGGTCAAAAACCAGGGTGAGGCGGGTTACCGTTTTCGCTGCTGGGATTCCTGCATGTATGGTGAATATACCTTGATGGCCGGCGGTCATAATCCCCGGGCATCGGCTACAGAGAGATTCCGCAACCGCTTCCTGCACAAACTGGAATTTTTCAACGAGCGCTATGGCATGCCTCTCTGTACCGGCTGCGGGCGTTGTATAATTGCCTGCCCCGCCGGGATTGACATCAGCAAGATTATCACAGCGGCAAAGGAGGCGGAGTGGAGTGCATAATTGCAATTGTGAAAACCCTCTGGTTCCCCAAATCGTGGAAATAGTAAAAATAATTGATGAAACCCCGGATGTTAAGACCTTTCATGTCCGCAACGAAAACGGGGTTCCCTTTGATGTAAAGCCCGGGCAACTGGCCATGGTTTCTCTCTTGCCGGTAGGGGAAGGGATGTTCTCGGTCTCCTGGCAGGAGGAAAAAGAGCACTTGCAGTTTGCTATAAGAAGAGTAGGGCTGATGACCGATGAACTGCATAGCGTGGGGGTGGGCCATAAAATAGGCGTCCGCGGTCCCTATGGCAACGGTTTCCCGGTGGAAGCCTGCCAGGGCAAGGATATGCTCTTTATCGCCGGAGGTATTGGATTGGCTCCCTTGCGTTCCTTTATAAAATATTGCTTGAAACACCGCGCCGATTATGGCAAGATTCAGGTTCTATACGGGGCCCGGAGCTATGCCGACCTCTGCTTCAAGGATGAGCTCTTTGAGCTGTGGCCTAAAGAAAAGGATACCGAGGTTTTTACCACCCTGGATAGGCCGGAGGAGGGCTGGGATGGCCATGTAGGCTTGATTCCTTCCTACCTGGAAGAGTTGAAACCGGCTCCGGAGGGCAAGGTGGCAGTAATCTGCGGCCCCCCGATAATGATAAAGTTTGCTCTTAAGTCCCTGGAGAAGATGGGCTACAATGACGAACAGGTCATAACCACCCTGGAAATGCGCATGAAGTGCGGCATAGGCAAATGCGGGCGCTGCAATATCGGCAGCGAGTATATCTGTCTTGATGGGCCGGTCTTCAACCTGGCCCAGTTAAGAAAACTACCCCCTGAGTGGTAGAGAGATGGATGCAATTAAGCAAATACAGCAAAAAACAGGGCCGGCTCGTGAGCCGGCCCTGTTTTAGTTCAGATGTCAACACCTGCCCACCGCCAATGCATTGGGAAATTTTATTCTCCATGTAAAAAACCAATCAGACAATCTTCGCATAAGACGATTAGGCATTACCCTCCAATTTACATTTTTCCAATGACCGTAATATGTTTATGGTCGACTATTGACGCATATTCTCGTTTAGGCTACAATCATGTTAATTATAAAGGGGAATATAATACATAACTAATTGTTATTATCAAGGGGGTATGTATTTAAGGAAACTAAAATCGACCCTGGCAATTAACAAGGAATAAGGGCGTTTTAATTAGCTGATGATGGTATTTAGTCGATCGTTGTTTGGTTAAAGGTCAGGAAATCGAATATTTAACATGGGGAGGAAAGAGAATTGAAAAAAATCACTTCACTGCTGCTAGTTGTTTTATTGATGACAACCCTGATAACTGGGTGTACAAAGCAAACAACTACAACTAATAAAGAAGTTAAAAAGCTTGCTGATTACAAAATTGGAGTAGTTACGCCAACATTGTCAACCAGCGAAGATGAGTTTAGAGCAGCCGAACAAATGGCCAAAAAGTACCCAGACATGGTTAAGCATATTACTTTACCGGAAAATTTCTCTACTGAGATTGAGACAGGCTTAAGTCAAATTACCTCTCTGGCTGATGAGCCGAAAATGAAAGCCATCATTGTAATATCCGGACAAGCCGGTTTATTGCCAGCTCTGCAAAAGGTGGAAGAAAAAAGACCGGATATTATCACTATGACTGCTCCTATATGGGATGATCCCGCCTTGATGTCAAAATATGTAGACGTTAACCTGGATACGGATTGGGTAAGAAGAGGCGTCACTATTGCCCAAAAGGCTCATGAGATAGGTGACAAAACTATGATTCATTATTCATTCCCTACCCATCTGGCTAAAGAAGTAATCTCCCAAAGAAAAGATGCCATGGAGAAGACTTGCAAAGAATTAGGCATGCAGTGGGTCGAAGTTGCTACTCCCGATCCCCAAACCGGCAACGGCACCGGACCGATGCTTCAATTCCTGAGGGAAGATATTCCCCGGCAAATAGCTAAATATGGGCCGGACACCAATATATTTGGCAGTAATTGTCCTATGTATGATGTAATAATTGATGAAGCATTTAAACTGAAGTACACGGTAGTTGAGCAATGCTGCCCGACACCCCTGCAGGCCTACCCAACCGTATTGGGCTTGCAGATTTCGGAAGCCGATGCCTGGAATTTTTCCAAAGTCAATAGTATGATCTCGGAAAAAGCTGCTGCGGCCGGAATGACAGGCAGATTAGGCGGATGGCGAGTGCCGGCCACGGTATTCATGCCCCAGTTTGCAGTTGAGCTGGCCAAGAAAATGATAGAAGATCCCAGCTTTAATTACAAAGATGTCAATAACCTGAACCAGTTTGCCAAGGAAGTTATGGGCAGTGAAGTCAGCTTCAGCAAGTTCAAAGCTAAAGCCGATAGCCCTGAGCTTGACAATTACTTTGTTATGATTATGAAAACTATACTATACTAACTGCTAATACCATCGTTCAGGCTGTCTTATTATATACAGAGACAGCCTGACTTCTTTTTTATTTTAGTAAACTTTTATTAAAGCATCGGAGTAATCAATGGAAAACATTTTAGAAATAGTCAATCTAAATAAAAGCTATAATGGTATTCCTGCTTTGAGCAATATTAATTTATCTGTAAAAGCCGGGGAAATACACGGTATTGTAGGGGCTAACGGGTCAGGCAAGACTACCTTGATGAATATTTTGTTTGGGAACCCTATTATACGCGAAACCGGCGGATATCAAGGACAAATATCTTTTAGGGGAAATAAAGTAAACTTCAAAAATTGTGCAGAGGCAATTCGCCAGGGGATTGGCATGGTTCACCAGGAATTTGCCTTAATTCCCGATATGACGGTAGGGGAAAATATCAAGCTGGGCCGAGAAAATACACACTCTCTTACTGACCGGTTGTTTGGCAGGAAATATTCTTTTATTGACCGGAAACAAGATTATGAAAATGCCGGGCAGACTTTAAGAAGACTGGGAATAAGTGTAGATGTAGGCATTAAAATCATAAATCTATCCGTAAACATCAGACAGTTTATTGAGATAGCCCGGGAAATTGATCGCACCGACTTAAAACTCTTGATATTGGATGAGCCGACTGCGGTTCTTAATAAAAACGATGGTTTAAAGCTGATCGAAATTCTAAAGGATATGTCTGACCATAAAATCGGAATAATATTCATTTCACACCGATTGGAAGAAGTACAGTATGTATGTGATAAAGTAAGTGTTTTGCGGGATGGCAAACTGGTTTCCCAGTATGCAAAAGGCAATATCTATGTAAATAATTTAGCACAGGACATGATCGGACATACGATAAATAAAGCAGCAGCAGAAAAAAGAGAGATGGAAAATAAGCCGGTTATAACCTTTAAAGATTTTTCCGTAAAAATGCCGGGCGAAGAAGTAAAGAATCTTAATTTAAGTGTCTATAAAGGTGAAATACTGGGTTTGACCAGCTTGTCAGGACATGGCAAATTGGCTCTGGGTTATGGCATGATGGACATGTATCCTGTAGATGGAGAAGTATATTTTGAAGATAAAAAATTAGTGAAGATGAACGCCAGGACAAATATCATCAAAGGCATGTATGTATTGCCGGATGATAGACAAGGATTGGGTATTTTGGCTGATCAATCTCTGGAAAGCAATATAATCTTTACGGGCAATCAGATCAAAAATATGTTTATCAGGGATTCTGCCTTTAACTTTTTAGGTTTTATTGATCACCGCAAAACCAACCTTCATGTTTATAAAATGATGCTGGATCTTGATATAAAATGCACTTCCATTAAACAAAAAGTAAAAGAATTGAGCGGCGGCAACCAGCAAAAAGTCTGTATTGCCAGGGCATTGACTGTAGATCCGAAGCTGTTGTTTGTAGCAGAGCCAACACGAGGCATTGACATCTCGGCCAAGGAAAAAATATTGAATATGTTGATAGAGATCAATCGCAGCAGAAATACAACCATAATTATTGCCTCCAGTGAATTAGATGAATTGAAACGGGTATGTGATCGAATTGCGGTCATGGTTGAAGGAAAAATATTTAAAATATTATCCCCTGATTCCTCTGATGTAGATTTTGGATTAGTGTTGTCCGGGGAAGAAGGGGTAGACTGTGAAAAATTATAGATTAAAACCGCCCCAAATCATTATTTCTGCTTTTTTAATACTGTTAATTGGTCTTTCGTATATTTTGCATATGGATTTAGTTGTTCTGATGAACGAATCCATGGTCAAGCTTGTCATGAATGGTGTGCTGGTGCTTTCACTTATACCCATGCTTAATGTGGGAGCCGGGATGAATTTCGGTCTTCCGGTAGGCATTATTGGCGGTCTGGTAGGTATGTGCCTGGCAGTTAATTTTAGAATGACCGGATTTTACGGATTTTTTATGGCGATATTGTTTACTCTGATGATTTGTACACTGCTGGGTTGGATATACGGCTTGATTTTAAACAGAGTAAAAGGCAGGGAAGAAATAGCAGGTATCTTTATCGGATTCTCTTTTATTCCGCTTATGAACTATTTTTGGACACTGGCCCCCTTCCAAAACCGCGAAATGCTTTATCCCATAGGCGGACAAGGCCTAAGACCAAAAATCAGTCTGGAAAATTATTTTAACCACATTTTAGATAACTATGGCTTGATAAGCATTGGTAATATTGAAATACCGGTAGGTTTAATCGTTATTTTTGCAATTATTTGTTTGTTTTTATATTTGTATTTTCGGACTAAAATCGGCCGGGCAACTATTGCTGTGGGCGAAAACGAGGCGTTTGCAAAACTGTCCGGGATAAATATATCCCAAACCCGTCTGATTGCCATTATTATTTCCACAATTATTGCCGGTTTTGGGATTTGTATATATGCTCAAAGCTACGGCTTCATTCAACTTTACGATGAACCCCTGTCAATGGCTTTCCCTGCTGTTTCCGCAATACTGATAGGTGGCAGCACCGGCAAAAAAACTTTTATATTCGAAGCGATTTTAGGTACCTATTTGCTGCAGTCCATGTATTTACTGAGCGTTCCTATTGCCAATGAAATACTGGTGCCGGAGCTGACGGAAATTTTAAGAACTTTCATTACCTATGGCATTATTCTATATGCATTACTGGTAAGAGAAAGGCGGGGGATCTACAGTTGAGGATAAAAGAGGAAGCAAGCAGACTGTTAGATAGTGAGTATATGGTCCCGGCAATATTCATAATCCTTTCCTATTTTGCATGGCAATTTTCCGGGCTAACCGGTAGTTTTGTATTTAATCAGGTGGTAACCAGGTTTATCAGAGACGGCATATTGGTATTATCACTTATTATTCCGGTAGTGGCTGGTATGGGCCTTAACTTTGCCATTACTGTTGGTGCCATGGCCATTCAAACTGCATTATTAATAGTGATCGCTTATCAGGTAGAGGGTATAAAAGGGATATTGCTGGCAATTATTATCGGAGTATTATTATCGCTTGTATTGGGATATGTTATAGGTCGTATTTTAAATAGGGTAAAAGGAAAAGAAATGATCACTACGATTATTATAGGGTTTTTGTTTAACAGCATTTATCAATTAATTTTTTTGGTGGGCTTCGGGACATTTATTCCGGTAGCAAACAAAGAGATAATACTTACGCGGGGAATAGGGGTAAGAAATACAGTTGATTTGGGAATGTATCGCAATACCATTGACAAATTAGGACTGTTTAAAATTGGCGAACTGGAAATACCACTATTTATGATAATTATTGTGCTTTTGTTCGCTGCAATTATATTTTATATTTTACACACCCGTTTTGGGCAGGAAGTCAAAGCGGTAGGCTCCAATATGCAAACCAGTGAGATTCTGGGAATTAATACTGATATGATTAGAATAAAAGTAATGATCCTATCAACCATTCTGGCTGCATTCGGGCAACTGGCCTACCTACAGAATATTGGGATGTTTGATGTCTATACCGCTCATATGAATGCGGATATTATTTCCTGCGCAGCGCTTCTGGCCGGTGGAGCGAGTATCAAGAAGGCCAGAATCAGACATGCACTAATGGGGATTTTTTTATTTCACACTCTTTTTATTGTTTCGCCCCAGGCAGGACAGAATCTATTTAACAATGCTGCACTGGGCGAATACTTTCGGAGTTTTGTAGCTTATGGAACCATTGCTTTGGCTTTAATCATAAATATTAAGAATGAAAACAAATTTAGTTAAGCCATATCAGGAAGAATTGCCGGAAGCTGACGCATCTGCGGCAAGAGCCCGGTGTCTCTGGAAAAGCACGACTTTGCATGGTCGTATCCGATTGAGGCGAGTCCTAACCAAACCTATGGCCAGGCTATAGCAGAATTATTGAACAAATCAGAAGGATAATCTCAGTGAGTATGCCTTCTTGCTGAGTCAAGACTTTTTGCATATTTTCAGAAAAACTACTCTAGTAGTATTGACTATTCCGTACGACTACAGTAGTATGGATATATCGTGAAAAATACTAAAGCGCTGGGGGGTTCATTTATGGAAATAAAACTGTTCGATTCTGAATTAAAAATTATGGATGTCCTTTGGCGGGAAGGAGATACGACAGCCAAGAAAATTTCCGATATTCTTAACAAACAGGTTGGTTGGAATGTGAATACGACTTATACCCTTATTAAAAGGTGTATTGCCAAAGGCGCAATTAAGCGCAGCGAGCCTAATTTTATGTGTCATGCTTTGATCGCCAAGGAGGAGGTACAGGAACAGGAAACAACTGAACTGATCAACAAGGTGTTTGACGGTTCCGCCGACTTGCTTTTTGCTTCTCTTCTGAGCAGAAAAAACCTGTCCCCGGAGGAGATAGAGAGGCTGAAGCAAATCGTCAACAATTTGAAGTGAGGTGGCCTGAATGGATATATTTCAGATGAGTTTTTCCGCAGCGTTTCTGATTATTGCAGTGATTATTATCCGCGCGTTTGCCCTTCACCGGCTGCCTAAAAAGACGTTTCTGGTCCTATGGGGCGTTGTAATCTGTCGTCTGCTGATCCCATTTTCTATTCCGTCCCGTCTAAGCTTTTATACCGGCGTTGACATGCTGAGACGGGCGATTACTGCGGAAACGGCGTATATCCCTGCGCCTGCTGTTTTAACTGGCACGCCTGCTATGGAAATAGTTGATATGGGGAAACTTGCTGCTACTGGTGCTTCAACTATATCCATATCCATGTCGCCCCTGATCTCAATTTGGATAGCGGGCATTTGTATCTGCACTATATTTTTCTTGCTTAGCTATATCAAATGCCGCCGAGAATTTCAAACCGCCCTGCCGGTGGAGAACGATTTTATCAACCGCTGGCAGCAACGACATCCCTTGCGGCGGACTGTTCAAATCAGGCAAAGCGACAGAATAAAAGCTCCCCTAACTTATGGGGTACGGCATCCGGTGGTTCTATTACCCAAAGCAATGGATTGGACGGATGAAACGATACTGCAATATATACTGACCCACGAGTATGTACATATCAGACGTTTTGACGCGCTGGCAAAACTGCTGATTACATCCGCCGTATGCATCCATTGGTTTAATCCCCTGGTATGGGTAATGTATATGCTGGCAAACCGGGATATCGAACTCGCTTGTGACGAGTCCGTGGTGCGGGCGTTTGGGGATACTGCTAAATCAACTTATG
Organism: Syntrophomonas wolfei subsp. methylbutyratica; assembly: GCF_001570625.1. Taxonomy (GTDB): domain Bacteria; phylum Bacillota; class Syntrophomonadia; order Syntrophomonadales; family Syntrophomonadaceae; genus Syntrophomonas; species Syntrophomonas methylbutyratica. The sequence continues at coordinate 60,250 of NZ_BBQT01000009.1, read as the reverse complement.
CACTGGCGCTTATTGGACTTGAAGAAAAGAAAAGCCGATTGATCCCGTTGTGCAATAATTTCAGCAAAATTGCCATTGAAGAAAGGATAACTTCGATTATGAAAATCAAAAAGTATTCTTTACCGGTAATCATTGTTGCTGTTTTGCTTATAGCCGGCGTTACTGTCGGGTTTGCATGCTCAAAAGCAACGGTCGGCCAAAATTCTTATCTGCCAGAAAAATCTGAGGAATTGAACCCGGCATCTCCATCACCGGCGTCTGAAAAAACTCCGGTAAATGATGGCGAAACAATTGCTGAACCTGCTTCAAACAATGATGGTCATAGTTCTTCTTCTGAAATTAGAAAAGTTTATTATTCGGATGGGCAGCATAAAACAGAAATAGATGGTGTGCCGGTCCATCCGGTTCATTGTGTGGTTATCGGAAAATATTATTACAAACGAATTGATCGGGAAACCGGCAAAGATCAAGTGAGTTTCGATGATGGCTCAACCTGGTTGTGGACACGCAATAACCCGAAATCCAAGAAAATTGAAGTTAGCGCCGATGGAGTTACTTGGGAAGACCTTATTGCAACTATACAAGAGCCAAAATACTCGGAATTTTGCAATCATAAGTATTTTTACATGCGCAGCGATCCTGACACCGGTCAAGAACTGGCCAGTTTCGATGACGGAGTTACCTGGCTGTTCTATCGCGAGAATGTGGTAACTGGCAGGGCAGAAATCAGTAGCGATGGGGTGAAATGGCGGGAGTGGATAAGATAATGGACGATGATTTGAAAAAATTTATTCAGTTTTTCCGCCAGGCGGGTGCGGCGGTCAATATCCAGTTTTTGAAATATCGCCCTCAAAGGGGCATGCACCGTGCTTTCCGTTGTCACCCGGTTAAGGGCAAACAGAGCAAATAGGGGTAAACGGGGAGACATTGATTTTGTTTGAGGTTGCCTATTTATCGTATATTACTGGGCTGATTATAATATGCTATAATAATGCAAAAGTAAAGTGGGGTGTCAAACAAGATGAATATTAAAGTTACTGTGGTTGTTCAAAAAGAAGATTCATGGTATGTAGCCAAATGTTTGGAAAATAATGTTGCTTCACAAGGTAAGACAATTGACGAATCACTGCAAAATTTACGTGAGGCCCTGGAACTTTATTATGAAGATGAACAACCAGATATTGATTCACGCCAAACCTTTATTACAACTTTGGAGGTTGCCATCTAATGGGTTCAAAATATCCCCTGCTTCCTCCAAATGATATTATCAAGGTATTGACCGGCCTTGGCTTTCAAAAGGTTTCGCAAAAAGGAAGTCATGCAAAATATGTTAAACAAGGCAATCCGATTCGAACAACCATTATACCCATGCATCGGGAAGTTGCACGGGGAACATTAAAAAGCATATTGGAACAAGCAGATTTAACACTGGATGTTTTTCTTGAAAAATTGTACAGGAACAATTCCACACAATCCCGCTAAATTTGTTACCAGTCATTCTCGCTTCCTCTCCTTTGTTTTTTACTTAGTTTGCAATCAGGATAAATTCACTGCAACTTAACTCACCCCTTAATCACCCCAACAAAGCCACCTCCATCAATTCATTAACCGTTTTCATGTCTTAACGCTTCCGGTTTCCCGATACCCGTGTTTCCATTGCGTTCCGACTTCCCTATTGTCAGACTTTTTATTACGTAGAATAGCACATTAGGTTTTGGCCAAAGGGCCAAAACCCTTCCCCGAGGCATATTTTAGCATCATAAAGCCCCAACAGGAGGGTGAGTATTTGGCCGAAATTCCAAACGCTTACCCTCCTATTTTAATTTATACTACCTCGTAAACCCCCTGTTATTGCCGGTTTGTGTCGTTTATAAGATTATTGGCATGGTATTTGCTTATATAATTTGACAAGCAATAATCAAAGCGAATTTTCCAAAATATGCCAATAATAATAAAGGAGAGGAGGCGAAGAAAGCTCTAAGAAGCTCAATCGAATGCAATAAAGTAAGGGGGTAAAGTTATGGAAATTAAGAAAATTGGTGTCCTGGGAGCAGGTACCATGGGAGCTGGAATAGCTCAGGTCGCTGCTGAAGCGGGTTTTCCGGTAATTTTGGTGGATATTGAAACCGCGATAATTGAAAAGGCTTTGAAAGCTGTCAAGAAGGCCTGGAAAAAGGCGATGGAAAAAGGCAAATTGGACGAAAGCGAAATGCAAAAAAGAGAGGGATATCTGTCCACTGGCAATAGTATGGCTGATTTTAAAGATTGTGATGTGGTAATCGAGGCGATAGTAGAAAAGATCGAGGTTAAGAAGGCGGTATTCAAAGAACTGGATGAGATTTGTCCGAAAAACACTATCCTGGCTTCCAACACCTCGGCTCTTAGTATTACGGAAATAGCCGCTGCTACCGGCAGGCCGGATCGGGTTGTTGGCATGCATTTTTTCAACCCGGTTCCGGTTATGAAACTGGTGGAGGTAATACCCGGAGCTGAGAGCAGTGAAGCGGTATCGTCTGCCATAGTGGAGCTATGCAAGAAATTAAAGAAAGAGCCGGTTCTGGCGCGGGAGTTTCCCGGCTTCATAGTCAACCGTATCCTGGTTCCCTATATTAATGAGGCGGCCATGGCTTTCCAGGATGGAGTAGCTTCGGCGGAGGAAATAGACAAAGCCATGAAACTTGGGGCCAATATGCCCATGGGGCCGTTGGCTTTGTGTGACCTGGTGGGAATCGATGTTTTGCTTATGGTTTGCGAGTATTTCTGGCAGGAATTCGGTGATTCCAAGTACCGGCCTTCCCTGGCTCTAAAACAGAAGGTACGGGCCGGGCATCTGGGAGTAAAGAGCGGAAAAGGCTTTTACGACTATAAATAAAACGGAAAAAAGGGGAGAAACATTATGGAGCTCAAAACTCTGCTGTTTCAGAAAGAAGCGGGGGTAGGAATTATAACCTTGAACCGCCCGGAAACCATGAATGGAATCAATGATCAGATGATGCTGGAACTATCTGTCTTAATGGATGAGATTGCGGTTGATGACGAAGTGAGGGCTCTGATAGTTACCGGGGGAGAGAAGGTTTTTGCTGCCGGCGGAGACATTGCTTATATTTCAGGGCTTAACACCCTGCAGGCCGAGTCTTTTGTGGCCCTGGTTCACCAGGCTTTTGACAAAATAGCCAATTGTGACAAGCCGGTTGTAGCTGCTATTGCTGGCTTGGCCCTGGGAGGGGGTTGTGAACTGGCTCTGGCATGTGACATCCGCCTGGCGGCTGAAGGGAGCCGTTTCGGTTTGCCGGAGATCAACCTGGGCATAATGCCCGGAGCCGGAGCCAGCCAGAGGTTGACACGGATAGTTGGCATGGGCTGGGCCCGTCACTTATTGTTTACCGGCAGCCCCATTGATAGCGATACCGCTTTTAAGATTGGTCTGGTGACCATGGTGCTACCCCGGGAAAAGCTGATGGAAGAAGCACAGAAAATGGCTCGTACTTTTGCTTCTCGCTCGCCTGTAGCCCTGCGGACAGCCAAGAAGTGTTTGAATTATGCCGAAAATGTAGACCTGCCTTCCGGTCTCGTGTTTGAGCAAAAGCTATGGTCGTTTCTATTTTCTACTGAAGACCAGAAGGAAGGGATGAATGCCTTCCTGCAAAAGCGCAAGCCGGAATTTAAAGGCAAATAGAATAAGAATATAAGGAGGAGTTATCTAATGGAACTAAACGAAGTTGTAATGGTTAGCGCCTGCCGTACGGCCATAGGCAGGTTTATGGGCAGCCTTAAAGATGTATCCTCCCGGGAGCTTTCCCTTACCGTAGGCCGGGAAGCTATTGCTCGGGCAGGCATAACGGCTGATATAATTGATGAAATATGCGTAGGGCAAGTATTTCCCCATGGCTGCGGATCTTTGCCCGCTAGGCAGGTATCCATCAGGTTGGGGCTTCCCGCTCGGAGCGGTGCGGTAAATGTTAACCAGAACTGCACTTCAGCCATGCGGGCTTTGGAAATAGCTTGCCATAACATTATGCTGGGTAAAACCGAAATAGCGCTGGTAGTAGGTGCGGAAAGCATGACCAACTGTCCCTATCTGGTACCCAAAGGAAGAATGGGTTACCGTTTAGGACCGGGCAGTCTGGAGGATGTTATGCTTTATGATGGTCTTATAGATGAACAGGTACCCGGGCATATGGGACTTACTGCGGAAAATGTGGCCGAGAAATACGGGATTACCCGGGAAGAATGCGACCAACTGGCTTTACTGAGCCATCAACGAGCTACTCGGGCGGTAAAGGATGGTACATTCAAACGGGAGATAGTCCCAGTGGAAATCAAAAGCAGAAAAGGCAGCAAGTTCTATGAAACTGATGAACACATGATACCTGACGCCAGTATCGAAACCATGGCCAAATTGCCTCCGGCTTTTAAAAAAGGCGGGGTGGTAACCGCGGCCAATGCCTCGGGAATCAATGACGGTGCCGCTGCAGCCATAGTAATGTCCCGGGCTAAAGCCAAGGAACTGGGGCTTAAACCTTTGATGAAGCTGGTAAACATTTGCGGTGAAGGAGTTGAACCTCCGGTGATGGGCCTGGGGCCGGCGGTAGCCATTCCCAAGTGTTTAAAACAGGCCGGGATTAGATTTGAGGATGTAGATTACTGGGAGATTAACGAAGCTTTTGCCGCTCAGTTCCTGGGAGTGGGCCGGATGCTGAAAGAAGAATCAGGAATGGAACTGGATATGAATAAGTGCAATCTCAATGGTTCCGGTATTGCTCTGGGTCATCCTGTGGGATGCACTGGACTGCGAATTATTGTATCTATGTATTATGAACTGGAAAAACAGGGTAAGACCCTGGGCGGGGCTTCGCTATGCGTCGGCGGCGGCATGGCTATGGCTTCGTTGTGGAGCAGAGATGTTTAAGCCAGACGGGAACAGAATGTAAAAACAGCTTCTATAGTGAAGCAGTGAAAATTATATTATAACGAGGTTAAATATGTCCCCTGCTAAGCGGTCGGGTTCTAATCCCCCACCTCGTTGCAAGCGCTGTGTTGAAACTGCTCCGCAGTTTCTTCCGATGCTTAAAAAACCTATATAAATTGGGAGGAGGAGAAAGAATGGATTTTCGTTTGAGTGAAGAACAAGAAATGATTCGGAAGATGGCGCGGGATTTTGCCGATAATGAAATATTGCCTTATTGCCAGGAATGGGATGAACATCATACTTTCCCCTGGGATACAGTCAAAAAACTGCAAGAATTGGGGCTTATGACTTGCGGAGTACCGGCTGAATATGGTGGACCGGGGATAGACCACCTGGGACAGTGCATCATATCTGAAGAAATCTGCCGCGGCGATGCTGGGCTGGGAACCACCCTGGCTGCCAGTACCTTGCTGGGCCCCGACCCGGTTTATGTGGCTGCCAGCGATGAACAAAAAAAGTGGTTTTATGGCCGCATGATGGAAGGAGCCTTAACCGCATTCTGCCTGACCGAACCAGGTGCCGGTTCTGATGCCGGGGGGATTTCCACCCGCTGTGTCAAAGATGGCGACTATTATATCCTCAATGGCACCAAGCAGTTTATCAGCAACGGTGGGGTGGCCAATCTATATACCGTTTTTGCCACTCTGGACAAGAAAATGGGTTACAAGGGAATGTGTGCCTTCATGGTGGATAGGGACAGCCCGGGAATCAGCACCAGTCCGCCGGAAAACAAACTGGGAATCAGGAGTTCCAATACCACCCAGGTTATTTTCGAAGATGTGCGGGTACCGGCCCAAAACCTTCTGGGCAAAGAAGGGGACGGCTTTAAAATTGCAATGAAGACCCTGGATATTTCCCGTGCGGTGGTGGGGGCCATGGCTACCGGTGTTGCCCAGGGGGCCTTTGAGTGTGCGGTTAAGTATGCCCAGGAACGCCAGCAGTTTGGCAAACCCATAGCCAGTTTTCAAGGTATTCAGTTTATTATCGCGGAAATGGCCGTACTTTGTGAAACCGCCCGCTTGCTCTACCAGAAAGCAGCCAGCAACCAGGATTCAGGACTTCCCTACACCAAAATGGCTTCCTTGGCCAAGTACTGGGGAGGCGAGGCCGCTATGAAAGTCAGTACCGATGCGGTTCAGGTTTATGGTGGCTATGGCTATACTAAAGATTACCTGGCGGAAAAATATTTTCGCGACGCCAAGATATTCCAAATATTTGAAGGAACGGCTCAGATTCAGAAGATAGTAATTGCCGGTGATGTATTTAGGAATTAGTAGCAAGCCTTTAGGATAGAAGAATCCAGCAAAGACTGGTAAAGTAATATTGGCTTCCCGGGAGGGAAAGTAATCCCCTTATAATATATTCTTTCTTTAAGCAACGGGAGTGTTCCGGAAGTGGAGTGAAAAAGAGAATATTTAGCGTATCACTTTAGTACCTGGATATACTCCCGTTTCTTTCCTTTTTAAACCAATCACCATTCCTTATAGGAATGAAGTTTATCCAATTAAAATGCAAGGTAGTTTGCGTTGTGGGTAAAAAAGCCTACCAATCGCTAACTTCACTTAAGCATAGAAAAAAGGAGGAGTGTGCAGATGTTCGAAAGCGAATACAAAGCCAAGTTCCGTACCCCGGAAGAGGCCGTAAAGGTAGTTAAATCAGGTGATTGGGTGGACTACATGTACTTTAACGGCTATCCCAAAGCCCTGGATAGAGCCCTGGCCAAGAGAAAGGATGAGCTCTATGATGTTCATATCAGAAGCGGGATTTCCCTCCCGCCTTTTCCCGAGGTTCCGCAAAGCGATCCTACTATGAAGCATTTTCAGTGGGATAGCTGGCATTACAGCGCCTTTGACGCCAAACTGGCCGACCAGGGTATCTGCAGTTTTTCCCCGCTGTTATATCATGAAGTACCAGGCTACTACCGGCGTCGTGAAGTGGAAATGGATGTAGCTATGATGAGGGTATGTCCTATGGACAAGTACGGGTATTTCAATTTTGGCATAAATGCTTCGCATTGTGAAGCTGTTCTGGAAAACGCTAAAATCGCTATCGTAGAAGAAAACGAAAACATGCCTTATGTCTATGGCGGGAATGGCAACCAGATTCATATATCCGAAATTGATTTTGTGGTCAGAGGGGAAAACGAGCTGATGGCTAACCCGGTACCTCTGGAGCCGACCGAAGCAGAAATGAAGATTGCCGAGTACATTTTGGAGGATATTCATGATGGTTGTTGCATCCAGTTGGGAATAGGGGGCCTGCCCAACTACCTGGGCAAAAAGATTGCCGAAGCCGGATTAAGAGATCTGGGGGTTCATACCGAGATGATGGCTGATGCCTATTATGAGATGTGGAAAAATGGGTGCATCAGTGGTGCCAAAAAGGAACTTGACCGTAAAAAAATGGTATGCTCTTTCGCCCTGGGATCGCAAGAGCTTTACGAGTTCATGGATCATAATCCTATGATTGCGACCTATTCGGTGGACTATACCAATAATCCCTATGTTATCGCGCAACTATCCAATGTAATTTCCATCAATGGCTGCCTGGAGATTGACTTCTACGGGCAAGTAGCTTCGGAAATGCAGGGGCCAAGGCAGATAACGGGAACCGGGGGCCAGTGGGATTTCGTTCTGGGGGCCTATCACTCTCCCGGCGGCAAGAGCTTTCTCTGCACCTCGTCCACCTACAAAGATAAGAGTGGCCAACTACAATCCAAAATCAAGCCCTTTTTGACCCCGGGTGCGGCTTGCACTGTTTCCCGGCAAATGACTCATTATGTAGTAACCGAATACGGCAAGGCCTTGCTTAAATGCCAGTCTATCTGGAAACGAACTGAAAGGCTCATAGAAATCGCCCATCCCCAGTTCTGGGATGAGTTGATTAAAGAAGCGGAAAAACTCGGTTTTTGGAAAAGAAGCAATAAGATTGAGCCATAAGTTTGGAGGAAAGCTGTTCCAAAAATCCGGTGCTATAGGATGTGGGTGCATGCGACAAAATGACCGTCCCCATGATAATGCATGTCATTGTCTTACTCTAATGAAATAATCCGGAGAAAATCACTCCAATGCATCAGGAGGTGATTAATTATATATGAATTATGCAAATGAATACCGCAAGAAATTAGTATCGGCCGATGAGGCTGTAAAAGTGGTTAATTCCGGAGACTGGATTGATTATGGTTCCATGTGCGGCCAGGTGGTGATGCTGGATGAAGCCCTGGCCGGGAGGAAAGAGGAACTTAAGGATGTAAAGATTTGGACCTTGCTTACTTTAAGGCGTCCCCGGGTAGTGGATGTGGATCCGGAAGAAGAGTCGTTTGTCTGGCATTCCTGGCATCTTTCCGCTATGGATCGCAAAATTGCCGGCGAGAGAGCGGTATATTATTCCCCCATAAGGTATTCGGAGCTGCCGCGTTATGTCCGCGAGCACATTGAGCCTCTGGCAGTAGCTATGTTGCAGGTAGCTCCCATGGATAAACATGGATATTTCAATTTTGGACCGCAGAATTCCCACAGCAGGGCGGTCTGTGAGCGGGCCAGAATAGTTATCGTGGAGGTAAATAACCGGCTTCCCCGTTGTTTGGGGGGATATGAAGAATCTATTCACATTTCGGAAGTTGATTATATTGTTGAAGGTAATAACCCGCCTCTTCCCCAGTTGCCGGATGCGGCTTCTTCCGAAGTAGATAAAAAAGCCGCAGAGTTTATTATCGAGGAAATGAAAGACGAGTGCTGTGTCCAATTAGGTATCGGAGGTATGCCCAATGCCGTAGGTAAAATGATTGCGGAGTCCGACCTGAAGGACCTGGGTTGTCACACGGAAATGCTGGTTGATGCCTATGTGCATATGTACGAGGCAGGACGTTTGACCGGACGGAAGAAAAACATTGATCCGGGGAAAATGGTTTATGGCTTTGCCGTGGGCAGCCAGCGGCTTTATGATTTTATTGACAATAATCCTCTTTGTGCCAGCTATCCGGTAAACTATACCAACCGGCCATCGATAGCTGCCTTAAATGACAATCTGATCACCATTAACAACGCTATTGAAATAGACCTCTATGGGCAGGTTTGCGCTGAATCGGTGGGTACCCGCATTATTAGCGGCACCGGTGGGCAACTGGATTTTGTACTGGCGGCCTACGAATCCCGGGGAGGCAAATCCTTCATTTGCCTGCCTTCCTGTAGTGAGCGGGAAGGAAAGCTGGAGTCCAAAATTGTCCCCATCCTTAAGCCGGGAGCTATTGTAACCGATCCTCGTTCAGTAGCCCATTATATTGTTACTGAGTATGGGAAATTTGCCATGAAAGGAATGTCGGTATGGCAAAGGGCGGAAGGTTTGATAAACCTGGCTCATCCCCAGCTCAGGGATGAGTTGATTCAGGCAGCCCAGGCCCAGGGCATTTGGCGCCGCAGCAACAAGATATCATAATGGATCTTGATGATCCTAATATTCTAATCAAGAGAGGAAAGCATAACAGCATAATTCTAGCAAGCAAATTTTATTATAGTAGCCCTGAACAGAAATACAGAAATGATGGAAGCGGGAAGTGTTTTCACTTCCCATTTCTGCCTGGCTTTTTTATGCGGCAAAGCAATTACTTATGACGCAATTCTTAGCGTAGGGCAGTTTCGGGGTCATTCTCAGCATCGACCAAGACTGATATACTGAAATATACAGGATTGGAATAAGAGTTCAATATATGTTCAGGTTAAGGATAAAGCTAAAACCTTGCTGCTGTTTCGGGAGAGAGGAGGATGAAAGGTGAATATAGGCAGTGTTTTAGAGGGCTTGTTCACTCAGAACCAATTTATGGCCGCCATAATCGTTGATAGCAATGGGAAAGTTCTTTCGGTGAGCGAAACCTATTTGCAGGTTTTGAATCTTACCAAGGAAGAAGTAGTAGGAAAGCCCATAAAGGAAGTTACTCCCCATACCCGGGTTTTTACCATTTTAGCGACAGGAAAGGCTATGGTGGGATATAACTGGAAGGTTAACGGGCATAACATGATCGCATCCACCATACCAATTATCAAGGATGGGGAAACGGTTGGGGCCTTCGCCTACAGTGTCTTTCCCGACATATGGGATGCGAAAAATTTGGTGGAGAATCTTCTTTCCGAGTTGAATATGTACCGGGATGAAGTGGACAGCCTTTATACCGCCAAATATACTTTTGATGATATTGTTAGCAAAGATAAAGGCATGGAAATGCTCAAGTCATTTGCCCGGCAGATTGCCAATCATCCTTTTACAACTGTATTGATTACGGGTGAAAGCGGCACGGGCAAGGATCTCTTTGCCAATGCCATCCATAATGCCAGCCCCAGATCACGCTTTCCCTTCCTGCGCATCAATTGCGCCGCAATTCCGGAAAATTTGCTGGAAGCTGAGCTTTTTGGCTATGAAGAAGGTGCCTATACCGGAGCCAAAAAGGGAGGCAAACCAGGGAAGTTTGAGTTGGCCCATGGGGGTACCATCTTTCTTGACGAAATAGGGGAAATGTCGCTTTCCATGCAGAGCAAGCTGCTGATAGTACTGCAGGAACAAGAAATTGAGCGATTGGGAGGCAGCTTCCCCATCGAGATAAATGTCCGGGTGATTGCTGCTACCAACCGGAGTCTGGAACAGCTGATTCAGGAAAAGAAATTCCGCGAGGATTTGTATTACCGCCTTAATGTAGTAAGGCTGGAAGTGCCCCCTTTACGCCAGCGCAAGCAAGATATTCCTGTTCTAATCCGCCATTTTATCGACAAGTTGAACCCCCGGTTGCGGACCATGATTGCAAATATTTCACCCAAATCATTGAAATTATTGGAGCAATACCACTGGCCTGGGAATGTCCGGGAAATGGAGAACATGTTGGAGAGGGCGATAATTATGGCTGATATGGAAAACGGCCGTTCTCTGGATTGCCGGCATTTCAAGTTCTTGCAAAACCGGTGCAGCAGCGAAGCTCCTTTAGAATTACAAAGCTTGAAAGCAGCCAGCCAGAAGTTTGAGGAGGAATTGATAGCCCGAGCCTTGGAAATAAGCAACTTTAACCTGGCCAAAGCAGCCGAGCAACTAGAAATTGACCTTTCTACCCTCTACAAAAAAATAAAAAAATATGGCATCGAAACATGACTCCACTTTATTTTGGCAATAAAACCGGGCTGGCACATGGCCAGCCCGGTTTTAAGATTATGTTTTCTCGGCTTGCTTGGTTAAAAGATTGAGCCGCCGAATAGATATCCGAGATAAAATATCCCCACAATGGCTACAATGTGCCAGACCCACCATCCGGTTTTAAGGAATTCGAAACTTCCCAGCTCATATTTTTCCCGGCTTTCCACTTCATTTTCAGCCAATTTTGATCCTCCTTTACAAGTATTTGGAGTTGGAGCAGCCTGTTAACAACTCAATTTATGGCTTTATTATTTCCTGCCGGGCAGAAAAATATGTAATTCAAATAGAAAACAGAAGTACCTCTCCCTTATTTACTTGAACCTGTTTTAAGTGCAGCAGGTGTTCCAGGTGAGCGACGGCCTCTCCGGTAGCAAACCACCTTTGGAACATGGGGAAATCTTCCCAGGATTCATAGTCAAGATCCCAGCTCATGAAGCTGGCTACCTGGTAGGCGCTCATAGCTCCTTTCTTAAGTATATCCCTTACCTCCTGAAGCCTTGCTTCATGGTGTTTCCTGAGCTCGGCTATCCTTTGACGGTAATGGTAAATCAGGCTTCTATGGCCGGGGAGGATGAGGGTGATATCCATCTTCTCTACTTTTTCCAGGCTATCCAGGTAACTGCCCAATGCATCCTCCATCTCTGGCCAAGCAGTAATATTGGGGGAGATGTCCCCCAGGATATGATCACCGGAAATAAAGAATTTATTCTCCGGCTCGTAGAGGCAAACATGGCCGGGGGTGTGGCCGGGAGTCATAATGCAGCGCAAGCGGTAAGGACCTATTTCCAGCATCTGCCCTTCCCGGATATAAGTAATATCCATCTCGCTGCCGGAGATATATCCTTTTATCCGGCTTCCCTGGTTTTTAGATTTATTTCGAGGAAAACCATTCATTTCAAAGAAAGCATCGATTTCCTGCCAGTACTCCCTGGTGGTGGTTTTTCGCAGTATTTGGGCATCGGTTTCACTGGCGTAAACCTTGGAATCTCCAGTAAGTAAGTCACAGACCAGGCCGGAATGATCCCCGTGGACATGGGTGATAAAAAAATCCACCTGGGATAGAGTAACCCCCAGGCTATTCAGACCGGTCAGCAAGGCCTTTTTGCATTCCGGCCAGTCAAAGCCGGTATCGATCAGCAGGTGCCTGTCTTGGCCTTTAATCAGATAGGCATTTAAGGCTCGCAGAGGGTTGCGCGGCAGGGGAACTTGCAAACAGAAAATACCAGGAAGTACCTCTTCTATCATATGTAACTCCTCCTCTTTCATTCAAGCAAGCCTGTCTTCATTCCGGCACTCAACTTTGCCGATAATTGTTAAGCAGGCTTTTTTCTCTACTACTAGCATAAGCTAAATATTGGCAGGGATAAAGGGTAAAATAAATAGCATAGATTTGCTTCCATATCTGTCCTGGTCGTATCCTGACGTAAAAAAACAAGCGTTGGAATTTGACAGGGCTTATTAAATCTATACAATATATGTAATTGCTTATATTGCACAAAAGCGTGCACAAGGAGTGAAGTGGATGAACCAGCGAAAAGACCTGCTTAATCCTACTCTGTATAAGATTTTTCAAAGCTTTCAACTGGATAAAAACTATCTATCGGGAGATGGCAGCTATCTAGTAGATGAGAAGGGGATACGTTACCTGGATTTTATCGCCCAGTTCGGGGCTATACCTTTCGGCTATAATCCGGATTTTATCTGGGCTAAGCTGGAGGAAGTGAGAAAAAAGGCTCTGCCCAGCCTGGTGCAGCCTTCTTTGCCGGGAGAAGCCTTGAAACTTGCTAACACCCTGGCTGCTGTATCGCCGGGAAAGCTGGCTTATTGTACTTTCTGCCAGAGTGGAACCGAGGCGGTGGAAGCTGCCATTAAATTGGCCCGCTCTACTACGGGTCGGGAGATAATACTATCGACATATAACAGTTTTCACGGTAAGAGCCTGGGCTCGCTGTCGGCTACGGGCAAGGTTTCTTACCAGAGCCCTTTTCGGGCTCCGGCTCCGGGTTTTATATATATCCCCTATGATGATGCAGCAGCTTTGCAAGCGGTGCTGGATGAGCAGAGTGACCGAATAGCGGCTTTTATAGTAGAGCCGGTACAGGGAGAAGGAGGGATTATTGTTCCCCGGCCAGGATACCTCAAGGCAGCTGAACAGCTATGCCGGCAGTACGGGGTACTCTTCATTGTTGACGAAATTCAGACTGGATTAGGCCGCAGCGGAGCCTTGTTTGCCTGTGAGCATGAAAAGGTCGAGCCGGATATTATGCTGCTGGCTAAAGCTCTGGGTGGAGGGATATTCCCTCTGGGGGTCTGTCTCAGCTCCGAGGAAGTTTGGAATGATGACTTTGGTTTCTTGCACAGTTCCACTTTTGCCAACAATAATGTAAGCTGTGCCATAGGATTGGCGGTATTGGATAAACTTCTGGAGGATGACCGCCGGCTTATCAAAGAAGTGGCCGCCAAGGGGGATTATCTCCTGGAAAAACTACAGGAACTGGCGGCTAAATACCCCGAGGTAATAAAAGAGGTGAGGGGTAAAGGCTTGATGCTGGCTCTGGAGTTTCAGGAGCTGGATGATTGTGGCTCCTATGATATGGCCTTTATGGTCGACCAGGGAGCTTTCACCATTATTTTAGCCGGCTTTTTGCTGAATGTTTTTAAGATTCGCCTGGCTCCCTATTTAAATAATTCCATGACTTTGCGTTTAGAGCCCAGTCTTAATATTGGCCGGGAGGAAATGGATTATGTTCTGGCCGCGCTGGATAAGCTCTGCCAGATATTGAAATACCGTGATTATGCACTGCTCTATGGCTATCTTTTGGGAGACTATTCTCCGCCGGCAAGGATTACGGATTATAGAGCTGTCAGCCGAACGGTAAAGGCTTCTCCTCTAAGTCCGGAGGAAAAGATCAGCCATAAATTTGCCTTCATTATTCACTACCCGGCTCCGGAGGATGTTATTGCCAATAATCCTTCTTTTAAGGTATTCGAACGCCCGGATTTATACCGCTTTTTGGAGTGGCAGAGTTCTTTCCGGGGAGCTGGAATATGTTGCCATATGCCGGCCTTGCGCTCACGTACCGGAGCTGTGGTGGAGGGCTGGTTGATTGGGGTGCCTTTTGGCGCCCGGGAAATGATGAATCTTCCCCGGGAAGAAACCCTGGGGGTTATAATGAAAGCGGTAGAGCTGGGAAGGGAACTGGGGGCAGAAATAGTCGGCCTGGGGGCTCTGTCTTCCGTGGTAAGCCGTGGGGGAAGAGCGGTGACCGGACAAGGCGCAGCTATTACCAGCGGCAACAGTTTTACTACCCTTATGGCTATGGAGGCTCTTCTGGCCGGTGCCCGTAAAATGAGGATCAACTTTTCCAGTGCTCGGGGGGCGGTACTGGGGGCTACCGGTTCCATCGGGCGGGCCTGTGCTCTTCTTTTGTCCCAGGATATCACTAATATAGCTTTGCTGGGGAATCCCCGGCATCCGCGCAGCAGCAGGAACCGCCTCAATTCCCTAACGCTTGAAATGCTGGCTCTGGCCTACCAGCGAAGATGCCAGGGAATTCTAAGCGGGCTGGGTGAGTGGTTGGATAGCCTTATTAACATCTGTAGAAAGAAAGATGAGCTTAGAAGCCTGGAATTGGAAAAAGCTTTGCGCCGGGCTGATGGCAGCAGCCTGGAATTAATTAAAGGGGTTTGTAGGGATTTGGCGGTGGAATTTCCCCTGGAGATCAGCATGGATATTGATGCCAGCTTGCCCCAATGCGATATGATAGTAGCAGCCAGCAACTCCCCCGAATTCGTTGTATATCCCCGGCACCTGCAGCCGGGTGCGGTAATCTGTGACGTAGCCCGGCCAGCGGATGTGGCTCCGGAAGTTCGGGAGCGGGATGATGTTTTAGTTCTTGAAGGAGGCCTGGTCAGCTACCCGGAACCGGTAGCCTTTGGCCCCAACCTGGGTTATCGTGACGGGGTTAACCTGGGCTGCCTGTCCGAGACGATACTCCTGGCCCTGGAAGGTGATTGCCGGGATTTTAGCATTGGCAGCAGGCTTTCTCTGGATACTATCGAATACTTGCGCCGTCTGGGGGAAAAGCACGGCTTTGCCCTGGCTGGCTTGATGACGGGGAACCGGGAAATCGGTGATAAGGAAATAGAGGAAATATACCGGAAATCATTAAGCTTCAAGCAGGCAAATAATCTTTAAGTCTGAGAAAAAGCTTGGCCGGAAAAAAGGAATTTGCCAGGAGCAGAGGGAAACAATATAACGAGGTGAAATATGCCCCCCGCTTCTTTAATAGTGAGCGAAGCGAACATCAGTGGTGCCCGCAGGGTGCTAAGCGGTCGCCTATTAACAAAACAGGCGGCGGGTTCTAATCACCCGCCTCGTTGCAGCGGTGTGTTGAAACTACTCCGCAGTTTCTTCCGATGCTTAAATTAATTGCAATGAAGGACTTGGTAAAGGAGGCGCAGGGTTGGATCTTAAAGAGATTGTCATACGGAAAAACGGCAAATGGTATTTTGGCCAGGCCGAGATGTTTCGGCGTAATATTTTAAACATACTGGCTGCCCATATCCAGAAGGAAGACGGAGCTTATGTCATCAGGCTGGGTAATGATGTTAATCCTATAACGGTTGAAGATTGCCCGTTTTTGGCCATGGGTTATATTGAAGAGGAAGACGGAACCATAAAACTGCGTTTTCACGATTTGCAGGAAATGAAGCTCGATCATGAACTAAAGATTACCTTTAAGGGAGATGTCCCTTATATTGACTTCAAATGGGAGGCCGATACCCGTTTAAGCCGGGGAGTATATTGGAAACTCAGCAACTATTTTGATTTCCGGGGAGAGGAAGTCTATATCGTTCCACCGGGAGCGGGACTGGAACAATAATGCCGGTTATGGCAAGGAAGGAGCGGCGGCTGTGGGGATTAAGATTATCACTGATACCTCCTGTGATTTGCCCCAGGAGCTACTCGAACAGTACAATATTGAAATGATACCCTTGAAGGTTACCTTTGCCAATGGAGAGACCTATTTGGATCGATTTGAAATAAGCCCCCGGACTTTTGCGGAGAAAATGTCGTCATCCGCCACTTTACCCAAGACTTCTGCTCCCGACCCGCTGACCTTCGTAAAGTATTTTGAACAGGGTATTAGAGAAAAGGGAGCGGTTCTATTTGTCAGCCTCTCCTCTGGTTTAAGCAGTACCAGCCAGATTGCCCAAATGGCCTGTAATATGATGAACAGCAGCAAGGTCAAGGTATTTGACAGCTTGACGGCTTCCCTGGGGACAGGAATTATGGCTATTAGGGCCGCTCAAATGGCAGCCCGGGGGATGTCTCTGGAAGCAGTTCTGGACAAACTGGCGGCGATTAGAGCTGCCCGGGAAGTTATATTTGTGCTGGATACCCTGGAGAATGTGGTTAAAGGTGGCCGTCTAAGTAAATTTGAGGGTATGGCCGGGACTATTCTCAATATTAAACCTATACTAAGGGGCAACCAGCTGGGAGTACCGGAAATAGTCGAAAAGGTACGGGGAAGGAAAAAAGCCATGAAGCGCTTGTTAGCCATGGTAGGTGATTTGGCTGGTGCCTCGCTGCTGCAGAGGATAGTGGGAATAAGTCATGTCAATTGTTTAGAAGATGCCGATAAGCTGGCCTGGGAGATTAATTCCCAGTACCAGCAAGAGGCGGTTTTAATTTCAGATATGAGCGCAACCATCGGCACCTATGCTGGAGAGGGTGGCTTAATGATAAACTTCTAAAGCCGGCCTCGCTCCGGGCGCCGGAAACGGGATTCGTCAATAGCCAGGGCGCGGTCTAATTCTGCCAGCATTTTGTTTTTATCCTGCGGAAGTACCCCGTATACATTCCAATAATTGTTGATGTGATCACTTAAAAGCTGGCTATTATCGCAGTTCAGGTTTTCAATCAGCAGACGCACTTCACGCAAAGCCTCGTGTGGTGATAACAGGGCGAAAACTCCGTTCTGATAATCATCATAGAGGGGGGTGTTCGGCATGGGCACATAAGTTCTTAAACGAATGAAATCCGGGCTGAAGGCACTCAAGGTAAGAGCGCTGTTGAGAGCATGTTCCCGGCTTCTTTCTCTTCCCCCAATACCTACCAGGTAATACTCGCTTACGGAAATACCCGCTTCTTTCAGCTTTAAACCGGCGTTGATAATCTCTTGAGAATTGGTGCCCTTTTTAATCCTTTCCAGGATAATATCATCTCCACTCTCCATACCGGTATGAATCCGTTTCAAGCCTGCGGCCCGCAGCCGCTTTAAATCCTCCAGTTTCTTTTTGTTCACAAAACGGGAGGAACCATAGACGGTTATGCGCTTCAGGTGGGGAAAAAGGTTGTGAGTATAATCGAAAATCTCCAGCAGTTGCTCGGTTTTCATTATTATGGTATTACCGTCAGCAAAGAAAACCGATTCAATGTATTCACCATAATAATCCCGGGCCATCTGCAGGTCTTCCTTTATTTCTTTCACCGGGCGTATCCTGAACTTCGTATTCTTATACAGGGAGCAGAAGGTACAACGGTTGTGGGGACAGCCAATAGTGGCTTGTATAATCAGACTCTGGGCTTCACTGGGGGGCCGGTAAACCATTCCTTCGTAACGCAAAATTATCGACCTCCTCTAAGATTTTACCTCGCACTACCAGATTATCAAAAATTCCGCTTAATATAAACCCTAATCAGTAAGAAAAGTGAGGGGTGAGGGGGGATGTGTAGGGAACGACCCCCGTGTCGTTCCGAATCAGGCTTCGCCAGCGCCTTGTATTTTTATGCAACCATTATGCAACAAAAGGGGTTTTTGCAGTGGAGTCAATAATATATTATCTAAATTGTCCGTAATAAGTTGACATCTTTCCTATACTTCTGCTAGAATCTTTTTGGAGAGAAGGCAAAATCAAGGACGGACAAATCCTTGATTTGTTATAATAACTCCTCCTTCATAAGAGAACACATATGTGTTCTCTTTTTTTTACAGGTCATAATTTTCTTCCCCTTTTCGTATTCTGTTAAAAGGAATTAAGAGGGGAGGCAGGCAATTATGACCAGCAAAGTAATTAGTATTCTGGCTGTGATACTTCTGGTGCTTTGTCTTTTAAGCGGTGGCTGTTCTTCAATAGCTCCCGAGCAAAACCTGAAAGCGTGGAAAGACCTCATAAAACTGGCCCCGGAAGATAATACAAAGAAGGAAGTCAAGAAGAATCCGGAAGAACTTATCCCCGCCCGGGAAAAAAGCGAGAGCATCAGTATAAAATTGTACTTTGCTCAAGCTGATAAAGAGGAGTTGGTAATGGAAAGGCGAGAAATAACCAGGACAGAGGGTATCGCTCGCAGTACTATGCAAGAACTCTTAAAGGGTTCAGATAATCCGGCTTATCGTAATGTATTTCCGGAAGGAACCAGGCTTTTGGACATAAATCTGAAACCCGATGGGACTTGTATATTGGATTTTAGTTCTGAGCTCCGCCGCCTGGAGAACGGGACCGAGGAAAAACAGATGATTGATGCAGTTTGCCAAACTCTGGCCCAATTCCCGGCGGTAAAACAGCTGGTTTTCATGATAGATGGTCGAGAAATAGATATAATAAAGGGGGAAGTGGATTTTTCTTCTCCTATCAAAGTGAGTCAGTAAAGTATTTTTAGGCGATGATTCACTTGATATGCTCAGGGATTTGTGGGAGACTCTTATATTGTGGAGTCTCCCGCTTATATTTGCATAGCAATATATCTGATAATATAGAATAGAATATAGGCGGCGAAAGTGATAAATTATTTATGAAATCATTGTTGCTTGATTTAGACAAAAAGAGGTGTAGATTTTGGGGAAAAACAAGCCCATAGGCATTTTTGACTCAGGGATAGGGGGATTGACGGTAGTAAAATCCTTGATGGAAAAAATGCCTGATGAAAGCTTTATCTATTTTGGAGATACAGCTCATGTACCTTATGGAAACAAATCGGAAACACAGCTGTTTAATTATGCCCATAAGATTATTTCCTTTCTCATAAGTAAGCAAGTAAAAGCGATTATTGTAGCCTGCGGTACCCACTCCTCGGTTACCCTTCCCTCGGTTTCACAGGAATACAGCTTGCCTATGCTGGGAGTGGTCAAAGCCGGCGCCCGGTCGGCAGCAAGGCTTAGTTGCAATGGAAAAATAGGAGTGGCAGCTACGCAAGCCACCGTAAACAAGAAGGCTTATACCCGGGAGATTCAGGAACTGGAGCCAGAGTTTCAGGTTTTTGAGACGGCCTGTCCTCGTTTTGTTCCCCTGGTGGAGGCTGGTAAGTTGAACAACAGCGAAAGCCGGGAAGCGGTAGCAGAATACCTGGGGCCTTTACTCGCCCAGGGTATTGATACCCTGGTTCTGGGTTGTACCCATTATCCTTTCCTGGCAACTGCCATCAGTGAATTTGCTGGCGAAAAGCTTAAACTGGTGGATACTTCGTGTGAGACTATTGATGAATTACAGGAAATGTTTGGGGACCGGGATCTTTTTAACAACAGTGGCAAAAGGCCGCGGCACGAATTCTATGTCAGCGGGCAGGATGATTCCTTCTTTAATGTGGGGAGACTTTTGATGGGTGATATAATAAAGGAAATTCACAAGCTGGATTGGGATTGAGGTGCCAAAAATGAGCAGGGTAGGCTTTACCACCAGCATTCCGGTAGAGGTGATATTAGCGGCAGGGAAGACTCCGGTGGACCTGAATAATGTTTTCATTAATTCTTCAAGTCCCCAGTCCAAGGTAGACCTGGCGGAAGAAGAAGGCTATCCCCGCAACTGCTGTGGCTGGATAAAAGGACTCTATGCCACCGGTCTGGATTATGATATGGAAGCGTTAATTGCCGTTATGCATGGGGATTGCAGCAATACCCAGGCGCTTATGGAAACCTTGCAATTAAGGAATAAGAAGATAATTCCCTTTGCCTTCCCGTTCGACCGGGAACGGGCGCAGTTGGAAGCCCAGGTGGACAAGTTGATGCAGTTCTTTGAGGTAGATATGGAAGAGGTTTTAAAGGCCCGGGCCCGGCTGGAGAAAATCCGCTCATTGTGCCGGGAGATAGACCGGATGACCTGGCGGGATAACCTGGTTACCGGTCGGGAGAATCACTATTATTTACTTTGCTCCAGCGATTTTAACGGTAATCCGGATCTCTTTGAAGCTGAATTGCAAAGCTTTGTTGAAGAAGCGGGAAAACGAAGACCTATTCAGGAAGAAGTTCGCCTGGCTTATATCGGAGTCCCCCCTATTTTCACGGACCTGCACCAGCTATTGGAACATATGGGGGCCAGGGTGGTATTCAATGAAGTCCAGAGGCAATTTTCCATGCCGGTGGAAAGTCAAGATATTATTGAGCAGTATTTGCACTATACTTATCCCTATGGGGCCTTTGCCCGCCTGGAGGATATTGAAGAACAGCTGGCTATTAGAGATGTACAGGGCGTAATTCATTATACCCAGACTTTTTGCTTTCGCCAGATAGAAGATCTTATATTTCGGGAAAGGCTTAAAATACCATTCTTAACCATGGAAGGGGATCGCCCGGGAAAAGTTGATGCTAGAAGCAGGATGCGCCTGGAGTCTTTTGTAAGTATGTTGAAGAAATAAAGGGTAAATATTTTATCTTGGATTTAGGAGAGGGAAATGTCAATTACAGGAATAGATTTGGGTTCCAGAACGATAAAAATAATTGAAATGGATGGTCAAGAGATTATTAATCATAGCCTTTATGATACAGTATCCTTTTACCGGAATTGCGGGAGAATAGCAGACGGAGAAATGACGGTTGATTTAGCCGGACTGGGCTTTAGCCGGGAGCGGATAATCGCTACCGGTTATGGCAAGATCAGTGTGAGAATAGCGGGAGCGGAACAAATTCCCGAGATTCAGGCCCATGTTTATGGGGCCCTGTGGCAGAGCGGCCTCCAGGATTTTACCCTCCTGGATATCGGAGGACAGGATACCAAGGTAGTACAAGTGAGGCAAGGGCAGATGCTTGACTTTTTAACCAATGACCGCTGTGCCGCCAGCTCGGGGCGCTATCTGGAGAATATGGCTGCGGTGCTGGGTATGAGCCTGGAAGAACTGTCTTCTTTTAGTGAGGAAGCGGTGGAATTGAATGCTACCTGTGCAATCTTTGGAGAAACCGAGTTAATAGCTCGGATTGTTGAAGGGCACCCCGTCTCCCACCTGGCTGCCGGTGTAAACTACAGCCTTTATCGCCGGGTTTCCGCCATGCTCAATCGCCTGCGCAGCAAGAAAATAATTCTGGCCGGGGGCGGAGCCTTGAATTCTGCCCTGGCCAAAATCATAGCCCGGGAGACCGGGTCTGCAATCTACCAACTGCCCCGGCCTCAGTACAATGGAGCCATTGGTTGTTGTGCCTGGGCCTGGCGGCATGAAACAGCTTGATTGATGCTTATGGGGAAGATATCAACAAGAGTAGCAGATTCCTGCTCTTAAAATTAAATTTTAAATAGGTGGAGGTTAACTTATGGAAAGACCCCAAAACAGAGCCAATGATCAAATGCGTAAAGTAAGAATTATTCCTGGTTTTCAGAAATACCCGGACGGTTCAGTACTTATTGAAGCTGGCGATACCCGGGTAATGTGCTCGGCCATGATGGAGGAAAAGGTCCCTCCCTTTCTTCGTGGCAAAGGTAGTGGCTGGGTTACCGCTGAGTATTCCTTGTTGCCCTCTTCTACCGAAACCCGGACCCAACGGGAGGCCAGTAAAGGAAAGATTAGCGGGCGGACTTCGGAAATTCAGAGGTTGATCGGCAGGTCGCTGCGGGCAGTAGTGGATATGCAGGCAATGGGTGAACGCACCCTGTGGATAGATTGTGATGTCTTGCAGGCAGATGGGGGAACTAGAACCGCAGCCATTACCGGAAGCTTTGTAGCTCTTTACCTGGCATTTAAAAAGTTCAAGGAACAGGGAATTATTGAGACTATCCCGGTAAAAGACTTTGTAGCGGCTATAAGTGTTGGTATTGTCGATGCGATGCCGGTTCTGGACCTGGAGTATATTGAAGACTCCCAGGCCGATGTTGATATGAATGTAGTAATGACCGGGAACGGCGATTTTATAGAAATTCAGGGAACCGCTGAAGGGACCGTTTTCAGCCGGGCGGAACTGGACCAACTGCTGGAATTGGCGGGAAAAGGTATTCAGGAACTTATTGCTTTACAAAAGAGCATATTGGGAGTCTAGAGAAATGCCCAGAGAACTGTTGCTGGCTACCAGAAATCGCAAGAAGAAACTGGAACTGCAGGAGATTCTCCGTGAGCTGGATCTGAATATTATTACCCTGGAAGAGCTACCCTCCCTGGCCGAGGTGGAGGAAGACGGTAATTCTTTTGCGGAAAATGCTATAAAAAAAGCGGTATTTACAGCCAGGGCCAGCGGAAAAGTATGTTTGGCGGATGATTCGGGATTGGTAGTTGATGCCCTGGGGGGGCAGCCGGGGATCTATTCGGCGCGCTTTGCCGGTGAATCGGCCGGTGATGAAGAGAACAACCAGAAGCTGCTTAAGCTGATGGAAATGATAGAGGAAGACCAGAGGACGGCGAGATTCGTTTGCGTTATTGCCCTGAGTGATGCCCAGGGGAATGTGCAAACGGTGGAAGGAAGATGTGAAGGGAAAATAGCTCTGGTGCCGGCGGGAAAAGGAGGATTCGGCTATGACCCTCTTTTTATACCCCGGGGCTATACCCAGAGCTTTGCTCTGCTGCCATCAGCGACTAAAAATCTTATAAGTCACCGGGGGAAGGCTTTAGAGCAAGCCCGCCCGCTGATAGAAAGATTATTTCAGGGGAGTACTTAAAAGTTTAACTTCACTACCTGGCAGCAAAGGGGGAATTCTTTTGAAAATCGCTGTTATAGGTGATACCCACGGCAGGATTGAAAAAATTTGCCGGGAATTAAAACTGGTAAAAGCGGATCAAATCTTCTTTACCGGGGATTTCTTAAGCGATGCCAAAAGAATAGCTCATCATCTGGGGGGAGTAATGCTGCATGCTGTGGCCGGCAATTGTGATTTTTATGAATCCGGCCCGGCCGAGCGCATATTGGATTTAGAGGAAAAGCGATTTTATATGGTTCATGGGCATCAATACGGGGTAAAAGGCAGCGTAAATTCTCTCTATTATAGGGGTTTGGAGCTGGGTGCCGATGTGGTTTTGTTTGGCCACACCCATATTCCTTTCTGTGAGCAAATCGAAGGTATCTGGTTGATTAATCCCGGAAGCCCTTCCCGCCCCCGTCTAGATAAAAAAGGTAGTTATGCTTTGCTTTACCTGGAAAAAGGGAAAATCGAGGTTGCCATTGAATACATTTAATAGACCGGGAGTATGCAACAGGATTTTTAGTTGCTTTCGCAGCACTTGTCATTACAACCCTGGTAAGTCATACAGGCTACATGTTTATGTAGCAGCGGTAAAGGGGTGAATGGCTGTGTCAGATCTTACCGTAAATGAAATCACCAGTTTGCTTGAGGGTTTGATTGAAAACCCCTATATGTTCTATGTGATTGTTGACAGTGATGGATTAATAAGCTCCATTAACCAAACCTATCTGGATATTCTAGAGATGAAAAAAGAAGATGTCGTAGGACAGCATATTCTGGATATAACCCCTAACTCAGGGCTGCCCGAGGTTTTGCGGACCGGCCGCATGGACAAGGCGGACATCTGGTCGATAAAGGGAAGGGATACCATAGTAACCCGGGTGCCGATTTTTAAGAACGGGAAAATTATCGGGGCCATTGCCAGCAGCCTCTTTTTGGATATGTCCGGAGCCAAGATTCTTATGAAAAAACTGCAGGAAACGGAGAAGGAATTCAGCGCTATTCTGGAGGGTTTGATAGAAAGTCCTCATATGGCCTATGTAATTGTTGATAAAGAAGGTTATATTACGGTAATGAACCAGACCTTTTTGGATATTCTGGAGATGAAAAAAGAGGAGGTAATAGGCAAATACGTACTGGAAATCCTGCCTCATTCCAAGATGATAGAGATACTGAAAACCGGCAGGGTGGATAATGCGGATATATGGCCTATCCGGGGCCGGGATACCATTGTTACCCGTACCCCCATCAAAAAGCATGGCGAGATAATAGGAGCTATCGGGCACAGCCTTTTCCTGGATATGTCCGGGGCTAAAATCCTGGCCAAGAAACTGCAGGAAACGGAGAAGGAGTTAAGCCTGTACCGGGATGAGGTCAGTCAGATATATAGTGCCAGGTGGACTTTTGACGATTTGGTCGGTTGCAGCCAGGAGTTCCTGGTGGTAAAATCCATGGCCCGGCAACTTTCTTACAGCATATCTACGATTCTCATTACCGGAGAAAGCGGTACCGGCAAGGAACTCTTTGCCCAGGCTATTCATAATGGCAGTGAAAGGAAAAACTGGCCTTTCGTAAGAATAAATTGTGCGGCTTTGCCCGAGAACTTGCTGGAATCAGAGCTTTTTGGCTATGAAGAAGGCGCCTTTACCGGGGCTAGAAAGGGCGGGAAACCGGGAAAATTTGAACTGGCCAAAGGGGGTACTATTTTCCTGGATGAAATCGGTGATATGCCCTTGACCATGCAGACCAAGCTCTTAACGGTTTTACAGGAAAAAGTGGTGGAAAGGGTAGGAGGAACCACGCCTATAGCCATTAATGTCCGTGTAATCGCCGCCACCAACCGCGATTTAGAAGAAATGGTGGAAAAACAGGAGTTTCGTGAAGACCTTTACTATCGCCTCAATGTTGTAGGATTGAATATACCCCCTTTGAGAAGGCGAATGGATGATATTCCTCTTTTGGTTAATGATTTGATCCATAGAATAAACCAGTGTTTGAAGACCGATATTTCCGGGATTGAGCCAGAAGCGATAGATTTACTGCGGGAGTATTCCTGGCCCGGCAATGTGCGGGAACTGGAGAACCTGTTGGAAAGAGCCATAAATTTGGCGGTAATGCGCCGCGAGCAAGTAATCCGAGCCGAGCATTTTCCCTCTCTGGATCAGAAAAACAAGGATAAGAAATTCGCTAAAATCGAGATACTGGATGACGGGCAGAGCAGTCTCCCCCAGATCATTGAGAAGATAGAAAAGCAAATGATAATCCAGTATTTGCAGGAAAGTGGGGGAAACAAACAGCAAACCGCCAAGATGCTGGGTATTCACAGTTCCGCTTTGTACCGCAAATTAGGTAAATACGGCCTGGAATAGCTTCGGTTGCTCTTCTTCCTGACCTCTATAATACTCCTACCACTTTTTTCTAATTAATCCCCATGCTCCTAACCTTAATAGTGACACCCGCAGGGTCAGTGTCCTTCAGCGTCAAAACCCTATTTGCTTGTTACCTCTCACTACTCATGTAAATTATCTTTCCGTTATTCTCCTATTATTCTCCTATTTTAGGAAAGGGCCGATAAGTTACGGATAGTATGCACTTTTTTGCACATGGCCGGTAACGACTTTCCTATTATCGAAGAATAAAAACGACACCTTAATCTTGGGAAAAAGAGGAATATTGTCTAAACTAAAGGATTGGCGGCTTTTCTCTTACCCGGGGAGAGCAGCAATCAATTTGGCATGCTTCTTGCTTGCTTTGTATGTTAAGAAGTCCTGTTTGGGGAAGCAAGCCGGATTGTTGAGAAAGGGTAAAAAGAGAGAAGAGAGGAAAAAGGATAATTGGGGGAAAACAGTAAAGGGGGGATTCACATGATAGACAATAAGGGTTTTGCAGGTATGAATCTTATAGTGGATGATAGCTATCTTCAAGAACTGGAAAAGTTGGACTTTCCCGTAGTGAAAAGGCAGTTGCTGTCAATGGAGGATTTTAACGAGGAAATACGCCAGGGCCTCATAGCTTCCAAAGGCAAAAATGATTTAGCGGCAATCTACCTTGAAGAGCTGGAGCTTATGGAGTTCCCGATAATCAAAACCCATCGCTTGAGCCTGGAGGAGTTCAACGAAGAGCTTAGGAAGGGAATAGTAGAAGATGGCAACGCCATACAGGCGCATTTTGCAGCTATGGGAATCAAGGTAAAAAACCTGGCTCTGGTCAGCTAAATACCATCATGTTAAATGCTTCCCCAGCAGGTTTATTGACAGATAATACTTAAGGAAGCGTAGTTGGGAAAAAGAAGGAGAAGGCGGGTCCGCAAAGCGGGCCCGCCTTCTCTAATACGTGGGAAAATGCGTTTGGATAGAAATTGCTTTTCCTACAAATCACAGCATGATTTTAAAATTGACTCTACTGCAAAAAACCCTTTTTGTTGCATGGGGTTGCATAAATATGCAAAGCGAGCGTTGGCGAAGCATGGATGCTTCACCCTTCGGGTACGCCTAGTGTTCCACCCTACGGGTGTCACTATTAAGGTTGCCTCCCATGGACGGGAGATTGGTGCGGTACCCCTTGAGCCGCGAGACAAGCCGTTGGTGTTGCCCATGCGTAGACTGCGAACGGAATATTTATGCAAGCTAATGCATAATTATTACTTTTTGCAGTGGAATCAAAATTAGGTTTTGCTCACTGCAAATAAGAAGGAAAATATAAAATAATGTCAAAGATATTAACAAGTAGTTTTTTGCTTACTTTCTGGCACTTTTTCAGCATTTTAATATCTTTTTAAAGGAAATAACTTATCCTTGTCGAAGCTATTTTAGGATACTTTGGATTAAGGGGTAATGTATGCGGGAATATATAATCTATGTATTATTGATTTTTTTACCAATAGGATCAATAATGGCTTATTTTTTAAGAAGAGAAGGATTGGGAAAAAGAAACATGGCTATTATTCTCTCTCTTTCTTTGCTTATTATAATTACCTTTCCCATTACGGTGGTGCGATTGGGTATATTTTGTTCTTTTCTAAGTTATATATTGCTTATTGTTGTTATTACTCGTTATTTGTTAGGTAACGAAGGAGATTTTGTTCCCCAGTCGAAAGGCAGATTGGTTACCGGACCTGAACTGGAAAAGTTTATGGAGACTATCGAGACCAGGTTGGATAGCGATTTATCAGGTTTACGAGTGGAAGCCTTTGATAATCTGGAAGGAGATTCAATACCTGCCGGCTTGATTGAAGAAGTACCGGAAGCTGTGCCAATCTTGGAATCAACTGTGACGACAGAAGAAACGAGAGAGAAGGAATTATTTGCGGCAGAGCTGCTTGAACAAGATAGTGGGGAGCTTGCAGTCAAGCCAGCAGTTTCTGAGGAAGAGAGCGAAGCAGAAACTTTGCAACTCGCAATTGATGAATCAAGATCGCCGGATGCAGAAATCGAGGTAGAGACTACTGCTCTTGAAGAAAAAGCCCTGGATGATGCGGGTTCTATAGAAGAAGAGGCAACAGAAGCAACGCTGGAAGAAATAGACATAATGGAAGAACTTGAGTTGGAGGATACGGGTAGAGAAGGAATAGACTTGCCTGCGGAAGAGCTGGAAGAAAAGAATGAAGAGGTCGAAGAAAGCTTAGAGGCGGAAGAAGGGGCAGAAGAAAAAGAAGAAAAGACAGAAGAAGAGATAGAAGAAATAGCAGAAGGGATAGCGGTAAAGTTAGAGCCGGCAGAGTATGATAATGACTTGTCTGATGATGGGGCAGAAAAGATAATAGAGAAACTGGACGAGGATATAAACATAGAGTATGTAGAAAATCTGGCCGGGAAGACCATAGAAGAGTTGCCTGAAGAAGGAGAAGCTATCCTCGATGAGGAAGTTGCGGGAGTCCTTGAAGCAGCGGCGGAAGCAGAGCTGCTGGAAGAACAGGATTTACCGGCAGCCGTCCACGATAAAGAGTCAATTAAAATTGAACAAGCGGATACTTTTAAGGAAGAAGATACTTTTATTTTGGACAACATTAATACCAGAATATTTGACTTGATTGAACAGGGGTTCTTACATAAAGAAGCGGCCAATTTACCGGAAGCTGCGACTTGTTTTGAGGAAGCATGGGATATCACTATGGATGACGAATTGAAGAGGAATTTGAGTATAGAGTTGCTAAATATTTATCAGTTTATTGACGAAAACCAACTATAACGAGGTGAAATATCTCCTCCGCCAAGCGGCCGGGCTTCTATTAACAAAACAGGCGGCGAGTTCTAATCCCTCGCCCTCGTTGCAGCACTCTCGTTGAAACTGCTCCGCAGTTTCTTCCGATGCTTAAACTTCTTGCTTGGATACAACCTGGTGAAGGCGAACAAGCTTATTGCAAATAAGTGTTTCAGTGCTGTTTTTATTTAAAAATACAAAATTCGAGGGTAGACTGATATAATAAGATGCAACAATAATAGGCAGGGGAATAGCAAAATATTGATTCAGGGCGGAATACAGCAAGTTCTTCCGGGTACTGCGGATATGATGCAGGCTTAACCGGGAGTGGATTTCGGGATATTAGATGAAGGGAGCAGGAACTATGAAGAAGACCCAGGAGATTATTGGCTTGCCTGTTTTTTCGGTACTGGACGGCAAAAAGATCGGGCAGGTTAAGGATCTAGTCATTAACCCCGAGGAGGGAAAAGTGGATTTTATTCTAGTTAGCAATCGAAACTGGTATGATGGTGCCCGTGTTCTGGGCTACAAGTCGGTAATGGGTATTGGTGAACACGCAGTTACAACAGAGAGTGAAAACCTGCTAACTACAATTAATGAAACAGCCAATGCCAATAAGCTTCTGGAGCGCCATATTGAGCTAAAAGGAAACCGGGTATTAACTAACAGGGGTAATTTAATTGGCGTAATAAGTGAGTATATAGTGGATGAAGATACCGGAGCCATCGCCTGTTTGGAATTTAGGACCGCGGAAGACGAGTCCAAGATTGAGATTATTGACGCTAAGCAAGTAATGACTTATGGGGTTGATGTTATTGTTATAAAACAAGAAGAGAGCCCTGAAGTCTCATTGCAGCAGAAAGCTGTTGAAGCTGAAAAACTGGTCTCTCCTGTCGCCGTTACTTCAGTGACCTCCCCTGAACCAACTTCGCTGGTTGCTCCCGCCTCTTCTCCTCCAGCAGGAAGCAGTGATGGAGCGGCTTTTTTTAAGCAGAAGCAGCGTCAGTTTTTACTGGGGAAAAGACTCATCCAGGACATAAAAGACGCTATTGGCAATGTTCTGATTGCTCAGGAGACAGTGATTACTGAAGAAATTTTGGATTTGGCAGAAAGAAATAACAGGTTTATTGAGCTTACACAATGTGCGAGGTAGACTGAATATTGGGGAGAATAGCTATGACGGATGCTGGCAAACTTTGGCTTAAGGTCATTTCAATGGCAGTGATAGCAATAAGTGCATCACTGCTTATTGTTTCCTTTGCCCTCGCCGCACGGGACCAGGACTATTATCCATCAAATCTCTGGCTGGGGGGAATATCCCTGGCGGATATGAGTAAAGAGGAAGCTTATGCTCTGCTACAATCAGAATTGGCATCCAGCCGGGGTGATAAACTAATCCTGGTAGTAGGGAAGCAGGAAATCTCCCTGCCTATGGAAGAAATAGGAATCAACTATGATATTGCCGCCAGCCTTGATAAAATAGAAGAGGAACTCTTCCCGGGCCAGGGGGTGGCAACCTTGGTCAAGCACAGTGTAGCAAGAGGACAGAGGCAGGAGATTAAACCGGTGTTATCCTGGAATAAAGAAGCCGTATTAGAAAAAGTATTGCAGATAAAAAGAGATTATGACCAGCCGGCGGTTGATGCCAGGATTGTCTATAACCACGATTTTCTTGAGTACCGGGCCCATCAGAATGGCTATTTGATTAATGTGAATGCAAGTATGAATCATATATCAGATGCACTGGAAAAAGGAATACTGGGGCCTATGGAAATTATTGCAACTGAGGTGCATCCGCGCGTAAAGATTGAAGACATTGAAACCGTCAAAGATGTCATTGCTGTAAGTGCCAGGAGAATTAACCATCTGAGCCCGGAAACATCTGCTTTGCTGGAGAAGCTGAACGGTCTAATAATAATGCATGGCGAAAAATTGGATTTACCGGCTATTATGGACTCCGGGTGCGAAGCAGCAATGGATGTTGGCAGTGAAACCAAAGCCCAGATTAAGGGGGCTATCGTTCAGGCTTGCCTACAGGCCGGTATGCAGGAGAAAGATAAGCAATCAGTAATGGAGAATAAGCTGCAGTATCCGTTGCTTTTAACTACCAGTATGAGTGAACATACTCTTCTGGTAAAGATATATGGATGCCA
Source organism: Syntrophomonas wolfei subsp. methylbutyratica (assembly GCF_001570625.1). GTDB lineage: Bacteria > Bacillota > Syntrophomonadia > Syntrophomonadales > Syntrophomonadaceae > Syntrophomonas > Syntrophomonas methylbutyratica. The sequence continues at coordinate 29,884 of NZ_BBQT01000009.1, read as the reverse complement.
GACAGAACTTGGCAAAGAGATTACGCTGCTAAGCGAACGGGAAGATGTATACCCGGAAGTACAGATTAAGCTTAATCATCGTCTTTCACCCCAGCAAAGAATAATTCAGCAGGAAGGGAAAAAAGGATTCATTCTGCGGAATTACCGGGTAGTTACCAGCGGAGGAAAAGTGGTGGAGAAAAGTCTTCTATCCGAGGAGCTTACTCCCGCTTCTGATACCATAATAATAGTAGGCCCTGGAAACATAAGAAAATAGAATTAAGTAGTATGTATAATTGCTAATAAGGGCATCAATAGTAAAAGGAGGGGAAATGAATGGAAGAACTGGGCCAGCAGGTTAAAATGGAGCTTTTGCGTACCCTTATCTGGGTTTTGTTGTCTTTGGCTGTGGGTATGTCTATATTCTATTTTGTATTATAGGAGAGAGTAAAGAAATTTGCCAGGATAGCTTTATACGTACGGCTATCCTCTTTTTTAGAGGGCAGAGCCTGTAGGGAAATTTTTACTTGACAGAAAACAAAAAGCTGTTTATCATATAAGATACCCATGGGGGGTATAATGGATGACCAAGAATAATGAAAAAACCCGCAAAAACATCCTGGTTCGCTTAAGGCGCATTGAAGGGCAGGTGCGGGGAATACAACGGATGATGGAAGAAGAAGCGGATTGTATGGATATTCTCACCCAGATTTCCGCGGTTAAATCGGCCATCAATCAAGTGGGTATTATTGTTTTTGAAAAACACGCTCAGGAATGTATTGTTAAAGCCATGGATGAAGAAAAACAGGAAGAAAACCTGAAAGAGATCGTCAATATGATGGGAAGACTTATCAAGTAAGACAATGCTAGGAGGGGTAATATGGCAGATATCAAGGTATTCAACCAGGATAACTGGGATAAAGAAGTAATGCAGTCTGATTTGCCGGTTCTGGTTGACTTTTGGGCTCCCTGGTGCGGGCCCTGCAAGATGGTGGGACCGGTGGTAGAAAGCCTGGCCGCTGAGAATGCAGGCAAGATAAATATCGGCAAAGTTAATGTTGACGAGAATCAGGACCTGGCGGCTCGTTTCGGTATCAGGGGTATACCCACCCTGGCCTTTTTCCGGGGCGGTTCAGAAGTAAAAAGAATTGTTGGCGCGCAGAATAAAGCACAATTACAAAAAGCCATCGATGAAGTAAGCGGAAGCTAAAGGCAAAAAGGCCACTCCTACTTATGGGGGTGGCTGTTTTTTATTTTCTGCAGAAAATCCCGAATATTTTGCTCATAGCCATTTTTCCCCGGTTCGTATAAGGTAATTCCCTTAATCTCCTGGGGGAGATATTCCTGTTTTACATAACCTCCATAATCATGAGGGTACTTATAGCCTTTGCCTTTACCCAATGATGCCGACTGCGAGTGAGAGCTATCGGCGATATGGGGTGGAACAATAATCCGGGGAGTGTTTTGCACCGTATTGATGGCCTTATCAATAGCCATTTTGCTGCTGTTGCTTTTGGGGGCGGCAGCCAGGTATATGGTAGCCTCGGCCAGGGGAATACGGGCTTCGGGCATCCCTACGAACTCCAGGGCCCTGGCGGCAGAAGCAGCCAGAGTGAGGGCATAGGGGTCGGCCAGTCCGATATCTTCTGCGGCATGGACGATAAGCCGGCGCGCAATAAACTTGGGATCTTCCCCTCCTTCCAACATTACAGCCAGCCAGAACAGTGCGGCATCCGGATCGGAGCCCCGTATGCTTTTAATAAAGGCGGAAATTGTATCATAATGGTAATCCCCACTGCGGTCATACTTGAGGATCAGGCGTCCGGTGACTTTCTCCAGCAGTTCAGGGGTAATCCTTAGACTACCGTTTTTACTGCTATAGGAATTATGCAGGGTATCCAGGATATTAAGGGCGGTACGGGCATCCCCTTGCGCTGCCTGCACAATCATGGCCATACTCTGCTCATCAATACTTATATTATGCTTTCCCAGTCCCCGTTCCGGGTCAGCCAGGGCCTTTTCGACAATGCGGCGGAGGCTGTCGGTGTTTAGAGCTTCCATAACATAAAGCTTCATGCGGGACAATAGCGCATTATTCATTTCATAGAGGGGGTTTTCCGTTGTAGCCCCGATTAAAATCAGGGTGCCGTCTTCTACATAAGGTAGTAATACATCCTGCTGGGATTTGTTAAAACGGTGAATCTCATCGACAAAAATGATGCTCGATTGTTGATAGTATCTAAGGCGCTCAGCGGCATCGGCAGCAATTTTGCGTATTTCGCCAACACCAGAACTTACGGCTTTAATGGCGGCATAATGAGAAGAAGTAGTTCTGGCAATGATATGAGCAATGGTGGTCTTGCCGCTGCCGGGAGGACCATAGAGGACAAAAGACTGCAGGCGGTCATTTTCAATAGCCCGGCGCAAGGGAGAATCCGGCCCGATAATATGCTCTTGACCTACAACTTCATCAAGGCTGCGAGGGCGCATACGCCAGGCCAGAGGGGCATGGGCATTAAATTTTTCCTCATTGGCGAGCGAAAATAAATCCATACTTTTTCTCCTCATATTCTCAATAGTTTCAGGTAAACCTCAAGCTCATTATAGAATAAATGTTCTCCCCTGCCAAGACAGCAAGTTATTTGCAACGAGGTGAATGATGTCCCTCGCTTCTTTAAGCAGCCGGGTTCCTATTAACCAAACAGGCGGCGGGTTCTAATCCCGCGTCCTCTTGGCAGCGCTCTCGTTGAAACTGCTTCGCAGTTTCTTCCGATGCTTAAATGCTAAACTGTCTGAAGAGTATGGAAAAGGGTATAATAGTAGAAATGATTCAGGGAGACGGTAGAGTGAAGGTTGCAATATTGATGAGCGGAGGTATAGATAGTACGGTTTCTGCTTTGTTATTGCGGGAACAGGGATATGAAGTCACCGGGTTAACCATGGTTCACCTGGAGCGGGAAGCCGGGGAAAAAGCCGCCCGGATTGCCAATGAACTGAAGATAGAGCATAAGGTGGTGGATCTGCGGGAGGCTTTTCAGTCAGCCGTGGCGGATTATTTTTGTACGGAATATGAACAGGGCCATACCCCCAATCCATGTGTAAAATGCAACGAAGAGATTAAATTTGGCTTGCTGTTAAAGGCCGCACTGGATTTAGGAGCCGATAAAGTGGCCAGCGGTCATTATGCCCGCATCGATTATGATGACAAGAGTCAATGTTACCGCCTTATGAAAGGCCTAGATCCGCGCAAAGACCAGAGCTATTTTCTTTATCGCCTAAAGCAGCAGCAGTTATCCAGGCTCATCTTTCCCCTGGGTGGGTATAGGAAAGAAGAAGTGCGAGAGATAGCCCGCTGCTATAATCTTCAGCTGGCCGAGGAAAAAGAAAGCCAGGAAGTATGCTTTATACCTGGGGATTACCGGGAATTCATCCGCCCGCAGGTAAGCTATAAAGAAGGCAGTTTCCTGGACCGGACGGGGAAGGTACTGGGAAGGCATCGCGGCATTCCCTTTTACACCATTGGCCAGCGGCGGGGATTGGCGGTAAATGCCGGGCGTCCGCTATATGTGCTCAAAATTGATCCCGAAAAAAACCAGATCCTGCTGGGGGAGAATGAAGAACTATTCAGCAAGCTGCTTCGCTTTAAACAGAATCATTTTATCTGCCCCCGAGATTTTGAGTTGCCCATCAGGGTTAAGGCCAAAATTCGCTATGCGGCCAGGGAGGCGGAAGCTATCTTGCACTATATCGAGGATGATATCTGGGAACTTGTTTTTGAAGAGGCCCAGCGGGCCGCAACACCTGGACAAAGTGTAGTCTATTACCAGGGAGATTATGTTTTAGGCGGGGGGACAATCATGGCATAGAGCTTTGATTGACGAACGCTTTTTGGCATGCTATCATAATGGTTAACAAAGGAGTTGCCGCTTTTTGTGTGGCGGCTAGTCCTAAATGTGGATTGACCGCCTTACTCAGGCGGTCGTTTTATTATTGCTTGTGTTTGCTACACAAGGAAATAATCCCTACGATCACCAGGCAAAAACCAAAAAGTCCTGTCCAGGTAACCACAGGCATCACCTCCCCTCGCGGGAAAGTGACCAACCGCCAAACGGCAACTCCTATACCAATTTTAGCATAACTTTCATTATCCAGGCGGAGAAAAACGGCTCCGCAGACTCCTTTATTCGTTTTACTCGGAGAAATCGCCAGGGAAATATTGGAGGAAGGGTGAAACCCTTCTTTTTTATTTTGCTTGTATAAATATACCGCTCAGCTCCCATAATAGCGACCAAAGGGAGCATCAGTTGTGCCCGATATGATGCTTCACATGTTCAACACCAGCCCCTCACACCTTACATCACCCAACTTTTCGTATCAAAAGCTTAATCTGTGACAAACTAATAATAACTATTGCTTAAGTTCTTCAGGCCAAAGGGGGCAAATGATTGAAAACGCGCAACATTCAGCACTTACCTGTTTTTTTAGCCACCCGGGCAGAAGTGGTTGCGATGGTGCAAAAGGCGGTTATTGGGGATGATTTTGGACTTCTGTACCTGGTGGTTAAAGGGGAAGATGGTAAAGCCGGCCTTATCTTTCGAGATGATTTTGACTTAACTCCGGATGCAGTAAAGATCTGGGATTTGCACTGTATTAAATCCTATGCCTATGGGGAAGAATTATCAATATACGAAAAAAAGCTGGGAGATACCGTATTTGACCGGCAGGGCAAAGAACTGGGCATAGTCTCCGATTTTATTCTCTCCCCGGCAGAAAAACAGGTTCAAGGCCTGGAGATTTCCTCCGGGACCATTAACGATATTTTAAAGGGGAGAATGGAATTGTCCCTGCAGGAGGTTTCCTGGAAGAGCGTCAAGGGCGGAGTTCTGGCTGGTGAAGGGAGCCAAGAGGAATGATTATCAAGTGTCCGGTCTGCGGTGGTTTGCAGGTTGGCCGGGTAGGCAGCGATCAATATTATTGCTGGAATTGCTTTTTGGAATTTAATTTCCGCAAAGGTATGCTCAACCTTTATGAAGTGGCTGAAGATGGGACCCTGGTAGCTATGGAAAACTCTTCCCAGCTTCTCTAGCAATGCAAAGGGAGGCCAAAAAATGCTGCCCGCCAATAGTAAGATATATCGATACTTCTTCTTTATTGTGGTGGTCCTGGCCACCATTTATTTTTTATTCCTGGTCAGAGAAGTCTTACTCACCTTCTTTTTGGGGGCCGTTCTGGCTTATTTGCTCTTTCGCCCCATATCCTTTTTGGAAAGAAAGGGGTTGAAAAGGGTCTGGGCGATTTTGCTCCTCTACCTGCTGCTGCTGGCGGTCTTTTCCCTATTCTTTTCCCTGGCTGTACCAGCCATGGTTGTGGAATTAAACCAGATGGCGGGTATACTGCCCGATTATGCCGATCAGGCGCGGGACATGGCCAAAAGCATAGACGGGATGGAATTAGGCAAGCTGACGCCGGTATTAAAAGAAAACCTTAACCAGATAGAAAACAAGCTCTTTAAGGGCCTGAAGGATTTTTTGGGCGGTTTTTATAGTTTTTTGGGAAAATTTCTGGCCCTGGCTTTTTCCCCAATTCTGGCCTTTTATATAATTAATGACTGGGAAAAAATACGCGATGCATTCTTAGGCCTTTTTTCCCCTTCCTTCCGCCGGGAGATTAAAGCCGTTCTGGAGAAGATAGATGAAGCTTTGATTGAATTTCTTAAAGGGCACCTGATAATTGCCACTTTTGTAGGTATCTTTACCGGGATTGCCGCCGCTTTACTGGGGGTTAAATTCCCCCTCTTGATTGGCCTGGTAGCCGGTGTAGCTGATTTGGTTCCCTATTTTGGCGCTTTTTTGGGCGGCTTTTTTGCGCTGCTTATCGCCCTTTCCGAATCTTTACAACTCGCACTATACATGGGACTGGCAGTTCTTCTTATCCAACAAGTAGAGAGTAATATTATAACTCCCCGGATCATGGGAGGAAAACTGGGCATGCATCCTCTTCTTATTGTCTTTGCTCTGCTGGCCGGAGGCAAGCTGATGGGCATCTGGGGTATGCTCCTGGCTGTGCCCCTGGCTGCTGCTCTGAAGGTTGTCATCCAATGGGCTTTCTTAAAGATGGTAGAAAGCTAGTAGGAGTGGATATAAGTCGCAGCAGGGAACATCCCCTTCCCCTTCTAACCTCCGACGACTGACGACTGACGCCTGACGGTTCTAGCTGGAATAATTCTTCGACTGGCAGCCCCAGCAAGTTGACAAAGGAGGTTTTCTACAAGAAAATAGATTAACAATCTTTATTTGTTGAAAAGAGGAGGAAATACTGTGTGGAGCAGTGCAGAAATCCGGAAAACCTTTCTGGAATTTTTTAAAGAAAGAGGGCATAGCGTGGTGGAAAGCTCCTCGCTAGTGCCGGTCAATGACCCCACTCTCTTGTTTACCAATGCCGGCATGAATCAGTTCAAGGATGTTTTCCTGGGACTGGATAAACGCAAGTATGTTCGGGCTACCAGCTCCCAGAAGTGTGTCCGGGCAGGAGGGAAACATAATGATCTGGATACCGTGGGGCGAACTCCGCGGCATCACACCTTTTTTGAAATGCTGGGCAATTTTTCTTTCGGCGATTACTTTAAACGCGAGGCTATTGGCTATGCCTGGGAATTTCTTACCGAGGTGGTCGGACTTCCTGAGGAAAAACTCTGGGTAACTATATACCGGGATGATGATGAGGCGGCTGATTTATGGCCGGAAATAAGCGGGATTGACCCCGCGCGTATTGTCAGGTTGGGGGAAAAGGACAATTTTTGGAGCATGGGGGATACCGGTCCCTGTGGTCCCTGCAGCGAAATACTCTATGACCGGGGAATCGAGTATTCCTGCGGCGCTCCCGACTGTGGCATCGGGGTTTGCGATTGTGACCGCTGGCTGGAAATCTGGAACCTGGTTTTTATGCAGTATAACCGGGATGAAAGCGGTGAAATGACTCCGTTGCCCCGCCCCAGTATTGATACCGGCATGGGCTTGGAAAGATTGAGTTCAATATTACAGGGAGTGGATAGCAATTTTGATACGGATTTGTTTATCCCCATTATTAAAAGGATTGAAGAGCTGACCGGAAAAGCCTATGAGCAGGGGGAAAGAGGTTTTCCCTTCCGCGTAATTGCTGACCACAGCCGGGCTTGCAGTTTTTTGATTGCCGATGGTGTGCTTCCCAGCAATGATGGACGGGGTTATGTTCTGCGCCGAATATTGCGCCGTGCTCTGCGTTTTGGACGACTCCTGGGTATCGAGGGCTCTTTCCTCTATAAAAATGTGGATGTGGTCTGTGACATAATGAAAGAAGCTTATCCCGAGCTGCTGGAAAAACAGGATTTTATCAAAGAAGTAATTCGTTTGGAAGAAGAACGATTTCTGCTTACCTTGAATGATGGTTTGAAAAAAGCTGAAGAAATAATGGAGCGGGCGCGGCAGCGGGGTGATAATGTAATTCCGGGAGAAGAAGCGTTTATGCTTTATGATACATATGGCTTTCCTTTAGATTTAACTGAAGATATGGCGGAAGAAAACCAATTCACGCTGGACAAAGCGGGTTTTGACCGGAGTATGGAAGAGCAGCGTCAACGGGCGCGGCAGGCCAACAAAGGGGAAGATTTACTGGGGCAGGAGCGCCTGTTGTCGGAAAAACTTGCGGGCATCGCCCCCAGCAGCTTTACCGGTTACGAAAATAGCAGGGATGAGTCCGTGCTTCTGGCCATTATTAAAGGCAGCGAACTGATGGATAAAGCGCTTAATGCCGAAGAAGTGATTTTAATTACGTCCCGAACCCCTTTTTATGCGGAGAGCGGGGGACAGGTGGCGGACCGTGGTATTATAAAGGGACAGGAAGGATTGCTACGGGTACAGGATGTTAAGAAGCTCAGCGCCTGGATTCTCCATTATGGAATAGTAGAGGGGGTCCTGACAACTGGCGAAGGGGTTAGTATGCAGCTGGATGACCGGGCCCGGATGGATACGGCCAGAAACCACACGGCCACCCATCTTTTGCACCGGGCCCTGCGTGAAGTGCTGGGGGAACATGCCCAGCAGAAAGGTTCACTGGTTGAACCCGCCCGCCTGCGCTTTGATTTTTCTCACCTCAAGGCTCTAAGTAATGAAGAACTTTCCCGGATTGAGCAGATGGTAAATGAGGCCATATGGAAGCTTTATCCCGTGACCACCACGGAAACTGCTCTGAACCAGGCCCGGGAAATGGGGGCTATGGCCCTTTTTGGAGAAAAATATGGGGAAGAAGTAAGAGTAGTTCAGGTTGACACTTACAGCAGCGAACTCTGCGGTGGTACTCATGTACAAAACACCGGCCAAATTGGTTTGTTTAAAATTACCGGAGAAGGAAGCATCGGCTCCGGATTGAGAAGAATTGAAGCCATAACCGGCAGCTATGCCCTGGAATATCTCCAGCAGCTGGAAGGCGAGATAAAAAAGGCGGCTTCCGCTTTGCGCAGCTCACCGCTGGAGCTGACCAAAAGGATTGAAAATTTGCATAACTCGCTGAAGGAAAAAGAGAAAGAGATCGAAAGCTTGCAGCAGCGTTTATCGCGTTCTTCCAGTGATGAACTGGTGAACAAGGCCTTCCAGTTAAATGATGCCTGGATCTTGATTGAAGAGGCGGATATTGAAGACCCGGGCAGCCTGCGCCAAAACGCCGAGATGCTGAAGGATAAGCTGGGCCGGGCTATAGTTATGTTGGCTTCAATAAAAGGGGAAAAAGTATCTTTTGTTTGTTTTGTGAGCAAGGATTTGCTGGAGCAGGGACTCCATGCCGGCAAGATAGTTGCTGCCGCCGCTCAAGTAGCTGGAGGCGGAGGCGGAGGGCGTCCAGATATGGCCCAGGCTGGAGGCAGGGACAAGAGCAAAATTTCTGAGGCTTTGGCTGAGGTCAGAAAAATGGTGAAAAAAACCTTATCCTAAAGCGCAGGAATTTGAGGGAGTAGTGGAGAAATTCTGGTTGAGGGAGGTGTTGACTATGCCTCAATTACCAGGTGAAACGGTTAGTTTCAAACTGGAAAGGGACGATGAGAATAAAGTTCGTGCCATATTGCATACGGTATACCAGGCTTTGCAGGAGAAGGGATATAATCCGATCAATCAACTGGTGGGATATATGATTTCAGGGGAACCGGCATACATAACCAGTCATAGTGAGGCACGCAACTTGATATGCAAAGTAGATCGGGATGAAATAATGGAGGTTTTATTAAAAAGCTACCTGCAAAATAGCAGGGAGAAAGGCGAGTAACCCATACGGGTATTTGCCTGCGCTATTTAGCCTGGATTATCTATGTAAAATAATGGCCCCCGTGACCAGGGAAACAGGAGGAATAAAAGGGCGCAATGCGTATAATGGGGTTGGACCTGGGTGAAAAAAGAATCGGTATAGCCTTCAGTGATCCTATGGGATGGACGGCTCAAGGGCATTCGATTTTGCAGCGAAAAGGGCTGAAGAAAGATTTAAGCTACTTGCAAGAGCTGTGTCAGGAATTCCAGGTCGAGAAGATAGTATTGGGTCTTCCCCTCAATATGAATGGTACTATGGGGCCTAAAGCTCTGGAAAGCCAGGAATTTGCCCGGGCCTTGCAGGAGGTATTGAAGATTCCGGTCGATCTCTGGGATGAACGCTTGAGCAGCAAGAGTGCGGAAAGAGTCCTTTTGGAAGCTGATCTTTCACGCAAAAGGAGAAAAGAACTGATAGATAAAATAGCGGCGGTTCACATACTGCAGGCTTACCTGGACGGGGGTTGTTCGGGGAAGGATTATTAAAATTAATCTTTGCTGAGGAAAGATTTGACAACAGCCCCGGAAAACAATAGAATTACACTTATCTAATGAAAGAGGTGACTTTATGACCGAAGAATTTTTGGAGGAAGACTTTCCAATTTTGGTACTGGTTGATGAGGATGGAATAGAGCACCTGTTTGAGTTGCTGGCTGAATTGGAAATCGAGAATGATAAGTACCGGGTTCTTGTTCCCCTGGATGAAGAAGATGAGGAATATGATGAAGAAGACGGAGAAGTGGTTATTCTGAAAGTAATTATCGATGAGGAAGGCAATGAACTGTTGAGTGATATCGATGATGAAACAGAATGGGAAATGGTAGTTGAAGCCTGGCAGGAACTCGTGGATAGTGAAGACCTTTAGTTTCGAAAAAAAGGAGCCGCGAGGCTTCCTTTTTTTCTTTTGGGGATATGGTGGGGGGAAGGATTTTGGCCAATGAGAGAGTAAAAACAAGCATATTCTTTAGCTTGATACTGCTGCTGGGAATAGCTTTAGCGGGAGCGATGTATTTTTTTCAGGTTTTTTATAAATCACCCTACTTTATGCCGGGGGTCAAGATTGCTTCTACAACGGTAGGGGGATACACTAGTAAACAGGCGGCATCAAGACTGGAGCGGGATTTGGAGGAATACAAAAAAACCCCGGTAATCTTTCACTACCAGGGATATAGTTTTGAAAGCAAACTGGAGGATTTAAGCTATCCTGTAAACTATGAGGAAACAGTTAATAAGGTCTGGCAACAGGAGCAGGAACGAGATTGGCCCTCCAAGCTTACTAATCTGGATGGTTCCCGGGAAGTTATCTATCCGTTGAAACTGGAATACAAGCCTGAGATCAAAGCCCGGATGATTGATGAGTGGAATAAGGTTTTGGGGGCGGCGGCGGAAGATGCCCGCCTGGAGATAGAAAAGCAAAAGGGATTGGTATTAATCCCCGCCAGGAAAGGTTTAAAGGTAGATCCTGAGCAGACTTTTGCCGATCTTCCTCAAGAGTGGGGACAAATGGAAGAAATAAAAATCCCTATCGCCATGCAAGAGGAATGGCCGCAGGTGAAGGATGAGGATTTAAGCAATATGGGGGAACTATCCTCATTTTCCACCTGGTTTAATGTTAATGAAATAAACCGTTCCCATAATCTCTACCTGGCCTCATCGGCTATTAACACCTCTATGCTGCCTCCCGGCGAGATTTTTTCCTTTAACCGCCGGGTGGGGGAGAGGGTTATAGAGGCTGGCTATCGTGATGCCATGGTGATTGTCAATGGAAAATTTGAACCCGGTCTGGGAGGGGGCGTATGCCAAGTTTCATCGACTCTTTATAATACTGTTTTGCTGGCTGGATTGGAGATAGTGGAGAGACACAATCATGCCCTGGCAGTGGCTTATGTTCCGGTGGGGCGGGATGCTACTGTAGTCTACGGATTGCAGGATTTCCGTTTTAAGAACAACAGCCCCTATCCTATTTATATTAGAGCCTGGGCTCAGGCGGGCAAACTTACCATGACCATATATGGCAACCTGACGGAAAAAAGAGATATCCATTTATCTACTATTGTAGACCGGGTCATTCCGTTTAAAGAGATACGGGAAAACGATCCCAGCCTCAATCCAGGTCAGGAAAAGCTTGACCATGCCGGTATTCAGGGTTATGTAGTCAGGTCATTTCGTAATTATATGGATGAAGAGGGCCGCTTGCTTAAAAGTGAGCAGTTGGCATCAGATTATTACAAGCCCCTGGATAGGCTGATCTATGTAGGGCCGGGTGTTAAAGTGGAATCACCGCCTGAGAATGTTGATAATCCTGAGAATCCCCCGAATGGAATTGAGCCTGACCCGCTGGGCGACAGTACCGGCGAGGCAGCGCCGCTGGTGGAACCCGGGCCCTCGGAAATCCCGAGCCCGCAGCCGGAGAATGGGGATGAGGGTACGCCGCCCATCACAATATAGGAAGACGGAGGACGGAAGACAGAAGACGGAAGACAGAAGACGGAAGACAGAAGACAGAAGACAGAAGACAGAAGACAGAAGACAGAAGACAGAAGACGGAAGACAGAAGACAGAAATCGGAGGACGGAATGGTCGCCAGACGCTGATCTGAAGAAAGTATGACATGGGGACGGGGTTGTTGACACAAAAAGATTCTGTTTATCACTATAATTGATGGGTGAAGGGTAGGGAGTATGGATTAAATTGCTGAGGAAAGTGGAGAGAAATGAGTGAAATAAAGTTGAGATTGGAGAAACCTAAAGTTGTAGCAATAATACTGGCGGTTTTATTTATAATACTGGCCGGAGTTTTCTTTACCGGACAAATGATTGCTCGCCAGTACCAACCGGTGGATCCTGCTGATAAAAGTATGGTGGATATTGTAATTCCGGAAAAAACCGGTGCCAGGCAGGTGGCGGACTTGCTTTATAATGAGCGGCTGATACATAAGCAAAGTGTTTTTCTGGCCTACTGCCAGAAGAATGGTTATGATAGCAGCCTGAAGGCAGGTCACTATCGCTTTAGCCGCAGCCAGTCGCTGAAAGAGATTGTTGATGATATTGTTCAGGGCCGGATAGTCAATATTTCTTTTACCATTCCCGAAGGTTATACCCTGGAACAGATTGGGCAACTGCTTATTAAGAAACAGCTTTGCAGTCAGGAAGAATGGAATATGAGCATAAAACAGGATTATGATTTTGCTTTTTTAAAAGCGCTTCCTTTAGAGAACGAGAACCGGCTGGAAGGTTTTTTATATCCGGAGACTTATTTTGTTCCCGAAGATTATAATTGCCGGCAGGCAATTGAGCTTATGTTGAACAATTTCGAGCAGGTATGGCAAAAGAAGTTTGCCGAGCAGGCTCAGGCTAAGAATTGGAGTGTTTACCATACCATCACTCTGGCTTCCCTAATAGAAAAAGAAGCTCAGGTGCCGGAAGAAAGAGCGATGATTGCGGGTGTGATACTAAATCGTTTGAATGCCGGTATGCTGTTGCAGATTGACGCCAGTGTACTCTATGCCCTGCAGAGGCATAAAGAGCTGGTCACCTACGCCGACCTGGAAGTAAACTCTCCCTATAATACCTACAAATATGCCGGTCTGCCTCCGGGTCCGATTGCTTGCCCGGGCGAGGCTTCAATAAATGCCGCTCTAAATCCTAAGGAGCATTCTTATTATTATTATGTTTCCAAAGGAGACGGGAGCCATTTCTTTTCCCGGACCTATAGTGAACATCTCCGGGCGCAGAAAAAATACGGACAATAAGCAGCTGTAGTTATGCCGGGCTGGTAAGAAAAATGAGGGGTAAGGGGTGAGGGGGTTAAATTATTTCCTGCTCCCTCTTACTGTTCAAGAGCCTGCTCCCTCACGCTTGAACGGTGGTTGTGGCTCCCACCCTGCACCCTGCACCCTTCGGGTACTCCTGGTGTTCCACCCTGCCGGGTGTCACTATTAAGGTTGCGGGTACTCCTGATGTTCCGCCCTGCCGGGTGTCACTATTAAGGTTGCGGTCATGAGGGGCTGTTTAGGAGGTTGTTTTATGAAAGAGCCGGAACTGGTCCTTCCTGCTGGAACCCTGGAAAAACTTAAAACGGCAGTATTATTCGGCGCGGATGCCGTTTATTTTGCCGGCAAGGAATTTGGCCTGAGGGCTTATGCCGGAAACCTCAGCCGGGCTGAGATAGAGGAAGGACTTGCCTTTGCCCACAGTAGAAAGAAGAAGGCCTACCTGGCCGTAAATATACTGGCCCATAACCGGGATATGCATAAATTGCCCGCTTACCTGGAAGAAATGGCCAGTTTGCAACCAGATGGCTTCATAATATCCGATCTGGGAGTATTGCGCCTGGCGCAAAAATATGCTCCCTCAATTCCGCTAACCATAAGCACCCAGGCCAATGTAAGCAACTATGAAGCGGTTTGCTTTTTTCAGGATCTGGGAGCCCGGCGGATTGTCCTGGCGCGGGAATTGAACCTTGGTGAAATCGAAGAAATCAAAAAGAAAAGCAGCGTGGAGATTGAAATATTTGTTCACGGCGCCATGTGTGTCTCTTATTCGGGACGCTGCTTACTCTCCTGCTACATGACCGGTCGCAGCGCCAACCAGGGAGCCTGTGCCCACCCCTGCCGCTACCGTTACGCCCTGGTCGAGGAAAAAAGACCCGGGGAGTATTTTGGTATAGAGGAAGATGAAAGAGGCAGTTATATACTGAATTCGCGCGATCTTTGCCTGTTGGAATATATCCCCCGCCTGCTGGAAGCGGGAGTGGATGCCTTCAAGGTGGAAGGGCGCATGAAAAGCCCGCTTTATCTTGCCAGTGTGGCCAGTGTTTACCGCCAGGCCATAGACCGGTATAGAGAAAGAGCGACCCCTTTTACGAGAGAGGAATTGTCGGCCTGGATGGCAGAGCTGCACAAGACCGCTACCCGGCCCTTTACCAGCGCTTTCATCGGCGGAGAAGAAGACCGGGCCCAGGATATCGACAAGGAAGAAATGCCGCTGCGGGCGGAATTCTGCGCTATCGTTACCGGCTACCGCGAGCAGCAAGGCCTGATTGAACTCCAACAAAGGGCCAATTTCGGCTGTGGCGATTACCTGGAATTTCTATTGCCCGGAGGAGAGCTTTTAGGGTTTGTGTTGGAGAAACTATATGATGAAGATTTAGCGCCCCTGGACCGGGCCCGTCATCCCCAACAAAAGGTCTTAATTCCCTTTGACCACGCTCTGCCCGAATTTTCCATATTGAGAAAAGGGGGGAAGATAAATCAAGGATAAGATTTTTCTACGCTTAATCCCCCAACGAATTGACCTGCTAACCAAGATTATTGAGGCCTATGATCACCTGGGAGTCGTTTCGACTATTGGCTCTAGCTCAGGCCTGGTAATAATAAGAGGAACTGAAGACAGTATCCCCGAAATAAGAGGAATACTGGACAACCTGCCTTTCCCCGTTGAAGTTTTGGATGGGATGGAAACAGAACTTCTTGCTCCAGTGAGGGCCGGGGAGTAGTCGCACCCCATACCGGTGCTATATTCATCTGTGCTTAAGTAATTAACTCAACTTTCGCAGCAAAGATTACTGAACAGCTATCCCACCTTTTCAAACTTGATTCCACTGCAAAAAGTAATAATTATGCATTAGCTTGCATAAATATTCCGCTCCAGCGTCCTTAATAGCGACCGCAGGGAGCATCAGTTGTGCCCGACAGGGCGCTACGCATGGGCAACACCAACGGCTTGTCTCGCGGCTCAAGGGGTACCGCGCCAATCTCCCGTCCATGGGAGGTGGCGCTCTCGCGACATCCTGTCGCTCGCCCCCTTTCGCCTGCTCGTCTTCGCCGGGTGTAGCATCCATGCTTCGCCAACGCTCGCTTTGCATATTTATGCAACCCCATGCAACAAAAAGGGTTTTTTGCAGTAGAGTCAAACTTATGTTCTTTTCTTTTTTCTTTTCATTGACACGTATAAATAACACGTGTATATTTAGTTACGAGGAGATTGTGCGGATGAAACCTAAAGAATTACTTAAATTGCTTTACACAGATGGCTGGGTGAAAAAAGCTCAAAGAGGATCGCATATACAATTAATTCACCCAACTAAAACAAATAAGATTACAGTTCCATACCACAACAAAGACATTAAACCTGGAATCCTACACGACATCATTAAACAGGCGGGGTTGAAATAAGCTCCGCTAAATCCCGAAAAGGAGGAATGTATTTTGGATAAATATTTATTCATGGCAGTGTTTACACCTGCCCCGGAAGGTGGCTATGAAGTTAGATTTCCCGATCTACCCGGCTGCTTCTCACAAGGTGATTCTTTAGAAGAAGCCATGACTATGGCTAAAGATGCATTAGAACTACATCTCTGGGGAATGGAAAATGACAACGATCCAATTCCCCCCGCAACCCTACCAGAGAATATTGAATTAAAAAAAGGCTGCTTCACTGTTCCTGTTAGCGTCTATATGCCGCCTGTTCGGGAAGAAATGGACAACAAAACTATTAAAAAAACCCTGACCATCCCAGCTTGGTTAAATCGTGTTTCTGAAGAAGCCGACATTAACTTCTCCCAAACCCTGCAAAAAGCTTTAAAACAGCAGTTAGGTATTCAAGACTAAACCCAAAGAGCCGGGCAATTAACCCGGCTCTCACCACTCTTTTCAGCTTATATAATATCACATGTCAATACTGCTCTTTACTGCCCAAATTGATTTTTGACAATGATTATTCTTTTTACTGAGCCAACATGGTGCTTTGATACTCAATTAGCTGCTGCCCATGCTGATTATAGGTCCTCGCGATAAAAGCGTTCAACCTTCGACCCCTTCATGAAGCCATATCCCCCCTGAATTTGCAATGCTTTAGTGGTATGCCGGGCCGCAGATTCGGAACAGAACAACGATCGTCCCCGTGATATACAGGAATAGAATCCCTCTTCTATGGTCAAAGCTATGGCTAAAGGCTTAAAGGGGGTTTTTCTTTTGCCGCTTCGGCGTCTCTATTTTTTAATGAGCTTTATTTTGCTGCTTTATATGATTTTGGCCCTGAGGATTGCCTATTTTCAAGTGATAAAAGGCCAGGAGCTGGCAGCCCAGGCAACGGCCATGCGCAGTCAGGGCATAAGACTGAGTGAATACTCCCGGGGAGAAATACTGGATAGAAATTTCCAGCCTTTAACCGGGAGTTACACTTCAACCGCACTTTATGGGCTGCCTGCCGAAATGAGAAGCAGCCGCTCTGTCAGTAATGAGATTTACGGAAGAGACACCCTGCAGATGACGGCCGAGATTCTGGGCCGGATTCTGAATAAGCAGGATAGTAGGAAAATTCAAGAACAATTTAGGCAGGCTGCCCAAAGTGGAGCTGCTTTTGTTCGTATAGCTTCGGATCTGAGTGAAGCAGAAATCCAGCGAGTCCTTTCCCGTAATCTGGCCGGGATTGCTGTGGCCCCTTTGATTAAAAGGTATCGCCAGGACGGCTTTTGCTGTCATGTTCTGGGTTATACCGGGGGATACCATAATAACGAAGGGCAGGCGGGAATAGAAAAACGCTATGATGCTTTACTTAAAAAAGGCAACTCTCCCCAGGAATTGCTTTCCGTTTATGATGCGCGGGGGGCAGTTATTAAAGGCTTAAATTTCAAATTCTATGAGGAAGAGGATAGGGCCAGGGGCAGTGTGGTTTTGACTATAGATAAAAGAATTCAGGAAATAGTGGAGAAGGAAATATCCGCCAAAGTAAAATCAGGTGCAGTAGTAGTAATGGATGTGGACAGCAGGGAGGTACTGGCAATGGCCAGCCGTCCGTCATTCAATCCTTATCATATCGAATACCTGTTGCAACATGACCAGAACAGCAGTCTGATTAACCGAGCCTTGAGCCGCTATCATCCCGGTTCGCTTTTCAAAATTTTGGTGGCAACGGCTGCTCTGGAGGAAAACCTGGTATCTGAGCGGGATAAGTTCCATTGTTCCGGAAAATATTTTTTCAATGAGACGCAGTCCACTTCCTGTTGGAAGGAGGAAGGGCACGGAGAGCTGAGTTTTGCCCAGGCATTTGCCTGCTCTTGCAATCCGTCATTTATCGAAGTGGGTCAAAAACTGGGAAGAGAAAAGCTCTTGACCTATGTGGATAAATTGCATTTATGTGATGAAACCCTGCTGGGCTATGCATACCATCCCGGTTCCTATGTCAGGATCAACCCGGGGAAGATAGCTCTCAGCAATGCCTGCCTGGGACAGGAAGGAGTAATGCTAAGCCCGTTGCAGATAACCTCCCTGCTGGCTACCGTAGCTGATGACGGACTCTGGCAAGCCCCATCATTGCTGCGCTATACTATAAACAGCAAAGGGGAGCGAAGCAGGATAGCAGCAAGCCGCAAGGAAAGGGTAATCAGCCCGGAAACAGCTGGCAAGGTCCAAGAGCTTATGGAATTGGTGGTTAGTGAGGGAACAGGAAAAAATGCGGCTTTGGCCGAGATTAAGGTAGCAGGAAAAACAGCTAGCAGCGAAACGGGAAACTGGAAAGAAGACGGTGAGCAATCCTTGGATACCTGGTTTGGCGGTTATTTTCCGGCGGATAACCCCCGCTGGGTCGTGCTGGTTCTGGTGCAGGAAGGGGAATCGGGAGCAGTAGATGCGGCTCCGGTTTTTAAGAATATTGCCCGCGAGATGCTGAAAATATTTTAAAAGAAGGGGTCGTTCTTTTTGTTTGGCAGAACAGAAAAAGCGTCTCCTTTTTTCTATAAAATTTATCTTTGACCTTTATTGACTATTAACCATAAGGCCGTTATAATAATCTTAGAGACTATTGGAAATAACAGAAAAAAAGCTAAAGCTCAGTGAATGAAGGAGGGAGATAAGATGGCTAAAGCAGTGGGTATAGACCTGGGTACCACCAATTCAGTGGTAGCCATTATAGAAGCCGGGGACCCGGTAGTAATAGTGAATGCTGAAGGCAACCGCATCACCCCTTCGGTGGTCGCATTTAAGGACAACAATGAAAGACTGGTGGGGCAGATTGCCCGGCGCCAGGGAGCTTTAAATCCAGAAAACACTTTTTATTCGGTCAAGAGGTTTATGGGCCGGCGTTATTCCGAGGTGGAAAGCGAGCGCAAGCTGCTTCCCTATACGGTAGTATCCGGACCCAATGATGCTGTTCGCTTCAAAAGCCGGGACAAGCTGCTGGCTCCGGAAGAAATCTCCGCCATGGTTTTAAAGAAGCTGGTGGAGGACGCTTCCAAATACCTGGGAGAGAAGGTCAAGGATGCGGTAATTACCGTTCCCGCCTACTTTAATGACGCCCAGCGGCAGGCTACCAAGGATGCCGGCCGTATTGCCGGGCTTAATGTTTTGCGGATAATAAACGAACCGACCGCAGCTGCGCTGGCTTACGGTCTGGATAAAAAGGCCAACCAGACTATTCTGGTATTTGACCTGGGAGGAGGAACTTTTGATGTCTCTATCCTGGAGGTGGGTGACGGCGTGTTTGAGGTCAAGTCCACCAACGGTGATACCCACCTGGGCGGGGACAATTTTGACAAGGCTATTGTGGATTGGCTGGCCGAAGAATTCAAGAAAGATTACGGCATAGATTTGCGGCAAGACAAACAGGCTTTGCAAAGGCTGGTTGAAACAGCGGAAAAAGCCAAAATAGAGCTTTCCAGCGTGCTGGAAACCAGCATCAGCTTGCCTTTTATTACGGCTGATGCCTCTGGAGCCAAACACCTGGACATGAAGCTGTCCCGGGCCAAATTTGAGGATTTGATCCATGAAGATTTGGAACGGCTGCGGGGTCCGGTGAAAGCGGCTTTAGACGATGCAAGGCTTTCGGCTCGCGATATCGATGAAGTAATACTGGTAGGGGGCTCCACCCGCGTACCGGCGGTGCAAAAGCTGGTGCGGGAATTAAACGGAAAAGAACCCAACCTGGGGGTCAACCCGGATGAAGTTGTGGCCGTTGGAGCAGCTATTCAGGCCGGAGTTCTCGCCGGAGAAGTCAGAGATGTACTGCTCTTGGATGTAACGCCCCTTTCCCTGGGGGTGGAGACCATGGGAGGAATAATGACCCGTATAATTGAACGCAATACCACTATTCCGGCCCGCCGCAGCGAAATCTTCAGTACGGCCGAAGATAAGCAGCCGGCGGTTGATATTCATGTACTGCAGGGAGAACGGGAAATGGCTCGGGACAACCGTTCTCTGGGCCAGTTCAAGCTGGAGGGTATTTCCCCGGCACCCCGGGGTGTTCCGCAGATCGAGGTCAGTTTTGACATCGATGCCAATGGCATATTGACTGTAAGCGCGCGGGATCAGGCTACAGGGAAAGAACAAAGTGTGACCATCAGCGGTTCTTCCAACCTGGATAAGGCTGAGGTTGACCGTATGGTTAAAGATGCCCAGACCTATAGCGAGGAGGATAAGAAACGGCGTCAGGAAGTGGAGGTAATGAACCAGGGTGACAGTCTCTGCTATACGGTGGAGCGCAAGTTGAAAGCGGTGGGCGAACAGCTCCCGCTGCATGAAAAAGCCCGTATAGAGGAACTCTTGCAGGAGCTCAAAAAAGCCCTGGAGGAGAAGGCGGGCTTGGATAGGCTGAAAGAGCTGATTGACGAATTGGGGCAGGCGGCCTACAGCCTGGATAATATAGAGCCCGCAGCTGCGGGGCCGGATAGAAGCGGCCCGGCTGCAGAGGGGAATGCTGAGGTAGTGGATGCCGAGTTTGAAGAGAACTAAAGACTTTTGCAGTGATAAGAAAATAGATAAACGGAGGGGCCCAAATGGCAGTTAATTACCTTGATTATTACAAAATCCTGGGTGTCGAGCGCGATGCCGACGCCAAAAAGATAAAGGCAGCCTACCGCAAGCTGGCCCGCAAGTGGCACCCCGATTTGCATTCCGGCAAGAAGCGGGAGGAAGCCGAAGAAAAAATCAAAGAGATTAATGAGGCCTATGAAGTACTCAGTGATCCGGAAAAAAAGGCTCTCTATGACCGCCTGGGCCCCAACTGGAAAAATGGCGAGCGGGTGGATTCCTCCGGTTTTGGTGATGGAGTTTTCTATCGCAGCAGCAATATAGACCCGGAGGACTTGCAGGGTTTCAGCGAGTTCTTTTCCAGCCTTTTTGGCGCGGAGCCGGGCCGCCAAAGCCGGAGAGCCTCTTACCGCAGTGCTCCGGTCAGGGGGCAGGACATAGAGAGTACTATTGAGTTGAGCCTGGAGGAAGCCTACCACGGGCTCAGCAAGTCCATAACCCTTTCCACGGCTGCCGCCTGTCCGGAATGCCAGGGCAGCGGCTTGGCGGGCCGGGGATTCTGCCGGCGCTGCGGCGGTACCGGCAGTGTTTCCGAGGCCAGGACCTTGCAGGTAAAGATACCTCCCGGTGTCCACGAGGGCAGCAGCATTCGCCTCAAAGGCCAGGGAGGAGAGGGGCTGGGCGGAGCTGAACGGGGTGATCTCTATCTCCAGGTTCGCATCCTCCCCCATCCTGTTTTTACGCTGCGGGGCCGGGATTTGGAAACCGAAATTACTTTGCGGCCAGAGCAGGCCGTTCTGGGAGACCGGGTTACCGTGCCCACTCTGGATCGAAAGCTAACGCTTAAAGTCCCGGCAGGAAGCCGCAGCGGGCAGAAACTACGGCTCAAAGGCAAGGGCATGCCCGCCCGCCAAGGGGAAAACGGAGATCTCTATGCCCGGATCAAGATTGACCTCCCCCATGATCTGTCGGAAGAGGAAAAGGAACTCTATCGTCAACTGGCAGAGCTGCGTGCTCCCCGTCAGGCGGAGAGGGGGGTAGCCGAATGAGACTGGTAAAGGTTTATTACCATAGCAAGGAAGAAAAGATTCCCCTCAGCTGGCTCAACCTGCACCCGGATTTATTAAAAATTATGGAAGAAATGGGGATAATAGAGCTGGCCGGTGATAGCATTAAAGCTGATGGCCTGCAAAAGATTTATAAGATGATGCGCCTGAAAAACCTTCTGGGGGTTAACTTTAACGGCGCAGCTATTATTGTAGATTTACTGGAGCGTATCGAAGAACTGGAAGATGAAATCGAAGAGCTGAAGAGAAAGAGGTGATAGGAGTGAATATGGAGCGTTTGACCCAGAAATCAAGGCAAGCTTTGCTGGCGGCTCAGAACCTGGCCCTGGAGAAACGGCAGCAAGAGGTGCAGGGAAAGCATTTAATGATGGCCCTGTTGGAGCAAGAGGGTGGTTTAGTACCCCGCCTGCTGCAGCAGGCCGGTATCAGTATACCCGCTTTTACCCAGCAGCTGGGGCAGCGTTTGGATAAAATTCCCTCGGTATATGGCTATGAAGGAAATGTCTATTTGAGCGGCAGCCTGGGGCGGGTATTGAACCGGGCGGAAAAAGAAGCCCAGGACTTGAAAGACGACTATATCAGTGTGGAGCACCTTCTGCTGGCCCTGCTGGAGGAAGGGGAACCGGACTTGAAGGATCTGCTGCAGAAGGCGGGTTTAAACCGGGAAGGGATATTCCAGGTTCTGCACGGCATCCGCGGTTCCCAGCGCGTCAGCAGCGATAATCCCGAGGATAGTTATGAGGCCCTGGAGCGCTACAGCCGGGATTTGACCCGCCTGGCCCGCGAGGGCAAGCTGGACCCGGTAATTGGGCGGGATGAGGAGATAAGAAGGACTATCGAGATATTATCCCGGCGCACCAAGAACAATCCGGTTTTAATCGGTGAGCCCGGGGTAGGCAAAACCGCCATAGCAGAAGGACTGGCCCGCAGGATTGTGGCCCGGGATGTGCCGGAAGGCCTGAAAGATAAGCGACTGCTGGCTCTGGATATGGGTTCCCTGGTGGCCGGGGCCAAGTACCGGGGTGAGTTTGAAGAAAGACTGAAAGCGGTGTTGAAGGAAGTAGAAGACTCCGCCGGGCAGGTTATACTCTTTATCGATGAACTGCATACGGTGGTGGGAGCCGGGGCCGCGGAAGGGGCCATGGACGCCAGCAACCTCTTGAAACCCATGCTGGCCCGGGGTGAGCTGCGAGCCATAGGAGCCACCACCATCAGCGAGTACCGCAAACATATAGAAAAGGACGCGGCTTTGGAAAGGCGTTTCCAGCCCATAATGGTTAATCCCCCCTCGGTGGAAGATACTATTTCCATATTAAGGGGCCTGAAGGAGCGCTATGAGGTGCACCACGGGGTGCGTATACAGGATTCCGCCCTGGTGGCGGCCGCCGTATTGTCCGACCGCTATATTTCCGACCGTTTCCTGCCGGACAAGGCTATAGACCTTATGGATGAAGCCGCCGCCCGCTTGCGTACGGAGATAGACAGCATGCCAGCGGAATTGGATGAAATTACCCGGCGCATCATGCAGCTGGAGATTGAAGCCGCAGCCCTGGGCAAGGAGAAGGACGAGGCCTCCCGGGAACGGCTGGAGGACCTCTTAAAAGAGCTGCAGGATTTGAAGAGCGAAGCGGAAGTAATGCAGGCCCAGTGGCAAGCGGAAAAGGAAGCCATTTCGCGGGTAGGCCAGTTGAAACGCGACATCGAGGATTGCCGCTACGAAATGGAAAAAGCGGAAAGGGAATACGACCTCAATCGTATCGCCGAATTGAAATACGGTCGCTTAAACGAGCTGGAGAGGAAGCTCCAGGCGGAAGAGGAATTGTTGGCGGGAAAAGAGAAACACAGCGCGCTTATTAAAGAAGAAGTGGATGAAGAAGATATTGCCCGGGTAGTAAGCCGTTGGACCGGGATTCAGGTCAGCCGCCTTATGGAGGGGGAAAAAGAGAAACTTATGAACCTGGAGGAAATACTGCATCAGCGGGTGGTGGGACAGGAAGAAGCGGTAAATGCCGTTGCCGATGCCGTCATCAGGTCCCGCAGCGGTTTGAAAGACCCCAACCGTCCTGCTGGCAGCTTTATATTCATGGGCCCCACCGGGGTAGGCAAAACCGAGTTGAGCAAAGCCCTGGCCGAAGCCCTGTTTGATGATGAAAAAAACATCATCCGCCTGGATATGTCGGAATACATGGAAAAGCACAGCGTAGCGCGCTTGATTGGCGCCCCTCCGGGTTATGTAGGTTACGAAGAAGGAGGACAATTAACTGAAGCCATAAGGCGCAAGCCCTATTCGGTCATATTGTTTGACGAAATCGAAAAAGCCCATAGCGATGTATTCAACATCCTCTTGCAGATTTTGGATGACGGGCGCCTGACCGATGGCAAAGGCCGGGTGGTGGACTTTCGCAACAGCATTGTCATAATGACCTCCAACATCGGCAGCCAGGAAATACTCAACTTCCAGCAGGCTGGCGGGGACTATGAAGACATGAAAAACCGGGTTCTGGGGCTTCTGCGCTTGAATTTCCGCCCCGAATTCTTAAACCGCCTGGACGAAATAATAGTATTCCATGCTCTGGGAGTGGAACAGATCAAGGAGATAGCTGAAATACTGCTTCAGAAACTGGCTCTGCGCTTTCGCCAGAACACGCGAGCCGGCCTGGAATGGGATGAAAAAGCCCTGGATTACCTGGCGGAAAAAGGCTATGACCCGGCCTATGGCGCCCGTCCGCTGAAACGCCTTATCCAGCATGAAATCGAGACCGCCCTCTCCCGGGCCATGGTAAAAGGCGAAATCAGAAATGAGGGTGAAGTAATTATCTCCGCCGAAGGCGGGAAGATAGCACTGAAGATAGGATAATGAGCAGATAGAATAAGGAAGGGACAAACGGAAGCTTTGCTGGAAAAAATGAAACTTGTGATAGCAGCTTAGACATTGTAAGAAGGGGAGGGAGATTGCTGGCGTTATGCCAGCAATCTCCCTCCCCAAGATGTCTCCAGGTTTTTTATTTTATTAACTCGCTAATCTTCGACCGTACCTTTTCCATTATATCATGGGATACTATACCGAATTTACTAACAATAATTTCTTGTGACAATGTATAAATCTTATCACAACGAATACATGATTTTATCTTTAACTGCCCTTCGTCTAAATTATCATCGGTAATTTCTATTGAATATTTCTTTTCGTTGAGATTTGAGGTAATTGCCAAAACAATAATATCCCCGGTCAATTCGTTGTAATAATCATTAGAAATTATTAAAACTGGTCTCTTTTTGATAGATTGCAAATTGCTGAAAGGTATAGGTATTAGAACTATTTCACCTTGTTTAGGCATTATTCCAGACCTCATCATCAATAGCGTTATCCCAAAAATCACAGCTGGTTTGACTGGCCATTTCTAAATCCTTAAACTCAGTTTTTCTTCTTTTCATTTCAAGAAATAGAGCAAAATCCAAGACTTCTTTTGCTTCTATTTCAGATATTCGGTTCACTAGTTCAAGTAAGTCTTTTTTTGCTGTATTCACTTGATTCACCACCTTAATCGTTTCTTCACTATAATTATATCAATAATCAAACAGGAAAAACCATAATATCTCGCCTATATATTTTGTCTTCATTGGGATAGGAAGTTCTAAGGGGAGGACTGGCTAGCCTTGTTCTTTTTTGGCCAAGGCGGCTTTGAGCAGTTCGCCCAGATTGGTTTCCAGTTCCTCCTGATCGCTGTATTTGGCCATAAGCCTGCGGTTAACCCGGCTGTTGCCTCCCCTCCCGCTGAAGTCCTCCGCCTCCGGCTGGCGATAGCCGCAGGAACGCTCGGGACAGGCCAATATTTTGCCCTTCCGGCCGTTGACCAGCAGCATGAAACGCCCACACTGGGGGCATTTGCTTTTGCTTACATTATCTGCCCGGTAGGTACTGCTGTCGCTCTTGATGCTCTGCACCAGCTGCACCGTATCCCGGCGAATATCTGCCATAAAATCCGGTCTTTTGCCCTGGCCCCGGGCAATTTCCGCCAGTCTTTGCTCCCACTGGGCCGTCAGTTCCGGCGAACGCAAGTCAGGGGGCGCTAGGTCCATCAATTGTATACCTTTGGATGTGGGAACCAGTTCTTTTCTCTGGCGCTCAATATAGCTGGTGCGAATAAGTTTTTCGATAATCTCCGCCCTGGTGGCCGGGGTGCCCAGGCCACTGCCCTTAATGGATTCACGCAGCTTTTTATCTTCCACCAGCTTGCCGCAATTCTCCATGGCCGTTAAGAGAGTGGCTTCTGTATAGCGAGCCGGTGCTTTAGTTTTATGTTTGCTGGCTTTGCCGGACTTGACCTCCAGCGTTTCTCCTTTCTTGTGCCGGGCCAGGGTTTGCTCCGGCAACTGCTCTTCATCTTTCTCGTCCTTATCGCCCGGGACGGCCTGTACAGCTCGCCAGCCTCGGTCAATCTCCACCTTGCCCCGGGAATGGAAGTTTTCCCCCTCGACCACGGTTATAATAGTAGTCTGCTCATAGCGGTACGGGGGGTAGAGAACCGCCAGGAAGCGCCGGGCTATCAGGTCATACAGACGCCTTTCCTCTTCATTGAGAGAATTAAGCTGCAAGGGCTGTTCAGTAGGAATAATAGCATGATGATCGCTCACCTTGCTGTTGTCAACCAAGCGTTTGCCTGGCTTCAGGGTTTTTTGCAGCAGAGGACGGGCCAAGTCTGCATAGGGTCCCACCCCCATGCTTTTCAGCCGCAAAGGCAGAGTAGGGACAATGTCCTCGGTAATATAGCGGGAATCGGTACGCGGGTAGGTTACCAGTTTGTGCACTTCGTAGAGCTCCTGCAGTACAGACAGGGTTTTCTGCGCCGACCAGCCCAGACGCCGGTTGGCCTCCCGCTGCAGCTCGGTCAAATCATAGGCCAAGGGCGGTGCTTCACTCCTGGCCTCGGTTTTCACCTCTTTTATCGCAGCCATTCGGCCCTTGATGCGGGATAATATCTCTTCCGCCCGGGCATAGTCGAATAGCCGTCCCCCGTCCTTACCGCGCCAGTCCCCATAATAATCGCCGAAGTCGGCTCTGATGGTCCAGTAGTCGCGCGGGACAAAATCTTTGATTTCCTTTTCCCGCTTCACTATCATAGCCAGGGTTGGGGTCTGAACCCGGCCGGCGTTGAGCTGGGCATTGAATTTGCAGCTCAAGCTCCGGGTTACATTAAGCCCGATTAACCAGTCCGCTTCAGCCCGGCAGGCAGCAGCTGCGTAGAGGCTGTTATATTGCGTTCCCGGCTGTAAACGGGCAAATCCTTCGCGGATGGCATTATCGGTTTGCGAGGAAATCCATAGCCTTTTGAAAGGCTTTTTCCAGCGAACTATTTCCATGATCCAGCGGGCCACCAGTTCTCCTTCGCGCCCGGCATCAGTGGCAATTACCAGCTCTTCAATATCGTTCCTTTTCATAAGTTCCTTGACTACCTGGAATTGATGCGAGGTCTGCTTGATAACTTTGAGCTTCATCTTTTCCGGGAGCATGGGAAGGTCTTCCATCCGCCACTGTTTCAATCTTTTATCGTAATCATCCGGCTCCGCCAGGGTGACCAGATGCCCCAAGGCCCAGGTTACCACATAGCGCGGTCCTTCAATATAGCCTTTGCTTTTTTTGCTGCATTGCAGAACCCGGGCTATCTCCCGGGCCACACTGGGTTTCTCCGCTAAAACCAGAGACTTCATGAGCTTATACCTCTATTCGTTAATAGTTTGCCAGGGGTAAGGAGTAAGAAAGATGCGGCATCAATCTCTTGCTGCTCACTCCTAACCCGATGCTGCCACTATTATAGCATAAATACCAGTGTGCTCCGGTAGCTCCCAGAACTCGTTGCCATTATACTATCCCGCATGTTAAATATCGGAGATATCAGGCTGGCGATGGCAGTTTGGGATTTAGCGATAAGGCTGGAAACTATTTAGCAGCTTCATGCAGTGATATAATAAATAATAAATTGGCAGGTAACCCCTAAAATATCAAATAATAATTGACGTTGTATATAAATTTATAGTTTAATGAATATAGTGATAGGGAAAGGAAGTGCATTGATGACACAAATAAATGTTAACATTCGAATGGACGAGAACTTAAAAAAACAATTTGAAGCTTTTTGCTCAGAAATTGGAATGAATATGACAACTGCCTTTTGTGTTTTCGCAAAAACGGCAGTACGCCAAAACAGAATCCCGTTTGAAATATCAGCCGAAAGCGACCCATTTTACAGTGAGGCCAATCAAGCAAGACTGAGAAAGGCCATTGCCGACCTCAACGCAGGAAAGGGAAAAGCCCATGAGATAATAGAGGTCACCGATGAATAAACTGGCAGGAAGATGCGTGGGAAGATTATCTGTATTGGCAAACACAGGATAAAAGAATCTTGAAACGTATAAATCAGCTATTAAAGGACATTGACCGCAACGGCTATGATGGCATCGGCAAGCCAGAGCCTTTGAGATATGAATTCCAAGGGTTTTGGAGTAGACGAATTGATGATAGTAACCGCCTTGTTTACCGTATTAAAAACGGTCAGATAGAGATTGCCCAGTGTGGCTCTCATTACCGGGATAAATAGTATAACGGCCAAGAAATTGGATTTTACCCTATCCACCAGGAAGATCCTCTTCCTAAACGAAGCGAAGGAAGGTTCGCCTTAGCGACCGCATTTCCAATCCCGCTAGGCAGTTTAATGTGGCTTTTTTGGAGTCTGGATGAAAGTGGTATAAGACGAATTTATACATGGGCACAAAATACGGAGTTCAAGTGCAAATTAGTAGTTGTTGTTTATCCTGCCTGTCCTACTGGTTATCTAGACTTAGAAGAATTACTTCAGTTACGGCAAAATACTGAGGGCAAATTAGACTTTCGACTTTATGTTACGAATTCAACTAGGGGCGAAAAAGAGCCCTATATTGCTATATCGGTGGATATGCTGGATACAGGTATAGATGTTCCGGAGCTGGTTAATATAGTCTTCTCCCAGGAACCCCCATCTCTCCCCCTCCCCAAAATTTTCATGTCAGATTAAGGCACATTTTGTTTAGCAACCTCATATAGTATAGAGCGCAGAATTTGGAGGTGGTAATTTGTCCTTCCTATTGTGGGCTCTGGCTATTACCGGAATCCTCAAAGGCAGTTTGTGCCTATTTGCCTATCTCAATAACCAGGTTTTCCCCCAGCCGCTTTCCGAAGAGGACGAGCGCAAGTGCTTGCAGGAAATGCAAAGGGGAGGGGAAGAAGCACGGAACATTTTGATTGAACATAACCTTCGCCTGGTGGCCCATGTAGTGAAAAAATATGAAAGCAGTGGAGAAGATCTGGAGGACTTAATCTCCATTGGCACCATTGGCCTGATCAAAGCTATTAGGACTTATAATTTTGAACGGGGGATAAAACTGGCCACCTATGCCGCTCGCTGTATCGATAACGAAGTTTCAATGTCAGCTCCGGGCGGTAAAAATTGGTATACAGTAAAGATGATAAAAGCGTGCTATTAGCGTAGCCTTCGGCTTTCCGAAGGTATTTTGCCTTTTGTATGAAGGAATTTCCCTATTGGTAGGCGTATATGTAATATCAGGTACCAACTACAATTATGGGGGAAACATGATCAAAAAAATTCTCTTTAAAAAATTATCATTCCTTGAAACGGTTTCGATAGTTCTGGCTTTCATAGTTTTACTATGCCTACTTAACCCTAGACCCCTTACTTTTTCCTGTATGATTTATGCTTTATTGGGGGCTTCTGCTTTGGTTTTTGTATATACAATATTCTGCTGGCAGAAGCTTGACAATAACGGCAAAGCAGGAAGTATTTTAAGTATAGTGGTATGGTCAGCTTTATTATATGGTTTTATCCATACCAACGGGCTAACAATATCAAGTTGTTTTCTTTAACTGAACCCCGCAAGAAATCTCCATCTTCTATAAGTGGGAGATGAAGGTTTATTGGTTACAGACGCTTGTTGGTAGAGAGTACATAACCGGTAAAACAAGTCAAATAACTCTCCGCATTGTTACATTCCAGGGTTTTAATTCAGAGGAAATGCTTTGCTTGGGCTTCTTCATTTCCACATATAGAACACCTGGTTTTATAATAGACCCCGATTTCTTGCTGCAGACATTCCGTTAGCTTGCAAGTTACCCGCCGGTACTCTTCAATCTTCAGGTCCACCAGTTCCCGCTCTACAGTCCAGAAAGCCATGGGGTTAATGTCGCAGCCGATGATGTTGCAGCCCAGGCAGTTAGATTCCAGAGCCGGAGTTCCACCATGTATAAAAGGATCGGTTATGGTAATCCCACCCAGATGATTTCCCTCTAATGTTGAAAGAAGATGGGGAATTGTGGTAAATACTGTTCATTCTTATTTGTTGTTTTCTGTCCATTTTAGTTTATCGGTTATAAGGGGTTGACGGGAGTAAAATAATTACAATACCTGATTGCGAATAGCATATTTATGGCATTATTAACGAAAATTATTATATCGTGACAATACATAGGGGAATATGAAGGAAAATCGTGGTTGTTTGTTTGTTCAATGATTACTATGCTAACAAATAGGGAATTGTGCGGAAATGTTGGAAGAAGCCAATATGTGCGATGTTTTGTTCTCAGCACCTTCGTCTAATGTCTATCCTGAAAACTATATAACATTGAAGGTTAAAAAAGCCAAAGAAATACTAGACTCAAGCAAATGATTGAGCGTGAAAAAAGCTCTTTGAAAATTAAATTGTTGCCTAAGCTGTACTTATCC
>NZ_BBQT01000008.1 GCF_001570625.1 Syntrophomonas wolfei subsp. methylbutyratica | reverse complement strand
TAGCCTCGCCTTTTCCTTAACGCTCACTACCGTGGCTTTTGACCAAAGCAGCTTAAGGTGGTTTGAAGCCTCCACCTGTATGGCGGCTTCGAGGGGCCCTCCCTCATCTTCTGTGCAGCATGGCTGCATTATGCAACTTGCTCAGTTGCATCTCTGCGCCTTCGTGGCGCACAATCATCAAACGTATTGCCCTTCTGCTCCAGCCGGAAGACCGGGTACTGGAGATTGCTGCCGGTACAGGCATTATTGCCCTTGGGTTGGCTGACCGGATGCAGAATATTGACGCTATTGATTTCTCTCCTAGTATGGTAGCTAAGGCACAGAAAAAGGCGCAACATTTGGGATTGGCCAATGTGCATTTTTCCGCGCAGAACGCCTGTGATCTTCGTTTCGCTCCCGGCAGTTTCGATGCTGTCATCATTTGCAACACCCTGCACATCATGCCGGAGCCGGAAAAAGCACTGGCAGAAAGCCACAGGGTACTTAAGCCGGACGGTAGACTGATTGCGCCTACTTTTGTACATGCAGGCAGTAAAAAGGCTCTATTGTTTTTTGCGCTAATGTCGCTAAGTGGTTTGCGCGCCTATCACAAATGGACGCAGCAGAGCTTTCATGCTTTTCTGGAAGAAAACGCTTTTACCGTCCTGGATTCCGTGTTGCTCAAAGCTTCCTTTCCCCTGGCCTATGTCGTGGCCAGGCCAAAACAATAAAGACCCGGGTCAATGTTTAATTTTTATCATTTCAATCCAGTTTATCATGGTATCCAGCGTCAACTTCGTATTGCCTACATTGTAGTGGTTCGAGGCGCATTCCCTTTCCGTAAGCAGGCGAAAAGATAAAAAGAAAATAGTTGCAGCATTGGAAGATCAATTCCGGGTATAAAGCACTTCCGGCAGCATATTTTGTGCAAACAACTGCTTTCACATTTATAACCATTCCTTTCGCTAACGCTCAGGCACAAAACGTAAACAAGTTTATAATGGGCGATGAAGAGGAGCAGTAGGAAGGCTTTACAAGCAAGATATTATCCAGACTTAATTAATCTTAAGTAAAGCCTCCATGAGGCAGGCAGGGCATGATTCATTTATGCATTATCTGGCAAGTTTGTATAGTGCATATTGATTAAGTGAAACTCCCTCTTTTTCAGCTTCCAGGACCAGCCTCATGTGCAGGGATTTAGGAAGCCTTACCACAAATTTGCCGCTATAATCTTCTTGATTAACAGGGAGGGAAATATCCAGGTTGTTTTCAAGTTTGGTTTCAATATAGCCCTCAAGAGCTTCATTCAGGTTTTTATATAATTCCTCCAATGTATCGCCTGTACTCTGGCATCCGTCCAGCTCCATTATCCTGCCGTAAAAATAATGTCCGCTTTCATCATTTATTTCCTGAATAATTCTCGTATAAGGCAATTTAACATATTCTTCCGTCCGCATACATAGAACCCCTTTCTAAGGTATTAGGAATAAGCGGCTTATTCACCTATTCGGGTTAAAATATCTTTGACATAGACTGCTTTCAACGGCGTTTCTATTTTTACAGTTATTAAGTCTCCGTTTTGGTGCAAGTAGTGTCGGTGTGAGCCCTTCTGCCTTTTATATTCGTATCCGTTTGCTTTTAATACCTTTTCAGCTTCTTCGGGACGTATTCCGTTTGGCTGCCGTTTCATTTTTTCTATTATTTTATCCACGCCCGCCACACCTAAAACCTCCCGTTATTATAGTATTATATATAGTATCGCTTTGCAATAATAAGTAGACGAATCAAACAGAGGGACGATATTGGTTTGGTAATATGCCCGTGCTCTTTTTCTCAGCGGCCGAAATGTCTTCATCCTCCATGCTGAGAAGAATTTCATCCAGCACACTTTCAGTAAAAAGCTGATGGTTCACATCCTGCAGGACCATATAACAAAGTTTCAATCTTTGTTTTGTATTGTATTGCCCGTGGTTATGGCGCAGCACGCCCTTTGCCGATTTCTCCAGCCCGCAAAGGCATCTGGCAAATGTGGTTTTCCCGCTTCGTTAAAGCCTAAAATGCCTATAACCGTGTTTTGCGGCAGTTTTAGAGAGGGAATAGTAAGCGATTGCCGGTTGTTATAGGAGAACGAGAAACCTTCGATATATAACATTTTTTCGCGCGAATGATTTGGCCCCGCCTTATTCTCCAGTTCCGTAACGGACAAGGAGCGAAGCCCCAAATCGTTTATCGCTGACAGTCCGATTTTTCGGAAATTCAAATGCAGACAAGAAACGCCAGCGGCGTGATGACGGCCTGCGCGGCGTCGGGCAGTTGATGGGAAATAAAATGCTCCAACTCATCGGTGTTTTTCTCCATGAGCTTACGCATTTTCCCGCTGGGGTGCAGATTGTGGAAGCCTAAAGGCAAACAACCTCAACCCGGATCCGCCAGAGGATAAAACGGATCAAGGCTTCATATTTAGTGGTAATTGACGAGATAGGTTTTGTCCCTATTACCAGGCCAGAAGCTAATTTGTTTTTTCAATTGATATCATCACTTTACGAACAGACAGCCTTAATAATAACTTCAAACAAGGGTTTTGAAGACTGGGCCGAATTGATGGGAGACCCGGTTATCGCTACCGCTATCCTGGATCGAATCGCTCATCACAGTGAAATATTCAATCTGACCGGCGACAGTTACCGCCTTAAACATCGAGATTCTATACTAAGCCCGTAGTCCTATGGAAAATTATTGGCCAAAATTTCTCCAAAATACTTGACCGCTTACATATATTCGATTAAGTCCTTCGACATTTCTTTCGTGCTCTGGATATAGCGTTTACCCTATTTACACAGTATAGTTGCCGCAGTACAATGTAAGTACAATATAAAAAGGAGCTGTTATCATGGCGCAGACAAGTATAACCATGCGAATTGATGAGAATTTAAAGAAACAGGCAGAAGAGCTTTTCGAAGAATTTGGAATGAATATGACTACTGCATTAACAGTATTTATAAAAGCAGCAGTTAGACAAGGTAAAATACCTTTTGAAATCTCTGTTGATATCCCTAATGCGGAGACAATTGAAGCGATGAAAGAAGCAGATAGAATTATCCATGATGATTCTGTAAAAGGATTTTATGATGTCGATGAGATGATGAAGGAGATTATAGGTTAATGTATATCGTCAAAAGAACTAGAAAGTTTGATAAAGATTTAAAATTATTGGTAAAACGTGGTTATAATATTGATTTATTAACTGAAGTAGTTAAAAAGTTGGCCAATGGCGATAAATTAGCCGAAAAGTATCAGGATCATGCATTAAGCGGAAATTGGATAAAATACAGAGAATGTCATATAATACCTGATTGGTTGTTAATTTATAGAATTGATAAAGATACTATAGTATTAATATTAACACGTACCGGTACTCATAGTGATTTGTTTTAAATCTGCCATTTTAGCCACATCGCAATTCTTCTGAACAAACAAACCCTTTTAAACATTATTATCATGGCGGATTATTAATGGGTCTGCAGCTGCCCCCATAGCCGAAAAAAACCAGGCCAAAAGGCCGAAAGCCCCTTCCATGGAATCATTGTATTCCTTACCTACTGATATAATATGCATGCAAAGTAATAATATCAATATGTATAGCTCGAAAGATAATTGGGGACCCAAGTAGATGAAGTCAACGGGAGGACAATCTCCTTGCAATAATAATTAAGCGCAGCAAACAGAGGGAAGTTCCTTTGTTGGCTCTGTTCGAGTTTACGATATTGGTTTGGTAATAAGCCCGTGCTCCTGCAAAACAATTTGGAGAAATATCCTGCGTCCTTATAACCTACAAGCTCTGCGATCTGATTGATGTTCATGTCCGTATTTGCCAAAATACCATGCTGCGGTTTCGGGACTCCTGTGTGCGGTTTGCGGATAATTTCCAAAACGGATACGTCACCTTCAAGGTCATCCTAATGGCCCTGGAGTGCTTTGTTTTCCCCGTGGGCTTGCTTTTGCTCAGCCGCGACCCCTATGATATGTGGTATGTCCAATAAACATCTGACCGTTCGCTCTGTTTTCCATTGGACGGATGAGAAAATCAAGGCAGTCAGTGTCAAAGATTACCGGCGTCTGAATCTGCATTTTCTTCTCCATCCCCAAATAATATTTCCCCATAGCCCCCTTCAAGCAATAACTCTTCATATTTCCCATAAGTTATTTGCCCGGCTTCTAACAACTCTTCCGCCAGTTCGGCATAGTTTGAATAAATGACCCTGCCTTGATCATCGGCAGTATCCCGATATAAAGCAGGACTGTAGCCCAGCCTGATAGCAGCGGAAATAACGCCTGCTTTCATCTGTTCAGCTTCTGCTTCGCTTATAACGCCCATATTTATCAACCTTAATAACATCAGTGCATGACTTACCGCAAAATAGTTCTCCAGGTATATCAAATCACGCATATTAGGTTTGCGTGATGAATTTTGCAACCTTAAATTCAGATAATAACGCAAAGCATCATCAGGCACCAGGAAATACGAAGCAAAGCTATTGGCCTCCAATCGAGTCGGGAAAAAACGTGTCGGTGGTTATTGTTTGCTATAATACCGACGCCGGCAGTGATGAAATCGACAAAGCCAACCGGGAACTGCGGGAAAAGATTGGTGAAATAAAGGACGATCTGCCCGACGGCTGCTTTGAACCGGAAGTAAATACCAAGGTGGCTGAAGTAGCCGGGGTGCTGTTAAGCCTTTCCGGCGGCGGCTACAGCTATGAAGAACTATCCGCCTATGCCGAAGAGATAGAGGATGCCCTGAGTGAAATAGACGGAATTTATAAAACCAAACTGGTGGGCAAGGTTGAAAAGCAGGTAACGGTGGAAGTCGATAGTGACCGTTTGAACCAACTCGGATTTTCTTTGAGCGAAGTAAACCAGGTCCTGTACGCGCAAAATCTGGAAATTCCCAATGGGGCTTTGGAAAACGAAGCGGGCAAAATATATGTTAAAACCGAGGCATTGTACCAGTCCCTGGATGATATGAAGAACATAATTGTGGGCGTATCCAGGCAAACGGGCGCTATGGTAAGGCTTAAAGACATCGCCTCAGTTTATATGGAGAGTAAGGACGATGCCTATAAATGCAAACAGGGTGATAAAAACGCCGTGCTGGTTGCGGCATATTTTAAAGATGACCGAAATATCATACCGGTGGGCAAAAAGGTCCGGGAAACCCTGGAAAACCTCAGAGAATCCCTGCCCTCAGACCTGGATTTGAGCGAAACGGCCTTTCAGCCGGATGACGTAGACAAGAGCACCGACAATTTTGCCGGCCATCTTATAGCCGGAATTATTTTGGCCCGGTCGCCTGCATCCATCTTATTTTCTATCCACAAATAACTGCCGCCTTCGCCCTATATGTACTATAGCTTGCAATTATAAATCTCGCCGTAAACATTAACTATTTCGTGCGGAAAATACGCTATAAGTAAAAAAAGCGTAATATCCCGGAACATTTAGAATGAATTCAGTTGAATCGGGCTGGCATAAACGCTGGTAATCATGCCAGATTTCCGGTGCCACTTCCTTTTCGCAGCTTCCCCAACGCATTATAAACAGGTCGCTTACAGCAACAATTATCTCAGCACTTAAAGGTGAGCAAACATCCATAGCGCAAGTATGGGTTTGGATATCCTGAAAACCAGCCGACCGGAACCATTCCGGCGCCCGCATGATATGTCGGTCTGGTGCCATCCCGGTTTTAAAAGGAGCAATGCCGGCCGCAGTAGCATTCAATTGCGCCTCCAGGAGCGGATATCCCGGCAGCAGCATCTGGGAAGACCACATAATAATAAATACCCGGCCGCCGGGTTTTAGCACCCGGCCGATTTCTTTTAACATTACTACCGGGTCAATATCCAGAACGCCGACACAATCGATGCTGACGGCCCAATCAAAGCTTTTTCCCGAAAAAGGCAAATCCCCGGCATTACCCTGGACAAATTCAACCCGTTCGCGGATCTGCGGTTTATTTTGGCGCAGCAATCGTGCGCTTTGTAAAAACCTTTCTTCGATATCAAAACCAATTACGCTACCCGCAGGCCCCAGAGCTTCCGCCAGCATAAATGTAGTAAAACCTGTTCCGCATCCGATATCCAATCCGATTCCAGAGCTGGGAAGCGGCAGATACTGAATAATGTTTTTTAAGCCCGGTTCCCGCAGGGGCTGTGATAATAACAGGCTTTTCTCATAAGTGGAAATGTCGGAAGAATTCATATTACACCTCCCCGTTTTAATACTGTCATTATATATCATATTGCCCCTGCGTTCATGAAGCCTTCATGCTCCAACCAGCCGACCGCCTCCTGCTGCACCATTCGCTTTCTTCCTGGGTGGCATCCATCCTCCCGACTTTAATATTGTTGCGAATGCTGCCTTTGAAAAAATAGATACTCTGGGAATGCGGGGCAGTTCCCGCAAAGTGCTTATCCAACATAAGCAACGGTACGCCGGACAAGGTTTAAGTATTGGCACCAAAGAGAGCGACCCTGACAGAATCTTCCGCAATAGTCAGATTGGAAATGGTATGATTGCACACCCGGTGCACCCGGTCAAGCTACGCCGCTGTTGCGATCTGGTAAGGATCGGACTGCGTGCCGCTGCCGCCCGCGAAGGCGGTGCTTGCCTCGATGGCAAACAAATTATCGGCCTCTTCCCAGCGCACTTTTTCCACTACTTGAGCCCGAAGAACTTGAAATGCCTTTTTTTCCTCAGAGGTTGCGGTATTATTTTTGATCTTGGTTTTTAAGGCAAAGAAGTTATCCGAAAATACCTCGGGACGCGCCTTTACTGTTAGTATCGTGCCCCTCTCGCAATCAGTAATCTGATAACTATAATAAGCTTCATTATGAGGCCGTTCTTCCAATTGGAATCTACCGTCACCGAGTATGGCCTGCAGTGCCGCCTCAGTGCCTTTCGATTTTGGTCCCAATACGGTAAAACGACTGCGCTCAGCAACAGTCCCTGGGCTTAAAACCTCAAGTGCTTCCTGCATAGCCCGATAAGCAAGGGAGCCGCAGACGCAGACCTTACCTCCCTCTTCCAGAGCAACATCAGAGTACTGGACCACATATAGCTGCCCTGATTCCTGCATTTCTATGTCTCCCATGATCGCGTCATTGGCACGAAATGCAATATATTTGGCTATGTTGGCATGAGGCAATAGCGCTCTTTGCCCGGCTTCGGGGTACAGATAGGTTATACCCTCCAGGCTGGTGGGTATTTTACTGTCCGTATAAACTCCTGCACTCAACATAACCGGCATTACTATAACTGTGCAGTCAGGATTACTATTTTTCACTTCTTCAACCACGGTTCTTATTTTGGGTGTTCCCGCTCCCACAAATCCGCAACATACTTGCTTGAATCCTTGTATTTGCTGCAGTTTATCCCCCAGGGATGCCATCTTTTCTTTCCAGACAGCCAGATTTTCGGGATCAGATGTGCCGTGAGCAACCAGAACTACAATTTCTTTTTCAGGGTTCTGGCTAAGATTTTTCAATCTTTCATTGATAATTTCGGCAACCAATAAATGATCATCTAAAGCGGGGGTCAATTCCACCGTAGCAGTTTTTTCGATTCTTTCCAGACCTTTTTTTTGTGCGGCTTCATCATTTAGCGAGCTGGGTAAACCGAGCATATATTTTATTTCTTCCATGTGGCTGGAAGCAGAACAAACGAAAATGGGAACAGCCACAATTCGTTTTACTCCCTTTTGCTCCAGTGCCTGCACGGCCATCGCTATGTTTTCTGTTTCCACATCTAAAAAGCCTAATTCTACTGGATAAGGCACTTCAACCTGGGTTACTGATTCGCGTACACGCTGGTTCCAATTTTCATCCGACCCATGGGCTACTACTAATATTCCTGTAGCGGCAACCGGCTCTTCAGGAGCATTATTGATGCCAAACAGGCATTTGAGCAGAGCCGTCTTATCCGCCGTGCTGAATTCATCGCCCATCTGGAGCATGGTCGGCATCCAACCATTGAGGGTTACGCTGTCCGGCTTGTAAGTGCCCAGGGTATCCTTCGTTGCGGCATAGTAGAAATGGATGTGGGCAGGCATGGTGGTCTCATCCATACCCTCGTCGAAGTGGGGTTTGAGCATTGCCATATAGGTCAGCACCCCCGCATCGTCATCCGCCTTGAATACATAGGTTGTCTCCCCGGCCAGCATTCCCAGATTGTCATTGCGCTCCACAAAGGTGTATGGGTGAGATGCAATGACATGGCCGTCATTGTCACAAAAATAAATGGTCTTGTAATCATAAGCAAATTTGATCTGGTAGATCTGCGTACCGTTATTGGCCGGAGTCGATGCCATATTGGCAAACATGGCCTTCAGAGATGCGCCGTCAGTAACAGTAGCGCCAAACATTCCCGCCATCATTTGCGCCATCTCGGAGGAAGCGGCGGCATTCCACACGTCGTTTAGAGCATCGTCGTTTACATAATTGACCAGCGATTCAAAGCTGCCGCTACCGCGATTTGCCCAGGCGGAAAGATTCTCAAAGCCTTCCGCTTGAACGACCTGGGGCGGGTTGCTGTCACCGTTGATGGTCATGTCGCTCCTGCAGTTCTCAACCGTGGACCGGTAAGCATAGCCCGCGATGCTGCCCAGGGCTTCGGAGCCGCCGGTGATGCTGCCGTGAGTCTCGCAATTGGCAATGGCATATACCGAGGGCACAGGCCATTTCGTCTCATCATCGTAGCTTCCGCCGACCAACCCGCCAACCCGGGTGGTGCTGTCCGATACCGTGATGGTGGTATCCGCCGAGCACTCTGTTATCTGGGTAGGGGGATCATTGTCATATGTCCCCGTAAAGCCCAGCAAGCCGCCGACCAAACGAGTGTTTGCACCGGAAGCAGTGATGGAAACATTAGCAACATGGCAGTTCGTGGCCGCTATTCCTTTAAATATGCAGCCAGCCAAGCCGCCTAGACCCCAACAATTTTTACCTTCCGCCCTTACTGTGCCGCCGGTGACCCGGCATTCAATTGTCGAGCACCCTTCCATGCCTCCGGCTAAAACACCTGCGGCAGCGCCGTCATCGCCCAGGACCACGATATCCGCTTC
The DNA here is from genome assembly GCF_001570625.1 of Syntrophomonas wolfei subsp. methylbutyratica. GTDB lineage: Bacteria > Bacillota > Syntrophomonadia > Syntrophomonadales > Syntrophomonadaceae > Syntrophomonas > Syntrophomonas methylbutyratica. The sequence continues at coordinate 110,716 of NZ_BBQT01000008.1, read as the reverse complement.
AGCGCGGCAGTTTTTCATGTCCTCAAAGCTGATACCCGTAATGCCGCCTACTCCCTGATTGCCGCAAACCGTATTATCACCCGTATTTTCACTGATCAAGTTTACATTCTCCAGAATGCAGCCCGAATATTGCATGCCTACTACGCCGCCGACCAGATGGAACCCGGTTACATCCACATTTTCCACCGTCAAATTGTAAATGGAAGTGGGATTGTCCTCTTGCCCGACAGTGCATCCGAACAACCCGACGAACATGCCTTCCGGCTGATTGATGCGTACGTTAGAGATGGTGTGCCCGTCACCGTTAAAGGTGCCGCTAAAGGCCGCTTCCGGATCAGGCGTCTCCACATGCTCTGGCGCGTCCGACAACGGCCGAAAAGCGCCGATAGGCGTCCAGTTTTCATATCCGCTGAGATCGATGTCCGCCGTCAGGACAAAGTGCTTGTCCAGGTAATTGCGCACCTGGTCAAGCTGTGCAGCTGTCGCAATCTGGTACGGGGAAGACTCGGTCCCGCTGCCGCCCGCAAAGGACGGGCTGGAAGAGCCCCCGCCGCCTGAACTTCCGTCGGAGGAAGGAGCGCTTCCCGTGGCGGGCCTGGTGGTAACCGTAGCCGCCACATTCATAGTTGCCGGCGCATTGCCGTTTATGGAAACATCGTTGGCATTGATCTGCGCCCTGGCAATTATCCCCTGGTTGTTTACGCTGATCTTCGCATCAGCGGTCAGCGTCCCCACCTTGCCGAATACTTTGATTTCCGTGTTCGCCGCGGTCCCCGTTACATTGAGCGCATCAATTGCGCTTTCCTTATCCACGTCCAGCACTGCATTTTTTACCGTAACCTCTACCCGTTCGATCTTGGCATCAACCGCTTTGACTGTCACATCCGCAGCAACGGTAATGCTTTCAAAGGAACCGGTCAGAATAATATCATCTCTACCATCGTCCACCCAGACCGTTTCTACAACAGCGCCCCCGGAAGTAACAACACGAATAGCGCCGTTATCCGTTTTTTCAATAATAAGATTTGATATTTGGCTGCCGCCCTGGATGTGGATGGAATCGGAGCCTCCGCCGCGCAGCAGGGTATTCCCCGCAACCGTAACGTTGTTAAGGGTTATATCGCCGTCTCCGACACCCTCGGCTATGATAAGATCACCGGAGATTTTCATGTTTTTCAGCACCGCACCCGGTGTATTGACAATCGCCGTACCGGATACATTGCCGGTGTATTCCTTGTTTCCATTATATAATTGCTTAATTGAATTATCGAGAATAGCGACAACTTCGGCCCGGGTAATGCTGCGCTTCGGATGGAAGGCCGCGTTGAAGCCTTTTACATAGCCTTTATTCGCCATGGCGTTTACCCCGCCGACAGCCCAGCCAGAAATGTCCGCATAATCAGAAAAAGCGGTGCCGCCGGTTGGGTTCTCGCTAAGTCCCAGGGCACGCCCGAGCATAACGGCAGCTTCCTCGCGGGTGATATTATCCATAGGGCGTACCGTAGTGCCGTCACCCTTGATCACCCCCGCAGCATTGGCCTTTAAAATAGCATCGGTATAAAATGCCGATCCCAAATCGGAAAAGCTGTTTTTCGATTTGGTCTGATACTTCATGACGCGATCAATGATGACCGCCATTTCCCCCCTCGTAATGGGGGCATTGGGGCGAAACGCTCCATCCCAGCCTTGAACGATTTCCATGTCGCTCCATTTTTCGATTGCCGTTTGCCCCCAGTGCCCCTGCATATCGGAGAAGGTGGCATACGCAGTAATTGGCAGCAATGCAACAACCATTGCTACCGCCAGCAGCATGCCGATAATTTTTCTCAATGTCCGCCCATTACTGACGATTCTGCTTTTTCCTTTCATAATAAATCCCTCCCTAATCAATTTACGTAAGGTATAAGAAACCTTAAAAATGATAAATGTTAGACCTTTCTAACTTGCGCGCAGATACATTGTCATTTTTGAGCGCTTAGCGCTTAAGCAACGATATGAGCTTAAGGAACCACGCTCAAACACAGGTATGCGTTCATGAAGCCTTCATGCTCCAACCGGCCGACTCCTGCTGCAGAGTCCACAGGTGGTGATACAACCCCTGATTAGCCAATAGTTCTTCATGCCTGCCCTGTTCCGCCACCCGGCCGTCATCCAGAACGATGATATTATCGGCCTTTTTTACGGTCTTTAAGCGATGGGCAATGATAACTACGGTCTTGTTGCTGACCAGAGCATTAATTGCCCGCTGTACCTGATTTTCATTTTCCGGGTCCAGGGAAGCGGTTGCCTCATCCAGGAGTACGATGGGGGCGTCTTTTAATAAGGCACGGGCAATTGATACCCGCTGTTTTTCCCCACCCGACAGGGTGCAGCCCCCTTCACCCACCGGGGTATCATAGCCCTGGGGCAGCTTCATGATAAACTCATGGCAGCAGGCTTGCCGGGCCGCCCATTCGATTTCTTCCTGGCTGGCATCCATTTTCCCGACTTTAATATTGTTGCGGATGCTGTCTTTGAACAGATAGACATCCTGAAATACCATGGAAATGCGGGTCAGCAGTTTCTCCGGGTCAATCTCCTTTATATTCTGGCCATCCAGCAGTACTTCCCCCCCTTGCACATCCCAGAAACGGGCAATAAGGCGGGTTATCGTGCTCTTGCCGCTCCCGGAAGGGCCAACCAGGGCCGTAATACTCCCGGGCGGAATACTAAAAGATATATTTTTAAGCACCAGGGCGTCTTCATAAGCAAAGGTAACATGGTCAAATTCAATATGATTGCCGGGCGGAGGATTCTTCGCACCTGCTAATGGTTCTTCGCGGCGAATCTGCATGATGCGCTCGGCACTTAAAACCGAATAGCGGATTTCAGCGTAATTGATCAGCACCCCGGTCAATGGCTCAAAAACCATATTCCCCAGCACCAGGAACATCAGAAACACCGGCAAGGTAAGCTCTCCCCCCACCAGCAGGTAGCTTCCTACAAAAATCATCAGCGTAAGGCCGGCCCGCACCAGGGCAATCGCCGCCATCATAATCGGCCCTACCACACCTTCTATTTTGATTGATTCCCGCATCAGACGGGCAAAAGCCTCCCGCAGACGTTCAAATCTCTCCCCGCTCAGGTTATGAGATTTTATTTCCCGCATGCCCAGCAGATATTCCTGCAAACGGCTGGCACTATCGACCTTGGCCTTAACATGGTTAAGGCCGAGGCGGGCCTGCAAGCCGGCCGAAAGCCAGACAATCAGGATTGCCAGGGGCAGGGCGATAAACATGGCCAGAGCCATTTTCCAGTTAATAAAGGAAAATCCGATAAAGGCTATGACCGGCAGGGCGGTGGCACTTACCAGTTGCGGCACATAATGCGAGATAGTAAGTTCTACCGCCGCATAGTCCCCCAACATCATGGTGGTCAGGTCACCCGGGTCACGGCTGCCTAAAAAACCCAGTGACAAGCGGCGCAGATGCTCGGCCAGAGCGATGCGGCCCTGGGCGGAAACCGCATAAGCAGCGGTAAAGGTCTGGCTGTAGGCCCAACCGGATACCAGGTACTGCAGCAGCATCCAGGCCAGCAGAATCGCGCATACCGTCCACAGCCTGCCGGTATTCAGGGGGGTTCCGGGGTGGGCAAAGAATAGATACATAGTATTGACCACATCAAAGATAAGCGCGGCCGGAATAATCTTGCCCAAGCCATCAAAAAAGGAGGCCAGCGAGGGAACCAGAAGTGCGGTCGGGTTGCCGCTGGTTATATTATAGAAGAAATTCCTCATTATTCATTCACCGCCTTGCTTGCCTGTTCCGCTGCTATGGTCCAGCTGTCGGCATCAATATGCGCCCGCCACATACGCCGGTATAACCCATCCCGGTCAATAAGCTCATTATGCCGGCCCCGCTCCACAATCCGCCCTTCATCCACCACCAGGATCTGGTCGGCCTCGCGGATAGACGACAGTCGATGGGCGATAATTATGACGGTTTTCCCCTTGATAAGCTCACTCAAGCCGGCCTGTATTTTGCTTTCGTTTTCCGGATCGGCAAAAGCGGTAGCTTCATCCAGTACCAATATGGGGGAATTCTTTAGAATCGCCCGGGCAATAGCCACCCGCTGAGCCTCTCCCCCGGAAAGGTAAGTACCTCCCTCCCCAATTCTGGTTTGATAGCCCTGAGGCAGACATTCAATAAACTCATGGCAGGAAGCGGCTTTAGCGGCGGCCACAACCTCTTCATAGCCGGCGTCACTGCGTCCCATACGAATATTTTCCTCAATAGTGTCATAGAACAAATGCACATCCTGAAATACAAAGGAAACCATATCCATCAACTGTTCGCTTCCCATCTCCCGGATATCCACTCCGCCAATACGGATAGCGCCGGTTCCTACATCCCAAAAACGGGGAATGAGATAGGCTATGGTAGATTTTCCTCCTCCGGAAGGCCCGACCAGAGCGGTCAGTTCACCTTCCCGGGCGGTAAAGGAAACCCCGGCCAGAGCCTCGGTCCGGGTAGAGACCGCGGGGTCATCGTAAGAAAAAACCACATGGTCAAATTCAATGTTATATCCCTCCGCCTTTTGCGGATTTATTGGCTCAGCCACCGGCTCCTGGGCAAAAATCTCGTCAATTCTTTCTACTCCCTCCGCGATAATCCGCATGTTGCCGCCCAGGTTCATCAGTTTCATCATAGGAGTTACAAAACCCGGAGCTACTACCAGGAAAAGCATCAAGGTCAGAGCAAATGCTTGATTATCCGGTTTTTGGCTAAGAATAAAAACCCCGACCGGCAGGATGAAGACTATAAGCGAAGCCAGAATGGTAATAAAAACCATATAGGGCCGTTTGCAGAAGCGGACATATTGCACCGCCCAATCCCGGTAACCGGTAATAGAGTTATGAAACTGCAGAAAAGTGCTTACGGTAAGTCCAAACACCTTGACCGCCGGCATTCCCCGCACATATTCCACTCCGGCCGCATTCATCCTCTCCTGAGTATCATGCATATCTCTGATATTGGCCATCCCCTCCTCGCCATAGAACACCAGCGCCTGCAGGAAATAAGCCGCTATAATAGGGGCGGCACAGGCAACCGCCAGGCGCCATGTCCAGAATAAACATGACCGTCAGCATAATTACCGGCAGAGCAACTGCTCCCACCAGGTCAGGCAATTGATGGGCGATAAAGTTTTCAATCTTTTCCACGCTCAGTTCCAGCAGCTTCTTAATAGTTCCTGATGACTGCCGGGTATGGTATCCCATGGGCAGCCGGGCCAGGTGTTCGGTCAAACGCACTCTAAGGCTGTAGAGTATACGGAAAGCCGCTATGTGGGAAGCCATGGTGCTGGCATATAAAAAGAGCAGGGCCCCCAACAGGGCGTATAAAGCCCACAACCCCCATTGACGAATGGAATCCATATCGCTCAATGCCGGACTGGCAGCATGTTGCAGCAGTTCCGCCACAATAAAATAGGCTGCTACAAAGGGAAAGAACATCAGTACCGTACTTATGACCGACAGCACCCCGGAAAGAACCAGCAGCCCGCGTTTCTCCCCGGCAATTTCCAACAGGCGCGGAATGCCGGTCTTTTTACGTACTAGCGCCGCATTATTCATCCTCATCACCCTTTCTAAATCAATGTTTGCTTTCCCATAAAATCAATACCCTTTTTAGTAATGGCCCACATAAGAGGCTTATGGCTATCACCGCCGGCCTTCATATAGCAATTGCCGCAAGCGTTCTTACTGCACCCCAGGTCTATCTTTTCGATATATCCCATTCTTGCCCCAGCGCTATCTGGCATATCATCCAGCAATGTCTCGTTAACTTCCAGCGGCACTTTTTGTCCCTCGGGCAAGCTTACGGCTTTTTGCGTTATAGCCTGAATCCAGTTATAACGGCTTTCCGCTCTTCTTTCCCCCTCTCGGCTGTTATTTCAGCTTCTAACTACATTATCATGAAAACAATTATCATTATCAGCCCTGGGAAGTATTTTAATAGACTATCTTTATCTGTTTCATCATCGGAGATTAACGTAATAGATTATGACTGTGGTTTCGAACGCTAATAAAAAGCAATCCTGAATATGGTCGCTTCGGATAGTTTTGTATATGGCGTTGATAAAGAATCGTGCCGATAAACCCTTAATCAGAGACCTTGCAACAGTGCGCCGGGAATTGGCGGACACCGGACTCTGCGGCGTTGATTAGCCATTCGATTTTTATATGTTATTATGTTGTATCAATGTCTCCCATCTGAACGTACCGTATTAATATCAAGTATTAACTATTCTGATATTGGGTCTTTAACATTGATGAAAAGATGCCTGTTTTTTCTTGTAATTCCGAAGCTTTTTGCTGAATCATCTTTCAATTACATTGTAATTGAAACTAATTATCATTATCAACCCGCAGAGGTATTTTTATTACCCCGGGAGGTATTTTAATAGTTAATAGACTACCTGAATCCGTGACTATTGCTCATGAAGCATATACTGACCAATCGGTAATCGGCTAAAAAAAGTGTTAATAATTAGAGGTTCAGAATCCTCAAGTTGATAAAATACTAACATAGCTCAGGATATTTTCTCAGTTCAATATCAGGTACCAGTAACCCCTGACCAGCGGATTATACCTCATTTACTCATTTTACTATTGATTAAAGGATATCGCGTTAGCTAATAGATTGCATTTCGCAATACAAATTGGTATATTAGTAGCAGAATAGGAGGTGCTCGTTATGGCAAGAACATCAAATATATTTGCCCGTGTCGAACCGGAAGTTAAAGAACAGGCGGAGCTTGTTTTAGAGCAGCTTGGTATCCCGATGTCAAATGCAATCGGACTTTTCCTCAGACAGGTTGTGCTTCAACGAGGTATTCCTTTCGAATTGAAGCTTCCGCAAAGCAAACCACTGTCAGTGAGTTCGCTTACCGAGGAGCAATTTAATGCTGAGATCGAGAAAGGGCTTGCTGATCTGACCGCTGGAAGAGTCATTTCTGCAGAAAGCATTACCGATAGAATGCGCCAGGACTATGGCATATGAGCAAATGGAAGGTAGTTTACACCGAGCAAGCAGAACGTGATTTATGCAGCATATTCGAGTATATTGCATTTTCCCTGCTTGAGCCGGAAACTGCAAAAAATCAATCACGGCGGATCATGGACACGGTCGCGAAGCTAAATGAAATGCCGCTGCGATATCCCCTTTACCAAAAAGAGCCGTGGCACAGCAAGGGTTTGCGGGTTTTACCAGTGGACAACTATTTAGCGTTTTATCTGCCTGTAGAAACAAAAACGACGGTGGCAGTTATCCGCATTATGTATGGCGGATGTGATATTGAAGAACAGCTACGGCAAACGGAAGCAGGAGGATAAAAGGAATTAAAACGGCTTTCAGTAAAGAATACTTGATACAGCATGTTTATCGGGCATCTGTTGAGAGGCAGATATTTTTGATGTGGGGGAACCCCGTTGTTCTTACCTCTATAGATTACTCTGGCAATACCGTCATGCACTTCGGATTTGGGTATATAGCGCAATCTTTCCTGGGATAGGGGAGCTCTAATAAATAGAGCCAGTTTCTCCAATCCTTCCTTATCCCCTGGACTAATAGCTGACTCACAATAGACATTAAAACCGCTGTGATGCCAGTTAAGAGACTGAATAAGCATCCGTGTAAATGGTAATGAGCCAACAAAAAGAACGTCCCTCTGTTTGCCTTCAGGGATGTTTAATTCCCAGGTGGTCAATTAAAGCTCTTTGTAGGATTTGCGAGAAGTTTAAATTGTTTTCCTCAGCCAATGAGTTTAACCAGGCAGGGATGGTTAAAGTCTTTTTAATCGCTTTATGACCGTATTTTTTGGAATACTCATTTAAGTCAATATTAATCAGGCTTACAAAACCATTTTCATATTCGTCGGGGATTATAGCTTTGATATCTGCTGCTTCTGGTATTTGTTGCTTTTCATCTTCAATCAAAAACAACAGCCAACCGGAAGCAGCATCAATAGCATTATGCATGGCCTCCAACAGGTCATCTCCCTCCGTTACGCAACCAGGCAAATCAGGAAAAATCACCGTGTAACCGCCTTCTTCGCACGGATAAAAACAAGCTGGATAAACTAATTGCACAAGAAAAACCTCCTTATATGTATAGCCCAGTAAAGCTGGAGCTTATTTCAGCCCCGCTTGCTTAAGAATTGAGTTAACGGTTTTCATTTTTAAATCTTTGTTGTGGTAAGGAATGGTCACTCCCGGAACTTCATTTGTTTTGACCTCCAGGGTTACAAAATTATTTTAACACGTGTGGTACGTATCGCAAATATACGATACCAACTTCTTTCCCCTGCATGTTCTTAGTTACAAGCTCCTATAGTGGTTAGCATATTCGTGCGGGTTTATGCCGTATTTTTTTCTGAAGGCAGTACTAAAATGGCTGGGATTGGAATAGCCCACTTCCTGGGCCACCTCGGCGACATTTTTATGGGTGCCGGATAATAAAAAGCGGGCCTTTTCCATGCGCATATCCCGCAGATAGCCAAAAATGGTAGTGCCCCACATTTCTTTAAAACCCACTTTTAATTTATAAACATTAAGGTCTATTTGCAGGGCCAGTTCAGCAACGCTCAAAGGATCCAGCATATTGTCCACAATAATTCTTTTGGCCTGTTCCAATTTCAGCCGGTCTTCTCGGCTCAAAAATATTTTATAATTTTTATGCTTACGCAAAAGCAGTTCATTTTGAATAAAAAGTGAGAAAATCTCCAGCACCTTGCTTTTTATGTATAGAAGCCTGGCAATTCCCTTCTGGGAACAATTCATAATTTCAGAAAAAACCAGTTCAGTATCCGGCGAAACCAAATAGCAGCTATCGTTTCCCTTGTTATAGTAATCTAAAACTGATTTCACTTCCTGTCTATCAGTTAAACTGGGAGCCATCTCCAGGAATGATTTAATGAAGCCTTCCGCATAGCAAATCGAGATACTTTTCCACGGCAATTCAGCCGAGAAATGCACCCAATTTTGCTTGCCGTCATTGGTCCAACAACCGTATTCACCAGTCTTAATCTGTTTTTCGTTTTTGCACTCACATCCGCCATAGCAGGCATGACCTTCGACACAGTGCATTATTTCAAAGCATCTCTCTTCTAACTGCCAAACCAGTTTTAAATCCTGCACCAGTTCCATATTCCAAATATTTATTTCCACTCCATTACCCAGGATAATCCTCTCCGCCAGGCCTTTCCCCCAACGAGGATGAATTTGATAGCAGCAGGTTGAACCTATTTGCTCAAATATCCCCAGTTCCGAATTCATAACCTGATAGTATTCATCAATATCCTTCATTATTAAATGGTTGTTCATCTCTCTAACCCCTGTTTCCTGGTTGTTTTTTAGGAAATAAGCATTCCAGTATTTATCCAATACAAATTAGCCGGCCTTGCCTTCCACCTCGTCGATGATTTCACTCATATAGCAGTTTTGCACCATGGCCTCGTCAATATCCATTTCGGCAATAAGGTCCTTAAGCCGGTTGTCTGTTATATGGCCATTCAAGCGATAACTGTAGCATAATTCCTGTTCAACATCACTTTCCAGCAGCTCCTCAAAAGCCTCGGGAAAAACAAAGGCGATGCTGAATTTATCTGAATCAGCCACCACATCGAAGGGATTCTTTTTCACATAAGCATAATCGGGTATCGAGCCAGTGCCCACAATTCTATACTATGTCCGCTTGTTTCAGGCAAACCAATTGCATATATATAATGCTGCAATGACTGATAAGGATTAAGATTTACTCGTGATTTTCAACGTGAGATACATGGCTATAAAGGTCCTCCATATGATTCTCCATGTCTCTCAAATGGGTCTTTATGTCTTCCGCATTGGGGCCATCCCCCAAGTTTTCCAAATCTCTTAACATATGTTCAACATCATTTTTTACATGTTCCACATCCATTTTCATATGTTGTATATCATCGATTAACCTTCCCATTTCATCCTCTCCGTTCTATTTTATTAACCAGCCATTGCAGCAAATCCAATCCTAACGGACCATGTTTAATTCTGATTATCATTATCATCATTTTAGGGCTGTTTCAGCCCCCAAGCCGTATTCAGATATTGCTCGTAAGGAGTTTTTGTAATTTGAACTAAATTAAAAAGGAAAAAGATTTTTTAGAGAATTTGGATTTACGGAGTCTGAAATCGATAAGCATATTAAACCCGATTAACTTCAGCTGGTATCTCCACCTGCCGTCCGTACTGATCCGTAATAGTTCTGGTCTCCGGCAGCTCTTTTTCAATGTTGTTGGAACTCTTATCACTGCAACCCAGCATATAAACAGAAACCAACAATAAACACAGTGCACATAACCCAACTGACATCATTGCTCTTTTCATGCATTTCTCCCCCTTTTTATAATTAATTTTTTTTGTTAAGACTAACTCTTTTCGATCGCCTCCCCGCCTAAAAGGAATTTAACCTTGCTCATACGGAACCTGTTTTAAATCGCTACCGCTACCACGGTTTTTCTGGCAACACCACGATCCGTATAGGATAATAACCTGGTTCTTACCGCAAAGAACTTCTGCAGATTATCTTCGCTGATTACCTCCTCCGTCTCACCCACCACATAATCGCATTCTTTGCCTAAAATCAGAGTCTTATCGGATATACGCAAAGCATGCTCGGGGTAGTGGGTATTGATGATACAGGAAATTTCCCTTTGCTGGGATATGCTTTCGAGTATATCCAGTATCATCAGCTGATTCCTGAAGTCCAAATGGGATTCCGGCTCATCCAGAATAATTATCTCCGGTTCCGCGGCCAGCGCCCGGGCAATCATCACCAGCTGGCGTTCACCGCCGCTTAATTCCGAACATATTCTCCTGGCCAGGTGCCCAATCCCCACACTCTCCAAAGCATTACGGGCAACGCGGCGATCATTTTTCCCCGGCATGGAAAACCAGTTTATATGAGCCGATCTTCCCATTAACACCATATCAAGCACCGAGTAAGAAAAAACGCTGGCATGAACTTGCGGCACATAGGCCAAATGGCGCCAAATATCAACGCTGTCAAAATACTTGATATTCTGGCCATCCAGATATGCAGCTCCCCGGTTCCACGGCAGCATGCAAGTCATGCACTTCAACAGGGTGGTTTTCCCTACCCCATTAGGCCCCAGGATTGCCAGTATCTCCCCTCTTTCCACCTCAAAGCAAAGATTTTCAAAAAGGGTCCTGCTTCCCGGGTAGCCAAAACTGCCCTGCTCCACAGAAATCTTCATGACCATTTACCTCCCGTTTTTCTAAGAAGATAAGCAAAGAACGGCGCCCCAATAACGGCGGTTAGTATGGAAAGCGGTATTTCAGCGGCGGTAGCCGTTCTCGCGATATCATCGATAAGCAATAGATAGAAAGCTCCAATCGATATACAAGCAGGTATCAGTTTGCGGTGATCCGTTTCAACCAGCATCCTCCCGATATGGGGAATTACCAGACCTACCCAGCCGATAATTCCGCACAAGGAAACAGAGGTAGCCGTTATTATGGTGGCGGCCGCAATAACAATCCAGCGGGTAAGCTGAACATTTATCCCCATGGAACGGGCTTCATCCTCATCCAGAGAAAGGATATTTATTCTCCAGCGCAAAAGGAAAATAATGATAATTCCCGCACCGATCAGCGGAATCGCGATCAGCAGGTCATGGAAGGAAGCCCCGGTAAGGCTGCCCATCAGCCAGTACACAATCGTGGGCAGCTTATCCTGGGGATCGGCGACATATTTTATTAAAGAAATAAGTGCCTGAAAAAAGGCTCCTACGATAACACCGGCCAGCACCAGCATAAACAACTGGGTCGAACCTTTAAGCCGGCTGATCATAAAGGTTGCCATTACTGCCAAAATACCGAATAACAAAGCCAGAAGCTGCACCACGGCCAGATGACCTGACAGGAGTATGCCCATAGCCGCGCCAAAACCCGCTCCCGAAGACACCCCCAGGATATGAGGGCTGACCAGAGGATTGCCGAACAGACCTTGAAAAGCAGCTCCCGAAACCGCCAGACCCGCCCCTACCATCATAGCAAGCAACGCCCGCGGCAATCGGATATCCAACACTATGGACTGTTCCAATTCCAGGCCCGCCTGCTCTATATGGGCAATTGCGCTAAAGAGAATACCCGCTGTTCTTCCTGCTTCGATATGATACCTGCCTATGCAGAGGGAGAGGAAGAATGCCAGTAACGGCATAAGAATAAGTATGGTCATTATTAATGTTGATTTCTTGCTTTCATCTGAGCTACTCCGTTTAGCCCGCATGGAAAATCTCCTTCTGCGTAAAATTTTATGTTCATGTTCTTCTGGCGGGTGTTTTCAATTTGCTCGATAATCCTTCCAGCTGCTTGCTGACGCACGCCGGTTCATTATCCCAATACAGGCGGCTGGAAACGGCAACATGGGGGAAATGAATAAAACGGCCTTGGTTTGCTCCGAGCAAATTCTCATACAGAGGATCCCCGATTATCAAATCGTAGTTTTCCTTCTGGCATAAAGAGCTTAAATCATCTTCCTCTTCCAGGAATTTGTCCCCCTCCTCCCAAAGCTCTTTGTCCATGGCAAAAAATGAAGCCACGTTTACCTTCCGTATTCCCCAGTCCAGGCGCAGGAAACTGCGAATAGAGCCGGCCATGACCTGTTCGCCTATTACCAGTGCCTGGGCATAAGTGTTGGGGGGCAGCAAGTAAGGTGTCGTCCTGGGCGGGGTTTCCAGCCCCAGAACAGAACTGGCCGTGCGCATGAATTGATTGGTGGAGCCTTGCCCGATTGGTATGCCTACCATATAGGGAGTGGCAAAGTGCTCATGGAGATAGCGGGCGACTGCCAGACCGGAATAAGCCACCACCAGATTCAGAGAGGCAGCGCCCGCCTGGCTGATTTCCTTCAGGCCCGCATTCTGCCCCCAGGCATATACCTTTGAGAATCCGCATTGCCTTAGCAGCAGGCCTATGTCTCGTACCCGTTTTCCTTTTCCCATATCCAGCGGTATAGCGCCCAGTATGTTCACCAGGGCCTGCTTTTTTCCATTCCAAGGTTTAACGAAGTTCCGGGCTATTTCCAGGTAGGCCTGGGAAGCGCCTGTATCATAATACTTGATTCCCGTAGTGTCGAAGCTTAATACCGGCAAGCCGGATCTGGCTTTGAGTATCCTGGCCAGGGCCTGCATATCTGTACCTATTACTGCCGGGGCAGGACTTCCCAGCAAAGCCACAAAGTTGCGCGGCATTCTTTCTACAGCCTCCATTATCCTGTTTATCAAACGCTCATCATCCCCCAGCACGGCCTCTATTTCCCGCAGGCCGGAGCTGAATATGGCGGCATTGCTCCCATACCAGCGCGGTTCGTCATAGCCGGTAAAATTACCGGTGCAGCCGCTGGCATCATGGATTATTACTATACCATTCAGGTTGAAAAGTACCGAACAAACTCCCGAATAATCCGGGGCAAACGGCGGTAGATACTTGTACAAGCCTTTCATAACGGAATCTCCTTTACAAAACCAGCCCGGCGGCGTACATCTGCTCGCGATGGCTATGGGGATTGTTCATAGCCAGCGTCATTTCCTTCAAAAGCGAGTTGGCGGCTTCAAAACCATAAGCCTGGCAATCCATGGATAATGCTGCGGTTTTGGCACCCGAGCAGAAATAACCGGCATCAAAACCGATAGCCAGGTCAACCTTTAATTTTTCATCCAGGAAATTTGCCATACTGGGATGAGCATTGGTAAAAACCTTTATATGCGGTCTTCTTTCCGCCAGCCAATTTATATTTTCCCGGTCTATGTCTAAAACCTGGTCAGTAAATATATAGGGTACTTCAAATCCATAACTTAGCAGAGCGCGAGCTAATTCAAAGGGGCAGGCATTGATGTTCTCTCCCACGGCTATGGATATGGAACCCAGTATTTTTCTATAATAATTAATGGCCTTTTCCGTCTTTTCATAATAAGCGGCGGTATCCAGGCTTATCCCCAGCTGTTCCTCCAGCTTGCGGTAGCTGGCGGCTATGGCTTCCAGTCCATAACTCACCGGGGCGTAGCAATAGGGTATATTCAACGCTTTTGCCATATACTCCGCCGCCAGCTTTCCTCCCGGTTTTATCAAGACATTGTAAAAAGATCGTCCCATGCTGCATAGATCATCGAAAGTAGAACAGGCGGCAATATGACGTACTGGAGATACGCCGGCACCGGCCATTAACTCGTAAAACTCACTGCCGCGGTTAATGGCAGCAAAACTTCCCAGCATGTTTATAGCCTGCTCTTTTTGCTTAACTGCCGGAATAAACTCATGTATTGCCTTTTGTATGGTCAGTTGCGGAGGTTTTTTGCCATCCATGGCGATGGGATTCATATGGCAGGCTCTTACCGGTATTCGGTAATCATTCTCCACTTCCTCCGCCAGTTTTTCATAATCGGAAACCAGCAGGTCGTCAATACAGGTGGCGCAAATCATAATTGCCCGCGGCCGGGAAATGGAAGCCAGTATTTCCTCAACGGCCTCCTTGGCTCTTTCCAGATGACGCCCGGTAACCAGATCAACTTCATCAACATAGAGGAAAAACAAACGCTGCCGGAATCCGAGCTGCAAACCAGCAATAGCCCCGTGTCGTCCGCAACCCGCCGGCGAAACAAAAAGCATGATGGATTCCGGCACCAGGAGACCAACGCGAATAATTCCCCAGCCCCCGGCGCTGGGGGGGCAATAGCGCAAGCTGCCTCCATCAAGTAATTTCCGCGTCCCGGATTCTACTGCCGTCTTTAGTTCCGTGATTGATAAGGAATACGGAGCGCAAGCCATCAACTCGCCTCCCCCAAATCAATAATCTGTTCGGCCAATTTCATGATTGAACGCGAAATGTTTAAAGCAGGATCGCCCTCTATAACCGTTTGCTGCCTGCTTTCATAAAGCTGAATATTCTTATCCCGGGGAATAATACCGAAGACAGGAACCCCCATGCGCTCGGCGAAGTCGTAAACTATTTCCTCTTCCCGTTCAATATTGCGCAGGTTTAGTATTAATCCCCGCAGTTGGGCATAATCGCGTTCGGCAAAATTGTCCAGGGCTTTTTTTATATTGCCGGCGGCGAATAAAGCCATAGGTTCTCCAGAAGTAACGATGATCACCTCATCGGCATAACCCTGGCGCAAGGGCAGGGCAAACCCCCCGCAAACCACATCGCCAAGCACATCATAAAAAACAAAATCGGGATTAAAAACCTGGTAAGCTCCCAGTTCATCGAGCACATTAAATGAAGTAATAATCCCTCTTCCGGCACAGCCAATACCAGGAGTGGGCCCTCCCGTTTCGACACAGACTATGCCGTTAAAGCCCTGTACGGTGATTTCCTCAAGAGAATCACATTTCCCATGTTCTTTTAGATAATCCATAATAGGGGTAAGCGTTTTCCCGGCAGTGAGAGTAATGGTGGAATCGGCTTTGGGATCGCATCCTACCTGCATTACTCTATAGCCCATTGTTGAAAGGGCGGCTGACAGCGTACTGGTGATGGTAGATTTGCCGATGCCGCCTTTACCATATATTGCTATCCTGCGCACTATATTCCCTCCATAATCTGCTTTTGCACCAGCATTCGATTAATCCTTCAATACTCTGGCTACTTCTTCATCAGACAATTCATAGTTGTAAATATTCCTATAGAATTCCTTGAGCTCTGCTGCCATCGAATAATCCGCAAAAATCTCCGGGTAGTGCTTTTGCGCCAGCCATTTCAGCATAAGCGGCGACTCCACCGACGGGGGATCCCAGCGGTACCCGGCCAGAGGAATCTTATACACCCGCCTGTTCTTGACCGCGGCAACATGACTCCAATCCTGTCCTTGAATCTTATTTTTAAACAAATCGTCAGCCTGTAAATTGCAGAAATTGCCAATATATATGATCTCCGGATTCCATCTTAAGACCTGTTCCATATTGACATACTTTCCGGTTCCCTCTATATCGGCCGCCACATTGCACCCCCCGCTGGCTGTAATCCAGAAATGATTGTAGCTGTCGCCGCCGTTGGTTGAGGGTTCTGGCCCATTCAAATACATTACCCGGGGTTTGTCCTTTTCATTAATAGTGCTGGTTCTGTTCCGGATATCATTGATAACCTCATGGTGATAGTTGATGATTTTATTGACCTGTTGCTTTTTATCCAGCAATTCCCCCAGAATCTTCAACCAGGCTTCCAAATCCTGCTGGGTTCCGTATTGCAAAGCTATAACCGGAATTCCCGCGTTTTCAATTTTTTCTATCTCTTCCGGCTGGTGCTTCCACTGAAAAACCACATCCGGCTGCAGCTTCACCAGCTCTTCAATGTTAACGGCGAAGCCTTCCTGAACAAAGGCGGTGGAAACATTCATAAGTTCGGGACTTATATTTTTAAGGGTGCTTTTTTCCACCGCCGATTTGGATTCGGGATGCATGCCGACAATGCGCTTGCCGTTGCCGTCAACAGCCACAATCATGGAAGGGAGGGGGATCGGCAGAGTCACAATTCTATTTATTTCCCCCGGAACTTTAACCTGCTTCCCCCGCTGGTCAATAATGGTTCTACTGGATTTAGCCTCCTTTTCTGTCCCGGAATCACAAGCAGGCAAAATTATTGCCAGCAGCAATAGGCTTATAATCATTGCTGCCATCTTTGATGTAAGGCTTTTCATTATATGCATTTATTTTCAAGCTCCCCTCACAACTTATTTGTATCCAAACACCTTTAGGCAGACTAAACGCTTCGGGAATCCTCAAATCTAAGCGCCTTCTGCCGATTCTTTTCCGTTTCTTTTGATATTCCCTGCAAATGGGCAAGATAGCGGTTAAAAAGAACCTCACTTTGTTCCGGCGACATATAATGCAAATCATCATTTTCCTTTTCCAAATCCGCCAATATGGCCCTCAATCGCTGAACACCTATAACCGCCATTATATCTGCTCCCCCCTCAAATTCTATCTATCCGCTTCAGCCCTTCAGCCGCTATTTGCTTAGCGTCAAAACCCGAATATACTCTAAACCAACAACTGCTGCCGCGAGCATTGGCCAGATTGTCTGCTTCTTTACAACTGTTCTTGCTCTCTACCGTCATTTCCAATAACTCATAAGCTTCCAGCCTGATCTTCCCTTTTGCCACCTGTTTCTTGATCAGGCTTAAAGCATCACCCTGACTTAAAGCCCGCCGGTAGGGGCGGTTCGAAGTAAGGGCTTCATAAATATCGGCTACCGCAACTATCTGGTCAACAACGGTCAAATCGCTTCTCCCCCAGGGATAGCCGCTACCATCCATGCGCTCATGATGATTTCCCGCCCAACGGGCTATATCCGTAAAGTCTTCAATCTCGCTCAATACCGCATAGCTATCATAGGGATGGGCCCTAATTGCCTGCATTTCTCGTTCTGTCAGCGAACCTGCTTTGTCTAGTATGACTTCAGGTATCGATAATTTGCCCAGATCATGCAGGTAACCGGCAATGGAAACCCGGCGAGACATGGCCGAATCCAACCCATAAAGCCGGGCGCAGCATCCCGCTATCATGCCCACCCGTTGAGAATGCTGTCCGGTATAGGGATTTTTACGGTCAATTAACAAGGAAAAACTACGGCTTACTTTTTCCAGATCATCAATATTCAGCTGCTGTCGCCAGTCAGGAGCCATCTGTTCGAGGGCACGCTGCACCCGGTTTTCCTTGAGATCCTGCCAGAAGGCCTCTTCGCGCAAACAATCCGCCAGAGCGGCAGCTATTTTTTTATCTGCCGCAGCCGCAACACGATTGCTCCAGTTCGATAAGCTCCTGCGCAACAGGTACTCTTCTGATTCTCCATTGCAATACTGGTTTTCAAAACATTCTGCCAGGTATATAATACGCTCGGAAAGACTCAGGTGGCCCAGCCGGCTTGCAATTCCATTTCCCTGCTTGTATTGCCATAATGCCACTACTTGTTTAGCTACCTGCGAACTCAACGGCAGATTGCCCAGGATCTCAAAAATCAAGCTCTGATTGAAATAGCTTTGCGCTGGAATCAGATCATGCAAAAGGGCGGCATAATAAATATTATCAACTTCCGCTTTTTCCATGGACATGTTGCTTGCCAGGCGGGTTGCTATATAGGCGGTGCGCAGCGAATGCTTGCGGTCAGAACTACCAGCCAAATCGACCGCAGCCGAAAGCGCCGCAATTAGTTTATTGAGACTGACCGGCACGGTATTCCTGTTTTCGATGGTTTTGTTATCCAGCTTTTCGGCCAGCATCTTTATCACCCCACTAAACCTTATCTATTACCGCTTTAAAACATCGGAAGAAACTGCTTAAGCAGTTTCAACACAGCGCTGCAACGAGGCGGGGAACCAGAACCCGCCGCCTGTTTTGTTAATAGGAAACCGACCGCTTAAAATAAGCGGGGGCATATCTTACCTCGTTATAAACTTGACCAGGCGGAGCAGCTTATGGCGAGCAAATTCATAATCCCGGTTGTCTTTCCAGCCCAGCGCTTGCAAAAGATCCCTCGTTTCTGCACAACTCATCTCTTCCAGAGGCCTCTTACGGTCTAAAGCGATTAGATAATCCAGCACATTTTCCATCCGTTTCAGTCCCAAATTCTCCACCTCCTCGATTAAGCTGTGCATGTATCCGACTGCTCGGCCAGAGCCCGGCTTATGCCGCTGAGGCTGCTATTGCCCAGCAGCCGGTATTCCTTGTGCAGTTTAGGAGCCAATTCTTTAACGCAATGTACTGCTCCATGACTGTTGGCATCAAGGGAACAAAGTATCAAATCCGACCATTTCAGCATTTCCGTCAAGCTTTGCCGCCCGCCGTTAAGGCAGCCGTCATGATGGCGGAATTCCCAACCCATACCATTGATTAAGTCCCGATAGTGATTATTCAAGCCGCTGTTTCCCCCTACCAGAAGGAGCCGCCTTTTTTTGATTTCCCCTGCTTCCCCGCCTGCCGATATCCCAGAATCAAGAGCCTGGCAGCGGGCCATCATTTTTGACTCCCGGCACAATTGAATAATGGCCTCTTTTTGCTGTCGTACTTGCTTTTCCAGTTCGTCATTATCCCTGAGCAGTTGCCGGGATTCTTCCTTATAATCCTGGCACTTGCGGTTTAGCTCTTCCAATTTAAGACGCAATTCATTATTCTCAATTTTAAGACTGTTTAGCATTTGCCGATAATCCTGTCCATCTTCCGATGATCTGCTTCTTGTATTTTGTTCTTGAAGCTGCCTTTCCATTTTAGCGATGCAGATTCTCGCTGCATCTAATTCCGCCGCCAATTCCTTTTCCCTCGATCTGCACTGCCGCAATCTCACTACATATTTTTGTTTTTCTTCGGCCAATCGCTTCAATTTCATTCTTTCCTGCCGGCATAGACCACCATTTAAATGCGACAGCATATGCACCTCGCCAACAACCCGATTGATGCTCTCCTCAGGCAGAAGAGGATTGGTCAACACCGCCCAGTATAGTCCGCAAATATCCCCCTCGGCCATCTTATCCCGCCAGATCATCATCAGCTTGGCTTCTTCCAGAAAACCAAAACGAGCAATTTCGACCCGGTATTTCTTGTCCAGATAAGCATTTATCATACAAGAAACCATGTTTTCTCTGAACAAGTTGTTCGCCACTATAGCGTGTATCTCATAATCCCGGTAGTCTTTTTCCGGCACCTTCATTTTTTTAAGTATTTGTCTTTGTTCTTCAATGCTCAGGCAGGTGCCGCATATGGAACAATGCAGATTGGGTCTTAACTCCCAGATTTTTTTCCGCTCTGGCATTAATAATCCGGCACTGCAACTATTGATTTTTGTTTTCATAATCATCTTTCTCCTCCAGTACTCTCTTCCCATTTGCTGGTTGTTTTAACCCGCTTGCCGCATAGCTCATCATAACGCTCTCTTTCCCGGCATCCTCGAAAGTCGGGCCAAAGCGCGTTCTGAGCAAACGTTTCACCCGTTTAATCAAAATCAAAACGATAAGCAAAACACACAGGCTAAATACCAAAATACAGACCGTCATTGCTCCTCCCCTATTTGTTAGTTTTTCCTAACTTTTTATTCAAATTAACACCTCAATATCAGTCTCTCCGGGTTGATGATATTGATTATCATTATCTGTATCATACAGTCATCTTTTAATTTTGTCAATAGATTTATACTTAAATTTTTTTCGGGAAAAGACTTGAGCGGAAAACAGCAACAACTGCAGAAATAGATAAGGAATCGTCCGGCCAAGATACCGAAAAGGGAGGTCCATCTTCTCTTAATTTATCTCTCGCTCTAGCACTTTAACCAGCAGCATAGATGCTTCTTCCCGGCGCAGGCTAAGATGAAAACCCTTGAGCCCAATCTCTATCGGATCGCCCAGGGGGGCTACCCGTTCCAATTCCAGTTTAACCCCGGGAACCAGTCCCATCTCCAGGAGCCGCTGTCTAAGCCAGGATTCTGTGCCGACAATTTTAACCAACCGCGCTTTTTGTCCGGGCAGCAATTCGGAAAGAGGCAGCAGCGCTTTCTCAACCGGGTGTTTTTTTTCGGGAGCTTCTTCTGGCAACTGCAGCCATTTTTCCATCCGAGAAAATGTTTCTGCACTGATACTATGCTCCATCAAGCAGGCATCCCGGTCAGCCGTTGCTGGATTAACCTGCAATACTTCTCTCAGGAATTGACGGATTACCTGGTGCCGGTGCCAAACTTCACGGGCCTTTTTTTCCCCTTTCGCCGTTAAATATACCGGCCCGTAGCGTTCCTGGTAAACCATACCTTCATTGCGCAAGGCGGTAATAGCCTGGGTTACGCTCGGCTTGGCAATATCCATGCGCCTTGCAATATCGCTTATCTTGGCTCTACCGTTTTCTTCGGAAAGACGATAGATAACCTCCAGATAGTCTTCCAGCGCAGGGGTAATAGATTGAGTCACATGCATCACTTCCTAAGACATATTTTTCCTTCAATATTACGATATTTCATAAAACAGGGTAAGGTTGTAGGGGTTGCTATTTCCTTCTATATCTTAATTTTACTATTCAATCGCCTGCAAATTCACTTTTCATAGCTGCTTGGTCCACCGTCCATGGGGAGTATTCTTGTTGCCCCCATTTTCACCGCTGCTTGCGTAACCTGAGCACAGGGAGCGAATCAAAAGAAACTTCTTATTTCCGGGCATATTGGCGCAGGTAACCTTCAATATACTTTCTTACTGCCGCCGCCGGTGAATAAATACCGAAATGTCCTTCACATAGTATATCCGCTTCGAGTTCAAGCAGCTTTTGCATGGAAATCCTCCACTGCTCTATGTCTGAGCCCCATTGCTGATTGAAAGGACCATGAATGTCCTGGCCGAAGAGCACCCTTTTCCCTGCGATATCTACATAGGGAGATATCCCGCCTGGAGTATGTCCGGGAGTATGGAGACAAATAAGTTCCAGTTGGCCTAGTTTAAGCCTTTGTTCTTCCCCTTTAAGTACCTGTTCTACTTTCACCTTCTCATAGGTAACCCCATACCAGGAAGCAGCCGTAAGCTGAGGCAAGCCCTCTTCAATAGCCGGCAGTTCCAGGCTATGGGCAATTACCTGCGCTTGCAGCTTCTCTTTTAGAAATGCCAGGCCGCCAATGTGGTCAATATGCCCGTGGGTGACAACAATATACTTCAAGCCGGACATATCTACAGCAGCAGCAATGATATTATTCCATATCATGGAAGCGCTTCTTCCTGCTCCCGTGTCGATTAAAGCGGATTCTCCCCCACCATCAAGCAGATATACACAGCAATCTTCCGCACGGGAGAGACCGTCACCTCCTACCTGGTAAACCCCGGCAGTAATTTCCTTGACTCTGGCCATTGTATCCGCCACCCTTGCGTTTTTCTCTATTCTACCGCAATTTTGGAATTTGCTCCAATAGCGGTGGATATTGATATACTCCAAATGGCAGTTGAAATAATCCATACAGGCAGGTACAATATTTCATGTATGAAATGCGGATGTGGCGGAATTGGCAGACGCACCAGACTTAGGATCTGGCGAGTAACATAGTGGAGGTTCGAGTCCTCTCATCCGCACCATAAAAAAATCTTTACTCCGTTAACGGTCTTAAACTTAACTTTATTAAAACCCCCTTGCTTATACATACTTATTGTGTATAATATAAGCGAGAGGTGAGGCAATGAA
This sequence comes from Syntrophomonas wolfei subsp. methylbutyratica, assembly GCF_001570625.1. GTDB lineage: Bacteria > Bacillota > Syntrophomonadia > Syntrophomonadales > Syntrophomonadaceae > Syntrophomonas > Syntrophomonas methylbutyratica. Next base: position 88,491 of record NZ_BBQT01000008.1, on the reverse strand, counting down.
ACGGAAAGACCTGATAAAACTTCTGGAAAAAAACGGATGGTGGCTAAAGCGCGAAGGCCATGACCATACTATTTACACTAACGGTACAGCAAACGAACCAATCTCGCGACAAACTGAAATAGATGACATACTGGCGAAGAAAATTATCAAGCGGCGAGGGTTGGGATAATCCTCTGCCGCCTGCAAAGGAGAGTGTTATATAATGCTTAAAGTATACCCTGTTATTCTCACTCCAAGCGATTCAGGATATGTTGTAACTGTTCCTGACCTCGATATTAATACGCAAGGTAAAGACCTCGCCGAAGCAATTTATATGGCGCGTGACGCTATCGGTCTTTGGGGAATATGTGAACAGGATGACGGACGCATAATCCCTGAACCATCTACCTCTGAACCGCCGCATGAAGATAATGAATTAGTTTCGTGGGTAGATATTGACTTTGAAAAATATCGAAAAGCAAATGACTTAATTACTATGCGCATTAATGTATCGGTTCCTAAATATCTAAAAGTCCTGGGCGATGAAGCCGGTATCAATTTCTCCCAAACCCTGCAAAAAGCCTTAAAACAACAACTGGGTATCCAAGACTAAGCCAAAATAGCCGGGGGATTGATTCCCCGGCTCACAATCTTTTCAGCATCAATTAAAGCAGACTCTCCACCGCCATCTACCAGATACACGCAGCAGTCTTCCGAACGGGAGAAACCGTCACCTCCTACCTGGTAAACCCCGACAGTAATTTCCTTGACTCTGGCCATTGTATCCGCCACCCTTGCGTTTTTCTCTATTCTACCGCGATTTTGGAATTTACTCCAATAGCGGTGGTATAGGGGTAAGGGGCCAGGCCATCATCCGCTTGAAGAAAAGAATATTTACTTGCTGTAAGAATTTCCACCCCCTCAGCGTAACTATGGTAAATAAGAAGGAGGGATTGAATCATGCCCGTGGGAAAAAAGAAATCTTTTTGGCCCGGCGTTATAATCGGCTTGATGCTGCTTTTTTTTGCCTCCAGCCTGGTAATGGCTCTGGATAATACTCCGGCCACACCAGCCCAAAAACCGGTTGAACCTTTGCCAGTGGTAGGAAGCATAGATAACCTGAAAAAGCTCTTGGTGGAATATGAGAAGTCCTCCAAGATTAATTCCGGCCAACTACTGCTCAAAGAATCTAAGATGAAAATGATGAACGATACGGCAGCTGTAGCTCCTATGGCCCGGGACGAAATGGCTGGCGGCGCCGCTGTTAATTTAGCCCGGGAGTCAGCTAAATCATTAGTGGCGGCCTCGACTGATTATTCCTCCACCAATGTCCAGGTACAGGGAGTAGATGAAGCCGACATAGTTAAAAGTGACGGCAACTATATTTACCAGGTCAATCAGCAGGAAATAGTCGTAATAAAGGCGATTCCAGCTGAGCAGATGCAGGTGGTTAGCCGTATAAAGCTTGATAATCATGGCTTTACCCCCCGCGAGCTTTTCCTGGATAGCAAACATCTAGTAGTAATAGGAGACTCCCATGACGAAATATATGCCCGGTCTATGCCTAAGAGGAAAGCGGAAATTTATCCTCCCCCGGTTTATCGGCAACCCGGCATCCTGGCCTTGATATACGATATCACCGATAAAAACCAGATTAAGAAAACCCGCGAGCTGGAACTGGAAGGAAATTATCTCTCCTCGCGCAAGATCGGTTCCCATCTTTATCTGGTGAGCAATCGCCACCTGGATTGGTATCGCATTCAGGAAAAGGAGGAAAATATCCTGCCTTCCTATCGTGATACAGCCGTTAGCAGTGATTTTAAGCAAATCGATTGTGGGCAGATCAATTACTTCCCCGGGGAAATATATCCCGCCTACATTATCATTGCCGCTGTGGATATAAACCGTAATGAACCCGCCCAGGTGAAGACCTGCCTGGGCAACGGTGAAAACATCTACGCCTCCATCAACCACCTCTATATTGCAGTAAGCCGCCAGGAGCCTGCTCGCCCCCTGCTTAAGGACAGTGACTTTCCCTCTCCAGATGCCGAGATTGGGCCCAAAACCAGGATTTATCGCTTTGGATTGCAACAGGGAAAGGTTGAATATCAAGGCAAGGGTGAAGTTCCGGGCCGAATCCTCAACCAGTTTTCCATGGATGAGGAAAAGGCATATTTCCGTATCGCCACTACCAGCGGAGAAATCTGGCGCAATGATGAGAATACCTCCAAGAATAACCTCTATGTACTGGATCAGGAAATGAATATTGCCGGTAAACTGGAAGGAATCGCTCCCGGGGAGCAGATTTACTCCACCCGTTTCATGGGAGACCGGGCTTATATGGTGACCTTCAGAACTGTTGACCCCCTCTTTGTCATAGACCTGAAGGACCCGGCCAAACCAGCTATACTGGGCAAGCTGAAAATTCCCGGTTATAGTGATTACCTGCATCCTTATGATGAAAACCATATTATCGGCTTTGGCAAGGAAACAATTGAGCTCAAAGGCAGGAACAATGAGGCTCAGGCCTTTTATCAGGGCATGAAAATCGCCCTCTTCGATGTATCCGATGTCAATAACCCCCGGGAAATGTCCCGTGAGATTATAGGCGACCGGGGAACCGACTCCGAATTGTTACGCGATCATAAGGCCTTGCTCTTTTCCCGGGAAAAGAATTTGCTGGCCTTCCCGGTTACCGTCATGACTTTGAGCGAAGCGGATAAAAACCGGGCTAGAGCTGATTTTCCGGCTTACGGCAAGTTTTCTTTCCAGGGGGCCTATGTTTACAAGATTGACCTGCAGCACGGCTTCCAGCTGCAAGGCCGCATCAGCCATCTAAGCCCGGCTGATTACCAGCGGGCCGGTGACTATTGGTGCGAAGACAGCAAAAATATACAGCGCATAATTTTTATAGGAAAGAATCTTTATACTCTGTCCCAGAGCCTGGCAAAATCGCACCAAATCACAGATTTAAAGGAAGTGGGGAGCCTTTACCTGCGTTAGCCCGTAAGCGAGGCATAGGTATATAACTCAATTAGAATATTAACAGCAAAGGGACTGGCTTTTTGGGATATAGGCCAGTCCCTAATTTACTCTGAAATATATTGATTATTTGATTCCGCTGCAAAAAGTAATAATTATGCATTTGCTTGCATAAATATTCCGCTCGCAGTCTACGCATGGGCAACACCTACGGCTTGTCTCGCGGCTCAAGGGGTACCGCGCTAATCTCCCGTCCATGGGAGGTAGCGCTCTCGCGACCTCCTGTCGCTCGCCCCCTTTCGCCTGTTCGCCTTCGCCGGGTGTTGCATCCATGCTTCGCCAACGCTCGCTTTGTATATTTATGCAACCCTTATGCAACAAAAAAGGGGTTTTTGCAGTAGAACCATTCATTTAATTATTTTATGGATCAGGCTATTTTCAATGCTTCCCCTGTCTCAAATCTTTTTTTATCTCTAATTCTTCCAATACCTTCCCGGTATTCAGTTCGATTATCTGCAGCAGAATCCCTTTATCATCAGTCTCAATTACCGCAAAACTGGGACCATAACCCTTCTTGTCCTCATCCTTTAAATGACCGGGATTAAGCCATATAACCGCGTTTTCCCGCTTAATTCCCGGAATATGGGTATGGCCATATAGTATTATGTCCACTTCTCCGGCTATAGCCAGCTCTTGCGGATCCGGATCATCGGGGAGGTCATTTTTATGTTTGCTGTCAGTATGGGTCAGGAGAAAACGATAGCCATCAAAACGGCAAAATATCCGATTGGGTATATCCGGGTCCTGGTAATGGCGGCAATAAACTCCATGCACCAGCAGCACAGTAACCTTAAACTCGTCCAACACCTTGATATCTTCACATTCATCCCCCAGGTGAATAATGCAATCAACTTTCCGATTCTCTGTCAATTCCTCAGCCACCCGCCGCAAATTCTTCACATTACCATGAGTATCACTAACTATTCCCAGTCGCATAGCTTTACTCTCCTTTCCAGCAGGGCTATTAACTCTTGTTGATTTGTAGTCTATTTTACCACGTCCCGGTTTATTCTGTAGCCTGGAACCTGCCGAATAACAAAAAGACGAAGACCGTGTCAAGACATTGGTATTGTTTCAATCAGACCTTCGCCAATCAAGATCATGCTAGCCCCATGGGTTAATTTAAGCCTGGTTTTGTGGAAATACCAGGCTTAGGTCGATAGCCAGCTCAGGCAGAATCCCCAGTTCTATTTGGTCATTTTCCTGGTATGTGCCGGTTTTGCAATACTTCATGTCTTTACCTAAATGATAAACCTCAATGACCGCTTCTCCCGGAAAAACTACCCAGTATTCTTTTACTCCCACTCTTTCATACAGGTTGAATTTTTCATTCAGATCTTTTTTGGCGGTAGAATAGGAAAGTATTTCAATAATTAAATCCGGAGCTCCCTTGCAGCCTCGTTTATCTATTTTGGCCGGGTCACAAACCACAACGATGTCGGGTTGAACCACCGTATCAATTTCATTATCGTTTTCTTCTCCTCGAGGCAGGCGCACATCAAAAGGAGCCGGGAAGACCTGACAGGGCTTTTGCTGAAGGCCCATCCAGATTTGGCCGAAGAGCTGTCCCAATACCCTTTGGTGTTCTGTTAACGGAGCTGGACTCATCAGAAAAGGTTTCCCATCAATAATTTCCCACCTTTCATTCCCCGGCCATTGTAAATATTCTGCATAGGTATATTTTTTATCCGGTTTTGACGCGGGAACGTTCAAATGAAATGCCTCCTTAAACTCTATTGGTAATATTAGTATGATTTCATTATAAAGGGTAGAGCAAGAGGAAAGCAAGGCGATGGGAATTCAAGCGGAACAGTAGGCACGGGGGCCGGAAAAAATGCTAGCTTTTAGCCGCCCCCTTGATATGCGCCTGCACTAAACGATGTAAAGACATGGATTTATTCAAGCCGTTTTTGCAGTTCAGGATTTACCATGTCACCAAACTCGCTAAAGGGAATTTTAAATTCCGGTATCCCAGCAGCATAAGGAGCAATATCATATAACTGGAAATAAATAGTTATACCGCCCGGCTGCAGCGTAAAGGTTTGGTCGTCTTCAATGCCCTTAAAACCGCCCATTTCCGGTTCAAAATAGCCTTCCGGATTCTTAGCTATCTCAGCCTGTATTGCTTTATCAATAAGATCTTCATAATTGCTATCCGGTTTAAAAATATCAGATAGTTCCAGCTCCGACCCATCTCTCAAATCAATATTACAGGGCATGCGATAAGTCATGCCATGTGCTCCGCCCGTAAACTCGTACTTATCAAAATAAAAGCTTAGCAAGCCATTATTGTTATATGTCACTTTATAATCGCTGGCTAATCCATAAGGAATATCTGCAAACGGGTTATCTTTATCTTCTTCATCTAGTTCTTTATCCATTTCTTCCTTTTCAGCCAGCATTTCATCCCGGCGTTGTAGAAAAAGATTGCGAAAACGCTCATTTAAGCTTTGCTGCAGCTTTTCATCTTTCATTTCGCTAAGAACTGGAATTTTCAAACTTAACTCAAGATTATCCTTGTTTTCTTTAATTTCCTCAGTGCTAATTTTAATTGGCGACTCCTGTTTTGCTGCAGACAAATTACCGCTACATCCCAGGCAACTCATCACCAAAGCTATTAATACCCCCAGAATAGTAATACTGCGAACTTTCCTTACCAATACAGTCTCTCCCTTCATTTTATACTTATTTCCTTAATAATAACATTTTTTATCAAGTTGCAAAGGAATATTTATTGTGCGGGCGTGGGACGGTGTATTAGTTCTTTCATTTTTCTCATTTCAGCAAAAAGTCCAGGGAAAGTCCCCGGACTTATTATAGCAGCGTAATTAGTTTCTCTCTGACTCTGCTTTTAGAACTTCAATTTCCTGGCGGCTCAAACCAGAAGTTTCAATAATAACATTAATATCTATACCCCGGTTTAACAACTTGATGGCCAGTTCCTTGATACCTTCTTTTTTACCCTCTTCTTTACCTTCTTCGCGAGCCGACTCCAGTCTGGTTACCTGGTCGTGGATTTCCGCCTGTCGGGCTTCGTAAATCATTCTGGCTTTCTCATCCTGACTAATTATTTCCAGGAGGTTGAAAGCCTTTTTTATTTGCTCGTTTTTGGCTGCCAACATTTCCATCACTCCTTTTGACTTCCCATCAATGAATTCCATCCACTGGGTCAGGGGTATACAGTATAGCACAGAGCTAGTGCTTCTTGAAATCAGACCAACAGCAATTCAATCTGCAACAGCTTACTACACCCCGCCTCCGAAGTACCGGATCTAAAGCTATAATATACCGATGACTGGGTAATAGCCAACTAGAGGAATTTTTTACGCAAGGAAGGTGAATTTTGTATATTCTATTTACTAATACTCAGATTTGGAACAGGAGACTTCCAGTTAGTTCCCCCTGCTGTTATACTTAAGTTGTCTTCACTTAGATTTGCTAATGTAACTGTGATTCCGCTGCAAAAAGTAATAATTATGCATTTGCTTGCATAATTATTCCGCTCGCAGTCTACGCATGAGCAACACCAACGGTTGATTTCACCGCAAAAAGTCATTATTATACTTGTATGTTTAGGCAAGCCTTATGCAACAAAAAGGATTTTTTGCAGTAGATTCACATTTACATAAAAATCATTCTACTTTGCTGTTTTTTATGCATATGCTTTTCATAATTTACCCCCAGGTTTTATGTACATATAAATTACGGCCATGATGCAAGCTGAACTTGAGCGAATTCTAATCTGACTGTTGGCAAGGAGAATTTTTTAATGGAAAATCCAGCTGGCCTTAATATCCTCTTTAGTCTGGGCAAAATCCTTATTGCCCTTCTCCTGGTGCTGCTCAATGGGATTTTTGTGGCGGCTGAATTTGCCTTTGTCAAGGTTCGGCCCACCCGCATCCGGCAACTGGTAGCGGAAGGGAATAAGAAAGCTGAGAGCGTACAAGAATGTATTGAAAAATTGGATGCCTACCTCTCGGTAAGCCAACTGGGTATTACCCTATCCAGCCTGGGCCTGGGCTGGCTGGGCGAACCGGCCGTAGCCACCCTGATCTCCCCTTTGCTGTTTCGCTGGGGTATAAATACCCCGGCCCTGGTCCATTCCATTTCTTTTCTGCTGGCCTTTTCCCTAATCACTTTTCTTCATGTGGTTTTCGGCGAGCTGGCCCCCAAAACCCTGGCCATTCAGAAAGCGGAAGCTATAAGCCTCTGGCTGGCAGCTCCCATGCGGGCTTTCTTTTATCTTTTTTATCCGGCGGTGCATTTGTTAAACGGAACTGCCAATAAAGTAGTAAGGCTGCTGGGCTTGGAACCGGAAGGTGAGATAGAGAGGATACACAGTGAAGAGGAATTGCGCATGCTCATTTCGGAAAGCTACCGGGGCGGTCAAATCAATAAAAGCGAACAGGAATTGCTGCAAAATGTTTTTCGTTTTGAAAACCGGATAGCCGAAGAAATAATGGTTCCCCGCCCGGAAGTTATTTTCCTGGACATCCAGAACCCGCTGGAAGAGAACCTGGCTATAGCGCGCAAGTCCGGACACACCAGGTTTCCTCTTTGTGACGGCAGTCCGGACCGGATAATCGGGCAGATAAATATTAAAGACATCATCTCCCGGGAGGAAGGAATAGAAAACCTGAACCAGATACGCCGGGATATTATCTTTATCCCCGAGGTTATGCCCCTGGAGCGTTTGCTGCCGGAATTCCAAAAACGCCACCAGCACATTGCCGTGGTTCTGGATGAATACGGAGGTACCGCCGGTATTGTGACCCTGGAAAATGTTCTGGAAGAGCTGGTAGGGGAAATCCAGGATGAATTTGACCATGAGGAACCCGAAGTCATTGTCGAAGAATCCGGCAGGCTTCTGGTCAGCGGCCGTATGTTCATTGAAGACGCGATGGAGAGATTTGACCTGGCGATTGATAAAGAGGAAGAGGAGCAGTATAACACCCTGGCCGGCTATGTTCTGGGAAAACTGGGCCAGCGCCCGCAAGAGGGAGATGTGGTGAAGCAGGAACATTTGCAGCTGGAAGTGGTAAAGATGGACGGGATGCGCATCGACCGCATCCGCATCCGTAAACTTCCGGCCAAGCCCCGCCAGGATTGAGCTTTAGCGGCGGGATTTCAGTTCGGAAAAAACTTCCGCCAGGCTAACTCCCTGTTCCACCAGCAAAACCAGCAGGTGATAGAGCAAGTCGGATGTCTCGTAGACCAGTTCAGCTTTATCCCGGTTCTTGGCGGCGATAATCACTTCCGCATTTTCTTCACCCACTTTTTTCAGGATTTTGTCCAGGCCTTTACTAAAGAGATAGGCTGTGTACGAGCCTTCTGGCATTTTTTCCCTGCGTTCCAGGATAATATCATATAATTCATAAAGGATCCCCGGCCCCCCACCAGCGGAGTTGTAAACCGCCGACAGGTCAAAGAGGGGACTCTCCACCTCTTTCCCGTCAAGGGTCTGGTAAAAACAGCTGTAGTGCCCGGTATGACAGGCTACCCCCGTTTGTGCCACTTTGATCAGCAAGCAGTCACTATCACAATCAAAAGATATTTCCTTTACCTCCTGGATATGCCCTGATTCTTCCCCCTTTTGCCATAGTTTCTGGCGACTGCGGGAATAAAACCAGGTTTTGCCGCTTTCCCGGGTGCGAGTCAGGGATTCCTTATTCATATAGGCCATCATCAATACCTGTCCACTCTGAAAATCCTGGATAATGGCGGGAAGCAAGCCCTTTTCATCGAATATTAAATTATCTATCATAATCTTACTGCCACTCCTTTAGCCGCCAGGTATTCCTTGGCCTGCCGCACCGTATATTCACGAAAATGAAAAATTGAAGCGCAAAGAACGGCATCAGCCTTACCCAGAGTAATGCCCTCATAGAGATGTTCCAGCTTGCCGGCTCCGCCCGAGGCGATAACCGGTATCCCGACCTGCTCGCTTATGGCGGCGGTTAGCTCGATATCATACCCGTCTTTGGTTCCGTCCTTGTCCATGCTGGTTAAAAGTATTTCTCCAGCTCCCAGGCTTTCCACCTTGCAGGCCCACTCTCGGGCATCCATGCCGGTAGCAACCTGTCCCCCATCAATATAAACCTCCCATAAATTTTCGCTGATGCGCCGGGCATCGATAGCCACCACGATACACTGGCTGCCAAATTCAACTGCCCCTTCTTTAATGATCTGCGGATCTCTTATGGCCGCCGAATTCATGGAAACCTTATCCGCTCCTGCCTTCAATATATTGCGGATATCATCCAGGGTCCTTATCCCTCCGCCGACAGCAAAGGGAATAGAAACCTCGCGGGCGGTTTGCCGTACCACCTCCACCATGGTTTGGCGCTCCTCGGAGGTGGCGCTGATATCCAGAAACACCAGTTCATCGGCCCCCTCTTTATCATAGAAAGCCGCAAATTCCACCGGATCGCCGGCATCCCGTAAATTAATAAAATTTGTTCCTTTTACCACCCGGCCGCCATGTACATCCAGGCAGGGAATAATTCTTTTAGCCCGCATTAAACCACCCCATATATCAAAATTTATTTTTCCGCTTCCTTAAGAGCATCAAGCAAACTTATCTTGCCGTCATAGAGGGCCTTGCCGATAATGGCCCCGCTCACCCCGTCATTCTCCAACTCTTTCAAGGCTCTTATATTGTCCAGGCTGCTTACCCCTCCGGAAGCAATAATATCCAGTCCGGTACTACAGGCCATCTCTTTTATGGCCGCCAGGTTGGGACCCTGCAAAAGCCCGTCTCGCGAGACATCTGTATATATGGCCGTTTGTACCCCCAGAGCTTTCATCCGCAACGCAAAATCTATAGCCGTTATTGAAGAAGTGGAAACCCATCCTTCCACCGCCACCATGCCCTCCTTAGCATCCAGGCCCAGTACTATGCGCTCAGGGCCGAACTTATCCAGCAGGCTGGCGATGAAATCCGGGTGGGAAACCGCCCGGGTTCCAATTATTACCCGGCTGGCACCCAAAGCCAGAAGCTTTTCCACATCGCTTAGCTGACGCAAGCCTCCGCCTACTTGAAAACTAATGTCAATCGCTGCGGCTATCGCTTCAATAGCTTTAAGGCTCTGGGGACTGCCCTGGAAAGCACCGTCGAGATCAACAATGTGTAAGAATGAAGCGCCCTGCTCCTGAAAAGAACGGGCTACAGTGGCGGGTGCATCAGAGTACACCGTTTTGTTTTCCACCCGGCCCTGAACCAGCCGTACACACTGGCCATCCTTTAAATCTATCGCGGGATAAATAATCATTTTTATTCCATCTCCCCCAACTTCTGTAATATTCCCAAACTCAGCCGTTTTCTTTTTCCTCTTCTATGAACTCCCTGATACTCCCTGAGCTTAGAGAACCCTCTTGGAGGACCATATTCCTTCCATGCGCGGCTCTATTGCGATTGCATCCTTTAAGGCCCGGGCAAAAGCCTTGAAAACCGCTTCAATTATATGATGAGTGTTCGTGCCCCGCAAGAGATCGATATGGATATTAATCCCGGCATTGGCGGCCACGGCCTGGAAAAACTCCCGTACATTTTCCGTAGCGAAATTGCCTATCATTTCCCTTTCCAGCGGCACATTATAGACCAGGTAAGAGCGACCTGAGAGATCAAGGACCACCCGGGCCAGGGATTCATCCATAGGGACCGTCGCTTCCCCGTAGCGAGTTATTCCTCTCTTGTCGCCCAGGGCCGTTTTCAAGGCCTGACCCAGACAGATGGCGATGTCTTCCACCGAATGGTGATCATCTACCTCTATATCTCCTCGGGCAGTGACTCTCAAGTTGCACAAGCTATGAAATGAAAAAAGGGTCAGCATGTGATTGAGAAACGGAATTTCCGTGTCAATCTGGTGATTTCCGGTACCATCCAATTCGACCTGCAGTAAGACCTCGGTTTCACTGGTTTTCCTCTGTACTTCTCCTATTCTGCTATTATCCAATTTTCACTCCTCCTTTGGTTTCCTATTTTATCTTTTTTCCCTTTACTCTTATTCTTATGGAATTGGCATGGGCAGTAAGCCCTTCCACCTCAGCCAGCTTCATTATTCCCTCGGCGTCTTCCCTTATTCCTTGCGGAGAATAATAAATAATGCTGGAGCTCTTCATAAAGGTGTCTACGCTAACCGGGGAATAGAAACGAGCGGTTCCGCCGGTGGGCAAAATATGGTTGGGACCGGCAAAATAATCCCCCACCGGTTCCGGGGTGTATTTTCCCAGGAAAATAGCCCCGGCATTGCGAATCCGGCTCAAATAATCAAAAGGATGCTCCACCATCAATTCCAGGTGTTCGGGGGCCACCAGGTTAGCCACCGTACAGGCCTGATCCATTCCGGGAACCAGTACCAAGGCCCCGTAACTCTCCAGGGCCTGCCGGATAATATCCCGGCGGGAAAGTTCCTGCACCTGCTTCTCAATTTCCTCCCGTACCCGCTCAATCAAGGTCTCACTGTCGGTCACCAGTATGCTGCGAGCCAGCACATCATGTTCCGCCTGGGACATCATATCCGCTGCCAGGTAAGCCGGGTTGGCTTTCTTATCAGCAACTATCAGTATTTCGCTGGGACCAGCCAGCATGTCGATATTTACATCACCATAAACCATTTTTTTAGCGATAGTAACATAGATATTGCCGGGACCGCTTATCAGATCCACTTTATTAATATTCTCCGTACCATAGGCCAGAGCGAATACAGCCTGGGCACCACCCATCTTATATATCTCCTCGATTCCCAGTTCAGCTGCCGCTACCAGAGTATAGGGATTTATGGAACCGTCTTTAGCCGGTGGAGTCACCATGGCTATTTCGCTTACCCCGGCTACCTGGGCCGGTATGGCATTCATAAGTACTGACGAAGGGTAAGCCGCAGTTCCGCCGGGTACATATATACCCACCCTTTTCAAAGGCCGGTAAAGCTGTCCCAGTATATTGCCGCGCTCATCCGGTTCCATCCAGGAGTTCTTCAACTGTCTGTCATGAAAAGCAGCGATATTATCTATAGCCTGGTTTAGCGCAAATATGTAATCATCATCAACTGCATCATAAGCCGCCTCAATCTCATCTTCAGAAACCAGGAAGTTGCTTTCATCGATTTTTGCTCCATCAAACTTTAAGGTAAAGGCAAATATGGCCTGATTACCTTTCTTTTGCACCTGCCGGCCAATCTCTCCAACACTATCTTCGTATTGTTTCATACTGGCATTACTGGCGGTTAAAAAATGCTTAAAATCCTCTGAAGCTCCATCAAATCTCTTTATATTCATCAAGCACTGCCTCCTGTACTTAATTTTTGCATGTTTTCAATCAGGGGTTGAATCTGCTGGTGTTTGGTGCGGTAGCTCACCCGGTTGCATATCAGCCTGGTGGTGGAATCCATTATTTTAATAAACTCCACCAGCCGGTTTTCTTTCAGGGTTCGCCCCGTAGAAACCAGGTCCACGATCATGTCGGCCAGCCCCATCAGGGGTGCCAGTTCTATATTGCCATGCAGTTTTATAATTTCCACCTGCAGTCCCTGGCTGCGGAAAAAATTCTCCGCTATTACCGGAAACTTGGTGGCAGCTCGCTTGTAGTTCAAATCTTTAAGCGCTATATTTTTAATGGCCTCCGGTACCGCTACTACAAAACGGCAGTATCCATATTGCAAGTCCACCATTTCAAAAACATCCCGAGCCTGTTCCACAATTACATCCTTGCCCACTATACCAAGGTCGGCCGCTCCCTGTTCGACATAGGCAGGCACATCGGTGGGACGACACATGATATACTTTACCCGTTCTTTATCATAAGTAAATACCATGCTGCGGCTTTTATCATCAATTCCCTCACCAGGCAGCTTTAATTTCTTAAAAACTTCCAGGGTGGGCTCCAGTAGAGTTCCTTTGGACAGGGCGATGGTCAGGTAATCATCATACATAGATTAATCCTCCAGTTATACAGTTTTCCCTTCCTTCCAGCTTTCTTTCCAGCTCCTGCCGGCTCTTTCCTTCTACATCTATTTCTACGGCAAAGCCCTGCTTCCTGAGTTCCTCCGCCTGAGCTATTACCGCCGCGAAGTCTTTTCCCCCCACCAGGTATCGAGGGGCTTCTTGTAAGGCCGGGTGCTTCAAAAGCAGAGCCAGGCGGTCCATTCCCAGGGCAAATCCTGTGGCCGGGCAGGGAAAGCCAAATTTCCCCAGCAAGTGATCATAACGGCCGCCACCCAACAGGCCGTATCCCAGCTCAGGGGAATAACCTTCAAACACAGTGCCCGTATAATAATCCAGCCCGCGGAGAACTCCCATATCCACTACTATATGATCAATCACCCCGCAAAGCTGCAAAGTTTCATATACTTCACGCAGTTCCTGTACTGCCGCCAGGGCCCGCCGGTTTTTTTCCACATAAGGCAAGCGGTCCAGGACTTCAATCCCCCCATGCAAAACAGGGAGTATGGCAATAGTTTCTTTGAGTTCATCATCAATGTCCAGGGATTCCAGAACCCGGGATAATTCCACCAAATCTTTATTTTCCACCAGGCTCCTGATACAGTCTTTCTCTTCGCGGTTTAAACCGCTATCATCCAGAAGACTATTAAAAATAGCTATTTGATTGAGGCTTATTTTGAAATTATCCAAACCCATCTCTTGCAGCGCTTTGACCGCAATAGTAATCACCTCGGCATCAGCCCGTACCCCCTCGGCACCCAGCAATTCAATGCCGGCCTGCCAAAACTCACGGTATTGGGCCAGGTGAGGCTGGACATAGCGAAAAGAATTGCTCAGATAATACAATCTCTGCGGGAAAACAGCATCACGCAGATGGGTGGCAGCCAAACGGGCAATCCCCGTGGTCATCTCCGGGCGCAGGGAGAGAATGCCTCCTTCCCTATCCATAAAGAGGAAGAGCTCTTCCCTTATATTCCCTCCGGTTCCCATTTCCACTACTTCGAGATATTCAAAGGTGGGAGTCATAACCTCCTCATAAGCATAGCTGGCAAAAAGTGCCGCTGCCTTTTCTTCCATAAAACGGCGGACCTTTAGCTCCGGGGGTAAGAGGTCACGCAGGCCCCGCGAAATCTTTCTACTCTTCATTATTTTTCTCCCCGTATAAATTATTTAATATCCTGCGGTAACCATCAGCACCATAATTAAGGCAGCGTTTTACCCGGCTAATAGTAGCTGTGCTGGCTCCGGTATCCGCAGCTATTTCATTGTATTTGATATTCCCGGCCAGCAGTCGTGCTACTTCCAGCCGTTGTGACATAGCCTTTATCTCACTAACGGTACAGAGGTCATCCAACAGACGATAAGCATCCTCTTCGTTCTGGAGGCATAATAGAGCCTGAACCAGGAAATCAGTATGCTGGTCTTTCCAGCCAGGTGAAAATGTCATGATCATACCTCCCTACCAACGAAACCTAACCTTGACTATACTGCAAAAAGTTATTAATACTCATTAGCTTGCATAAATATGACCGCTCCAGCGTCCTTAATAGCGACCAAAGGGAGCATCAGTTGTGCTCGACAGGGCGCTTCGCATGGGCAACACTATAATAGCCGGTTGTTGTTAATCAAGAGTTCGAATCGGCAGCCCAAATACTCGGCAGCCCGCCGGGACATAAGCATCTTGGTCAAAAATATCTCAAAATACTCCATTACTGAACATACTTCGTTATCAATATCAATTTCCATCCTTATAGTCTTTTCTTCCGGCATAACCACCAGCCGGGAACCAGTAACTGCATAATTAACCCTATCGCGCGGAGTGAAAGCCGACATCTCGGTTTTTCGCACCCGGGAGCGGTGTACATCGGACTTATCAGCCAAAATCAGGGCCGCCGCCACATTATTGATGCTCTTACCCTGAGCCTGTTCTTCATGATTACCTATGGCTCCCATAATCGTCGCTATTTCCTCTGTATCCATTTCCAAATCCAGCAAAAGATAAAACGCCATAATAGCCCCGGACATACCATGCCCGTATCGATTAACCAGATTGCCGATGTCATGTAAAAAACCGGCAATGGCAGCCAGCTCAGCTTCTCGTGCAGGAAAGTTCAGTTTTTCCAGAATCTCCGAACAAAGCTGCGAAGTTTGCTCGGCATGGTGCAGGTCATGTTCTATGGCTCCAATATTACCGATATAGGCATTGCCTATTTGCATATACTGTTCCACCATGTGACTGTTCTTTACCACTTCCAGTGTTACCATTTCCTCACCCCGTTTTCGAATGGGGGACATTTCTGCGAAGCTGATGTGTCCCCGTTCCTTAATCAATGACATTTCTGCGAAGCTGATGTGTCCCCGTTCCTTAATCAATGACATTTCTGCGAAGCTGATGTGTCCCCGTTCCTTAATCAATGACATTTCTGCGAAGCTGATCTGTCCCCGTTCCTTAATTAATTACATATCCTTATTCCTCATAGCTTTTTTTGCAATCGTTTCGCCTGCACGGCAGCCCTGGTATTATCTGGTATGGACTCTAACAGTTTCTTCGCTTTTTCTGTTTCGCCTGCAGCAAGCAAATCCTGGGCTTCCTGCAGCATAGCGGCTGCCCGCTTCTCCTGCTCCGCAATGGCAATCTTCTCTTTCATTTTTTCCGGCTTGCCTAGCTTTTCCAACTTCTTGTATTCATCTATAGCTTTATCAAATTTTCCTTCTGCCACCAAAGATCCGCCCTCACTGATTATACGACGGGTTTCTATCCGCTCCGGGAGCTGGGTCAATAAATAAACATAACCCCCGGCGATTCCCAATAGTGCCAAGAAGGCAATAATCCATAAGAATGAATAGCGGGGTCTTTTTCTCATTATGGCCAAAGCTACAATGAAGGGCATACCCAATATGAAAGTTGTTTTCAAAAACTCCCGGGTAGGCATGAAATAGAGCATAGCGATTACAGCCGCTATTAACAGTATCCGGGATAAAACTCGTATTATCAGCTTCATTCCCTATACCTCATGTTGCATTGCTTTTACGCCAATATCCTGGCGATAATGCATTCCATCAAATTCTATCTTTTTTACCTCTTGATAAACCTTATCCCGGGCCGCTCTCATGTCCTGCCCCCGGCAGACTACGGCCAAAACGCGGCCACCAGCGGTAATGAGATTTTCATCCTTTCGGCTGGTTCCGGCATGGAATACCAGGGTATCCGGCTCAAGCCTATCCAAGCCTTTAATGATTTTCCCTTTTTCATAATCTCCGGGATAGCCTGCGGAGGCCAGAATAACCGCCACACAGCTGCCTTCTTCTATCTCCAGCTGCAAATCACCCAGCTTACCACTGGCGGCAGCCTCCAGCACCGGCAAAATATCACCTTTAATCATGGGCATCAACACCTGGGTTTCCGGGTCACCGAAACGGGCATTGAATTCTAATACTTTAGGACCTTCCGAGGTTATCATCAGCCCGGCATAGAGCACCCCTTGATAGGGGCATCCTTCTTCTGCCATGGCCTTAATGACCGGTTCTATTATATTTTTAATAACCTGCATTTGCAGTTCCCGGTCAAAAACTGGGGGATTGACATAGGCTCCCATACCTCCGGTATTGGGGCCCTGATCATTATCGAAGACTCTTTTATGATCCTGGGCGGCCAACAAGGAAATATAATCCTTACCATCACAAATAGCAAAGAAACTAACTTCCTCGCCCAGCAGGCACTCCTCCACCAACAGTCTTTCACCAGCCTGACCGAAGCTCTTGTCTTTCATCATGCTGTCAATAGCCTGGCTGGCCTCTTCCCAGTTGGCGGCGACAGTAACCCCTTTGCCCGCTGCCAGTCCATCAGCTTTTATTACTACTGCTTTCCCCTGCTCAGTGTAAGTCCGGGCAGAAGCATAAGCCATATCCAATCTTTCACATACCGTATAATCAGCTGTGGGGATGCCATATTTTTTTAACAGCTTCTTGGCAAAAACCTTGCTTCCTTCCAACCTGGAGGCAGCAGTAGTAGGGCCAAATATTTTCAAGCCCGCTTCCCGGAAACGGTCTGCTATGCCCTCCATAAGCGGAGCTTCCGGCCCAACCACGGTAAGGTCTATACGCTGGCTCCGGGCAAATTCCAGCAGGCTTTCTATTTCATTTACTCCTATGGAAATGCACTCTGCTATAGCGGCTATGCCGGGATTACCCGGCGCCACATACAGTGCTTCTATCTCCGGGCTCTGGGCCAATTTCCAGGCCAGTGCATGTTCTCTTCCTCCCTGTCCGATAAGCAATAGCTTTTTCCCCATAGCTGCCTCCTTTAGCACAAGTAGATAGTTCTTTCGTGCTCTTTAATACTGATATCAAAATTATACTTGTATTAAATATACCGCTCGCTGTCTACGCATGGGCAACACCTGCGGCTTGTCTCGCGGCTCAAGGGTACCGCAGTAGCATCAATGTTTAAAATGCCTTATACCGGTAAAGACCATGGCCATACCGTTTTTATCGCATTCATCTATGCTCTCCTGATCTCTTACCGAGCCGCCCGGTTGAATTATGGCGGTAATCCCATACCGCGCCGCCAATTCCACCGTATCCTTGAAGGGGAAGAAGGCATCGGAAGCCATCACAGCCCCCCGGGCCTTTTCCCCGGCACTTTCCAGGGCAATACGGGCTGAACCCACCCGGTTCATTTGCCCGGCACCAACACCCAGAGTAACCCCATCCCGGGCTACGACAATCGCATTGGACTTTATATGTTTGACCACCTTGCGGGCAAAGGCCAGTTCCTTTAATTGCTCGGCAGCAGGTTTTTTCTGGGTGACTACCTGCACTTTATCCATATCCAGCTCATCCCGGTCACTTTCCTGAACTACGAAACCACCGGCTACAGTTCTTATCTGCAACCCCCCGGCGACTTCCAGCGGAAGTTCCAGTACTCGCAGGTTCTTCTTGGCCTGAAGGCTTTCCAAA
The DNA here is from genome assembly GCF_001570625.1 of Syntrophomonas wolfei subsp. methylbutyratica. Lineage (GTDB taxonomy): Bacteria > Bacillota > Syntrophomonadia > Syntrophomonadales > Syntrophomonadaceae > Syntrophomonas > Syntrophomonas methylbutyratica. The sequence goes on along the minus strand of NZ_BBQT01000008.1, from coordinate 70,572 downwards.
GCCTCGGGGGTATAAGCCGGAGCAATGATAACTTCCATAAAAGGCTCGGCCGCTTTTTGGGCCGTAGCCCCGTCAACCGGACGGTTCAGGGCAATAATACCGCCATAGGCGGACAATGGGTCAGCGGCAAATGCCCGGTCGAAGGCTTCTTCCAGGGTTGCGGCTACCGCCGTTCCACAGGGGTTGGTGTGTTTAATGATAACACAGGCCGGTTCATCGAATTCCCGCACCAGTTCCCAGGCCGCCTGGGTATCAATTATATTATTATAGGAGAGTTCCTTGCCATTCAATTGCCGGGCATCAGGCAATCCCAGCCCCGGGGTCATAAAGCGGTAAAAAGAAGCTTTCTGGTGGGGGTTCTCGCCATAGCGCAGGTCATAGACCTTTTCCCCGGCCAGAATCAGGTTCTGGTTTAAATCGCTGTTGCTTACACGAGAGAGGTAGTAAGAAATCATGGCATCGTAAGCCGCAGTATGGCTGAAAGCTTCCCAAGCCAGTTTCAAGCGAAATTCCGGGCTTATTCCTCCTTGTTTTTCCAGGGCCTCCAGTAGAGGTTGGTAGAATTCAGGTTTTACCACAACCGCAACATCCTGATAATTCTTGGCAGCGGCTCTTACCATGGCCGGTCCCCCGATATCAATGTTCTCTATGGCTTCTTCCAGGCTTACTCCGGGCCGGCTGATGGTTTCCCGGAAGGGATAGAGGTTTACCGCCACTATGTCAATCGGGCCGATATCATTCTCCTGCAATTGTTGGAGGTGTTCCGGTACCCGGCGAGCCAAAATTCCTCCATGGATTTTGGGATGCAGAGTTTTAACCCGGCCATCCAGGATTTCCGGAAAACCGGTTATATCTGCTACCTTCTTGACCTTAATCCCGGCTTCCTTGATAGTATTATAGGTGCCGCCGGTTGAAATGATTTCATAGCCCAGCTTCTCCAATCCCCGGGCAAAATCCAGCAAACCTTCTTTATTAGACACACTGATCAATGCTCTTTTCATAATCTATCTAACCTCCTTGCTTATCGGCTATTATCACCCGGCGGCCATCTAAAAAAACGCGTCCCTCGGCTAATAGCTGCAAAGAACGCCAGTAAATCTGATGTTCTTCCAGCAGTATCCTCGCCGCCAGGCTGTCCTCCTCGTCATCCTGGTAAACCGGAACCACGGCTTGCATTAATATCGGCCCGGTATCCATGCCTTCGTCAACCATATGTACAGTGCAACCGCTGAATCTGACTCCATAGTTCAAAGCCTGGCTCTGGGCATTCAAGCCAGGAAAAGATGGCAAAAGCGCCGGATGAATATTTATTATCTTCCATTTATATTCATCTAAAAGCACTTTTCCTACCAGGCGCATATAGCCGGCCAGAGCTATGATTTCCACCCCGTGTTCCCGGAGTTTTTGCAAGAGGCAAGCCTCATAATCATCACGACTAGTAAAAGCTGCCGGGGAAAGAAAAATCGATTCTATCCCCCGGCGGGCCGCCTTTTCCAAAGCGGGAGCATCCCGGCGGTCACTGAGCAAGAGCTTGATATCAGCATCCAACTGGCCTCTTTCCACTGCCTGGCAGAGGGCATCAAAATTACTTCCCCGCCCGGAGGCCAGAACTGCCAGGCTGATACGCCCGGCTTCCCTTACTCTAATCATTGAATACTTACCTTCTCCCTGTCTTTCTCCACCCTGCCTATAAGTATAGGCTTTTCTCCTTTATCATGCAAGCACTTTAAAGCTTTATCATGATAAAGCGGCGATACAACGATTATGTATCCTACACCCATATTGAAAGTCCGAAACATTTCAGATTTATCAACCTGACCCAATTTTTCAATAAGCTGAAATACCGGTTTGACTTCTATAGCCTGACTGTCGATTACCGCCCCCAGGCCGGAGGGCATAATTCTTTGCAGGTTTTCTACTATTCCCCCTCCGGTTATGTGGGCCAATCCTTTTACCTCACATGCTTCCAGCAGTGCTAGTATGGCTGGCACATATATACGGGTGGGGCAGAGCAATTCCTCACCCAGGCTACGTCCCAGTTCAGCAATGTTTTCCTCCAGCTCCATCCCGGCCTTTTCCAGTAATACCTTGCGCGCCAGGGAATAGCCGTTGGAATGCAGTCCGGAAGAAGGCAAAGCTAGCAAGAGATCTCCATCCGCAATAGAACTCCCGTTAATAAGCCGGGAACGATCTACTGCTCCTACCGCAAATCCAGCCAAATCATATTCATTCTCCCGGTAAAAACCCGGCATTTCCGCGGTTTCTCCACCAATGAGAGAACAGCCGGCCTGCCGGCAGCCCTGGCTGACTCCCTTTACCAATAGCTCCACCAATACGGGGTCCAGTTTGCCAATAGCGATATAATCCAAAAAAAATAGGGGTTCAGCCCCGTGAGCCAGTATGTCATTTACACACATAGCCACCAGGTCAATCCCCACGCTGTCATGCACCCCCATCATTTGAGCAATCCTTAGTTTGGTGCCTACTCCATCAGTACCGGAAACCAATACCGGTTCCCGGTACTTCTGTAAATCCAGAGCGAAAAAACCGCCAAAGGACCCTATCCCTGACAGCACTTCCGGTCTTATTGTCTGTCCCACCCACTTTTTAATCATTTCCACCGAGCGGTTGGCGGCATCTATATCCACACCCGCTTCCTTATAACTCAAGCCCGGTTTATCCATGTCCTTCCACCTCCTGCAAATATGCACACAGAGGAACGGTTCTCGTGCTCTCCTGGCGCTATCAGGTCTCAATCTCCATAGGATATTTACCACTGAAACAGGCGGAACAAAAAGTATCTTCACCGCTTTTCATGGCGGCAAACATAGCTTCCATACTTAAATAGTGGAGGCTATCAGCACCAATAAACTTTTCAATCTCCGTTTTGTCCATGGTGCTGGCAATAAGCTCCTCCCGGCGCGAGGTATCAATTCCATAATAACAGGGAAAACGGGTGGGAGGGGAAGCCACCACCATATGCACCTCGGTGGCCCCGGCTTCACGCAGCATTTGCACGATCTTCTTGCTGGTGGTTCCGCGAACTATGGAGTCATCAACCATTATTATACGTTTGCCGCAAACCACTTCATCAATGGCATTGAGTTTCAGTTTAACCCCCAGTTCCCGCATCTTCTGGGTGGGCTGAATAAAGGTGCGTCCCACATAGCGGTTCTTCATCAGTCCTTCTTCAAAAGGCAAGCCCGCTTCTTCAGCATAACCCAGAGCCGATGAGGTGCCGGAGTCCGGTACGGAAATAACCATATCGGCATCGATATCGCACTCCCGGGCCAGCTGCCGACCCATCTCTCGTCTGGCTTGATAAACATTTACCTGGTCAATGGTACTGTCCGGCCGGGCAAAGTAGATATATTCAAAAATACAATGGGCCCGGCGAGGCGAATCGATTACCTGCCGGGAATGTAATCCATCCTGGTCTATTACCACTATTTCTCCGGGATTTACATCACGGATTAATGTGGCCCCCACTGTATCCAGGGCCGCCGATTCGGAAGCCAGTATATAGTTGCCATTGAGCTCCCCTAGGCAAAGAGGCCGAATCCCCATCGGATCCCGCACCCCAACCAAACGGTCTTCGGTCATTATTAAGAGAGCGAAAGCCCCCTTCGCATCCATTATGCACCGGGCCAAAGCATCCTCTATTTTATTATCCTGGGAATACCTGGCCAGAAGGTTAGCCACCACCTCGGTATCGCTAGTTGTTTGAAAAACGGAGCCATAGGCAGCCAGCCTTTTTCTAAGCTCCACTGTATTCACTAGATTCCCATTATGGGCCAAGGCCAGCATTCCATTCAAATAATGAAATACCAGAGGCTGAGTATTTACCACATTACTCATCCCGGTAGTGGAATAACGAACATGGCCGATAGACAGGCGGCCTTTAAGTTTCTTAATATGATCCGGCTTTATGACCTCGGTTATTAGCCCCATGCCTTTATGCAGTTGAATCTCATGACCATTGGAAACAGCTATACCCGCACTCTCCTGGCCTCGATGCTGCAAGGCATAAAGACCGTAAAAAGTTGTTCGGGCGGCTTCACAATCATCCTCGGATTCATTTAGAAATATCCCGAAAACCCCACATTCATCGTGGAATTTGTCTTCAGCACAGCATGTAGAAAGCAGATCCAAATCCTTCATTTCCTCCAACACTCTATTTCCTCCCCCTCTTGTAATATCCAAATACTCAGGGTTGCACAGGCATTGGCTTCCAATCCAACGTTCCTCCTAACTTACCGCATTGATTAGTTGATGTCACTGCAAAAAGTCATTTTTCAAAATTAACACCGCTATATCTAGTATAATGGTGAGGTTTTGAACACCATATGTAGCGTTGAGTATACCCGGGAACAGTTTTTTTGCAGTGGCATCTTAGTTAGAAAAGTGAAATTTCCATCAATCCAAGCCGCAGCGTTTAAAAATGTAATCTACCTGGGCCTGGTAAATAGAGAGATCAAATATGCCCTCGATTTCATCATGGGAGAGCAGCTGCATTATAGCAGCGTCTTTCTCCACCAGAGTTTTAAAGTCCAACCTTTCTTGCCAGCTTTTCATAGAGTTTCTCTGTACCAAATGGTAGGCTTCTTCACGCGAAAGACCTTTTGTTAGCAGAGCCAGCAGCAACTCCTGCGAAAACACCAACCCTCGCGTTTTCTTCATATTTTCCAACATGTTTTCTTCATAGACCACCAACCCTTGAACCACAGCTCGGAATTTTTCTAAAACATAATCCAGTAAAATACAGCTATCCGGAATGATAATCCTCTCCACCGAAGAGTGGGTCAAATCCCTTTCATGCCAGAGGGCTACATTTTCCAGGGCGGCCAAAGCGTTGCCCCGTATAACCCTTGATAGACCGGCAACTCGCTCACTCATCATGGGATTACGCTTATGAGGCATGGCCGAGGAACCCTTCTGTCCCTGGCGAAATGGTTCTTCCACCTCTAAAATTTCGCTTCTCTGCAAGTTGCGAATCTCTGTGGCCATTTTTTCCAAAGAGCTGGCAATAATGGCCAAAGTAGTCATAAACTGAGCATGCCGGTCACGTTGAATTACCTGGGTAGAAACTGGGCAGGGTTTGAGCCCTAATTGGTGACAAACATACTCTTCCACCCGAGGGTCCAGGTGAGCAAAATTGCCCATCGCTCCCGATATGGCGCCAAAAGATATTATTTCCCGGGCCTGTTCCAAACGCAGAATATTTCGCTTAATTTCACTGTACCACAGGGCCATCTTCAAGCCAAAGGTACTGGGCTCGCCATGTACCCCGTGTGTTCGGCCAATATTAAGACTGTACCTATAGCGGATAGCCTTTTCGGCTACTACCCTTTGTAGTTTTTCCAGCTTGTCCTGAATTAAATCGGCAGATTCGCGCATCTGTAAAGCCAGTCCGGTATCCAGTATATCTGAAGAGGTCATGCCCAGGTGAATATACTTGGAATCATCTCCCACATATTCGGCTACATTGGTCAAAAATGCGATTACATCATGACGAACCTCGGCTTCAATCTCTTTAATCCTATCCAGTTTAAATGCTGCCCTTCCTCTAATTATCTCTACGGCTGACAACGGTATTTTACCTAATTCAGCCCAGGCTTCACAGGCGGCAATTTCGATTTTCAACCAGTTTTTAAGTTTATTTTCTTCCGACCAAACCCTTCCCATTTCACTCAGGGTATACCTTTCAATCATTTTGGACTCCCCTTTTTAAGGTTAATGCCACTGCAAATCTATTTTTTTATGTTCAAATACGCATCGGCGCCCAAGTCTTGCAACTTCCGGTCTTTTTCTCGAACTTCCCGGGCCATTTTATTTCGATATTCTTGCAAGTGCTGCCAAATGCTTTCATCATGCAGGGCCAAAATCTGCAAAGCCAGGAGGGCCGCATTGGCACTACCATTGATGGCTACCGTAGCTACAGGGATTCCCCGGGGCATTTGCACAATGGAATAAAGCGAGTCAACCCCGGAAAGACTGCTGGTTTTTATGGGAACCCCGATAACCGGAAGCAGAGTATAAGAGGCAATTACTCCAGGTAGATGTGCGGCACCACCGGCTCCGGCAATTATTACTTCGATTCCCCTGTCCCGAGCCTCCTTTGCATAGGCCGCGGTTTCAGCAGGCAAACGGTGGGCCGAACAGATCGTATATTCATATTCTATAGCAAATTCTCGGAGTATATCCCCAGCATTTTTCATTATAGCCAGGTCGGAATCACTTCCCATAATAATTCCCACTCTGGGCATATTAGCATTCCCCCTTATTTATAAAATTCTTATTACGAATTCATGATGTCATTAGCTTGATTTACCAGTTATTTTGCCGCTTTTCTCACAGAAAACAAGAGTAAAACCAGGCAAAAAGTAACAAGCCCGGAAGGACAGGATTCGTAACCGAAACCTATCCGCCTGGGCTTTTATCCCTATACGGTGTAGTGCAATCCTGCACCTGTGTCACTTGGACCAGACCATACCAAGATGCGGAACCCTAGACACACTTTCGCGTTTCTAAAACTTAAACGTATTTCTTTCATTTCCAGCTTTACACCTTGATATTAGCAGAGCATTCCTGGCCTGTCAACTTGCTCCCTTCCCTGCTTTAATCCCGTAATTGCCGATCCACCCAACGGCCTGCCCGGCGGGCAAAAAGAAGTTCCAGGTGGTTTAGCGGGAGAACGGTCTTTTCCAGGAGATGAGCACCTTCCCTCATTAAACCATCTGTATAAAGAACACTATCCACCAGAACCAGTCCATCACTGGGAGCGCTGCATTCCCCCGGTAAACAATTAAGGAAATGTTTATCGCCAGCCAGAACAGCAAGCTCAATCTCTGGAGGCAGGCCATGCCGGTTAAGCTTTTGCATACAAGAGCCTCCGTCCTGTATAGCCGCCTCAATCCCCCGGGAATGACTGATTAGTCCAGACCCACCATAATAGGTAGACCACCAATCTTGCTGCAGCGGATCTAAAGCGAATTTCTCATCCCAGCGAGCAAGCATCTGGCTCTGTCCCGGAAAACAGCCATCATGATAAATAGCCTGCTTGCTGCAATCCACCAGGCTCCCCAGGGAAAGTACTTGATCCCAGGCCATAACCCCATTGGAGCCGGAAATATAAATAAGGTAATTAAACAGGGGATTGCGAAAGGCAAAGTCGGTTCCTCCGTTGGGTGTTCCCAGCATTATGTATCGTCTTACCTCACCACTGTATGGAGTTGAAGCCAATCCGGACAAATATATCCAGGCAGCCAGGCCCCCTTTACTGTGAGCCAATACATCCACCTGGGGAGCACCGGTCAATTCTCGCACCCGGGAAATAGCATCAGCTAGTTGTAGCGCCTGGTAATAATTATCCCCATGAGGATGGGAAAAGCTGAGGGCAAATACCCTGTAACCAAGCTCAACCAACTGTTGTTGCAAACCGGTATATCCCAAAGCAAATACATCGCAAAAAGAGGTGGCATCCAATCCAGCCCCATGAAGCAAAAGCAAGGGAACCGCGTTTCTGTTGCTATCCCAGCCGACTGCGTAATGTAGCAGGTAATTTTTGGCGTCAGGTGTGGCGCTGCCAAAATGCGCGATGATATCTTTATCCAGCTGACGGTTATTTTCACAAAAGTGTTGTTCTTTGCCGGCCAGGCTTTCCACTTCTCGGCACTCAACCCGTTCCCAGAAACGGTTGCTGTTTTTATACTCCATTCCCACATTTAAAAAAATATCGTGGGATACACTCTGCCAAAACTCTAAACCTATTTGACCCAGACCCCGGCTCAGGTAATCTCCCAGAGCCATAGCGCTCAAAATATCAAGCATTCTACCTCTCCTTCCATTGCTCTATTATAGCAATCCAGGAAGGATTCAACCAGGAATACTCTATGTCTTAGAGCAAAACCTCCCTTTGGGTCCCTAAAGTATTCCCTGCAATTTAGCTCTGAGATTTCTAATCTGTTCCTTTAATTCCCGGGCCTCTTCTCTCACTTCGCTGTCCGGAGCTGCCAGGAAATGCGCGAACCCGCTTCCCTGTTCCAATTCCTCCAGCTCGCTGGCCAGTCTTGCCGCCAGTTGTTTAATATATTCTTCCAATCTAACACCCCCTTGTTTTACCATTTTTGCCCAGGGTGCCAGAATTCATTCATAGCAAAGAGCGCATAACTCAAGCAACATGCTATATTTGCATGCATTTAAAGAACAGGCAAGCCACTCATCTATAAAACCCTTTATGATTTACAACTAGCTAGTTGTAAATATTTAAAATTTTATGATTTTGCTAATAATACAAAATGGCAGCTTAAAAAACGAATCTAATGTGAGGAGGAAAAATAGATGAATCCGAGTGAATTTGAAAGGATAATGAAACTGGCCATAGAGGCCGAGACGGAAGCTTACGAGTTCTACCGTGATGTGTCTGAAAAAATAACAGATACCTCAGTAAAAAAGATTTATCAAGAATTTGCCCAAGAAGAATTAGGACATCGTACTTTGCTGGAACAGATCTTAAGACACGATATTAAAAGTTTCTCTTTTACTGGAGCTAGCAATTATAAAGTATCAGAAACGGTAGAATTGCCTCGCCTATCATTGGAATTAAAACCGGTGGATGCCATTGCCCTGGCTATGAAAAAAGAGGAAGAAGCGATGAAAACTTATTCTTCTTTGGCCGCTCTTTCTGCCGATCCGGAAAAACAAAAAATCCTTTCCGAGTTGGCTAAAATGGAGGAAGGACATAAGGCTCGAATGGAGGCACTTTATACTAACACTGCTTTTCCCGAAGTCTGGTAATCATCACAATAAAAAGGGACTGTTCTTTAATCGGGAGAATTCGAAGCCGAAGATACGAAACATATGACAACAGGAAACAAGTATCTTCGTTACTACTTATTTCAGGCTGCTGATTGCTGCCTGTTCCTGACTGATTCCCTTGGCTTCCGCTCTGCTTTTCGATTGCCTCGGGCATGTCTTAGGCCTCTGAAACCCTTTATTTCACCGGGTTCAGAGGCATTTTGGCGTCTATTCCCATTCAATGGTTCCGGGAGGCTTGGAAGTGATGTCATAGGCCACCCGGTTGACACCGGCCACTTCGTTAACGATACGGCGCGCCATAATATCCAGGAGTTCCCAGGGGAGTTTAGCCACTTCCGCCGTCATAGCATCTTCGCTGATTACAGCGCGAATAATTATGGGATAGGCATAGGTACGAGCATCACCCATTACACCTACACTCCTTACCGGGGGCAGAACGGCAAATGCCTGCCAGATTTCCCTTTCCAGACCGGCCTTTTTTATTTCATCGCGGACAATCGCATCGGCTTCCCGCAATATTCCCAGTTTTTCAAAAGTAACTTCCTCCAGCACCCTTACCCCCAGACCGGGCCCGGGAAACGGCTGGCGCCATAGAATCTCCGCAGGGATGCCCAACCTTTCTCCCACCAGGCGGACTTCGTCTTTAAAGAGCAAGCGCAGGGGTTCAATTAGCTGGAAATCCATATCCTCCGGCAATCCCCCCACATTATGGTGACTTTTGATGGTCTGCGCAGTGCTGGTTCCGCTTTCCACAATGTCCGGATAAATGGTTCCCTGAACCAGGTAGTCTATTTCTCCCAGTTTGGCTTTCTCTTCCTCAAATATGCGGATAAATTCCTCTCCGATAATCTTGCGTTTCCTCTCCGGCTCGGTAATTCCAGTCAGTTTGGCCAGAAATCTTTCTCCCGCATCTACAAAAACCAGGTTCATCTTCATTTCTTTAGCAAAAGTATCAATTACCTGGCGGGCTTCTCCTTTTCTTAAGAGGCCATTATCCACAAAAACACAGATCAGCTGCTCCCCCACTGCCTGGTGCACCAGGGTGGCCGCCACGGAAGAATCTACCCCGCCGCTCAAGGCGCAAAGAACTCGTTTATTTCCTACTTTGTTTTTGACCTCCGCAATGGCTTCACTAATAAAATCACTAAGATCCCAATCTCCTCGAAGACCACAAATCTCAAACAAGAATTTTTTTAATATATCCATACCATAGGTACTGTGTCTTACCTCGGGATGAAACTGCACCCCGTAGAGCTGGAGCTGTGGGCAACTGATAGCTGCTATCGGACAATTAGCTGTACTTGCCGTTATTCTAAAACCTTCGGGCACGCTAATAATAGTATCCCCATGGCTCATCCATACCTGCATTTGATCAGGAAGACCTTTAAATATTTCGTCCTCCCCCGTGAGCTGTAAAACTGCACGGCCATATTCCCGCAAGGAAGAAGGTTGAACCTTCCCGCCCATTTGCTCGGCCATTAACTGCATACCGTAACAAATGCCCAGAACGGGAATACCCAGAGAAAAAACCCGGGGGTCGCAATGAGGAGCCTCACCCCCGTGAACACTGGCCGGACTTCCGGTTAATATTATTGCCTGAGGTTCTTTAGCCACTATTTCTTCGTAGCCAGTATCATAAGGAAGCATTTCGCTATAAACTGATAGCTCTCGAACCCGGCGGGCAATTAGTTGGTTATACTGTCCTCCAAAATCCAGGACCACAACCGTTTCTTTCTTCATTTATCCACCTCTAATTTTCGTAAACTGCAGGTTTTAAAACACATACAGCCGGATAATGCCGGTATTGTTCCGCATAATCCAAACCGTAACCCACCACAAATTTATCCGGAATGGTATATCCGACATAGTCGGGATGAATATCTGTTTTTCGCCGGGATGGCTTGTCCAGTAAACAGGCAATCTTCAAACTGCGCGGATTCCTATTTCTCAATATTTCGCAAATATATTTTAAAGTTAAACCAGTGTCAACTATATCTTCAACAATAAGGACATCCCTATCTTTTATGGAATATTCCAGATCCTTGACAATCCTCACCTCACCAGAAGAGGAAGTTGAGATGCCGTAGCTGGAAACATCCATAAAATCAAGCTCCACCGGAACTTCCATTTCCCTGATTAAATCAGCCATAAAAACAAAAGCGCCCTTTAATATTCCTACAACCAGCAAATCCCGCCCTTTATAATCCCGGGAGATTTGTTTTCCCATTTCTGCTACTTTTTGCTTCAGGGTTTCCCGATCAAATAAAACTTCAACCTTTACCAGATCCAATGTAAATCCCTCCCTATAAAGTGGATTATAACAACTTGAAGGGAAAGGTGCAATTAAATCGAGATTTAGGGGTGAAAACATAAAAGCAGGGGCCTTGAGCCCCTGCCGATAATCTTCAATTCTTTTTGGTACCGCTGGTATCCGGTGGTCTAATATCAATTTTCTGATTCCAATCCGAGAACTCTACCAACAAGTTTAACCTGGTATCCGGGGCCTTTTTGTTGACTGCTGTCAAATCCGCTTTTTTAACCATCCTTTCCTTATAATCCAACCATAAGCGATACTCAAAACTCTTCCATAAATTTTCCAATAACCGGCTTTCAATTGAGGGCCTGCAGCCCACTACCAAACACTCTACACCATCTACCTCTTCAAACCTTAACTTTTCTACCGCAGCTATCTGTTTGAATCTAAAATTGGACAGGGGATTGAGTTCTGAAATGAGCAATTCCTCCGACTTATTGGTATCACTTTCAATTATCAGCCATTTCTTAGAAAAAGCATCGTAATTGTAGATAGTGCGGTCAATATAGTAGATATCAACAGCTGTGTTAACCATCTCCCCCTTTATATGCGTATTTGCGCCGCTCTTTTCTCCTTCTACCCGGCTTATCACCTCCTTCCGTTCAGCCACGGTAAAGCATGAAGTAAGCTTATAGCGGTAGCTATCTACCGTGGTCATATTTTTTATGCTGGTTTGAAGTTCGATTTGCGGATCCAGTTGGGATTTTATATAGTATTCTTCTATGCTGCGGGCTGAAGCAGCTAATCCCAGTAATAGCAAAGCTATTAAGATAAGAATGATTAAGCGGGTTCGCTTCAGTTTATTCACCCCCAGAATGATCTGACAACTTTTTTTCTCGGAGAGTAATACATTTTATTAAGCGAAAAGAGTATATATACCGCCATCTGGAGAAGAATTTTATTCCAAGGCAAAGACTTCTAAAACCAGGATTATCTATTACCCTCATATTTACTATGTATGGCTTATCTGCTATAATTCTCACGGAATTTGTTGTATAGAGCAAAGGAGGCTTTATAAGTGTTTGAGAGTTTTGACGAGGCACTGGGTTTTTGCAATGAACAAGCTATCAGAATGATTGATTTCAAGATAATAGACCTGCTGGGAAGGTGGCACCACCTGAGCATTCCCCTGGGCCGCTTCAAACCGGAAATTTTAGAATACGGCATCGGTTTTGATGGTTCCAATTATGGTTTTGCCCCGGTAGAAAATAGCGATATGGTGTTTATTCCCGACCTCAGCACCGCTGTTTATGATCCTTTTACCGTGGTTCCCACCCTCAGCATGATAGGCGATATCTTTGTTATAGCTCAACCGGACAACTACCGTTTTGACCAGGACCCGCGCAGCATAGCGGCCAAAGCGGAAGAATATATGAAATCCACCGGTATTGCTGATGAGATGAGAATCGGGCCGGAATTCGAGTTTCATGTTTTTGACCATGTCAGTTATGAATGTTCCCCGCAAAAGAGCGGTTTTACCATAGATGCTAAGCAGGCTATGTGGAACAGCGGAGACAATGAGAAGCAGAACCTGGGCTACAAAATTCCGGCAAACGGCGGCTATCATGTTGCTCCCCCGCAGGATATACTATACGATCTGAGAGCTCGTATGTGCCTGTTGATGGAAGATAACAATATTCCAGTCAAATACCATCATCACGAAGTAGGTGGTCCGGGACAGATTGAAATTGAGGTGGAGTTTGGTCCCCTGCGGGAAATGGCGGATAGAACTATGCTGGCCAAGTATCTCATTAAAAATCTGGCCTTTCAGGAAGGTAAAACCGTCACCTTCATGCCCAAGCCCATCTTTGCCGAAGCCGGCAACGGCATGCATGTACACATGCACCTTTTCAAAAACGGAGAACCCTTATTCTACGATGCCAGTGGCTACTCCAACCTGAGCCAACTGGCCTTGAACTTTATTGGCGGTATCCTGCAGCATGCCCCGGCTTTGCTGGCCTTTACCAATCCCAGCACCAATTCTTACAAACGCCTGATTCCGGGCTATGAAGCTCCGGTAAGCGTTTGTTTCGCCACCGCCAACCGCAGTGCGGTAATCCGGGTACCGGCTTACGCCAAAAGCCCCTATCACAAGCGTTTCGAATTTCGCTCTTCCGATGCCACCTGCAACCCCTACCTGGCTTACTCCGCTATCTTGATGGCCGGGCTGGACGGTGTGCAAAAGAAGATTGACCCTGTGACCGCAGGCTTTGGCCCCTATGACATGAACCTGTATAAGCTGCCGCCGGAAAAACAGGCTCAGATAAAATCCCTGCCCCGCTCACTGGATGAGGCCCTGGATGCCCTGGAAAAGGATTATGAATTCCTGCTTCCTGGGGGGGTATTTCCCCGGCGGCTGATAGAGATATGGATTGAAAAAAAGCGCAGGGAAACTCGAAAAGTTAATGAAATCCCCCATCCCATGGAGTTTGAGCTATATTACGACCTGTAAGTTGAAAAAACCGAAGGGAGCACCAGACGGGGAACCTGTTCCCCGTTTCTCTTCTTACAAAAACACCCCAATAGGATTCATTTCGCTTTCCAGCCTGGGTAGCGGAAGCCAGCCCATTTCCACCGGCACATCATACAGGCGACCGGGGGCCAGGCGTTTCCAGAAGTGCCTTAAACCGGGTACAATTACCTTAACCACCGCTATGCCGATATCGGGCCGGGTCTGCTCCAGGACCAGCATTTCCATGCCCTTGCGCTCTATGATTTGGCGACAGCTTTTTATATCGCTCAAGAAATCTTCCCCGGACAAATCATTATAGTCTCCGGCTTTTCGCACGCTTTTGCCCGAATGGGGAAGCAGATAAGGCTGATTGGCCACCGTGGCTTGCTTCAGCCATTCCGGGGTAGCGTTATCAATAATATTTTCTTCCCCCCATTTGCCATTTTCCAGTTCCAGGACAAAAAGCATCATCTGATTGAGCTCGGTTAAAGCCCGTATAAGGGCCAGGCGGGCATCAAAGTGAGCGCCAAACCCCATCATGATGGCCTCCTGGGCACCGCTGCTTTTACGGGTCAGTGCGGCAAATGCCGGGATATTCAAATCGCTGCTTAAATCCAAAACCCAGATTTCCCGATCATGCCGGCGATAATAACGCTGCATTTCGTGAATAAAGGGTTCGTTGAAACTGGCCAAATCTACTTCCGGCATCTGGAGACGGTTATACCACCAAATAGCCACACTATCGCGTTCCACCAATTCAAAAAAACCTTGTAAAATGGCTTCCTCCAGGATGTTGCCGGAAGCATTGCCATTGGAACAGGAAAAAAGCGTTTTATTTTCCGGGTGGCTGAAGTAACAAAAGGCCGTGGGCAGGTAGCGGAATTTTTCGCGAGTTAGGGACCATACCGCTGTCCAGTCCATTTCCTGATTCTCGTCAAAGGGTTCCGGCACCTGGTTAAACTTGCCCTCCCTGGCATTGGAAAGTTCCCGGTTGAGGTACTGGGTAGAGCTGAAATTCATAATCCGGTTAGGATGAATCGCCTCTTCCCCCAGTTCCCGGTAGCTGGCTCTTATCCGGGCCTCCTCCCCCCTGAATACGCCGGAATAACGCTCTACGGCTTCACAAAGGGCACCGGCTTTGGCCTGCATCTCGCTCATACCTTTTCCAGCACTCTGGGAACGCAAACCGCCGCGCAGTAAAGCCAGGTTTCCATACTTGGCGGCACAATTATGTCCGGAGTGATACACTTTCAGGAAGGAATCATCTTCCACCGGGTTATGGAGGAACTTCACCACACCGGTAATAGAGGAAACATGATGTCCATATTTTTGCAGGGTTTCTTCCGGCGAAATGCTCCGGTGTCCCCCGTCAAAGGTAAATAGCTTTTGAGTAGATTGCAGCAAGGGAGGCTGGGCTGCTTTATGTATATCAGCCGCTTGCCCACAGATTGGGCACTGGGGTCTTTTTACCAGGGCATGGCTTTCTATACTCATGTTATATATATCCAGGCTAATCATCTTGTTTTCGGAAAACAGGCTCCGTCCATTGAGCAACTGCTTGGCCACTTCCACTGCCAGCAGGTTCCAAACCAGACCGCGGGTGGCCGGTAGAGTGCCCGGGGGTATGTTTACCGGGGATTGAAGCTCCTGCTGCCGGCGAATATATTCTTCCACATCCCGGTTGTTTTGCAAACGTTGGGCCAGGCATTGCCAGCAGGCCGTTTTCCCCGGAATAAAGAGGGGACCCAGCCAGGGAATGCTGCCCCTGGCCTTGACCAGTATCCAGGACTGTTTTTCCCGGCAAAATTTCTGGTTTAATTCCTCCAGTTCCGGTTGCAGGTAATCATCCACCAGCACAATCAGCAGCTCTGCTTTTGCTGCTATTTCCAGCTGCATTTCTTGCAAGATTGATAGCAAAGTCCCAGTGGAATCACTGCCCAGGGATATTACGGAGACAGGATTGCTTTTTACTTTTTCAAAAAGCGCAGGAGTTTCAACCCCTAGCGCCGACCAGAAGGCCAGTTGCTCCCGGGGAAAATCCCCCCCGGCTTCTGTGATATAGGCTTTCTTCTCCAAAAGTGCCAGGGCGTAGTATATTTCAGCGATAGAAGCCTGACCAGCCAGGTGATCAATAATTTGATCAATACCGTGCTTTCCGTCCAGCAGCGGCGCCAGCAGGCAATAAATCCGGCCCTGCAATACATAGCAATCCAGCTCCGACAGAAGAAAAACCGCTTTTTCATCCTCTACTATATGGATATTAAAATGCGCTTTGAATTGTGGTTTTTCATGCATAGTCCTTACTCGATCATGGGGATGGTTATGCTGATCGAATTGCCCCTTTCCTCCTTCATTTAAGTATGGTTAATAAAATTGGAGATATGTTACGAACTTTCTCGCTCGCTCCCGTCCCATTGTTTCTCCCCTTGTTTTCCTATTAAAAATTGATTCTACTGCAAAAATTTTTTTGTATTCATTGGCTTGCATAAATATACCGCTCCAGCGTCCTTAATAGCGACCGAAGGGAGCATCAGTTGTGCCCGACAGGGCGCTTCGCATGGGCAACACCTGCGGCTTGTCTCGCGGCTCAAGGGGTACCGCGCTAATCTCCCGTCCTGGTCGGCAACCTTAATAGTGACACCCGCAGGGTGGAACACCAGGAGTACCCGCAGGGTGAAGCGCTCTCGCCACTCGCCTTCGCCGGGTGTTGCATCCATGCTTCGCCAACGCTCGCTTTGTATATTTATGCAACCCTTCTGCAACAAAAGGGGTTTTTGCAACGGAGTCAAAATTAATACGCTGTACTTCCGCTTGTATTACATAGAGTTTGAACTTTATTACAATCTGCAGGTTGACAATTAGCCTCTAAATGCGTTTATTCCCCAGGATAAACTCCCCTACCGCTGATTCCTCCAGGTAGTTCAGGCCGGCCATACGGCACAACAGCTTAGCAGGTCCACTGCCGATAGCCGTTGGTGCCAGGTCCATAGCGGTGGCCACCAGGTACAGGGTCTGGTAGAGTGCTCCCACGTCTTTCAGGATAACGCTGTAGGCTATCGATTGGTATTTCCACGCCACCCGCTGGAAACGAGCCGTAATATGCAAGGAAACAGGGGGCAGTTCCTTTAACCCGGCAGCAGCGGAACAGTACTTTAATAATCCTTCAACCTCGCTTGTCCTGGTCGATAGTTTTTCCAGTTCATGCTGCCAGGGATCGTAATGATACAAGCCGCCCGCTAGACCTTCACATTCATTGACTGCCAGATAGATTTCCAGTTCATAAGCAGCCCCTCCCCCTGGGTAAGGCCTATTGCTGGCCTCATATAATAAACCTGCCGGCGGATTAGCTTTAATAAGCTCTTTTATGCGGGCGCTGCGGTACAAAAATTCACCTAATTGCTGAACGCTAATGGGCTTGTCCGCATAATTCCGAATAGATTTTCTTTCCTCCAATACCAGGGAAAAAGGATAATCATCTTCTCGAAGTTTCTCCACATCCGGCCGGTAAAGCTTAATACGCTCGCTGGACATGGGGTTCTTTACCGCTGGTAAGGGAGCAATCCGCTCCCGAAAGCGATAGGTCCCTCCCACCGGTTGTTCATGAGAACCCAAGCGGCTGCGGGCATGAAAAAGCAAGTCGTGAAACTCCCACTGCTGCAACACTTCATCCCCTTCTCCGGGAGAGATACCAGCATCATCCACCTCTTCCAGCATGCCGGCAGAGAGCAAGAGCTCAAGAAAGAGCTGCAACGATTTTTTCGGCAAGGTTGGGAATTGCGTCCTTATTTCACCGGCAGTACATGCTTCAGCCAGGAGATGGAGTACTGCAGCTGCCAGCCAATGGGTCAGGACGACACGGCCATTGGCCAACGGGGATTCCAGGATGATTTCCTGCCCGTCCCGCCGACTGTAAGTAAAGCGGGAAAGCCTGTAGCGTCGCTTTTGCTTAAAAGGCTTTTCATTAAAAAGAGGGGCTCCGGAGAAGGGGGTGTAAATAGCCAGGATTTCCTGTTCCATCATCACATTATAGGATATGAAGCCTCGCTCGATGAATTGTTGCAGGTGGTAGTAGAAATTTGCCAATCCACCTGCCCCATCTTCCTTAAAGGCCAGTTCACTCAAAAAATCTTCACTGCCGCCACCGGCGGTCAATGTCTTCATCGACTGCCGTAGGCCGCGGGAAACTCTTTGGCACACCAGGCTCCGTACCGGGCTCTGCAAATAGATCTTGCCTGCTTCTTCCTTGATTTTCAGATCCGGACGAAAGGACAGTATAAGGTTATCGCCCATGATATCATTCCCTAATACAGATTTTAAAATTGGAAACAGCTATCCCTTGATTGGCAAACCCTAATCTTAGCCAAAGCAACATTAGGCACACAAAGTATTATTGGCAGCGTCGGGGAGGGGCCATGGGACCTGTCCCCTTATCCCAGCTGTCACCTGCGGCACTTATGCCCTCCAGTTCGTCATCACTGAGTTCAGACTTACGGTCAGATTCCGGATTAATGGTGTTTTTTATCATGCTCTGCAGAGATTGGCGAAGGGGTTGACGGATCTTGCTCTGCTTGCTGGAATCAAGCTGCATAAGCTTTTGCACCAGCTCCAGCTCCTTATTGCAGGTTCCGTCGCCAGGTAGAAGTCCTTTTGCTTTACCTTCCAACAGGAGATCAACAGCGTGGTTGAATTGTTTTATCCGCTCCTGTTTATTCATTTTCAAAGGCCTCCTTCTTCAAAGCAAATTGCAAGCGACAAATCGCGCGGTATAATATGACCCCCACATTGCTTTCACTCAAACCGGTCATTTGTGCGATCTGGCGATTATTAAGCCCTGCCCAGAATTTCAGGCCAATGAGATTGCGTTCCCGGTTGTTTAACAGTTCCAGCGCTGCTTGCAGGTCTTGCTGGCTCTCTTGCAATATGTATGCTTCCTCCGGGCCATTTCTGGCACAGGCTAATTCCCGTACCGCATCCAATGATACTGTATGTCGCTGTTCCTGGTTTCGCAGATAATCGGTAATGATGTTGTGGGCGATGGTGAAAAGCCAGGTGCCAAATGAACCTCGTTCGGGATGAAATTTATCCAGTTTAAACAGTACTCTCTCAAAAATCTGGCTGGTAAGGTCATCGGCTACACTGCTCCGGTTAACCCGGGAACGGACATAATTGTATACCCGGGTAAAATAGTAATCATAAATCTCGGCAAAGGCCTCCGGATCAATAGTTGCTTGAAGCAGCAATTGATTTTCATTTTTTAACGAGCTACTCTTCATCAACTATCTATTCCTCCCCAAGTCACCTGAACCTGGCCGGTTTGCAATAACCAGAATGAGCTAACTATGCTTCAGTATTGGCCGCAGCCGGTTTGCTGCGCCGACAGTAAAAGAATAATACGCGCATTCCTAGAGCCAAAGATGCTATGATCAAGTTAATTAGTAATCACAGTCACAGGAGGATTCAGTATAAATAGAGGTTAACCAAGGAGAGAGAGCAACACCACCAGCCACTGCATCCAACTGCTCATCAGAAAGTTCAGTCGGTCGGGCCGGCAGCAGCACATAGTTTATTTTATCCGTATTCTCCACTACCTTTATTTCCACCCCAGCAGGAAGCGAAAGCCCGGCTTCCCGCATCACAGCTGCCGGGTCAGTGATGAAACGCTGCTTGAAGACCTTATCCATCCAGCAACGGGAGATAAGTTTGCCCATGATCTTGTCCTGTTCGTTAGTTTTGCTTTCCATTGCTCATTCCTCCTTAATTTAAAAACATGTTGATAGGGTCGGAACGAGGCAGGGGATTAGAACCCGCCGCCTTTTGTTAATAGGAACCCGACCGTTTAAAGAAGCACCCTGCGGGCACCACTGATGTTCGCTTCGCTCACTATTATGGACGCGGGGGACATATTTTACCTCGTTATAAATTAATACGATGCCGTGCTATTTGTATTACATACCTGTTAAATATTGTTTAGGGGCAAAGAAATAAGAAGCCTTCTTCTATGTATTCAATATCACTGCGCTAGAAACTCGCCCCCCTCTCTTCCGAAAGCCCAATCGTTCTATTAAAATTTGCTATCTCAGCAGGATTAGTTTAATTCCATATAGAAAAGTTTTCTTTTATAATCAAATTTTTCTTGCTTCCGCTTTAAATAACAGGCATCGAATTGTTGGAAGGTGTTTCAAGATAAGTGAGATCATTGACCTTTTAATCAATTTAATAAAAAACGTAAAAGTTATTTTACGCTCTACCCGCGACTTTGTGCAAGAAGCGAAGCAGTCCGATGATATCACCATATTGGTTCTGCAATTTACAGGGGGAAAGTAAATGGAGTTTCGTTTGAAAAATGAGCTGGAAGAGATTCGATTACTGGCGGAGGCTATTGAGCTCTGGGGAGAGGAGAATGGGATTCCGGGGAAAACCCTCTTTCAGCTCAACCTGGCCCTGGATGAATTACTGACCAACACTATCACTTATGGTTATCCTGAAGGCGGGGAGCATGAGATTATGCTGCGGCTGATACCGGAGGGAGAGAAGGAGTTGCTTATCGAGATTCGTGACGATGGCCTGGCTTTTAACCCGCTGGAGGTTAAGGCCCCGGATCTCAAGCAGGATATCGAAGAACGACCTATTGGCGGCCTGGGGATTCACCTGGTCCGGCAGATGCTTGATGAGCTTGAGTACCGGCGGGAAAACGGGCAGAATATTCTGCTTATGAGGAAAAAATATTAAACTATCATAACTGTCATGTCATAAAAGAGGAGGAAAATAAATGGACATTAATGAGATGAAAAAAGACAAAGCCACGGTCATAACGATTGAAGGAAGATTGGATTCCAGCACTTCCGGAATACTGGAGAAAAAGCTTTTATCTTTAATGGATACCGGGGAGAAAAACTTCCTGCTGGATTTTTCCGGAATGGACTACATAAGCAGCGCCGGACTGAGGGTTTTACTGATGGTAGCCAAGAAGAGCAAGACAGCCAAAGGCAAAGTGCTGCTATCGGCATTGACCGACAATGTCAAAGAAGTGTTTGATATCGCAGGATTTACCGATATTTTTACCATCTTTGCCACCGCGGAGGAAGCCCTTAAGGACTTCTAAATGACACTGCCCTTGACAGCCCTTTGTTAAGGGGGGACAGAGGGGACAGGTCCCTTGTCCCGACAAACAGCAAATATCTCCTTTTAATTTAAACGAATTTTCCCCAGCTCAATGGAAATTTGATAATATCCATGATTATCGAAGGCCTGCTGGCCTAAGCGCAACACATCCTATTCCGCCAGCACATTAATGCTGCCTACTTTTCCGTATGTTTTCGTTATGGATTTGACTGACATGTTCACCTTGCCATCCTGCTCCATTATTGCATAGAAGTCAGGGAACTGCTTGCGCGGCAGGATTGCTGTCAGCACCAACCGTTCCTTGCCCCCCACGCCATAGCCCAGAGTAGTAGTTACTGAATATCCCTGCTCCCGCAGGTTGTCCGCCAAAATCTTGCCTTCTTCGGGATGTTTATAAACATCTATTTCAAGCAGGCCAAACGCCAGCTTCTTTTCAATTTTATTGGCCAAAAATACTCCGGACAACCTGCCTAAAGCAAAGGCCAGTATATATCCGTAACCGGAAGAAGTCGCAATCAACTTGAAAGCATAAACAAATACCAGGGCATCGATAAAAGTAATTACATAAACAGGCTTGATCGTCTTTTGCGCCAGGAAGGATGTTTTTAAGTTTCCCATACAAGTGCTAAACAGATTTAAACCAAAGATTATTAATGAATCTAATATAAAAATTGACATGTTTTTTCCCTCCTTTCTGCCAAAATAAAATGCCCCTGTCCGAGCAACAGGAGCACTGCTTTAGTTTTCCTTGTGGTGTAAAGACTGTTATTATTGTTACATAATTTTCACTTTTTGTCAAGTAGAAGCACTATACCGATTGCATAATTCTATCTTCTATCGCATTTTCAATAAATTGATTGAGCGATTTCCCTTCCATTAGGGCTAGCTGTACGGCTTGTTTGTGAAGTTCCGGTCTTATTCTGATATTAAAGCTGCCCTTATAAGTTTTCTTCGGCTCTTTCCCGTTAAGCTGGCATAACTCGATATAATCCTCAACCGCCTCTTCAAATGCGGCTTTTAACTCGGTTACGCTGCTACCCTCAAAACTAATAGAATCGTTGATTCCCTCTATTTTGCCGAAAAACACTTCATCCTCGGTACTATAGTGCACTGAACCAATGTAATCTTTATATAAAATTATATCTTTCATGATTTAATCACTCCCTGTTTTGATAATTCATCAATCAATTGTTCTACCTGGTATTTTTTCAATGTGTTTCCCGGATGGGGTTTGTGTAATCTTATTATATGCTTGGTTTCATTATTAACGAAAGCCACCCGGGAACCCGAAGTACAGCCACGGGTTTCTTCAGAGTAGCCAAGCCTGGAAAGCAATGTTCTTGCTTCATCATATTCAAAATTAGAAGGCCTTTGCATTAACCTTTCAATCAATTTTTCTCGTTTGGTCATATCCATAAATCTTTCCGTATTTTATCTAACCAGATTATACAAAAAATGAATCCTCATTGCAACTAGCGTACAGTTGCAATGAGGGGACCCTGGGTTTTTTGCTTTCGCTTGACATAAAAATGCTTTGTGTGTATTATGCAATATAGTACACATGGTACACGCGATTTTTTTATTTTGCAGTGGGAGGTGATTATTATTATAAGTATAGATTTGAAAGATCCCAGACCAATTTTCAAGCAGGTTCGAGATGGACTGAAAAAATTGATCATCTGCGGCATATTAAAACCAGATGAGAAAATTCCTTCTGTACGTGAAATGGCTCAGAATCTGGCAATCAACCCCAATACCATTCAAAAGGCCTATCGGGATCTGGAAGCTGAAGGCTATGTGTATCAGGTAACAGGCAAAGGCACTTTTGTAGCTTCGACAGAACCCGGCGAAAATAGCGAGAAAATCGAGCAACTATTGTTAGAAGTACTGAAACTGGCACGAGAGCTTATCTATCTGGGCATTAGTAAAGAAGAAATAGTGGCTGCTGTGGAAAGTTTGTAATTTTATGTGAAGGAGGTCAAGAAGATAATGATTAAAGTACTAAACCTTTGTAAGTCCTTTGACGGGTTTCAGGCTTTACATAATGTGAATGTTACTGTGCCCAAAGGATCTGTCTACGGTATAGTAGGACCAAATGGATCAGGCAAGACCACCCTGATCAAACATATGGTGGGAATACTGATTCCTGATCAGGGAACGATCAAGATAGATGAAAATGAGGTTTTTGATAATCCTGCGGTCAAGAAACGCATTGCCTATATCCCTGATGATATTTACTTTTTTCTTCAAGATGATATGAAAGATATGATAAATTCCTACAGACGGGTATACCCTGCTTTCAATGATGAACGCCTGGAGAAGCTTATTCCGTTATTTCCGCTAGATCCCAAAATGCCGATTCGTCGTTTTTCACGCGGAATGAAAAAGCATGTAGCCTTTATAATGGCTCTATGTAGCATGCCAGATGTATTGGTCTTGGATGAACCCATGGATGGCCTGGACCCGGTAGCTCGCCGCAAGGTGTGGAGCCTGCTTTTCCAGGATATTGCTGAACGCGAGACTACCGTTTTCGTTTCATCCCACAACCTGCGTGAATTGGAAGATGTATGCGATCATGTGGGGATCATGCACCGGGGCGAAGTCGTATTGGAACGGAGCCTGGATGAACTGCAGAATAATATTTTTAAACTGCAGATGGCCTTTCGCAATGAGAGTCCTGATTTCAATAGCCTAAATGTGCTGGCTGAGCACAAGGTGGGT
Organism: Syntrophomonas wolfei subsp. methylbutyratica; assembly: GCF_001570625.1. Taxonomy (GTDB): domain Bacteria; phylum Bacillota; class Syntrophomonadia; order Syntrophomonadales; family Syntrophomonadaceae; genus Syntrophomonas; species Syntrophomonas methylbutyratica. The sequence continues at coordinate 47,146 of NZ_BBQT01000008.1, read as the reverse complement.
AGTGTCATTCAACTGGTGGTACGTGGGGAACGAAAGGAAATTCTGGATAAGGCGGTTATGTTAAATCCTTTAATGATAGATGTTTTACCGCTATCTTTAGAAGAAATATTTATTCACGAGTTGGGGGGTATGGATTATGCAATCAGCAGCGCCATTATTTAGCAAAGCCATCTTTTATAAAAACATGAACAGATTCTGGCCAATATTTGTGGCGTACACAGTTATTCTCCTGCTCATAGGATTTAGTACGGTCGCAAACGGAAGATATGAAAGGCTGGCTTATGTACCCAATACCTTTGCTAATACTATTTTTGGGTTTTCAGGAGTTATGCCTGCTTTGATTGCTATATTTAGCATCATGGTAGCAGCAGCAGTCTTTTCATTTATGTACAATCCTATGTCGGTAGGTATGATTAATGCTTTGCCTTTTAAGCGTCGTACAGTTTTTACCAGCAATTATTTATCTGGTTTATTTATGATTATAGTTCCTTTGCTGCTCTTTTTCCTAAGTATGCTGGTAATAGGACTGAACTATGAATGCCTGGATATGGTTGCATTATTAAATTGGCTGTTTATCTTTTTCTCACTGAGCCTGCTTTTGTATTCGCTGGCAGTGATTATAGGAATGCTAACCGGTCACATTATAGCTCATATAGTCTTTTTTGTTATAGCCAATTTTCTAATTATCGGTTTGAAAGTCTTGACCGATTTTTTCCTGGACCGTTTTTTATATGGCTTTGTCGGTACACTTCACAATATAGACGGATTTTTCATGCAGGCCACCCCGATAGACTACGCTTCCGGTTTGCAAAGCACTTACACTAGTCTGAACTGGACGGTATGGCTCGTCTATCTCTTGCTGGGAGTTCTTTTCGTCTGGCTAGCGCAGATATTGTATAAAAACCGCAAAATGGAAAACGCTGGGGATGTATTAGCCATCCGCAAACTGAATCCCGTGTTTAAATATGGCGTAACATTATGCAGCACTTTAGCCCTGGGGGCTATTCTGTTAGAAATATTTAATGTCCAATACAATACTTTAGTGATCCCATTGCTGCTATTCCTGCTGGCGGGACTGGTCGGGTATTTTATTGCTGAGATGTTACTAAAAAAATCATTTAGAGTATTCGGAGCTTACAAGGGTTTTGTTATTTATGCCTGCCTGCTGATCATAACCAGTATGTCGGTTTATTATGACTGGTACGGCTATGCCACCCGGTTGCCAGATGCAGATCAAGTAGAAGCAGTGGTATTTTCTTACAACGGGGGACAGTATGACGTGCTACAAACACTGCAAGCTGAGCAAAACCATGTAGATCTGGATATTTCTAATCTTCCGGAATCTCTGGCATTAAGCTATGGGACGCCTCTATCTATGCAAAAAAACCCGGACAGCAATGACTATGTATACCCAGAATCTCGTGCTTTTACCCCAGAAGAAACCAGGCTTTTATGGTCGATTTGTCCGGGAATCTATACTGAAGATGAAAGTATAGACAGCACTCTGAAACTGCATCAATACCTGGCCGATAATATCAAAACAGTCCGGAGTAATTATCGACAGCGCAGTATGATTAAAGACTATGATGGTGAAGAAATACAGTACTTTAATATTAGCTTTATTTATCGCCTGGATAACGGTAAAATCGAAAAACACAGTTTTCCGATGATTATACCCGTGCAACCATCCGAAGAAATTGATCAAAAAACAATTAGTCAGTTAGCATCCCTAGCCGGTAATCGGGAGGAACGGGTGAAAAGATTAGCTGCTATCGATCTGCCCCTGAATGATATTCGACATATTACAGTTGATCTTTACAGGCTGCGTGACTTAATGCATGATAATCTCAAGTCAAATAATGAAGTAAGGAGAAATGTAAAATATCAGCCGGATAAAAAATATACTCCAATTGAAGTCCGCGATGAGGATAAAAAGGCCTTTTTTGAAGCGGTAAAGGCTGATTATCAAAACATGTCCAACGAAAAAATGGTCCGTTCACAGATGTTACGCCATGGTGAAGGCGACATTGGTAACTTCACGCTTGCTATTGAGCGCTCCAATCTACCTCAAACCAACCGCTTCCGAGACGGAAGATCTACCTACGGCATAAGTGTTTATTATGAGAACACCTTCCGCTTGCTACGAGACAAAGGCTATATTACTGAAGATGTCTACAATTTTGTGAATATACACCGAGAAATGCTAGATGAGAAATACAGTAACCAGACAGTACGCAGAATAGTCTCAATCGCATACTTATAATCCAGGAGAAGCGCGACAGGCACGGGAACAGTTGCAAAAGAATTATTCCCGTGCTTTCTTTTCTTTAGAAACTCTAATAAAATTGATCTTATACCGGTGTTGGGGTATGAAAAGCCGGTCGCAAAGATTTTAGCCGCAAGGGGATGATTTCGGATAAAAAAGCTGAATTAAATTTAAATTTGCCAAGTATAAAAATAGGGGGTAGAAAGGAAAATGAAAACGGGAAGAAGAATCATCCTATTAATCACCCTAATGCTAGCTTTATTGTTACTTGGGGGCAGCAGCTTGCTGGCAGCAGAGGCATCCAACGAGGCTCAACTGCAGAAAGCCATTACAGAAGGTAACGATGATACCATCACCATAATGAATAACATTGCCTTGACCAAAAGACTGATCATCAACAGGCCAGTCACTCTCACCGGGGTGGATTGCTCCATCAACACCGGTGTCAATTGTATTTATGTAGACAGCAACGGGAACCTGACTCTTAGCGGGAAACTAAGCATAACCGGCAACGGTGAAGGTTTGCCGACCCTTGATGTCAGCGAAGGAAACGCTAACATTATTGCTGGGGTTATTGAAGCGACAGGTGCCTTCGGTAACGGGATTTATTCCAGCGGGAATTTGAATATCAGTGGCGGCGAAATCAGGGCAACCGGCAAAGAGAGTATCGCTCTTGTGCTTAGCGGTTCGGTTAATATGACCGGCGGTACTATTAAGGCAGAAGGTCCTAAAAGCATTGGCGTTGGGGTTAGCCGCGGCCAATTTACAATAAGCGGAGGCAATATCACGGCCACCGGGCCGGGGATTAGTGTTTATACAGGCACAGTTAATATCAACAGTTCGGAAAATATGAACTTAAGCGGCGGTGTATACTCGGAAGACCTTTCTACCGATCAAATTCAATACACAGCGTTCTTTACCACTCTGCCCAAACCGGTAATCATAAATGATAACCATGCAAATACATTTAAACTGCTGGGAATCGACCCATCACTTAGTTTTACTGTTGGCAATAGTACTTCTAAAATTTTGGGTGCCAGCATATCCGGCAATACGGTTAGCCTGAACCCCACCAGGATTGGAGATTATATACTGATTTTAAGCAGCAACATAGCCAAGCAGCAATCTATCAATCTGACTATTCCCGTCAAGGTAAATAATGTTTCTTCAACAAACAGTACATCGCCTCAGCCGAATGGCAACATCACTTCTGATTTATCAGGCCACTGGGCCAAAGACAGCATTATGCAGCTTATTAATGCCGGAGTAATTAAAGGCTACCCGGACGGCACTTGCCAGCCGGACAAGACTATAAGCCGGGCAGAATTCGCAGTTATGCTAGTTCAAGCTTTAAAGCTTGAACCTAAAGCGGGGAATACTTTTTCCGATACCGCCTCTCACTGGGCCAAAGACAGCATTGCTACGGTCGCCGCCCACGGCCTGGTCAGCGGCCATAATAAAAACATTTTCGGTCCCGATGAACTAATTACCAGAGAACAGGCAGCCTCTGTCTACTCGCGCCTGGCCAAATTGGAATCTTCAACCTTCGCTTTGAACTGTACGGACAAAAAGAGCATTTCTGCCTGGGCGGAACCCGGTGTAGCCGCAGCAGTCAAAATCGGATTCTTCAATCTTTATCCGGATGGAAGCTTTAAACCGCAGGGCTATACCACCAGAGCGGAGGCATTTTTTGCGCTTTACAAGTATTTATCCCCGGAGGGGCCCCAAACCGTAAAACAATAAAATCAAAAAGCTTTATTTCCTGATGATTAACCAAACAAAAAATGAAAACCTATAATCTATCATTATTGACCCGCGTAGATACGCGGTATATACTGTGAATTAAGAGGTGATTCGTATGTATACCACTATCCAAAAGTGGGGAAATAGCCAGGCGGTAAGACTTCCCAAGGACATCCTCGAAGAGGCCAACCTCCAGGAAAACGATAAGGTACAAATAAAGGTCCGGGATGGCAATGTGATAATTATTCCGGACAAAAAGCGTAAAACCCTGAAGGAACGAATAGCCGAATTCAAGGGAGATTACGAGTGCAATGAATGGAATACTGGTAAACCTTCGGGTAATGAGGTGTGGTAATGGCATATATACCTGAACAAGGTGACATTATTCTTCTTCAATTCGATCCTCAGGCAGGACATGAACAAAGAGGCCGAAGGCCTGCTTTTGTGGCCAGCAACAACATCTTCAACCAGTTCACGAAAATGGCTATAGTCTGCCCCATAACCAATACCAATAAAGGTTTTCCCCTGCATGTGCCCCTGGACGAAAGAACCAGAACCACAGGTGTTATTATGTGTGAGCAGGCCAAGTCCCTCGATATTTTAGCTAGAAAAGCTAGCTTAATTGAAAAAGCGCCTCAAGATATAGTCAAAGAGGTAACGGATATTCTTATGGTTTCTATTGAATGTTCTGATTAACTTGTAAGATAATAAACTCGATATAATCATCTGGCTCAGAATAGGTCGGTTAAATAGTTTTAGTGTGTCAGGAGAATCATAAGCAGGGCAGCTGTTTAATAACAATGGGCAGGATATAAAGCACTTTTTGTAGAAGTGTTTAAACGTGCTAGTTTCTATTAAAACAGGAGGTGGCAGGATGAAAATCAATATGCCCGAAAATGTACAAACGATTCTAAACAAGCTTCATAGCAATGGTTATCAGGCTTACATCTACGGTGCCTGCATCCGGGATTACCTACTGGGTAAAGAACCTATAAGCTGGGATATCACTACCAATGCCCTGCCTAATGATACTATAGTTGTTTTCGATGAAAATGAAGGTTTTACTGCCATTCCTTCCGTAGAGGATTACGGGATAGTTACAATACATTTTAAAGGGGAGAGCTACCAGGTAAATGCCTTCCGCACCGGGGAAGAAAGGCGATTCGCCGATGATATCAATGAGGATCTGCTGCATAAGGATTTTACTATGAATTCCATTGCCTATAATGAACAGGCGGGAGTAGTGGATCCCTATAATGGAGTAGGAGATATTGAAAAGCGCTTAATCCGCTGTGCTCAAAACCCCTACAAACAAATACAGGAAGATAGCGCAAGAATTCTGCGGGCAGTTAGATTTGAATCCCAGTTGGGATTTAAAATTGAAGCGGAATTACTACAGGCTATGAAGGATTTAAAAGACAGTGTTCCTGCCAGTGGGTCGGCAAGGGTTCGCAACGAGTTTATCCAAATCCTCTTAAGTGAGCTGCCTTCCCAGGGCATACGCAGGCTTCTGGAACTGGGCTTGCTGGAGAGACTTATACCCGAGCTTATGCCTGCCATAGGTTTTGATACCTGCAGCTCTTATCATGATAAAGATGTTTTCGAACATAGCCTGGTGGTTTTAGATAATACTGAGCCTAACCTGACTTTAAGGCTGGCAGCACTCTTGCACGATATTGACAAGCCCAACTGTCTGACCATAGATGAAGACGGGGAGGGACATTGCTACGGTCACGCCAGCGGCGGCGGCGAGATGGCCCGGACAATACTGGGTCGCTTAAGCTTTGACCGCAAGACCATCAAAGCAGTAAGCGCCCTTATCAAAGAACATATGAATGATTACGAGAATATTAGCGAGCTTAGCATAAAACGCTTAATAAGGCGGGTGGGACCGGATAATATCGACCGCCTGTTTGAGCTGCAATTGGCGGATATTAAAGGTTCCGCACTATCCAGCAGAGACCCCGAAAGAATCACGAAAATAAGAAATAAATGTTTTGAAGTCTTATCCCGCCGGGAACCCCTAACGGTTCACGACCTGGACATAAGCGGCTATGATTTGCTTTCCCTGGGTTACCCCCCGGGAAAGGAGATAGGAGAAGTTATGGATTACCTGCTGGATCAGGTGATCGACAACCCCTCTCTTAATCAAAGGGATACCCTTATTGCCTTGTTGAAGAACCGGCAATAAGGTCTTATCACAGGATGATTTTTTTCAACTCTGGATGATGACTTTAAAAATATAGGATTATGAGTAAAGGCGCTTACCAAGTATTCTGGACTCAAACTGCCCAGCAGGACTTAATAAAAATAATTGCTTACACTACACTGCTGATGATAGTGAAAGTCAAGCCAGAAAAATTATTCAGCCATTAAACAAAAGCTGATAATTTGCAGTTAATACCCCTATAGGGAAGACTTGTTCCGGAGTTGAGTTATTACGGTATTTTAATCTATAGGGTGTTAATTTACCATCCATGGCGAATCATTTATAGGACGATAATAAAGTATAGGTGTTAGCTGTGATTGACGGCCGAAGAAATGTTGAGGATATTCCGCTGGATAGATTCATTTAGCTAGGTCGGCTGCCAAATTTGTATTTTTTTCGTAATCGCTTATCCTGCAAATGCAAAGCTAGCTTTTATGACCTGCCAACAGGTCTTTTAAGCATCGGAAGAATCTGCGGAGCAGTATCAACACACCGCTGCAACAAGGCGAGGGATTAGAACTCGTCGCCCTGTTCTCCATCAAAAAGCCAACTAAAAGCTCAAGAACAACCCTTCTAACCATCAACCTAACCAGTTTCTTCAATACATCAAATGTGCCGGTTCCGCAAATCTCTCAGAGGATAATGTTTCAATTCAATATCCAATTTCAATACATCAAATGTGCCGGTTCCGCCCGGTAGCCCTGGAGTTTATCCGCCAGGTTGACCTGAATTTCAATACATCAAATGTGCCGGTTCCGCGGCTGCTGCTCGACCGGGAAGCAAAGCGCATCGGCTATTTCAATACATCAAATGTGCCGGTTCCGCTATATAGCAAAGAAACTTTCGACAATCCGTATCGAAATTTCAATACATCAAATGTGCCGGTTCCGCTTGTGCTATACTATTAAACCTATTGCTACCTAATATTTCAATACATCAAATGTGCCGGTTCCGCTTCTAAAAACCCCTTTCAAATTTCAAATTTGATTTTATTTCAATACATCAAATGTGCCGGTTCCGCTTTTCGGTACCAGCTGCACTCTGGCCGAAATGCCTAATTTCAATACATCAAATGTGCCGGTTCCGCACGGCCCCGTTAGAGCCGTCATGGACAGTATATCAATTTCAATACATCAAATGTGCCGGTTCCGCAAAAATGTAAAGCGGGGGGATTAAAATGCAGTGTATTATTTCAATACATCAAATGTGCCGGTTCCGCATTGCTCGAAGTGCCGGGAGGACCAGCATCGGCGGTAATTTCAATACATCAAATGTGCCGGTTCCGCTTTGCCTGCAAGGCAGCTATCGTCCGTAGAGGAATTATTTCAATACATCAAATGTGCCGGTTCCGCTTTCGGTACCAGCTGCACTCTGGCCGAAATGCCTAATTTCAATACATCAAATGTGCCGGTTCCGCCTGCTCGAAGTGCCGGGAGGACTACCGGCGGCGGTAATTTCAATACATCAAATGTGCCGGTTCCGCCCTGGCTTGCTAGCGCCGGGTGACGGGAAAACCACAATTTCAATACATCAAATGTGCCGGTTCCGCTAACAGACTCAAAATTTGGCTCAAAGAGTGTAGCGAATTTCAATACATCAAATGTGCCGGTTCCGCTGGATACGCAAACTGACCGGGATTTGCCAAAAACGGATTTCAATACATCAAATGTGCCGGTTCCGCGATTACATAGGGTGTGGAGGCGCTGGGAATGAGGAATTTCAATACATCAAATGTGCCGGTTCCGCCTCTCTCCCGGTTCCTGAATGTCCTCATCTGCTGTTAATTTCAATACATCAAATGTGCCGGTTCCGCCCGGTGGTATTCTTCGGTGCGCGAGGGGGGCATACTATTTCAATACATCAAATGTGCCGGTTCCGCTCGTTTCTCTCTCGACCGTCTGGGCACCACCTACAATTTCAATACATCAAATGTGCCGGTTCCGCATGCGGGAAAATGGTTGTTTCTTGTTTTGAAGGAGCTATTTCAATACATCAAATGTGCCGGTTCCGCGGGGAAAAAATAAGCCTTAAACGGGGGTGCTTTATTGATTTCAATACATCAAATGTGCCGGTTCCGCTACGAACCTGTTGAGGGTTAGAAGGAGAGGATATCGATTTCAATACATCAAATGTGCCGGTTCCGCTAGGAGGAAAAATCATGGCACAAGCATACGTAAGACATTTCAATACATCAAATGTGCCGGTTCCGCGATATATAGGCAGACTCGAACAGTTGCCGGAGGACGAGATTTCAATACATCAAATGTGCCGGTTCCGCAAAAGGAAAACGAACAGATAAGACGTGAAAAAATCAGATTTCAATACATCAAATGTGCCGGTTCCGCGATAATCAAAATTTTAGATCCGATAGATTATCCCAGATTTCAATACATCAAATGTGCCGGTTCCGCCATACAGCGATAAATAACCTTACTTGCAGCAAAGCAATTTCAATACATCAAATGTGCCGGTTCCGCTTAAACCTCATTACGAGGTCCGTTAATTGGGCCTTATTTCAATACATCAAATGTGCCGGTTCCGCATGGAAACTTGGCATTGAGATTAAGCGGGAACTGATATTTCAATACATCAAATGTGCCGGTTCCGCGGAAAAGCTCCATCATATTATGAAATTGACTTGTAATTTCAATACATCAAATGTGCCGGTTCCGCCAAATCTTGTAATGGTATTGCCCCAATATGAGGCTATTTCAATACATCAAATGTGCCGGTTCCGCAGAAGCTTCAGGAGAAGTTGGCCTCTCAACTGATTTATTTCAATACATCAAATGTGCCGGTTCCGCATGTAACCCCGGAAGCAATTGAGGATAATTTGGCCTTATTTCAATACATCAAATGTGCCGGTTCCGCCGCAGCCTGTGTTTTGTCCGAAACTATGCGACAGTATTTCAATACATCAAATGTGCCGGTTCCGCATTTATAGAGCCCGTCATAGTCCCGCCGAAGACCGAATTTCAATACATCAAATGTGCCGGTTCCGCATACCTCTTGACCCGTGATGGTTTTACTTTACTGGATTTCAATACATCAAATGTGCCGGTTCCGCATTACATCAAGTTTTACATCCATGAAAGCAACCCTATTTCAATACATCAAATGTGCCGGTTCCGCTTGGTAACGAAGGATGATGTTGGACTTGGTAACGTATTTCAATACATCAAATGTGCCGGTTCCGCTATAGCACCGCCCTAATAAGTGGTGTTTCTGTGTAATTTCAATACATCAAATGTGCCGGTTCCGCTAATTTCTATACCCTTATCTCCCTTCCTTTATTTCAATTTCAATACATCAAATGTGCCGGTTCCGCTTGAATTAATCAAAGAAACATACGAAGAAGAATACATTTCAATACATCAAATGTGCCGGTTCCGCAGTGTTGAAGTAAACAGTTCATGCTTGCCTATCCCTATTTCAATACATCAAATGTGCCGGTTCCGCAAGTTACAGAGTAATAAATGGAGTTAAAAAATGATTTCAATACATCAAATGTGCCGGTTCCGCAGAACCATTTGTATATGGAGATATTACTGTTTTCAAATTTCAATACATCAAATGTGCCGGTTCCGCTTTTGTTTGCATGCATGTTTGCATGATGCCAAGAATATTTCAATACATCAAATGTGCCGGTTCCGCTCATCAATCAAACGCATTCTATGTTCCTTTGAATCTATTTCAATACATCAAATGTGCCGGTTCCGCACCGCCCTTAACCCACAACTTATTGACTAACTGACTATTTCAATACATCAAATGTGCCGGTTCCGCTGTTTATGGGGCACTTGAAAGAAATTATACATCATTATTTCAATACATCAAATGTGCCGGTTCCGCTTGTTTACTTGGTAGTAATATCCTGTGCCTGTTTTGGATTTCAATACATCAAATGTGCCGGTTCCGCATCGACAAACTAATAAACTTACAAGGCATAACAATATTTCAATACATCAAATGTGCCGGTTCCGCATCTCTGCTTGGTTTAATCCTTCCTGTTCTTTCTTTTATTTCAATACATCAAATGTGCCGGTTCCGCAATTTACAAGCTGGATAAAACATTTCTTTGGTGGTGAATTTCAATACATCAAATGTGCCGGTTCCGCAGGTAAGATGTTTGACTCTGAAAGGAAAGTTGATATTATTTCAATACATCAAATGTGCCGGTTCCGCTGGTATAGACTTCTAAAACCTTGTCATAAACTACATATTTCAATACATCAAATGTGCCGGTTCCGCTTTTTAGTTTAGAAGAGCAACAAGAATATTTTATATTTCAATACATCAAATGTGCCGGTTCCGCGTTGATAAGCTTTCGCGCAACCAAAACATAGAAAGAAATTTCAATACATCAAATGTGCCGGTTCCGCAAGGTGGTGGACAAAGTGGCTGAAAAACGGCAAACAAATTTCAATACATCAAATGTGCCGGTTCCGCTCGCCCCAGTCTCCCACACGAAAAGGGCCTTGTTCCATTTCAATACATCAAATGTGCCGGTTCCGCAAGCCACGGTTGGCCGTCAACATTCCAGAACGCCTATTTCAATACATCAAATGTGCCGGTTCCGCGGATGGCATACCCCGCGATATCTTTCCAGCTATCCTATTTCAATACATCAAATGTGCCGGTTCCGCAGGCTATAAAGTGTTCGTCTTTATAGCCGTTCTCATATTTCAATACATCAAATGTGCCGGTTCCGCTCGTCGTCATCATCCACTGGAACTTCAATATCAGGATTTCAATACATCAAATGTGCCGGTTCCGCCAGGATAAAATCAGACTTTTTTGAAGTTAAACTAATCTGCTAATTAACATTATATCAGACTTTCCCTCCATTTTTTCCAAGCGGCAATTAATTCCTAAGAGAATAATAGTACCTCTACCTTCGCCGCAGTATTTTAGCCATTTACGACCTGTTAATATGCAATCGGGGTTGGAAAAAATCATAGAATAATCGACTCCGGGTTAATCCCCGTATTTCCAATACTCTCCTCATTAAAAGAGGAATCACTTATCGTTTGGATAAATGTTACAAAATCATAGTCAAGGTCAATCACTTTTAAAAGCTTTCCCTTAAGTTCCAAATAATTGGCAGGTGTGATATGACCTCTGAAAACAGACTTTTGAAAATGTTTCAGGTATTGTTTGCAAATCTTGAAAACTTTGGCTACCCGTTTTTCGCCAACATCATAGAAAACGATGACATAATTGTAATTTAGTTTATTTTTCATTTCTTATCCTCCATGCAAAATGGGATAAATTTCTTTCCCTCCAAAATGTACTTGATTAATTTATAACCATCCAGGCGTATTGCCTGCTTGAAGCTGATTCTCCTTTTTAAAGCACTATGTTCGAAGGTTTGATTCAAACGTTCGTCAAAAGCCTCTATGAATGTCTTTCGTCCGGCATCGTTAAGTAGGGCATAGTTTAGGCTTTTGTCAAAGTGCTTTTCCACAGTAATTTTGCGGTTGTTTACACAATCAAAAATAGTCCTATAAACCAGTATCGGTTTGAAAACTTCTGAAAGATCGAGACTTAATGAGAAACGTCGCTCGGCAGGTTCGTGTAAAAAAGATATGGTTTGATCCAAATGTGTGCGGTAGATTTCTGTGATTGTTTTCGTATAGAGCAGAGTATTGCCAAAAGAGATCAGTGCGTTGATAGGATTGTCGGGAGGACGTTTCACTCGCTTATTTATGGCAAAAGATTCGGGCAGAATTTCACAAAAAGTTTGATAAAATCCAGCCCAAATGGCTCCTTCTATCCGCAATAGCTGTTTAATATCGCCGGTATCATCCACCAATTTGGGAACAGACTTGTGCAACCAATCAAGGAATTCTTTTAGATCACTTTTTCCATGTCGATAGTAATGGTATAACACAAAATGGATATTTTTTGCGATTCCACAAACAATAGGCTTGGCTACAGTCAGCCGGTTGTTTCCATAGGCCAAGGCTTGGGCAACGGTCAGTCGCCCGCTCAACAAGTATTCTTTCGGATAAAATGTGCCGATATAGTTTTCATAATAACCGAAAAAATGTACCACAATACCTGCCTTTGCTAATAGCTGCATTAGCTTTGTGCTCAATGTCACTTCATTGAAACAATAAAGCTCCCGGGTATCCTTCACCGGAAGATAGATATTCCCGTCTTCCTTGCGGAAGACAATAGAAAAGTCCTTCTGGAACAGTTCACCTGTAGAAAAAATATACCTGGTATCGCTATTCATTCCACCACTCCCTTCAAATGATAGTAATAGCGCCATAATCGAAGCAATTCCAGTTGGATAACAGAAACAATATTACTATGGGAAGCTGTTTCCACATCACATGGGTTGGAAACCGCTGGATAGTATACAGGTAATCTCACCCTACTGGTCAGTCGGGCAACTTCTATATAAAGCAGTATTCAAAATAGGCACACTTTTTGCACATTGGCTTTATCTTTGGAGGGGGTGGTGGGACATCGGAATTCAAGAATTCTTCAATACCGCGGTATTCTTTTTTCAACTCCCCAATCCTCTCCTCCGTAAGGGTCAAAGTATGAATACTTTTGTTTTGCTTGTTCTTCTCAATACATTCCAAGCGACCCTTTCGCATAATTCCCTTATCGCGCAGCACAATCAGATAATACTCCAATTGTGCCATGGCAGCCGGAATATCGGCATCAGACTTTTTAATTTCTGTAACATATTCCGCCGTAAGCTTGTCTAATTTAATACCTTCCAGGGCAATTTCCTTTTTATCCTGCTTTTTTAGTTCATGCAACACCCGTCCGATTCGTACATCCTCGGAATTGTCCTCCATATTTATATGGTGATAAAATAGCCAGCATTGTCGCCGGCAATGTGTATAATAATTGACCAATGTTCCGGTTAGCATCACAAGAATATCCCCCCATAGTATTTCTCCAGTTCCTCTCTATTCAGCACTCCCTCCTCAATAAAACGCTCTCCGCCATCAATAAAAAAATAACCGCCATATTCCTCGGCTCCGGTTGGAATATTGTTGCGGAAAACCTGGTATGTGAAATAAGACATTTTTAGAGCCATCCTGGAGTACTCCACCATAAGCTGGGCGTAAGACAGCGCTTTGTTGCTGCCCAATGCCTTGAACTCTTCCCAGACTTGATAGCCGTCAAGATCACCCCAAACATAAGGCACAAAAAGCTGCAGATTCGGCTCGATCAGGCGCATATGGGCCTCAATTTCTTTACAATTAAACTGGGCACAATGCTTATCCAGATTGGCAATGTTCTTTTCGTTGGATCTGCTTGTTCTGGCAATTAAATCCTTAAATACAGTTGCATAAAACTCAGAGAAACATTTTTCATTAAGGAGCTGCTGTATTGCCGCGTCCCGGATGGAATGGTATAATCTGGCATCTCCCCTGTAGATTAAACTAGCATCATCATAGTCAAAAAAGTATACCAAAGCTCCTTCCTGATTGAGACAGGAGCGATTGACCCGGCCCAGGAACTGTTCTTCTGCATCAAGAAGAGAAATATCTTTAAAACCGATTTCCATATCGATATCAATCCCCGCTTCAATAACCTGAGTGGCAATGAGAACCAATTGTTCACCATTGCGAATGCGTTTAATAATCTGTTCTCTTCGAATAGCGTTGTCATCCCCGGTTAGCAGGACAGCATTGCATTCGTCTTTGCACATCATATAAAATATCCGGGCAGTTTTTTTCTTAATAAATTCCACCAGCACTCGTTTATCCTTGAAGCGTAATACTTCTTTCTTGAGTCTATCCAAAGTGATTTTTTCTTCCGCCAATAAAGAAAAATCTAATCGCACTCTATCCCTAAAAAGAGGATGGTGATAATATTTTTCAGGTTTCTCAATTAATGTAGCAAATTTAGCATCTGCGGTCTTAAGCAGTTTATCCAGTTGAGGCAATGTAGCTGACATGATTATAATTTTCATGTTAAGCAGTTTGGCATATTTTTGTAAAAAGCTGATAATTTCTCGCCAGATAGCATTTTTATAACTCTGAATTTCGTCAATTACGATTACACTATTGCAAAGCTTGAGTAATGGAAAACCTTGATTGCGTCCGCAACTAAAAAGGGCATTGAAAAAGTTTACATGCGAAGTCAGTACAATAGGGTAATTGTTGAAAAGATGATCCAACCAGGCAACATTGTAATCTTCTGCCCTGTCATCACCACCCACCACCACCGGGGTAATGGAATTGATAATCGCCAACTTATCGCCAAATAACGGAAGTAGTGTTGTTTTAGTTTGCTCCACCAGGGTATTGAAGGGAAATACATAGAAAATATTGCTTATATTACTATTTGTTTGCAAGACACGCAAAGCAAGATTAATGGCCATGTTAGTTTTGCCCGCACCCGTAGGAGCCTCCAAATAATAAATATGAGCATCGGGATTGGCGATAAGATTCCGCTCCGCCTCTAAAAATAATTCATTGCGCAATTTATTGATTGGATCACCGTCGAAATCAGTCGGATTATGTTGATATTGCCGGATGCTCTGACAGATCGCACTTTCGTTGTAGCTCTGCGCCAATTCCCTGCCGCCCTCCCCAATGATAGCCGGATGCATGGCACAGCCTGTCATAAATTCCTGTGTAGCGCAATAATCACAACCAACAATAAGTGTATATAAGAAGCGGCATAGAATATAGAACGCTATAGGCTGTTTGATTAATTTCTGCTGCTGCATGTAGTATTGCGTATATTCAAAAATACTATGGTCAATTTCACTGATGTAATATTTTTCAGCGAAGTGTTCCAAATCGGAAAAATCATGTCCATTACCCAGGTTGCCATGATGTTTGCTTATGCAATACGCAAAGTTTGCCAGGCATTTTGCCAGGACGGGAGTAGGTTTTTCCGGCCACAATCTATACATATGATCCAAATATAAATAGGCTGAGGCCAGGGCATGGTTGGAATTGATGGCCTGTCCCCGTATAGCATAAAAAACCTTGTTCTTCAGCACATCGTATTGATAGCGAGGATTTATTTTCCCATAATCATGCAGATATATGGCATATACGAATGCCAGATAAACTTTGTCTGCTTCCTCACCCTGAAAACCACAGGCATCAATTAGTCTTTTTATGATTTTATCTATATCTTTTATAGAGCCATATATTTTAAAATAATGAAGAGTCAGCTGAGAATGAGCCAACAAAGTTTCGGTTTGCTTGTATCCGTTTATTGTCCTGGTATGAGCGAGATAACGAGTATCTTGCAGTTGATACGGACTAACCAGGCTCACTTTTTGCATTTTATGGCCCCCTCTCCATAAGCCAAGCAAAAAACCATTTTTAACCTTCTGTGATCCAGTTTAATAAAAACTATATTGCCGGACACCATCGCTATATAAATAAGGGGGCAATTCATCCTCCGGAAGTGTACAATTGGTAAAAATATACCTCCCAAATTCGTAAAAGTTGTGCTTGGGAACCAGACCGGTGGGTGCTGTTTCAACAAATAAATACTGCGAAGGATCGCCTCCATCCAGGGTGTTAAGATCACCGCCATATAAAAATAATGAATCAATGCGTCCGGATCTTGAAGCAGACAGTTCAACCATATGAACATCACTTATCTGAGCCGGAAAATCATTGCGTCCCAGATAGGGGATATAGACACATTGTCCCTGCAACATATAGTCGCATAGTTTATCCCACATCGAAGCATCCAGTTCATGCTGAGCGAGAAAGATAGTCCAGTTGGGATTCTCCAGCCACTGCTCCCGCACCTGCAGATTACCACCTTCTTCTTTGGAGGCATAACCCACACTATTATTAAAATATTGAATCTTCTTACTGAAGTATCCATTCTTAGCATTGGGGACAACCGATACCAGTAGAGGCGAAAGCACCTCGTAAAACGAGGGATATAATTTTTCACCCTGACCATAAAGCTCGGCATTGCGGTAGCCGCTCAAGCCTATTACTGCACCCAACAAGCCCAGCAAAGCTACCTTGTGGATATTGTTGTAAGTAAAATAGACTTTGGCATTTACATCCGGTTGCCGAAAGCAAGCTAATGGCCCTGATAAGGTAAAACGCAAGCTTTTCATCAGCTACACCCCTTAAAATATTGAATTGACCGCACAAGGAAGAGAGCCATAGTTTACCTCCACGCTAATCGGATTATGGAAAAGTTCAATAGATTGAATTTCTTCCTGCTGTGGAGCAATTATCTCCGCCAGTTTACTCAGGTCGTATAAAGTTTGTTTTTCTTTTTTCCGCACTTCGACATACCTGTCCAAATTAGCCAGGAATAACTTGCTGTCTTCTTTCAGTTCAATAAAAAGCACCAACTCATTCTCGCAGCCGCTTTTAGAATTGGTGTTAAAAGCCGTGGTGGCAACCCTGGCCGCCCGCTTGAATTTTTCATAGGCCTCAATTGTATAACCCTCGAACCCATCGATCAGTCCAACATAATCTGCGTAGTTTGCAGGGTTTACTGAAAAGGAATAGACATAGTGCGCCTCATCGGTCACGATTTTGGTGCCGATGGATGTAGCCGTTTTGTCTTCGCTTTTATCATTGGGATTGCGAAAAGGCGAAAGTATGTCCTGAGCCAATACATTTGTTTTTTCGTAAAGGTTAAATCCCTGATTTATCTGTACTGCACCTGTAATGCTGATATTATGGCCAATTTTTTTCTTAGCTGTTTTACTCTCAGATTCGCTACCTGTAAATGTTGCGCCAAAATTCATAATATCTACAGTTGAAAACAAATCTTTAGCAACATCTTTAACAGTAAGATTTGCATCCCATATCTTTCCAAATAAATCTTCATATCTTTCAATCAAATCTTTTGGCTGAAGAATTTCCATCTCCTTATCTTTTTTACTCTTAGAAATTGTCATACTTTTGATATAAAAGACTTTATCACCTTCAATAAACCACATGCGCTTCATGGGGTATTTCAATGCTTTATCACTGCCAAAGATATCATTATTGGTGGTCGTCTTGGGATAACCGGACAAATCAGCATTAAAATTAGCCATGTAAGCTCCTACCCCGATAATTCCATATACCCTATTGTTCTTTATCATTTTTGTCATCCTCCTTGTCTTTATAATAAATAATGTTGTCGGCGGCAAAACCGTAAAACAATGCATCCAGGTTAATGGGTTCTTCTTTTTCCGGTAAATACGAAGAAACTATACTGAGCATATTATTGAAGCGAGGGTTATTAATATTAATATCGTGAGCATAACGCTGAAAATATTTCCGGCATTCTGTTTTAATATCTCCTGCATCCCTGGCAGCGGTTATGCCCCGCCATAACACATCATAATGCAGAGTTTGCGCCTGGCTTAAGCTGAAAAAATAGCGCAGGAGTTGTCCTGTCGCCAGATAGAATTCCAGGTCATTTTCACAGTTGGCCGTATCCTTAGTATTCAAAACCTTTTCCCTTAAATTAAGGTAAGCTGTTTGGATAGTTAAACCCATATCCTTTTCCTCCTCACGAAAATATTTCATCAATGAAAATCTTACATTTAGGGCATAGGCTAAAGCCGGAATAAACTCCAATTTTTGCAGCCGCGCCAGGATTACTCCCATGGTTATTTTGTCAACGCCGCTTTGCATAGGCAAGGAATAACCCTTGCGAAGCCAGGCTCGCATAGCCTCCCTTGACAACATTATTTGATTGGCCAAAGCTTGTGATAATTTATCTGTAACCTTAATATTTTCAACATCATAATTACGAAGCAGCTGAAAAGCATAGAGGTTTTCATTTATATGCGCCTCCACCGCACTCAACTTGTCCAATATTCCACCCTTATAATTGGATTTATTCAAACAATTGTCGAAGTAGTTGGTGAAAGCAATCGCTTTGCTCATTTTATCGCTAAAACTCGGCAGGAATTCGCAATCGTCTATAGTAAGATTGATGCCTCGTTCAAAATGCAGATATATCACCGGTTTGCGCACATCCACCTCATTCGCCACGAGCAGTAGCTGAGGAGCATGTTCCCAAACAGGAATGTAGCCATTGTATAGGGGCCTGCCTCCTCTCCCCTGCCCAAACAACCAGAGATATAACTTGCGCAGCAGTAATGCTTCCTCAGCGCTAATACGATACGGCACCTTGAAGGCAGTAGTCTTGTGTTCTAAAAAAGGTTTCTTGGCGTTCATTCCCATGTCGGTATTAGAAAGTCCCAATATCCGGCCTCCGACATTTACATTGCAACTGTTATTGTTAAATATCTTAGGAAGCAAATAACGCCCGCTTTCATAAACATAGGCCTCTTCCTCAGCATTCAGGAAAATCTTAATATAACAATTGTCCCTTATTCCCTCTTTTTTTATATACTCTGCAACCATATCCAATACAGAGTTAAATCGTGCTTTGCTGTAATTAACGCTTTCTTCCGGAAGGGACTCATAATATGCCGCAGCTAAGATCTCCGCAGTTTCTCTATTCCTGGGGTTCAATAGCGCACTGAAGTAACGGTCAATATGCTCCTGCAGTTCAGGGTGCACCTTGCCTTCCTGATAAAAAACATCACGCTTGCAAAAAAGAGTAAATAGATTATTGCTGTGAATTTTCTTCTTGGGGTCTACGGGTTTATTCATCTCAATCAGGCTGCTGTAAAAATCAGCTTTTTTAAACCATTCCGCTAAAGGATCGTTTTCGGCAAAATCTGTTTTTTTTGATACATAGATTTCGTTCATTGTATTATCATTATTGAAACGGATATAGAGGCCAGGTTTTAGCTGATAATTATCCAGAACCATCGTATCTACATCAAAATCAGGATGATTAACAAACTCGTTTAGCAAATCCTTTAACAATGCTTCACCTCCTCGCTATACAGTAGCCAAAACCTATGGAATTTTTTTCCGCTAAACCCTGAGCTAATACCGTTACCGCCAATTGCTGGGCCCATGGCTGAGGCTTTACCTTTAGCTGTACCTTGTGCCCCAGCAGGGTAGTCCCTTTATAGTTCACACCAATGGGCTTCCGATTTAGAATTTCTAATAATTCAAAAAACATTTCTTCTGGTTCAGCAAATTCGGAATTTATAGCTTTATATTTTTTCGCCGCATTGTTATGTAGTCGGCTGGCTAACAAACCAATGCCGTTTTCCGGCATCCAGCAAAGATTATCCACGGTGACTATAATGGGGGTAAGGCTTATTAATTGACTAATTTGGGGTTGGCTATATGTTCTAAGCTCGGTTGCTACTACCCGTGCATTACCCTGAGCCTGGGGCAGATAATTTTTCATTGCCAGAGCAAAATCCAGTTTTAGAGTACGCAGGTTAAAGCAGTACATCCTACCACGGCGGTAAATGCGATTAGGTTCCAAAGGATAGGGCATCGAGAAAACATACGGTTTGAAAATGTTCTGTTGATGCAATTCTTTTAGTGGTTCACTGAAAGTCATTCCATTGGCAATAAGCGCAGCCAAGCTGGATTGCACCTGGCGCACAGGTATATCCTGGTTAAATTGAATGGTGAATAAAAGCTCGTGAAAACAAAGGTTCATAATTTATCACCTCCTTTTCAATGATTATTAGTCAGTATCCAACTCTATATAAATTGTAACTCTAATAAAATCGTTGTCAAGCAAAAAATGGATTTGATTTCGATTAATACTTGGAGTAATATACGATAATAGTTGAATACATCTTAGAAAGCCGCAACAGTAATGTATTGAAATATGATTATTAGACAGTGCTGGTAATCAATTTGTAACCGTCACATTGGATGTTTTCTTCAATTTTATAAACCTTCACATCTAACTTGTTGCGGTCAATATTTAAAATCCCTCCTCTTAAAATAGAGTGCGGGATTTTTTTATTCGTAAAATTTAGCTAATTTCATTATTTATTATATAATTCTTCTATATTATCCTATAATATCCTTTCTTAAATATTAAAATCCTACATCAGCAATAGCTTTTTTATGGCTTAGTATTACTTGCTTTTTTGTAGTTGCGCGCCTGGTTAAAGTTTTTATTGTATTAACTTCCTTCCAAAAAGGATTTCTGGCGAATAATAGCGAAGGTTACAGGAATATTCTATGGGAGAGGATACCATCGCTTTCAGGGCCTTCTGCCGATAGAGAGCCAGGCAAGAAATGAGCAACCAATGACCAATCAATGAGCAAGACATAAGTGGGGTGGAATGCGTAAATATGGAAAGGAAAACACAGGATATATCAATAAATCTCCCTATGCACAGTCAAATGGCTCCGGTTATACTGGGGGCGGTAGAAAACTATGCCCGAGTTTGCGGCATGGATAAAGCGGATATATTCAAGCTGGTGCTGGCAGTGGAAGAAATCTTCACCTACCTGAGCGATACATCCTTGCCGGGTGAGATTATGCTTTTGCAATGCCGCTATTTTACCTATTGCCTGCAGGTGGATTTCATCTTTCCCCTGCGGAGCCTGAACCTCAGGGCCTTCAATCTTACAACAAAAGTGAGTGTGGATAACGAGCCATTAATGGAGGAAATGGGCTTATTGATTGCCTCCCGCTCCGTGGAGAAGCTGTATTTCTCCAGAATATACCCGGACAAGCTATGTTTGAGTATGGTCAAAGAAAAAACCTATCCCGAAGTGATATTACAACCCCTGGCAGACCTCTCACCTGCGCTGCAAACGATAATAAGGCCGGCTGAGCCTGAAGAAATCAAGGAATTCTGCCAGAACCTGCTGCAGAGAATAGCTGAATCTCAATATCCTTCTTTTTTCAACTACCCCGGGAAAGTGATTGATATGCTGGCCGGTGATGAATATAGTATACTACTGGCTTTTGACGAAAAAGACCATGTGGTTGGCGGGATCTGCTGGACCGGAAGCCAGGATCGGACGGTGGAGTGTTTTGGACCCTATGTTTTTAATGATAATGAAGCCACCGCACTGGCCCTGATGGATGAATGCCTGGTGCACATCGGCAGGTCCAATGTGCCTGGTATTATCAGCCGTTATGCCGAGAATGCCCTGTTGGCGTCTTATTTCGAAAAGCTGGGCTCTACCAGTGTTTATAAAGTTGGAGAAATGACCTCCCGGAAAGATGCTTATTATCGCCAGATAAATGAAGATAGCGGCAGCCGGGTCTGGGCCCATCCCGACATTGAAGGTTTTCTGCAAGAGTTTTACCAAGGCCTCTTCTTGCCCAGAGAAATCCGTTTGGTGTTGAGCCAGGGGGAAGAACTGAACCAGGAGTCGGTGTTTACTACAGAATTTGACCGGGGCCGGGAACAGGTTACCATTCGTCCACTTGTATTCGGAGAGGATGCAGAGCATAACCTCACCCAACATATTAACAGCCTGCAGAAGGAAAAACTCTTCAACATTTTCTTGGAAATGGATCTGGGTAAAGCCTGGCAGCCAAGTTTGACCCCTTATTTGCTCTCCAGCGGTTTTAAACCGTGCCTCTTGCTTCCTTATGCGGGAGACGGGGATTTATTAATATTCCAGTTCGAAGCCGGTGATGCTTTATGAATGTACCTAAGCTGGACAGATTGGTTCCTTCCTATATCAAGGGATTTGAAGCTTATATTCCCAGCAAACCAGACCCGGAATTGAAAAAGCTTTTTGGCTGCAAGCAGCTCTATCGCTTGAACAACAATGAGAATCCACTGGGGCCGCCCCCGGCTGCGCAGGAAATCTTACATCGTTTTGAAACCCATCGAGCGGCTATTTACCCCAGTGGCGATTCCTATTACCTGCGCGATAAACTGGCCGAAAAATATAAGCTGCACCCCGATCAAATCCTGGTGGGAAATGGTGCCAATGAAGTGATTACCTTTGCCATAAAAGCCTTCTGTGAAGCGGGAGACAATATAATTACGGCTGATAAAACCTTTGCCGTTTATGAATGGGTAGCTATTTTTTCGGGATATGAAGCCCGCCTGGTTCCCTTAAAGGATTTTTGCTTTGACGATGAGGAGATGCTGGCCCAGATAGATGCCCGTACCAAAATCCTTTTTATCTGCAACCCGAACAATCCTACCGGAACCTATTGGAACCAGGAGAAGCTTTGCCGTTTCCTGGACCGGATAGATGGAAAACAAATCGTGGTAGTCGATGAGGCCTATTGTGAGTTCGTGGAAAAAGAAGATTTTCCGGACGGTATTGCGCTTATCGAACGTTATCCCAACCTGGTGGTCTTTCGCACCTTTTCCAAGATGTATGGACTGGCCGGGCTGCGCATTGGATATTTGGCGGGCAGCCTGGAGGTGGTAAATATCATGCGCCGGGCCTGCGTGGTCTATTCAGTTAATACACTGGCTCAGGAGACTGCTCTCCTGGCCCTGGATGATCCGGAGCATATCCAGAGGACCAATACCCTGGTCAAAAAGGAAAAAGCCTATTTGTACCGGGAGTTAACCCGCTTGGGACTTCCCCTGGTCATGCACGAGGGGAATTTTGTGATGATAAAGCTTCCGATTAGCGACACTCTGGCCTACCGCCAACTCATGGCCTGCGGCGTGATGGTTCGCAGCATGACCGGATTCCGTTATCCCAATTATATTCGCATCACCATTGCCCAGCACGAAGCCATGGAGGCACTTATCCAGGCTTTGGAGGCTATACTCTGATGCGGGTCTTTGCCGAAATGAACCGCTGGGGTAGTATAACTACTTCTATTAGTCGGAAATGGCAGCGCCTGCTGTCAGATAATCCATAAAACTGAAGCGGGAGTTCAAAACCACCAATAAAAAAAGGGGGATTGTTACTATGGCTTTTAGGGAAGAGTACCCAGGCAGCAACGCCGGTATAGAAGTAAGACTAATGCAAGCTGCTGATGCAGCAGGTGTGGTTGAACTGTACAAGACGGTCTACGGGAATGAGTATCCGGTAAAAACGGTTTATGATCCTGCAGCTATTATTGAGCAGCAAAATAATGGTGAGATGTATCGCGTCATTGCCCGCAGCGGAGACAAAGTGGTAGGACAAACCGCGCTTTATCGCTCCACATCCCCCAATCCGGAGATCTATGAAGCAGGGCAGGGAATAGTCTTGCCTCTTTATCGCAATCAGGGAATTTTGGAGCAGTGCCTGGATTATGGGCATGAAGTGGCCTATCCTCAGCTGAATATAAAGCAAGAATGGGGAGAAGCGGTTTGTAATCATACCTTTACCCAAAAAGCCGGTACTCGTCTGGGAGCTTTTGAAACCGGAATCGAATTGGATTTGATGCCGGCTTCGTCTTATGTAAAGGAACAGAGCAGTCAGGGCCGGGTGGCAGCTCTGCTCATGTTTAAAATCTTTCAAGCTGCACCCCCGCAGCTTCTTTATTTGCCTGAAGCCTATGCGGATTCGCTGCATTATCTTTATTCGGTATACGATTTTGGACATAAATTCGCCTCCTCTAATTCCCTTCTTCCGGAGCAAGCTACCCGGGGTCAGGTAGAAATATATGCTGATGCCGCTGTAGCTCGTTTTACTTTGCTGGAAACGGGAAAGGATCTGGAAAATTATTTGCTGGAACAGGAAAGACTGGCACAAGCCCAGGGTTGTTCTGTTTTTCAGGCTTATCTTAAGCTGGCTAACCCGGCAGTTGGCCAGGCCGTAAACCTACTGCGTAAGCATCAATATTTTTTGGGTGGCATTTTACCCCGCTGGTTTGCTACAGATGGGTTGTTAATGCAAAAACTGCTGCATGAACCAAACCTGGAGGGAATAAATCTCTACAGTGAGCGGGCCCATAAAATCTTGAATATAATTATCGATGATAGAAATACAGTTCTCCTGTAAAGAATTATTAATACTCATTGGCTTGAATAAATATACCGCTCGCAGTCTTCGCATGGGCAACGCCTGCGGCTTGTCTCGCGGCTCAAGGGGTACCGCGCTAATCTCCCATCCTGGTCGGCAACCTTAATAGTGACACCCGCAGGGTGGAACACCAGGAGTACCCGCAGGGTGAAGCGCTCCCGCGACGTCCTGTCGCTCGCCCCCTTTCGCCTGCTCGCCTTCGCCGGGTGTTACATCCATGCTTCGCCAACGCTCGCTTCGTATATTTATACAACCCTTCTGCAACAAAAGGAATTTTTGCAGTGGAGTCAAATATTCAGTAATCAAATAAAAGAGGGGGCCGCTCCTATTTGTCCTATTTGATACCAAATAATGATCATAGCGATATTTTTACCATCCTGGGCTCTCTGGAGCAAGGGGAAGACCTGCTTATTATCACCATACTCAGCCGCCAGGGTTCTACCCCCCGCCCGCAGGGAACACGGATGTTAATTACCTCCGCGGGCCAACAGATAGGTACTATCGGGGGTGGAATGCTTGAAGCCGAGATAGTCCGGGCCGGGCGTAAGGTCTTGCAAGAAGCCCGCAAGCCCCAGGTATTGCATTTTAGCAGTGAAGCCCGAGGAAACAGCGTACCTTACATGATATGTGGCGGCTCGCTGCAAGTCCTGCTGGAATACCTGCCTGCTGATAGTTATCACCTGAAGCTCTGGCAGGACGCCTTAGATTGTTATGAAAAACCGCAAAATCTCTATATGTTCATCCCTCTGCCCACAGACAGCGATAATCAACCAGCACCGCGTTTTTTTATACAAGAGGATGGCATAGTGTGTGGTGATTGCCCCCAAATTAACCCGGATAAGCTGCGGGAAATGCTGCCCCGGCTTAAGCAGGCACAAGTTATTAACATCGATAAGCAGGCCTTCCTGCTGGAACCTCATACTGTACCGGCGGCTTTTTACATCTTTGGCGCCGGTCATATAGCCAGTGAGCTAGCCCCTTTAGCCGTTCATTTGGGTTTTGCGGTATCAGTACTGGATGATCGGGCCGTATATTTGGACGGGGCAGCCTTTGAGCATACCCGGACGATATTAGTGCCTGGCTTCGAGGATTGCCTGCAAGATATTAAGGTTGATGAAAACACTTATTTATTGATTATGACCCGCGATCATCAATACGATCAGGCAGTTCTTGCCCAGCTTTTACGAACTCCGGCCTGTTATACCGGCATGGTTGGCAGTCGGCGCAAACGAGATACTATCTTTAAATCCTTGATGGAGCAAGGTTTTTTAGCGGAAGAGCTGCAAAAGGTGACCTGCCCGGCAGGCCTGGAGATAGGGGCTGACAGCCCGGCGGAAATTGCCATCAGCATCATGGCGCAAATCATTCACTTGCGCTCCGGGAGGAAATAATGACCGATAAAATAAAGGCCATAGTGCTGGCAGCCGGCTATTCTTCCCGCATGACAAGCATGAAAGCACTGCTGCCTCTGGGAGAAACTACCGTACTGGAAAGGGTGGCCGCTGCTTTTCGGCAAGCAGGCATTACGGATATCAGAGTTGTCACCGGCTACCGGCGGGAATTGTTCCTGCCCCTCTTGCAAAAACTGGTGCTCAGGGAAATCTATAATCCTTTTTATGCAGAAGGCATGTTTTCATCGGTTCAAAGCGGCGTATCCAGTCTGGAACCGGGATCTGAAGCTTTCTTTATTATGCCCGTAGATATTCCGCTGCTTAAGGCAGCTACCCTGCAGACACTGCTAGAACATTTTGACCACAAGCAGGCTGAAGTGTTTCATCCCTGCTATCAGGGCCGGCGCGGTCACCCCCCGCTTTTGGCGTACAGCATGCGCCAGCGGATATTGCAGTGGGAGGGTGCAGGCGGGCTGAAAGGGCTGCTGCGTCAACATGAAGATAAAAGCGTTAACATAGCCGTCCCTGATAAGGCTATTCTTCTGGATATGGATACAGCGGAACAATACCAGCATCTCTTGACATTGGATATAACGAGGTAAAATAATGTCCCCCGCTTCTTAAATAGTGAGCGAAGCGAACATCAGTAGTGCCCGCAGGGTGCTTCTTTAATAGTGAGCGAAGCGAACATCAGTAGTGCCCGCAGAGTGCTTCTTTAAGCGGTCGCCTATTAACAAAACAGGCGGGTTCTAATCCCCGCCTCGTTGCAGCGCTGTGTTGAAACTGCTTAAGCAGCTTTTTTCGATGCTTAAAAGGAGGGAGTCCTTGGATGACAACTTATGCAAGCCCTATCGGCAGCAGTCTGAAGCGGGTTGATGGGCCTGGAAAAATATCTGGCTTGGAAAAATATGCGGCCGATTACTATCCGGATAATTTTCTCTGGGCCGGGGCTAAACGCTCGGATCATCCTCATGCCCTGATCAAGGAAATAGATATTTCCCCGGTGCGCAATCTCCCGGGCATCTTTGCCGTACTGACCCATGAAGATATAAAAGGCGCCAACCGGGTGGGGGTGCCGGAAATGGATCAACCGGTACTCGCCGACCGCAAGGTACGCTATAAAGGAGATCCGGTAGTGCTGGTGCTGGCAGAGAATAAAACAGTACTGCAGGAAGCCATAGATAAAATTGTCATTAAATATGAACCACTGCCGGCGGTCTTTGATCCGGAAGCAGCCCTGGCGGAGAACGCACCGCTGCTGCATGAAAACCGCAATGATAAAAACCTCCTGCTGGGCGGCAGAGTTGTACGCGGGAACAGCATAGCCGCTATGAGCGAGTGTGACGCTGTGGCAGAGGCTGATTTTCAACTGCCCTGGCAGGAACACGCTTACCTGGAAACCGAGGCCGGGGTCGCCCGGGTCGATGAAGAGGGTATCCTGGCAATCATCGCCTCCACCCAGACCCCCTGGCGGGATAGAAATGAGCTGGCTTATGCCCTGGGTTGGCCGCTTGATAAAATCCGGGTAATAGCCCCCTACCTGGGAGGCGGCTTCGGGGGCAAGGATGGGATAACGGTGCAAGGATTGCTGGGACTGGCAGCACTACATAGCGGAGGACGTCCGGTCAAAATGTGGAATTCGCGGGAGGAGAGTTTTCTATCTTCCACCAAACGGCATCCCGGACGGGTTCACTATGAACTGGGCTGTAAAAAAGATGGGACACTGTACGCCATGAACTGCCGAATCGTGCTGGACACCGGTGCTTATGCTTCCCTGGGCGGGCCGGTACTGGCCCTGGCCATGGAGCATGCCGCAGGGGTCTATCGTATACCCCATGCTCTGATAGAGGGGTTCTCTGTTTATACCAACAACCCGGTGGGCGGGGCTTTTCGCGGATTTGGCGCACCCCAGGTTCTGGCCGGGCTGGAGCAGATGATGGATATCCTGGCGGATAAAATCGCCTGGGACCCACTGGCTTTCCGGCTCAAGAATGCCGTCATGCGTGGAGATGAAACGGGAGCTGGGGTGTGGATGAGCAATTCTACCGCCATCATTCCCTGCCTGGAAAAACTGCAAGAACACCCGCTATGGACCTCGCGCCAGGCCTGGGTCAGCCAGGCTCCCCCCTTTAAGCTAAGAGGCGTTGGTATTGCCGCCGGCTTGCAGGGAACCGGCTATGGTCCTATGGTGGCAGATATTGCCAATGCTAAAATTGAACTGTTGCCTGATGGTCGTTTTCGGATATATTCCGGGGTGGCGGATATGGGACAGGGGAACAATCCCACCAATGTACAAATCGCCGCGGAAGTTTTGGGACAGACAGCTGACTGCTTCGAATTGATTCAGCCCGATACCCTGCAAACTCTGCCTTCAGGATCTTCCGCCGCCAGCCGCACTACCTATTCCTATGGAAACGCCTTAAAGGCAGCTGCCCTCCAGCTAAAAGAACGCATCCTCACCCGAGCCTGCAATATGGGTATGGGCCTCTATGCTGAAGATTTCTTGTTGAGTTCCGGCCGGCTGAATCATCTCCCCAGCGGACGGGAAATCCCCCTGGGCCTGGTCGCGGCGAGTATGCGGCCCGAGGAGCGTGTTTCAATTTACTCCTATACGGCACCGGTAAACCGCTATCCGGATAAAATCAACCCGGACATACGCGCTGCCGGATTCCCCCACCGGGTTTTTGCCTTTGCCTGTCATTTGGCTAGAGTGCAAATCGATGAACTCACCGGGGAAGTGGAAATCAGCGATTACCTGGCCGCAACCGATGCCGGCAAGGTACTCAATCCTCAGCTTTATGAACAGCAGGTTCAGGGTGGTGCGGTTCAGGGCATGGGTTACGCCCTGTGGGAGGATTTTAAGCTTGACCGGGGAGAGCTTATGACCCGTAACCTGGCCACTTACATTTTACCTACATCTATGGATGTACCGGATATATTGAGTATAGCGGTGGAAAGCGTGGAAGAAAGCGGTCCTTTTGGTATGAAGGGAATCGGGGAAATCGTGATTAATCTCGCCTTGCCGGCGATTGCCAATGGAATTGCCCGGGCCGTGGGCCAGCATATTTTTAAAAGTCCGCTTACCGCCGAACAACTATTATTAATCCTGGAAAAGAGGGCAGCAGAATGAAGATTGCATTTGAGTTAAACGGGATAAAGCAGGAGATTGATTATCTCCCTGATCGCCGGGTGGTTGACCTGCTGCGGGAAGAACTGGGGTATACCGGTACCAAAGAAGCTTGCGGCTCCGGTGAATGTGGCGCCTGCACCATTCTGGTAGACGGTGTCAGCAAGCTTTCCTGCCTGATGCTTGCCGCCCAGCTGCAGGGCCGGAGTATTACCACTATCGAAGGGATGTCGCCGGGGAAAAAGCTTCACCCGATTCAGCAGGCCTTCGTAGATAAAGGAGCGGTCCAGTGCGGGTTCTGCAGCCCGGGAATGCTTATGGCGACCGTTGACCTCTTGCAGCGCAATCCAGCTCCGGACCGCCAGCAAATCCGTGCAGCCCTGAGCGGCAACCTGTGCCGCTGTACCGGCTATCAGAAGATCATTGATGCGGTAGAAAGCGCGGCAGCAGAAATGAGGGATAAGCTATGAGTCAAGTGTTTCTGCCCCATACGCTGGAAGAATTATGGACCATAAAGCAAGAAAACCCGGCTGCGCTTATCATGGCCGGAGGAACGGATTTACTGGTAAAGATACGCGATAGAAAACTGCCGCCTGCGGTAATTCTGGCTCTGGAGAATATAGCCGAATTAAGGCAAATTGAACGGCAGGACGGCGAAATTTGCATCGGCAGCATGGTTACGCACCAGCAACTGCTGGACAGTCCCATCATTCAAACCCAGCTTCCCGTCTTGCATCAGGCGGTTGCGGTCTTGGGCTCTCCGCCTATCCGTCATATGGGGACTATCGGCGGGAATATCTGCACAGCTTCCCCGGCGGGCGATACCCTGCCCCCACTTTATGTGCTGAATGCCGGCCTGGAACTAAAAAACGCTGCTACCAGCCGCTTGCTTCCCATTCAGGATTTTATTCAGGGACCCGGTCAAACCCTGCTCGGCAGCAATGAAATCCTCTATAAGATTCGCATTTCCATTCCCGCTCCGCATAGCCAGGGGTTTTACTTTAAAGTGGGCCAGCGTAAAGCCCTGGCGATTGCCATATGCAGTATGGCTTCCCTCCTACAATTTGCGGAAGATAAGCGCATTTTAGAGGGCCGCTTCGCCTGGGGCAGTACCGGCCCCACCGTTATGCGCTTTCCGGAAGTGGAAAATACTTTAATCGGGGAAAAGCTCAGCCCCATAATACTAGGCAGACTGGGGCAAAGCATGGCTGCTTTAGTGTCTCCCATCAGTGATGTCAGAGCCTCGGCAGAATATCGCCGCCTGCTGGCCAGCAAGCTGCCCTTGAAGATCTGGCAGTCTCTAATATGAAAAGGTCGTCAGTCATCGGGCTTCAGTCGAGAAGGGGATCTTTCCTGCTACATCTTACCATTCAAGCCCCTACTAACTCACTTTTCATCGTTGTTTGTGGCCTCTGGCCATGGGGATTAATAAAATTATAATACTTTAGGGGTGTTTAGATAGATGAATAATGAACCCTCAAGGCAGCTGGATATGGGTAGCGATCCTGTCTTTCGCGTCCTTTTAGCCCTGGCTATACCGGCTATGATCTCCATGTTCTTTCAAAACCTCTATGAATTCGTTGACACCATGTTTATCGCCTGGTTGGGTTCAGCTCCGCTGGCGGCCCAGTCTCTATCTATGCCCCTTTTTTATCTGGTTCTTTCACTGGGGAAAGGAGCACAGATAGGAGCCACCACCCTTATGAGCCAGGCGCGCGGTCAGGATAAGCCGGAAGAAGCAGCCAAATTATCAGAGTCGGCCCTGCCGCTGCTTTTGTTAAGCATACTGCCCCTGTTTCTTTTGTTGATCCCCGGACTCTGTACCGGCTTTTATCATTTCCTGGGGGCCCGGGGCCCGGTTTTGACAGAGGCCTATCCCTATACCTTCTGGCTGGTTTTGAGCTTTCCCATTATGGCCTATGTGATGATTGGCGAAGCCATCTCTATGAGCCATGGCAATACCCTGATGCCCATGAAAGCCATGCTCATAGGCAATGCGGTAAATTTGACCCTGGATCCTATCCTGATGTTTTACCTGGGATGGGGCATAGCCGGGGCCTCCATTGCCACCCTGATGGGACAGCTGCTATCAGCGGTCTATATTTACCGCCGGCTCAAGCAAGCCAAACTACCCGTTCCCTTGCTATACCTGCGTAAAGACATGCCTCTTTACTGGAAAAAGATAAGCCATTTAGGCATCTTCGTTACTATTTCTCAACTGGTCAGCCCCCTGGGTCTTTCCCTGCTGAATGCGGTACTGGCATCCTTTGGGCCTGCGGCTATAGGCGCCTGGAACATTATGGCCCGCCTGGAAATGATGGGCCTGCTTCCCCTTTACGGCATGGCGGGAGCCTTGATCCCTTATGTAGCCTTTAACTACGGGCAAGAAAACTGGGAGCGCATTCGCAGCGGGGTGCGCATCTTTCTCCTGGGAACGGGGCTGATTATTCTGCCCATTATGGCCGTTCTGATCCTGGGAGCTCCCTGGTTGGTGCTGCCCTTCCGCTCCGATGCCCAGGTCACCGAACTGGCCATGCATGCCATACGCATAGCCGCCCTAGCCCATATTTTTGCCCCGCTGGAACTGGCTTTATTTGGTACAGCACAAGGCCTGAAACGGCCCTGGTATTCACTGTTCACTTCTATTGCCCGCTTGCTCGTTTTTCGCTGCCCGCTGGCGGTATTTTTTGCTTCCTTCTGGGGCGTTACCGGTGTCTATTGGAGCCAACCACTGGCCGTAGCTTTATCCGGTATACTCTCCGGCATATTGTTATGGAGGTTATTAACAGGCCAGGTTTTTCAGTCCAGGCTGCCCCGGGATGAAGAAATGAATTACAGCGAAATTTAAAAGGTATTGAAAACACTGACTGGTAATTTAAACCTCCGGGCTTGACTTTAGCCGTCTTTGAAAAACTATAAATACCGGTAGTGGAATAATGATCCAACCCATGCTTTTTACCAGCCTATTTTTAGCTCGGTTAACTTGACGGTCTTTTTCAGCTACAATCAGAGCGTCATATCTTGCTCTTAGCTCAGCCTCGCTAAGATTAGCTTTGGTATTCGCATTTTCAGACTTTTCCAAACCCCATTGTCTATATTCTTCAAATGACTGATGATAAGGAGCAGGAGTAACAATATCGGCAATGGCCATAAATGCGCTTACGCTTCCGCCGATTATCATCATTAGTGTTGCAAATAACACCACATAAATATAAACGTTTTTCATCATAATGTTCCCACCCTCTTTAGAATTTCCTCTGCTTGCGGATATTGCAGTAGCTGCTAATATCAACACTATAACCACAAGCGCTAATCCTATTAATGAAACTACCACCGATTCTGCCTCCTTTTGCTTAATCTATTATAGCGAAAATCTGACCGCAATTGTATAAGGCAAGATTAACCAGGTATTTCTTGAGCCAGGATAATTGCTGGTTATCACAGCGTATCTTAAACTTTGGGTAATCTGGCGGGTAGTCAAAATCATCAATGCAATCATTGCCGTCCTATAAAATCACCCAGGGCTTTAGCATCTATTTGCTCTATTACCCTCACGTGGTGCTGTATTTACAGCGCCCCGGCTTTTTTATCGCTTATAAATCTGAAATGATATATTATCTTGGTAGGCCAATTCGTTAGAGCATCTGCCTCACTGGCACGGGGTCCGCCATTATGTATAACTAGGGGCACCCCATCCCGGCGGCGCCGATCTGATATTACTCCAATATGCTCTAACGGAGGAGCAAATACTACAATATCTCCCGGTTGCCAGTTAACCAGGTTCTCTGTATCTCTGGGCTTTACCTCCGCAGTTAATTCTTCAGCATGGCGCTGAAAAAACACCTGCAAATTCCTTACGCGGCGGTAATCGATAGCTGAATCCGGATTCTTGCCGGTGGTTCCGTAAGCAGCAGGGGCTTTTTTTATGTCATCGTCCACCAAAGCACGCAGGTCATAACCGGCCGTCTGCAAGGCACGCCAAATTACATCTGTACAGGCTCCCTTGCCTTCAGGAGGATACCCTTGCGAATAATAGGAGCTATCATATTGAGTGCCTCTTTTAACCTCTTGACGAGCACCATCAACAATATCCAAGGCATCAGCAATTCCGTTCTGGTTATTATCCTGGGAAGAAATTGCGAGCGGCACTTCGCATTTAGCTCCGAAGGGCAGCCTTTCCATAAAACTAGGATAGTTAAAATGAGACATCAAGAGATTACCATACTTAATCACGAGCAGAGTGAGTATAAGGATTATTAATAAAAGTAAACCCCTTCGTTTATTCTTACGCATTGGAAAATTGCCTGCCTTTATTCTTACCCAACCTTATTTATCCTGTAAATATCATCCCGAGCAGAATATTAGTGAAGAATCTTACTTTCACAGGGTAAAGAGTCTTTGCGACCAAAGGGAATATTAGAAATGTGCTAAGCTCGCCTGGAACTAAAAGAGCCTTCTCCTTAGCCTGAGCAAGATCATAGAGTTTAGTTCAGGCAGGTAGTCCTAAGAACGCGCCTTTGCAGAATGGGGAGTTTCGTAGACGATCTTTCCAGTCAGGGAGGTATCATAGCCACTATGCTGTTCAACCGCCCGTTTAAATGCAATTGAGTTTACAACTGCCTGTATCTGCTGCCATTCAGGCTTTTCTGCTGTTTCCTGAAGAATAACCAGGTCAAACCTTTCTTTAAACAGGGGCACAAAATCCAAACCCATCCTTTGGGCAGCAAATTGAATGCCAATGCCGAAATCAGCTTCTCCATTAGCAACCTTAAGTGCAACTCCCCAATGAGTCTGTTCTTCTATTTCATAGCCCTGAATTTGGCGGACTGGTATGTTGTTTTCCAACAAGTATTGATCTATTCTTAAACGGGTGCCGGAGCCTCTCTGTCGGTTTACAAAGCGACAACCTTTTTTGGTGATATCCTCCCAGGAATTGATATTGTGCTTGTTGCCTGCGGCGACAATCCAGCCCTGGGTTCTTTGAACCAGGTTAACAACCTTATAAGCTTCAGCCAGAAGTATGTGTTCTACGAAGGGTAGATTGTATTCCTGTAATTTTTCATCCCAAAGATGAATGCCGGTTACTTGCGCTTCTCTGTGGTAAAGAGCAACCAAGCCTTGCATACTGCCTTTAAAAACAGTCTTAAGGGAAAGAGAAGAAGAGGAGTGATTTAAAAACTCTGCCAGCAATTCAACAGATAGATCATGGCTGCCCATAAAACAAAAACCATTATCTGAAGATACATCCTCCTGCGCGTCAGAATATCCCCGGGGGCGTTTTTCACCTGAGTCTCCCTGCAAGTAGTGCATTAGCGAATCATAATCAATACGTATTTTTCTTCCAACGCGCCATGAGGGAATTTCTCCCCGTTTGATTAGCTCGTACAGGGTGTATCGAGAAATTTTAAGTATTTGAGCAGCTTCTTCTGGGGTAAGAGGCGGACGTTTAGTAATGGTTATTCGACTCCTTCCGCTTATCAGTAAATGTTCTCGCTTAACAGGATTGCTCATAGGGGTAGCAACTCATAAATCTATCATAATTCATTTTTGCCGATTTTTATTGTACTTTTAACATAACACCAGGGGAGAATCGTGTCAACTTACCTGGGGTTTTGAGATTTCATATATTCCCTTTATTGTTTTTTTTCCTATTTATTTTAAGAATTTGTAGTTACCGTTTCTTATTTAAAATGGCTATCTTTACTAAGTTTCGTTTGTCGCTACTAGTTTTCTCTTCTTTATAATTTTCATGTACGATCGTTGCCTTATCCTTAAAAAAAAAGCTTCCCGCAAAAGCGGGAAGAAAAAGATTGGGATGTATGAAAAGCCTAAGCTTTTTCATCAATAATTATGGCACACAGTCTATAGCATCATGTTACCAGAGATACTATCAAGACTAGCCTTCGCTGCGATTAATTCCCCAATATATTAATTTCATATTATTTGGCTTAACTAGTTGATTTGATTATCTTTTCTAACCTGTTCTTCTATCCAGCGTTCGATTGCATAATTCAACGGAAGCGTTCTCATATCTTCCCAAAGATAATCCGCAGCATAAAGCATACGCCCATCGATTTCCTTGAAATATTGCCCACAAACCTGACAAACACCCATTTCAATTCCGGGAAACGCCTCGTTTTTGAGATAAAACAATTTCTTGGAATCTTCGCTTCCGCAATACATACATCCGGTTCGCTGTACAGGCCATTCAAAGTTGCATGTGTTACAGTGCATTACTCTTTTCCCGTCCGGTGCGGTCAGAACCGCCAAAGTCGATATTTCGCCGCAAACCGGACAAGCGGCTACATTTTTCTCCGGATTCTCTGATGCGCGGGGATTATACTTTTGCTCCGGTACTCCCTTTTCATTGACGGTCTGACTGGCCAGTTTAGCTACACCATTAACCGCTATCTGGAGGCGTGTTGCCATTTCTGCTTCCATCATGTTGTTGCCTGACTTCAATTGCTCCCACATTTCCCACAAGTCTGAATCATTGATTTCTACTTTGGCAGAGAGATTTAATCTCTGCCAAAGCTCGATAATTGCACCTTGAGGTAAATCAACAATAGGTAAATATGGAGATTCTTCATTCAGGCTTAAACTAGCAAGCCAGTATGAACCACGTTCCTGCCGCCAGGCATCAACCTCTAGTTTGAGCTGACGATACTTCTGGTAGGCTTGTTCCATATTTTCCGCAACTACCAATTTGCTTTTTCCTGCAGCCATACAAATTCTCCTCTTATCCTTTCATGGTTTCTTTTGCCTCTTCGTTATACCATTTTTCATAGTGCTCATAAGCAAACTTGGCAGGAACCCAACCGGTGAAAATACCCTTTAGAGCCTGGTTTGAATCGGGATGAAGTATTCCCAGATATAAATGGGCAATCAAAAGGGCAGCCATAAAAAGTGCGCAGGCCGCATGTATAGGATACGCCCACTGTAGCAGCAAACTTGGACCTGAAGCAAACCACATAATATAGCCGCTGGTAACAATACAAAGTGTTCCCAGGATGGTAAACATAGAGTTCAGCTTTTCGCCGCCGTTAAACTTGCCCTGGGGCGGGAATGGTTTATGGCCGCCAAAGAATTCTATACCAAAATTCTTGGCATGATCGAAGTCATCTTTACGGAAGTTAATTACGTCTTTAAACCAGCGCCGCATCTGGCGTGCGCCTTGTCCTTTGCCAATGAATCCTATTATCATACCTAACGTAAACAGCACAGCAACGACACGGTGAATATTTCGTGTAACTTGAATCCCGCCGAATACGTTCATAGCCGGCTGAAAAGCGTAGACGAGCACTCCCAGTCCGGTAAAAAGCAACAGCAAAAATGCAACGCCGTGACACCAGTGCACAAAACGCTCTCCCGCGGAAAAACGATATACCTCTTTTGCCATATCTACTTACCTCCTTCGTCGTGGGATGCCGCGATATTTTTCGCTCGGTTGGCATAATTGCCCCTTACTAAATTGACAATAACCCCACAAGTGATAGCTGCAGCCGAAGCGCCAATCGCTATACCACCCAGCGGATAAACTATATCTTTCCAAAGAGTCAAGGATATCGGTGTTGTAGGATTTAAAGGAAGCCCATAAGCATCCGGTCTATCCTGCAGCAGATAAACATAAGTCGTGCCGCCCATCAATTCATTGCCATACAGATGTGCTTTCGGATTGGTTAATTGAAGCTCTGCAACGCGGGCTTGGGCTTGGGGCATTATCTCATCATAATCGCCAAACTGTATCGCGCCGGGCTGGCAGGTTTGAGCACATGCCGGTTTCATACCGCTTTCAACGCGATCAATACAACCGGTGCATTTGTAAGCTTTATTAGCAGCTTCGTCAATCTTGGGAACGCCCCATGGGCAGTTCGCCGCACAATATCCGCAGCCAATGCATTTGTCTTTATCGATCAATGTATATCCCGATTCTGTCTTATAGATGGCCTGGGAAGAACAGGCCTTCATACAAGCTGGATCGGCGCAGTGGAAGCACTGGAGTTTCAGCATATTAAAACGCATTTTTTTATCTTTGTACTCTTCTCTGAACCTGACATAGGTCCAGGTATTGGGTGTAAAGTCAGCCTGGGTCTGATAACTGCTTATGCGTTGTGTCTTTTCAGCCGGAAGATCATTCCACGCTTTGCAGGCTACGGAACAGGCCTTGCACCCAGTACATAATGAGGTGTCAATAAAAACCATTTTTCTCGCCATCGTTAAGCCCTCCTTATGTTGACAAGACAGCATTTATACTCAGGAGTACCCGCTCCGGGATCGCATGCATTCATTGTCACATTATTAGTACTGGGGCCAGGACTCAAGCTGGCAAAGCCCCAGCTCCACGGCATACCGATGGTCTCCTGATCTTTACCGTTGATTTTAAGAGTCTGGATTCGGTCAGTCACCAGGGCACGCACTACTAACTTGCCACGGGCAGAGGATACTTCGACTTCATCCCCTTCTTTAACACCAATTTTATGGGCCAGGTTTTTGCTTATTTCAGCATAAGGCTCAGGCGCTATCTCATTCAGCCAGGGAATGTTGCGGGTAATCGCCCCGGCGCAGAAGTGCTCGACAACCCCATAGGAGGTAAGGACATAGGGATATTCATCCGGGTTGCCAAACTCTTTTGAAACAATCTTGGCGCAAGGATTGCTCTGCACCTCAGGATGCAGAAGATTGGCGGTCGGGCTTTCAATCGGCTCATAGAACTCCGGCATCGGTCCATCAACCGTCATACCTGCTCCACGAATCGGGACGACAGCCGCAGTACCTTCTGGCGCAACTGTACCACTCTTATAAGTAGCTGCGAATAAGCGTCCTACTCCTTCAGGATTCTGTTTGAACCCAATCTTTCCTTCCGGTGTATCAGGACCTTTGGTCTTGTCGACCACATCGGGTCCGTCATTGCCGACCCAGAGATTCTGGACGGGATCCCACCAGATCAGCTTGCGTTTGGAATCGACCGGCTGCCCTTGGGCATCGCAAGAAGCCCGGTTATAGAGAACGCGGATATTGCCCGGCCAGGCAAAAGCATAATCTTTATTCAGGCCCAGACCGGTGGGATCAGCATTGCCCCGGCGGTCTGCCAGGTTTTTGCCTTCCGGAGTTACCCCTGCATATACCCAGCATCCGGTGGAAACCGTGCCAATCGGTGCTGCCAGATATTCGCCTATCGCGGCAATAGGTTTGCCAGTAGTATCGTTATAGCCGCCGAGTTCCTGGAGGACTTTTAATGCGCTTGCTTCATGATCGCCATAATCCCAGTTGGCTTTTAAAATTGGTTCATCCTTGGGGTCATTGCTTCCGCTATAAAGGGCGCGAACTCTCTTGAAGATGTGGTCCAGCATATCCAAATCCGGGTGACAGTCATTGAGGGGTTTTAATGCCACTTCCTTCCACTGGACCAGGCGGGAAGAATTGGTCATGCTGCCGGCCTTTTCATAAACGAAGGCCGCCGGCAGGAAGATTACCTCGGTCGGAATCTTGGCCGGATTTAATCCTTCTTCTTTCCAGAACTGGGCGGTTTCGGTGTTAAATATGTCGGCCACTACCAGCATTTCCAGACTAGATAGGCCTCTAGCCACCAGTTTTCTGTCCGGGATGGAAACCGTGGAGTTGGAGCCCCAGTTGAGGAGAAGCTTAAACTGTCCTTCTTCCATTTTGCTGAAGAACTGGGGTTGAATAGGCATATTTGCTGGATTGTTCTTGGGCAGCCACTGATATCCGTATTCATTTTCGGCGGTAGCATTCGCGCCGAACCAGGCCTTGAGCAGGGCTACTATTGGTTTATACTGGACCGAGCCGTGTTTCGCAGCAAAATCATTCAAGGTCTTTTCTTGATTAGTAGGATAAGGGATATATCCAGGCAAGTTGGCGTTCAGGTTGGCC
Source organism: Syntrophomonas wolfei subsp. methylbutyratica (assembly GCF_001570625.1). Lineage (GTDB taxonomy): Bacteria > Bacillota > Syntrophomonadia > Syntrophomonadales > Syntrophomonadaceae > Syntrophomonas > Syntrophomonas methylbutyratica. The sequence goes on along the minus strand of NZ_BBQT01000008.1, from coordinate 8,766 downwards.
ATATCGGTGGAACCCTGAACATTGGGCTCGCCGCGCAGGGCCTGGATGCCGCCACCGGCCTTGCCCACATTGCCCAGTAGCAATTGGATGATGGCGTAGCAACGAATACCCTGCACACCGGTGGTGTGCTGGGTCATGCCCAGGGCGTAGAAGATGTTGCCTGGTTTGGCTGCAGCGAAGGTGTCGGCTATCTGTTTTATTTTGGCAACCGGTATTCCGGTGATGTTTGAAGCTACTTCAAAGGTATATCTGGAATAATGGGTTTTGAGTTTCTGGAAAACACAATCCGGATCATCCAGGCTGTCTGCCTTTACCGGTTTACCCTCGGCATCCAGTTGATAGGCCCAGCTTGCATAATCATACTTCCTGGTTTCAGGGTTAAAACCGGAAAACATACCGTCTTTGAATCCAAAATCTTTGCTTATCTTATAAAGCGCATTGGTGAAATTCAAAACATAGAACTCATCATAAAGCCTATTCTCGATGTAATAATTGATCATTGCACCCAGGTAAGCAATATCGGTTCCGGGACGGATTTGGGCGAAGACATCCGCCTGGGAAGCGGTGCGCGTGAAGCGCGGGTCAACAACAATAACCTTGGCGCCTTTCGCCCGGGCGCGGTTAACCCATTTCATAGCAATGGGATGGCATTCCGCACAGTTGCTGCCTGCGATCAAGAAACATTCGGAGTTTTGCATATCCTGCCAGGAGTTGGTCATGGCGCCGCGTCCAAATGAAGGTGACAAACTAGCCACCGTGGGCGCGTGTCAGATACGGGCCTGGTGTTCGTGGAATGGTGTCCCGATCAGGCGGGCAAGTTTGGAAAGCAGGTAGCTTTCCTCATTATCAACCTCGGCCGAACCTATCATACAAATGCCTTCCGCCCGATTCACGGTAACGGTTTCTTTGGCTCCGGTCTTGGCATTCGTAATCTCCTCGGTGCTCGTCCAGGTCTTATCTCTGACTTCCTTGATTTTCTTGGCAATACGATCATAAGCTTCTTCCCAGGTAATATCCACGAATTCGTCAGAACCCGGAGCACGATAAAGCGGATTTTTCGGACGTTCCGGAGAATAGGCCACCTGCGCCAGGCTTGCCGCCTTGGGGCAAAGGGTACCTTCGTTGATGGGATTGTCCGGGTTCCCATCAAGGTGGACCAGTTTTCCATCCTTAATATGCAGGAGAAGCCCGCATCCACCTGAGCAGAAGTGACAGATGCTGGGTATCTTTGTGCACCCTGCCAGCTTCAGTGCGTGCCCGTGTGCGGCAGTTGCTTCCAAGTCAAACCCCAAGCCGGAAGCAACCGCGGCAACGGAGAGACCTGAAAGCTTCAGGAAACCACGACGAGTAAATTTCATAACCAATCTCTACCTCCCTTAAAAACTACTACTACCAGCAGATACTCTTTTTGCCAGAGTACCTGATTGCATTTATGGGATAAGCAAAAATGCCTCCAGCAAAGGCCAGGGGCATAAAAAAATATTTTTGGATTTTATGCCCATTATGGCCCAGCAAGTACTACCTGCTTTGAACCAGGCTTTTTAGGCTCCTTTCCAAAAATACGGGGAGGCACAATCGTTTCCAACTATACCCAGAGGCCTAGAAACCATGGCTTTGCTTTAGGTCTAAAGGCTTGGAGCTATACAATTGTCTTAATCATACGCCAACCATACACAGAATAATACACCGTATGCTATATACATCCAACTATCTCAAACACAATATAACATAATGCTATTATTTTGTCACTAAAAAAATTAAACATAATTATTTCATATTAAGCCTAACAATTTACTATAATGGATGTATAATAAATAAAGAAATATATACTGAGGGTTTTAAAACATCGGGGGATATATTTCACCTCTTTATAGAACAAAAAAGGAAATGCGCGATAAATGAGGTAGGTTATTTATGAGTAGACTACAGTTGGTTAATGATAAGATATTAGAAGCTGTTAGTTTAGATAAAGCTGTTGATATAAGCTGTGAAAGCATTCAAGCCCTGGACACCGAGTACCTGCACATCGATAATGCCTATATGCGGGTGGCCGCGGATAATATAGCCAGCTTTATTGATATACCCAATTTTGACCGTTCGGCAATGGATGGCTATACGATTGGCAAGACTGATCTTAAAAGACTGCAAACCGGACGATCGTTGCGTTTGAGAGTAGCTTCTATTATCGGAGCTGGTTCAATTGAAAACAGGCCAACAAGGCCCGGGGAAACCTGTAGAATTATGACCGGGGCTTTGCTTCCAGAGGGCAGCGTTGCCGTTATCAAACAAGAGGACGTTGAGATAATAAATGAAAACTATATAATTGTCAGCATCAGGCCGCGGCGGGGTGAAAATATACGAAGAGCCGGCCACGAATTGATGGCTGGAGATAGAGTTGCCGCCAAAGGGCAGGTTTTAAAAGCGGAAATCCTGGAAAGAATAGCCGCCTGTGGCATAGAAAGGGTGCCGGTATACAAAGTGCCTCGTGTATATATTATAGACACGGGAAATGAGTTGCTTTTACCCGGGTCCCCCATCAAAACAGGATGCATATATTGCAGCAACCGGAGCCTATTAGCATGCAAAATAAACAGCAGCAGAGCTTTACCGTCGCTGTCGCCTTCTGTAATTAATGATGACCTGCACACCATTATAGCTGCAATAAAAAAGGCGGCACGGGTCTCTGATATGATAATAATCAGCGGGGGGACCGGCAACGGCCTTTTCGACTTGGTTCGCAACGCGTTCGAGTATTTGAATGCCCAGCTTCTTTTCAAAGGTATAAACGTCTTTCCCGGCAAAAATACTTCGGCCGCCCTTCTTGATGGCAAACTTATTTTCAATCTGTCCGGCAGCCCCTCTGCAGCCGGAATATTGTTTGAAGCTCTGGTAAAACCGGCCCTGCTTAAGTTAAAAGGAGAGTTATTGTATAAAGGTGATTGGTTTAATATAGAGCTGGCCAGTCCCATTGAACATTTAAAGTCGGGGCGCAGCCTGCACCGAGGAGAAATGATTATTGAACAGGGCCATGCCTACGCCCTGCCGGTAAACCGAAAAGATATTAATACGGGAAATATTCCTTTACTGTTAGATGTACATAAAAGGTCGGGGGAAGAACCCGTCATGGTTAAAGCTAAATTAATCGTAGATTAAGACACAAGCATCAGCGCTCCTTACCCCTCACTCCTCACTTTTCTCATTAATCATTTTTATTGCCCGAACTTATAGCACAAGATTGTGTACCGGGGGTTTATGGCCCCCGGTACATAATAAACATAATCTGGGATTATAGAGCATTAATTAAACTTGGCTGTATAATCGTTTCTAAAATGCTTTAAGGTTGTTAGCACTGGAGCCGGAGCCGCCTGTCCCAAACCACACAAGCAGGCTTTGGACATAACGCTTCCCAGTCTCTCCATAAAGTCTAGATCGCCGGCAACTGCTCCGCCGTTTTTCACCCGGTGCAGCATTTCATGCATGCGCTGAGTTCCCTCCCGGCAGGGGGTGCACTTGCCGCACGATTCATGAGCAAAGAACTTGCTTATGCGATCAATTACATCGACTATATCCCGGGTCTCATCCATTACGAAGAAGGCTCCTGACCCCAGGGTAGCGCCAATGGCTGACATGGAATCGAAGTCGATCGGGGTATCGAGCAGTGATTCGGGTATGAATCCGCCAGATGTTCCTCCTATTTGCACCGCCTTGAACTTTTTGCCACCGGCAATTCCTCCGCCAAAATCGTTCAATACCTGGCGGATGGTGGTGTTAGTAGGCACTTCAATAACAGTGCGGTTGACAATATCTCCCGTCAAGGTCATGACTTTGGTTCCTGGATAGCCCGCCGCGCCAATGCCTTTGTACCAATCCGCGCCCTTGTCAACAATGGCGGGAATATTGGCAAAGGTTTCTACATTGTTGACAATAGTGGGCTTGCCCCACAAGCCGATAACCGGTGGAAATGGGGGCTTGAAGCGGGGTTCACCCCGGTGCCCTTCTATAGACTCAATAAGTGCGCTTTCTTCGCCACACACATAGGCCCCGGCTCCCATGCGCACTTCGATATTGAAGTCGCCCAGGAGGCCCTTTTCACTGGCCTGGGCTATGGCTTTATTGAGGATTTCCACAACGTAGGGATACTCGCCCCGGCAGTAGATATAGCCCTTATTGGCTCCTATTGCATACCCGCAAATAGCCATCCCTTCCAGGACGCTCTGCGGGTCATTCTCCATGATAATCCGGTCTTTATAAGTTCCCGGCTCACCCTCATCGGCATTGCAAATAACGTATTTCTGATCGGCCTTTACGCCGTAGGAAAAACCCCATTTCATACCAGTGTTAAATCCGGCGCCGCCACGGCCCCGTAATCCTGACTTCTTAACCTCTTCAATCAGATCTGGCTGGCTCATGCTCTTAGCTTTGGCTAAGGCTTGATATCCGCCCACCTGGGTGTAACTATCGATGTTCAACGGATCAACTTTGCCGTAATTGCGCAGTACTATGCGCATTTCCTCGGCCATTTTTTACCCTCCCTTCTTTACTTGTACTCTGCGAGGATAGCAGCAACCTTATCAGCTGTTACATCCCCATACGGTTGACTGTTGATTGTTATAACCGGTGTGGCCTGGCACTGCCCTACACACTCGGCAAATTCCAGAGTGAATTTGCCATCAGGGGTGGTTTCCCCCATTTTGATACCCAGTTCCTTTTCCAGAGCAGCCACAACCTTATCAGCACCCGCGATATGGCAGGGTGCGCTTTCACAAATACGAATGACATTTTTGCCCCGGGGGCCAACCTGCAAATAGGAATAAAAAGTAGCAACTCCGTAGGCCTTGGCCTTGGGCATATCAAACACTTGAGCCGCATAAACCACCGCGTCCTCAGGGATGTAGCTGTATTCTTTTTGCACTGCATGATATGCTTCGATAATACCGCCGGGAACTTCTTTATAGGCGCTGATAATTTCTCTGTAATCTGCCATTGCTTATTCACCTCCAACCTTATTGGGTTTGGACTAGATTCTATTTACATACAAATATTAACGTCTTTTTGCGGATGATTTTGGCAAAACCATCTCGAACGCGGCCGCTGTTTAACTGGCCTCCTATACCTTTTCGAGCTTTACAGCACACACTTTATATTCACCGGTTCCAGTAATCGGATCCAGGTGATGGCTGGTTAGGGCATTGGTCGGGGTAGCATTATAATGGAAAGACATCCATATCACCCCTGGCAACACTCTATCGGTTACTTTGATTTGAGTTATCGCTTCCCCACGACGGGAGGTGACTTTAACCTGGCCGCCAGTTACCACGCCCAATTTATCAGCATCAACCGGGTTGAGTTCCGACATCTCCTTGTTCCAAATGCTGCTGATGCCTTTGGAATACGGAGTGGTTACATTATAATGCTGCAGTATTCTGCCGGTGGAGAGTAGGAACGGGTATTCGGCATCGGGTATTTCACCTGGCGGTATATGCTCGGAAGGCTGGAACAGACCGAGACCGCGGGTAAATTTGCCAACATGCAGAACCGGGGTACCAGGATGGTCTAAGCTGGGGCAGGGCCACTGCAGGCTGTTCTCCTGGTCTATTCTCTCAAAATTGATGCCCGCCATGGAGGGCGACAGGGAAGCCATCTCATCCCATATCTCCTTGGGGCTGTTATAATTCAAGGGATAGCCCATAGCAACAAACATCTGACAGATAGTCTGCCAGTTGGCCTGACCGGGGATAGGTTCAATTGCCTTGCGAACCCTTTGGACGCGCCGCTCGGTATTGGTGAAGGTACCATCACACTCGGCAAAACTGGCCGCCGGCAGAATTACATCCGCATAAGCGGCAGTCTCAGTAAGGAACAGTTCATGAACCACCAGGAATTCCAGTTTTTCTAAAGCACCTCTGATGTGATTGGCATCCGGATCGGTCAAAACCGGATTTTCGCCCAGAATATACATGGCTTTCACTTTGCCTTCATGAGCCGCTTCAAACATTTCCGGAATCTTGAGACCTACTTTGGGTGACAGGCTCGCTTCCCAGGCCTTTTCATGTTTTTCCCGTACTGCATCCACACCTACGGCCTGGTAGCCTGAATACACATTGGGCAGTGCGCCCATATCGCAGGCGCCCTGAACGTTGTTCTGGCCGCGCTGTGGGCAGACTCCGGTTCCCGGGCGGCCCAGGTGTCCGGTCAGCATAGCCAGGTTGGCACAGCTCATAACATTACGGGTTCCGCAGATATGCTCGGTAATACCCAGGGTGTAGAATAACATGGCCTTATCGGTGGTAGCATAGAGGCGGGCCACGGCGTACAGATCATCCACTGAGATGCCGGTAAGCTCGGAAACCCGTTCCGGAGTGTAGGACTCCACAATAGCCTTGAGTTCTTCATAGTTCTCGGTGCGTTCTTCTATGAATGTCTTGTCTTCAAGGCCTTCCTTGATAATAATGTGCATTAAGCCATTCAGGAGAGGTATATCAGTACCCGGTTTCAGACGCAGCCAGTAGTCGGCTTCATCAACCAGGTCGATATGGCGTGGGTCACATACTACCAATTTAGCACCCCGACGGGCCGCCTGTCTCATCTTGTAGCCAATTACCGGATGAGCTTCGGTAGGATTGGTTCCAATCAGGAACATGAGCTCAGCCTCGTTGGTAATATCACTGATCGGGTTTGTCATAGCGCCGCTTCCAAAAGTAGTGGCCAGACCGGCCACGGTGGGCGCGTGTCAGGTACGGGCGCAATGGTCAACATTATTGGTCCCCATTACGGCACGGCTGAACTTGCCAACCAGGAAGTTTTCCTCATTGGTGCAGCGAGCCGAACTCAAAGCCGCAAAAGAATCGGGGCCGTATTTTTCCTTGATCTCTTTAAAACGCGTAGCAATTAAGCTAAAAGCCTCATCCCAGGAAGCAGGTTCAAATTGTCCATTCTTCTTGATCAACGGAGTAGTCAGCCGGTTTTCGTTATAGATGAAGTCCCAGCCAAAGCGTCCTTTAACGCAAAGGCTGCGTTGATTAACGGGCGCATCCGGATTTGACAGGACGCCTATTACCTTTCCGTCTTTGACCGCCAGATCGAAATTACATCCGGTGCCGCAGAATGGGCAGGTGGTCCTAACCCGTTCAATATCCCAGCGGCGTCCCTGACCAACCATGGTCTTTTCGGTCAATGCCCCGGTTGGGCATACGGCTACACACTGCCCGCAGAATACGCAATCGGAATCGATGTAGTCGACATCCCCGGCAGTGGTTGCCTTGCGGTGGAAGCCCCGCTTCAAATAAGACAGGTTATCCGCACCGGTCAGTTCTTCACAAGCTCTGACACAGGCGCCGCATAAAATGCACTTGTTCAGATCTCTTACTATGAAGGGATTACTGTCGTCGATCGCATAGGCATGCTTTTGGCCGACAAAGGGACTTCCCTTAATCCCATAACGATAGCAATAATCTTGCAGCTTGCAGGCGCCTGCTTTTTCACAGGTCAAGCAATCCAAGGGATGGTTGGCAATCAATAATTCCAGGATCGTCTTGCGCGCTTCCATTACTGCTGGCGATTCAGTCTCGACTTCCATTCCCTGGAACACCGGTGTTACGCAAGATGCCGGCAACAGGCGGTTGCCTTTTACTTCCACCACGCACAAGCGGCAAGCGCCCAGGGGGCTAAGCTCCTTGTCATAGCACAATCTGGGTATCTCGATACCAGCCAGTTCAGCTGCTTGTAGAATGGTACTTCCTGCCGGAGCCTCTACCTCCTTTCCGTTAATGATGAGTTTTACCAAATCCACCACTATCACTCCTTCCATTTTTTTAGGCAACAAAAAAACCCCCACACTGAAACAGGGGGTGCCTTCCAAGATAATTTGGAATTGAACTATAAGGCAACTTTTCCTTGATTCAGGGCCCCATTTTTGAGTATAAAATATCAGGCCTAACCAGATTCCTTTGCGGAAACCCGGCAATGCTTGATACTTTCACCGCCGAACCCCTTTCCAAGGTTTAACGACAAGAAATAATAATCACGCTTCCCCTAATTAAAAAGAAAATTGAAATCTTGAGACAGATGGACGCTGATTTTTATGATTAACGCTGATATTAATCTGAGTAAATCACCCTGCAGGTACTCCTGATGTTCCGCCCCGGGTGTCACTATTAAAGTTGCAGTGTCCAATAATTCCCTGTAATACCCTCATTTTCGTCGGTGGTTGTGGCCCCGGCCATAGGGGGTTAGTATGAAAAAGCGTGATATAAATACAATACCGCTCCTTTCATCATGATGGAGGCAAACCTGTTTCCCTGTTTACCCTAACGGCTAAGCCACCATGGCATTTCGCTTTAGGCGGGATAGCTCGGAGTTAAGCTCTTGAAAGCATGTTGAGTTTTTTATATTGGATTAAAAAACAAGCCTCTTAAATATTTTATATTCGACTCTTAAATAAAACTTCCTGCTAATTTTACAACTAGATTAATAATACTTTTTACAAACCCAACGTAACTCAATTATATCAAACATAATTTTTCCGATTCAACATACACTTGTAAACCTGCCACGTGATTTAACCTAGTCCATATGTCTCCATCAAATACCTCGCAGCCAATAGCGCATATATCACATTGCATATTATGGCCTTCCAAATAATATCCACTTTCTGATTAATTTTGGTAGCGTGGCAAAAGTATCTTTAGTTTTAGCTCTGGTAATGAGTATTTAGCTTGGTAGGATGCAGTAATAACTCGATATGTAGCCAGCTCATATAGTTGAAAA
>NZ_BBQT01000007.1 GCF_001570625.1 Syntrophomonas wolfei subsp. methylbutyratica | reverse complement strand
AGGCCAAACTAACAGCCCTGTCGGTAAATTTAAAGCGGATAGCCAAGCTGGTATCCGCCTTAAAGGGTTTACATGTTCTCATTTTGAAGTTATTATCTCCGTTAGTGGTTAACCGACCAGATTGTGATTGGGTTGCCGCCCAGGCGGCTTAAAAAGGATACTTTTTCAGTGGTTTCGGACGGTAGACGGTCCTTTTGACACCTTACCCCTCACCCCTCACTTTCCTTACTAAGCAAAAAAGCGCCAGGGCTTTTTGGCCTGACGCTTGCTATTGGGCTCAATGCTCAAACATTCAACACCGCTTCCATTTCCGTCACCAAACGGGCAAAAAGATGCAAGGCTTTTTCTACCGGTTCCGGGGTAGTAAGATCAACCCCAGCTTTTCTAAGTAAATTAAGCGGATAATCAGAACTGCCCGATTTGAGAAATTCCAGGTAGCGATCAACGGCCGGCTTACCCTCGTGCAATATCTGCTCCTTCAAAGCAACCGCTGCGGAAAAACCGGTGGCATATTTATAAACATAGAAGGCAGAATAGAAATGAGGTATACGAGCCCATTCCATATCTATTTCTTCATCCAATAGCGTATCCGGGCCATAGTACAATCGGTTTAATTCACGATAGTTATGACAAAGACCTTCTGCCGTCAAGGTCTGGCCCTGTTCCACCTGCTCATGAATCTTCTTCTCAAACTCGGCAAACATGGTCTGGCGGTATACGGTTCCCCGGAACTGTTCCAGGTAGTGATTGATAAGATAGGCCTTTTCCCGGGGTTCACGGCTTTGAGCCAGCAAATAATCAATAAGCAGCAGTTCATTAACCGTAGACGCCACTTCCGCCACGAAAATACTATACTGGCTGTAAACATAGGGCTGGTTTTTATTGGAATAATAACTGTGCAGGGCATGACCCATCTCATGAGCCAGGGTGAAGACATCATCCAGTTTATCATCATAGTTCATAAGAACATAAGGATGGGAGTCGTAACAACCCCAGGAATAAGCCCCGCTGGTCTTTCCCTCGTTCTCATAAACATCAATCCAGCCGCCCTTCAGCCCGCCCCGCAAAATTGCCAGGTATTCATCTCCCAGGGGCTGCAGGGCCTTTAACACCATTTCCTGGCTCTTCTCATAGCTTACCTTGCTTTTAAACTCCTTAACCAACGGAGCATAGATGTCGTACATATGCAGTTCATCCAGGCCCAGGGCCTTTTTCCGCAAGCGCAGGTAACGATACATGGGTTCCATATTATTGTGCAGCGTTTCCACCAGGCGCTCATAAACCTCAGGAGAAATATTATCCTGATCCAGCGAAGCTTCCAGGGCTGAGGGATACTTGCGCACCCGGGAATAGAAAATATCATTTTTGACATTGGAAGCAAGGCTCATAGCCAGGGTATTCTTTACTTTACCATAAGAGCCGTATAAAGCCGTAAAGGCTTCTTTCCTCACCCGGCGCTCATTACTCTCCATAAAGCTGCCATAGCGCCCTTTGGTAAGCTCCACCGCTTTGCCTTCTTCATCTTGAATTACCGGGAACTTGATATCGGCATTATTGAGCATTCCAAAGATGTTTTTGGCCGCCAGGGACAAATCCGCACTCATAGCCAATATGCGCTCTTCCTCCGGGGAGAGTATATGTTCTTTTTGCCGCATCAATTCATCCAGCAAACGCGAATACAACTGCAGATCTTGGTTCTCGTCCAAAAAAGCCCGTATTTTCTCCGGTGCCAGGCTGATTATCTCCGGAACAATATAGGAGCTGGCGCTGCCCAATTCTATACTCAGTCGCTGCACCCGGTCAAAGAGGGCCTGATAATGGGAATTGCCGTTATCCTCATCCCGCCTCATACGGGCATAAACATAGAGCTTTTCCGCTTTGCGTTCCAGTTCATGGGAAAATTCCAATACTTGCAAGAGTCGGGCGGAAGAACTACCCAGTACTCCCCTATACTTCTCCAGTTCCGGTATCTGTTCTTCCAGTTTTTTATAATCCTCTTCCCAGCTATTTTCGTCCGCATAAATATCTTCCAGCTTCCATTTATACTCCGGGCTGATTTCTTCCCGTTTTTTGCTCTGGCCTTCCATTCTGTTCCCCCTTTTCTTCCTGGCTTCGTATTATTCTTAGTTTTCAAGCCTTTTAGCATTATACCCCATTTACCAGCTTATTTTGCAGTAGTATTCGATATAGGGCCGGGAAGACCCCTTCCTGAACGGAGCGAAGGGAGGGATAGTTACGAGCAAAATAGAAGGAGTGGTAGCGTGAAAATACTTTTTCGTATCGCCGACGGTAGCGGCAAGATGTAGGTTTTTATGAAATATTAAGGTAGGCAGGATAATAAAAAAACTTCCAAATTAGTTTTTTACCATTTTAATTACACTAAATTAGAATATTTGAATTGTTTTCTACATAATGTTATAATTTGGTGAGATTATGATTATTTAGGGGAGGTGTTTAAATGGGGGTGGCAATTCTTGTTGACTTAGCTAATATTCATTTAGGATTAAAATTTAATTACCTTAATCCACCACCTTATGAACGTTTGGCACAAATAATTAATGATTATGGGGCTACTCAAGGAGATATAAGAATAAGAAAGGTTTATACAGATTGGAATGATGGTCGTTTAGAAAGAATTGCCAGACAATTTGCTAGCGCTGGTTTTAGAGCTGAACAGGTTACCCGCAAGGCTAGTGGGAGAGATAGAACGGATATATGTCTTTCTTTAGATGCTCTTGAATTATTCTATAGCGAAGACGATTTAGATACTTTAGTATTGGCAGCAGGCGATGCGGATTATGTTGAAGTAATGCAAAGATTGCGAAGTAAAGGGAAGAGACTATTTGTTATTACTCTTGAGAAAAACTTTGCCTCAGAGTTGTTACCTTATTTAACAGGACACGCAATTATCGAAAAGGAATTAACTTCAATAGGGTATGATTTAATTGATTATTCTCCGTTGTTGAAATTCCTGTATAATTTACAGCAATTTCATCACTCGAAGACTGGCGGATTTGTTGCAGCTTCTCTTTATATGAGGAAATTGGAGGAATATAATATTGTTACACAAAATACTGCCAAATCCTTATTAAGTCAAATGATAGAAAATAATGTCATTGCCAAGTATACTGTCGAGAATCCAAGTACGCCAGAACACCCAACTTCTGCTATAAAACTAAATGAATCAAGTGAAGTTGTGAAAAATTTTATTCGAAATTATCTTGACTAAAATCTAGCAAACCACATATAATAGTATTGGTATTAAGTATTAGGGTATTATGGTTTAAGATTTAAGGCTAAAATTCTGAATTAAGCCTATTTTATTAGTGAGATTATGTTTTATGACTATGAATTATGCAGGGAGAAGCTACAGATAAGTAGGTTCTCCCTAAATCTTTATGGATTATAATTGTGTGACAAAACATTGAATCAACCCTCCTTTCCAGGAGGGTTTTTCTTTTTTCTGAAACCCATATATGGTATAACGCCTGTTTTCTTAGGAATCCGGGCCGCTTAAAGAAGCGGGGAATATATTTCACCTCGTGTAGGCTGGTGGAAGCTACAGCAAGGGATCGGACTGGGTAGTATCCGGCTGTTTCTGTCCCTCATCCGGCGGTACAGGAGCCGGGGTCGTCCCGCTTCCTCCACTATTTTCCGGTGAATTTGACCCCTCGACCGGCCCTGGTGCAAGTGGGGAATGTTCTTCCCCGCTGATATTTTCCTTTTCCCCTGGGATAACCGGCTCTAAATAACCTTCAGGGGAAGATAAATCTTCTTCTGTTTCCACAGCTTGTTCCTCCTGCCCTGCTTCGAGCTCGCTGGCTTCAACCGAATCTCCGGGGCTTGATGATGGGGCCGGCTTCTGTTTAACCCAGGCGGGCCTGGCTTGGGCCACCTCAAAGGTCTTGCCGGCAAAAAGGGCGGCAACTAAGCCATTGGCTATCTTTTCATCAGCCTGCCAGTAGCTGGCCCCGCTGGCCGGGTCGGTATAAGAGTAACCGGGCAAGGTCTGGGTAATCATATCTTCGGTCTTGAAATCCCGAGCGGTCTTCGCCAGGTAAATCATGTCATCTGCTGGTAGATTGGTTTTAACATTTTTCGCTATCTCCGGCAACAGACGGGGAAGTTTAAGGATGGTACTACCCTGTAGTACTTCCTCCGCCAGAGCCTTGACAAAGGTCTGCTGCAAACCCGTACGGCCAATATCTGCAGTGGGAACCCCACGAAAACGGACAAAACTCAGGGCCTGCTGCCCATCCAGGCGCTGCTGTCCCTGGGAAAGATTTATCTGCAGCTTGGGGTCGGGATCCCAATGGTACATATCATGCTCCACATTAATGTCCACCCCTCCCAGGATATCAATAATCCTGGCAAAACCATTAAAATTACTTACCACATAGTAATTAACCGGGATTCCCAGTAAATCGCTTACTACCTTACAGGCCGCCTCGGGTCCCTTAATATAATTTACACTATTTATCTTATCATAACGCTTAGGGGAAACCTCCACCCTGGTATCCCGAGGAATCCAAACCAGGGCCACTTTCTTATTCTTGCCGTCTATGCTGGCCAGAATCATGGTATCACTGCGAGAATTTACCTCATTGGAACGAGCATCAATACCCATAAGGAGAATATTAACCTGCTTGCCGCCGCTGATTCTAGTCTGTACTGATTGTTCGGTAAACTGATCCCCGATAATTTTCCCCAGTCCAAAAGCAGCCAAAAATATTAGACCAAATAAGACTATCTTCTTCCTAAAAACATCTTTTATTCGCATTCGGACTGCCTCCGCTTCTTTTTAGCACTTATCAACAAAATTTTACTCACTCATTTTAACGCCGCCACCTTCTATTGTCTATGCTTTTATGGCCCGGCTTCTTTCAGCACAATTAATCGGAATTTAAAATTATTACGAAAAATAGGATTTTTTAAGATGAAATGCCAAGAAGCAATCCGCTATTGTCGGGAAAGAATTTAAGATATAGCTTCCAGCCGGTTTTTGATTTGGCCAAGCAGCTCCTCTATCCCCTGGCCAGTGCGGGCCGATACATAGTTGGGAGGAGCTTGGATGGGACTTATTCCTTCCAAGAGGTCAACTTTGTTGAATACCGGCATGATTCTTTCTTTTTCGGCTCCGAGTTCTTCCAGCACCCCTTCCACTACCTTGATCTTATCCAGATAAGCAGGATCAGCTAAATCTACTACATGTAAAAGCAGATCAGCTGCCACCGCTTCCTCCAGGGTAGAGCGAAAAGCTGCCACCAAATGATGAGGCAAGTTCTGAATAAAGCCAACCGTGTCCGTAATGAGAACTTCATAGTGGGAATCCAACTTAATTTTCCGGGTAGTGGTATCCAGGGTTTGAAAAAGGCGGCGGTTAGCTTCAACCTGGGGCTGCCCACTGCTATGGGCCACCTGGCAAAGAGCATTGAACAAGGAGGACTTCCCGGCATTGGTATAGCCCACCAGGGATATAACCGGGTATCCGGCCCGGCGCCGCTGTTTTTTATGCAATTCCCGGGTCTTTTCCAACTTTTCCATCTGCCGTTTTATTTCCTGAATACGGTTTCTAATATGCCGCCGATCCAATTCCAGTTTCTGCTCTCCGGCACCCCTGGTCCCTATTCCCGCCCCCAGCCGGCTCAATTCTTTTCCTATACCTGTAAGCCGTGGCAAGCGGTATTCCAGGCTGGCCAGTTCTACCTGTAAAAGACCTTCCCGGCTTCTGGCTCGCTGGCCAAAGATATCCAGAATCAGAAGAGTTCTATCAACTATTTTTATCTGTAGTTTATCCTCCAGCTTTCTAAGCTGGGTAGGAGAAAGCTCACTATCAAAGATCAAGAGCTCAGGCTCCTTTTCAGCTAGCAGATGCTCAAGTTCCTGTAGTTTACCTTTGCCGATATAAGTGGCAGCATGGGGCTTGTCGCGAGCCTGGGTTAGAGTAGCCACCACTTTCGCTCCGGCGGCCTCAGCCAATCCGGCCAGTTCCTGCATAGAGGAGTTAAACTCCGCTTCTTTTGCGGTCCCGGTTTTTACAGCAACCAGTATCGCTTTTTCCCAAGTATTTCTTTTAGACAATGATTCAGCTCCTTGTTTATTTATTTTCTTGTTGTCCTTTTAAATAAGAATTATAGGCACTTATCATCAAGAAAATAGATTATTTAGACGCAGAGGGGCGCAGATTTTTATGATTAGCGCTTAATCTTATTAAACTCACTTCTATTTTCATCGGTGGTTGTGCCCTCTGGCCATGGGGAGGTAGTTCTAATTCTCTAACTTGGCCTGCAAACGCTTGTAAGCAGTTTTTTCGATGCTGCGTTTCATAATAGTATTTTTAAGCTCAGGAAGTACTTCAACTATCTCTTCCAAATCTTTAAAAGGTACTCCCAGCAAAACTTCTTCTTCCTTCTGGTCGGTAGAGCCGCGTCCACCAAAACAACTGAGGCTCAAGTTGATGTTTCCCTCTAAAAAGGGTATAACCGTGGTATCTACGCAAACTCCCTGTGAAACAGCAGTAGTGAAAGAGTAGCGGCTTCCTTTATGATAGTTGTCGGCTATCAGTACCCACATTAAAGTCGCGGGCTTACCCTGCAGGATAACCACCTGGGGCTCAAAATCCGCCTCATCCAGTGCTGCCAGCAATATCCGGGGATAAGCTCCCAGGGGAATTCGGGGGGTAAGAGCGGAGACCTGGCTCGCCAATTCGGGGGAGGCGAATAGATTCAGCCGACTATGCATTTCCCCACTTCTTATTTTTTCCGGCAGAGGCCTTAAGCCCAGAGCAGCAGCACCATTGGCACAGGCCAGGTTATCAGCAGTAGCCAGGAGCTTGTCCCCTCTCTGGGCCAGCATAACAAACTGGCAAAAACTAAGATCCAGATCGGAGCGGTAATCAGGCGGAACTTCCTCTTCATCGCTAAGAAAACGAACCGCCACCGGTCGCCGATACAGTTCTAAAAAATACTTCAGAGCCTGAGCATAACTATAGTAATCCATTTATCAAGCACCCCTTTCCCCCTCACTAATATAAGGCAGCTTTTTCTTAAGTTTTTAATCGCTTCAACCATATCTTTTTCATAAGCTTAATCTTCTTTAAACCACTAAATAGCGTAAATATCATTATTATAGCACAGCTTTTCCTCCCCTCCATCCTCTTAGAATACCAAGTTATTTCTCTTTTCAGGAAGGAAAAACCATGTTTTTAGCAAATAGATATATAAAGTAAGACTTGCTTCAGGTGGAGTTTTAACTCCACCTGAAGCTTAGTCGCTCTTATCCAGAGACTTAGTCGCTCTTACTCCCGCCTATAGAGGCGGGAGTCTTAGAGCGAGTTAGTCATCGGATAAATGCAGATTTTCTATGACATGGTTTGTGACCGTCAAAGAGGCAAATTTTTAAGTGCAAAAGGAGGATCATCATGCAAAGAAAGTTCTGGGCAGGCCTGTTATTTCTATCCCTTATTTTTAACAGCTTTATATTTTCCGGGCTGCCCCTGTCCGCCGCTACAAGTTTTCCGGATAGCAGCAGTCACTGGGCCAAAGATTATATCCAGCAGTTATCCAGCTTGAATTATCTTTCTGGCTATCCGGACGGTACTTTTAAACCGGACCGGGATATGAGCAAAGCTGAGTTTATTACGGTATTAACCCTCTGCCTGGGGGTCGAAGCCAGTGATAAAACCACTGTGAACTACAAAGATACCGGTAAACACTGGGCCCTGGGGCGTATAAACGAGGCCGTCAAGCGGGGGATACTTATCCCCGCCGAAGATCCTGACGGTTTGCGCCCGGATGAAAGCATCAAACGCAGCCAGGCAGCAGCCATGCTGGTCCGGGCTCTGGGTAAAACGGCAGATAATGGCACTCTGCCCTTTAATGATCGGGCTGCAGTGGAAAAAAGCGATTACCGCGGTTATATAAAAACCGCTTATGACCTGGGGCTTATATCGGGTTTTCCCAACGGCAACTTTGAGCCATTTCGCAATATGACCCGGGCCCAGGTCTGTACTGTAATGTCCAAATTCCTAACTGCGCGGGGCATTTCTACTCCAGTCACTCCCCCGTCCAGTTCCGTCACCGGTAATATAAACACCCTGGCTCTGGGAGAACGCTTGTTCAACCCGCAAACTACTCCCATTTATATCAAGATTAATTTCACCGATCTTAGAATCTCCTCTATTGTTGCTGCTGGATCTTCAGTTTTAATCAATGGAAACCAGAAGCTGGAGCTGGAGTCAACCAGCGATAATCCGGATCTTATCATCGACAACAACCGTTATGCTATTAGAAGATATTCGCTTAGCGGCAATAAACTGGTAGCCTACCCCGGTTGCCGCAAATTCAACCGGATCAGCCCCGGCACCTACACCTACAATTCGGATTATATCAAGCTCTATATAAATTCGGTAAACAGTGAACGCTATCTTTCCGACCTGGAGATAGTTGATGAATATACGGTGAAACTGGGGGAGAAAAACTATAACTTGAGCCAGGATAAGATTACCATCCAATTGGATAAGGATTTTTACGATATCAAGCGCGTTATCATGGGAGACAGCGATACTTCACCCCAGCTCAATAAAACCGATCCGGTGGTTTTTGAAGGTCTTTCCATGAGTGATATTCTGGCCATCTTTACCGGTACATCAACCCTCAACCTGCAATCCAGCAACCGAATAGACTTCATTATTG
This sequence comes from Syntrophomonas wolfei subsp. methylbutyratica, assembly GCF_001570625.1. Taxonomy (GTDB): domain Bacteria; phylum Bacillota; class Syntrophomonadia; order Syntrophomonadales; family Syntrophomonadaceae; genus Syntrophomonas; species Syntrophomonas methylbutyratica. Next base: position 117,081 of record NZ_BBQT01000007.1, on the reverse strand, counting down.
ACGGGAAACGCTATACCATGTCCCAGGTTAAGCTGGATGCCAAAGGTAATTTTACCGTTAACAGCACGAACTACCCCTCAGCCAATGTCATAATGATTATTGACGGCACTCAATACAAGATAAATCACATCGATATAAACAATAGTAGATTCATATTTTATTGCGATGCCGGCAGTACTCACGAGTGGGTAATTATAAACAATGAGTACCACAACCCGGACGATGTCAGAATACTCTGGGACGGAGGCGTCTATGAGCTTAATGAGATAATTACCGTAAAGCGCAATATCCTGCGCATAAAAGGCCGGCAATATGATCTCGATTCCAGCTTCAAGGTACGCTTTGATAACAAAGTCTATGATATTGACCGTATCGACTATGACGCCAGCATGCAGGCTACCGTAATAGAAACGGGTAAAACCAGCACTGGTTACCTGGCCAGCCAGCCCCAGAAGTTTGTCTTCTTCAAAGGCAGCCGTAAGCTCCAGGAAGGAGCCAACAATGTCACCATATATGTAAATTATACCTGGGTGGATTTCAACCAAATCCTTATCGTGGATCCCTCTCGCCTGACTTATAAGAACAGCAACTACGAGCTGATTGGAAGCCGTATAAAGATTGACCGTATTGAATACAAGATTGTAGACAGCTCATGGCATGGCCTGAACCAGGTGCTGGATCTCTACCTGGAAGAAACTTGATGAAATAGTAAAGGCGATTTCCCATAATCCCTGAATGAAATTAGCCCGGGTAGGGATACAGAAACTTCCCTGCCCGGGCTAATTTGGCGCTTTCATGCTTGATATCTTTTAATTAATTCCAACGAAACTATAGCTGCAATAATTTTTTTTGTGATATAATGGTCGGCGTGGGGGCGTGGCTCAGCTGGGAGAGCACCTCGTTCGCAACGAGGGGGTCAGGGGTTCGAATCCCCTCGTCTCCACCAAAAAATCAAGGGGACACGGTTAGAATAAATCGCTGTGGCTGCCTGTGCGGGTAAGAACAAGAATTACATCATTTCCCTCAATACGATAAATCAGAAGCCAGTCGGGTTGGATATGGCACTCGCGATAACCGCTCCATCTGCCGGTAAGATTATGGTCGCGCGGAATTTGGTAGACAATTCTTCCCCTGCTGCAAGTATGCGGATGCAATCGTCCAGCAGAGCAATGTCCAACCCGCGTTTTTCTGCGAGTTTATAATCCTTCTTGAACTGTGTCGTCCAGACAATCTTGCGGCTCATAACTTCAACTCCCGCAACGCTTCCTCAACATCCGAATAACACTTGACAGTCGGGTCACTGCCGATGCGCTCCGCTTCAAGCAGGGCGGCAACCGTTACGGCGTTGGGTGTGTTGAGGGTAATGTTAAAGGGAATGCAACCTTCCCTTATCGACTGGCGCAGAAAGATGTTAAAGGCTGTGGTCATATTCAGCCCAAGCCGCGCGAAAAGCCTATCCGCTTGGTTTTTAATGTCGGTATCAATTCGGAAACTGACATTGGATGTGTTCTTACCCATAGTTTTCACTCCTTTAATATGTTCGCACTTATTGTAGCATAACTGACTTGCTTTATCAAGTCGAAGCAAAGTTTATTGCGTTTTGATAGCGTTCCAATAGACAGTATTTGTAGTGAAACAGCGTTATATACGTTTGGCAGGAAGGGCGATCACAAAACGCTTTGCCTTGCAGTTGTGCGGGCAGATTGTACATTCTTTTAACCGCTCCTTTAACAATTCCGCTCTTTTTTTCACCACCGTATTACTAAAGAACTCGTTGAAATGGGTTATGATACCTACTATGTTGGCAACTGGTCGAGGAAATCTACTCTAGCTGATACTGGTTCTATTAAAGCTGACAAGAAAATTAACCGTTTGTGCAAAATCAACTACCCGTAGCAAAACTCATTAGCCACTTGAAGTACAAAGCTGAATTAAAAGCAATCAGATAGAAAAAGCCAATGAGGCGAGAAATACTAAAACTTGTAACTGTTGTGGTTATGTCAACCCGAAGTTAAAACCGTCAATTCGTTATTTTTAAGGATAAATGTTGTCCGAATTTATCCTCATCTGGCATGCATTGTCGTAAGGGAAACGTTGAATTGACAATCTTTCATGATAAACAGACAGAGGCAAAAGAACCGTACCCATGCTGTATATCATCTTCTATACATTCACTTCCATATCCCCCTGAATACACGGCCACTTCTAGCATATTTACGGTTGTACCACAATACGTAATTGGTTCCTATCCTACTCATAATTCGTGAAATCTTATCGGTTTTTCCCGTATCAACACAGACATAATCTCCTTCCCATACAAAAAATATAATGCTAGATAAACCACCGAATCGGGTATGAGGTGATTGGCATTGACGAAAAAAACGTTTAAGGTTAAAATTACAACATTATAACAGTGTAGGATATAATATATTACTAATAGTTATTATGCATTTCTCCGATTATGTTGGAAAGAGTGAATTATGGCTTAATTGAGAGAGGTGTTTGTGGGGCTATGTATCGTTGTGTGTCCATTTGGTAAAAGATTGGGCTCCCGACAGCAGAGCTGAGGCTATGAAGAGAGACTTCAAACAACTGTACGGCACCGCAGACTGTGTTTATGGAAGGGAGAATTTTGTTTTATGTTAGACAAATATATACAAGGATTCGCCAGTGCCAGAGAAGTGAACCTAATGCGAATAAAAGAGGCCAAGGAGAACGGTGCCAAAGTGGTAGGCATTTATTGCACTTATTGCCCCCAGGAACTAATTTTGGCGGCAGGAGCAATTCCAGTGGGGCTTTGCGGGATGAGTGAGAACCCTATAGCTGCTGCGGAGGAAACTTTGCCGCGCAATCTCTGCCCTTTAGTAAAATCCTCTTACGGATTTGCGGCCACTGATACTTGCCCATTCTTTCATTTTTCCGACTTAATCGTTGGCGAAACCACCTGCGATGGTAAAAAGAAGATGTTCGAAATTATGCAGGTTCTGAAACCGGTACATGTTATGCAGCTTCCCCACGTTAATAACACTAAGGCATCATTTGAGCTGTGGGTGGAAGAACTACGGTGTCTGAAAAAACGCCTGGAAAAAGAATTGCAGGTTACCATAAGTGACCAAGATATATGGAGGGCCGTAGAGGTTATCAACCAGGAAAAGCAGGCAATTAAAGCCATGTTCGATCTTAACCGAGCCGATCCGCCGCCTCTAAGCGGAATGGAGATGCTCACTGTTGCCTGGTCCCGCAGCTTCAGCAGCGATAAAGGAGAGATGATCGAAAACCTGAATTTAGTGGTCCGGGAGGTTGCCAATCAACCTGAGGACCGGCGAGTAAAGGCACCACGGGTGCTGTTGACCGGCTGCCCGGTGGGTCTGGGTACTGAAAAAGTTATCCGCCTGACCGAAGAACTGGGAGCTTATATCGTTGCCATGGAGAACTGTTCCGGTTACAAGACCCTGGAACTGCAGACCGATACTAATAGCGCGGACCCTATTGTGGCTCTGGCAGAAAAATATATGGCTATACCCTGTTCCTGCATGAGCCCTAATCCCTACCGGCTGAAGTTAATAGAGAACATGATCAATGAATTCCGGGTGGATGCGGTCATCGATCTAACCTGGCAGGCTTGCCATACCTATAACATTGAAGCTTTTGAAGTAGGCAAATTGGTGAAGTCCAAGGGGCTTCCATACCTACACCTGGAAAGTGACTACTCCAATTCAGATTTGGAGAGTCTCAAGGTTCGCATAGAAGCAATGCTGGAGATGGTAGAGAAATGATAGTAATAGGCATCGATATAGGTTCGGTGGCTGCTAAAGGTTATATTATCAGCAATGGCAGCCATCACCGAGCCATGATTCCTAGCGGATGGAGCCCCCGTGAGGCAGGACAGGCGTTAATCGACCAACTCCTTGATGCATCGGGATTAGAGCGAGATCAGGTAGAACGGATATATGTCACAGGTTATGGCCGGGTAGCTTTTGAGCATGCAGATAAAACTGTCACGGAGATCAAGTGCCATGCCCGGGGGGTCGCTGAACTCTATCCTGAGGTCCGCACCATCATCGATATCGGCGGCCAGGACAGTAAGGTGATCAGCACCGGGGAAAAGGGCCAGGTGTTGGATTTTGCCATGAATGACAAATGTGCTGCGGGAACCGGACGCTTCCTACAGGTTATGGCCACCGCCCTGGGGCTGGATGTCAGTGAACTGGGGGATGCTGAGGATCCTCGACAAATGCAAACAATAAGCAGTATGTGTACGGTATTTGCTGAATCGGAAATAATCGGATCGCTGGCTCGGGGTAATCCCAAAGGCGGGATTATCGCCGGGCTGCACCAATCGGTGGGAAAAAGAGTAGCGGCTATGGTCCGGCGTATGGGGATAAAGGAACAGGTAGCTTTCACCGGTGGGGTGGCAATCAACCCGGGAGTCAGGCGTGCGCTGGAGGAAGAGATCGGAACTAAAATTATTGTACCCGGAGCTTGTCAGTACACTGGTGCTCTTGGCGCAGCTTTATTGGCATTGGAAACTCTTAGACGGGATTGAAGATTACCACGGCAACTAAGTTGTTTTCGGAAAGTAATATGCGGTATAGAAGAGGAGGAATTGTAAATGGCTGATTACAAGCAAATGTGGGCCAATCTGGGTATGGACCTGGAGAAACATGACGTTCTGTGCGAGGTTTTACCTGAGGCTTTTGGAGGGGTTTACCTCACCCAGCAAGATCGTCCCAAGGGCATGGACTTCTACGATTTTGTGGTATCCGAGATTCACGGGGTCAGACCGGCAGAGATGCTTCAACATCAAAAAGAGGGCGGGAAGGTGTTCGGAACCTTCTGCGTATATGTCCCAGATGAGGTGGTCTTTGCCGCCGGCGGAATTGCAGCAGGGCTTTGCGGGGGATCACAGTTCTGGGTATCCGGCGGAGAAAAAGTTCTGCCGGCCAATACCTGTCCGCTCATTAAAGCTTCCGTAGGAGCGAGACTGGATAAAACCTGTCCCTTCTTTCTAATTCCCGACATGTACGTGGCTGAGAATACCTGCGATGGCAAGAAGAAAGCCTGGGAGATACTGGCTGGTGAAGTACCTATGCACATCATCGATATCCCGCAGATGAAACGAGACCGGGATGTTGCTGCCTTTGAAGCTGAAATAAGGGATTTCGTCGGAGTGGTAGAAAAGGTCACCGGCAAGAAGATTACCGCCGAATCTCTGGGAGAGGCCATTAAACTGATAAACAACAAGCGCAGGGCTTTGCAGCGGGTTTACAATGCCCGAAAAGCCTCACCGGTGCCTATCAGCGGTAAAGACGCTCTCCTGCTTACCCAGATCAACTTCTACGATGATCCCGCGCGGGCGGCGCAGATGGCCAATAACCTGGCTGATGAACTGGAGCAACGGATTAATAACGGAACCGGTGTTTTCCCGGCTAACACCCTGCGCATCATGATAAGCGGGACGCCAATGGCCATACCCAATTGGAAGCTGCATCATATTGTAGAGAGTCTTGGTGCGGCAGTCGTAGTCGAAGAATCATGTACCGGCACCCGCTATTTCGAAAACCTGGTTGATGAGACAGCAACTACTTTGGATGGGCAGATTCGGGCACTGGCCGAAAGATATATGAAGACTAATTGTGCTTGTTTCACGCCGAATTCCGCCAGGATAGACGATATAATCCGCCTGGCCGACGAATACAAGGTGGATGGCATAATTGATACCAATCTGCAGTTCTGCAACCTTTACTCTACTGAGAGTTACCTGATCAAACAGCTTATGACCGAGCGCAATCTACCCATAATGCACATTGAGACGGATTACAGCGAGCAGGATTTTGAACAGCTCCGGACCAGAGTAGAAGCTTTTCTGGAGATGCTGAGGAAGTAGGTTTTTAAGCTGGATAGTGGCAACTATGATTGGTATGTATTATTCCCCAATCATCATGTGGGGTTGCGTCTTAAGAAAGAACTTGACGGGCGAGACATCAAAGCCAGAATTTCTCCAACTCCGCGAGAGGCCAGTAAGAGCTGCGGTATTTCCTTGATCGTGGATGAAGGCGATCTTCCGATGATAAATCAGATCATTGCGGAAAATGATATTGAGATCCTCAAGATCGTTTCTCTAGCCAGGAAAGAGTGGAAATATCGCAGCACTTGAGCATTTAGGCTTATTAACCTCCACGCAGTTCCGTTGAACTTTTTCCTTAACCGGATTGGCCGAACAGGCGGGTGTAACCAGGGGTACTTGCTCTATTTCACCATCGTTCATGCCCTGCGTCCTTATCTAAGAGTTCTTGCAGCAACATATCAGAAGGAATTGCCGGAAGCTGAAAAAAAGACATCAGAATATTATTGAGCCAGAAAAGAGTCAAACGTATGAAAGCTGGAGTTCGCAACTCTTTTACAGAAACGACCCTTCCGGCGGTCACATCAGCCAGCCCTTTCTCAACCTCCGCATTAAATTGCTCCTCGGTAAGCATACTTACTGATAGTGGTTTGCTTGGCGGGAGCTTAAGCGTTTTTTCTCCTCATAGTCAATCAAGGCATGTTAACTGCAGTTCTTCGTCCCCAGGGAAACCATAATGTGAACTAAAACTAGAGAAACACCTTGCCGATAATAGCCCGTCTAAAGCTTCCGGAATTTATACCCAAATCAACATTTTTTCCTACATCTGCTATTGCTTCTTTAAAATGCGAAACATATAATTTGTTCTGTACAGAACGATTTTGTCCCCATGGTCAACCCAGAAAATAAATTCAGAGGTGTTCAAATTGTCGGAGAAACATGAACTGCTGGTTGAATTGCTGCGGGAAGTAAACCGGGGCGTGGGCAAATATGTAAAGAATGTACTGGCAGAACACGATATTTCTGTTCCTGCCGTGATTATATGCAAACAGCTTAAAGGCGAAGCAGGTATTACTATCAGCGAACTGGCTCGCCGAACCGGTATGGCCAAATCGCATATATCCAATATAATCCGGGAACTTGAGCAGAAAGGCTGGGTTCGGAAAAAAACAGACAGCAGCGACCATCGGGTTTTGCGTCTCTATCTCAATGAAGCGGCCAGTGCGCATCTGGAGCTGCTGAGAATAGACATCCGGCAGAATATTAATGCCCTGGTGGCCGATATTACCGAGCAAAAGGCCGAAGACCTGATTCAGGGTTTAAGAGAGATAATTGAAGCATTGGATAAAGTCCGTACAGAGGAAAACGGCTGTGAAGGCAAGAGGAGACAATAAGCAATGATTAAGCTATATCGGTTCATTAAACCATTTACAGTTTCGATACTGGCGATTCTCTTGCTGGTATTTTTACAAACCCTGGCGGAATTGTATCTGCCCACCCTGATGTCAGATATCGTTGATATCGGTATAGTCAACGGTGATACCGGCTATATCATGAAAATCGGGGGGCTGATGCTGCTCATTACTGCGCTGGGTACGGTCTGCGCGATTACGGCCAGCTTTTTATCCGCCCGAACCTCGGTTGGATTTGGCAGAATACTGCGCAGTAAAGTTTTTTCCCGGGTTGAAGACTTCTCATTGCAGGAGTTTAATGAAATCGGTACAGCTACATTGATTACCCGTACTACCAATGACATCAACCAAATACAGACCGTAACCTTCATGATATTGCGCATGATGGTCAGTGCCCCGATGATGTGTATTGGCGGTATTATCATGGCTGTTTCCAAAGACAGGCCGCTGTCTTTATGTATTGTTGTTGTTATTCCGGTAATTATTGCCCTTATCGCCATTATCATCAGTAAAGCCATGCCCCTCTTTAAACTGATGCAAATCAAACTGGATAAAATCAACCTGGTCCTGCGCGAGAATCTTACCGGCATCAGAGTAATTCGCGCTTTTAACCGTATCGAGCGGGAACAGCAGCGCTTTGCCGAGGCCAACTACGATCTCTGTCAGAATGCTATCCGGGTCAACAAATTGATGGCTTCTTTAATGCCCTCCATGATGCTGGTTATGAACTTTACTATTATCGCCATTATCTGGTTTGGCAGCATCCGCATTAATAATGGTGATATGCAGGTGGGGTCGTTAATGGCTTTTATTCAATATGCCATGCAGATTATGATGTCACTGGTCATGGTGGCTATGATGTTTATTATGCTACCCCGCGCCTCAGCTTCCGCCATAAGAATCAATGAAGTGCTGGAAACGAATCCGCAAATCAAGGACCCGGAAGAGACGCTTAGCGCTGATAAGGCCCAGGGTATTCTGGAGTTTAAAAATGTCAGCTTCAGTTTTCCGGGCGCAGAAAAGCCGGCTATCAGTAATATTTCCTTTACTGCCCGGCCTGGTGAAACAACTGCTCTCATCGGCGGCACCGGTTCCGGCAAAACATCTTTGATAAACCTTATCCCGCGTTTCTATGACGTTGACGAGGGCAGCGTTTTGGTTGACGGAGTGGATGTCAGGGAAATGTCGCAAAAAAGCCTGCGGGCCAAAATAGCCCTGGTTCCTCAAAAATCGGTTCTTTTTTCCGGCAGCATCAGTGATAACATCCGCTACGGCAAGCAAGATGCCAGTGATGAAGAAGTCCGGCGGGCGGCAGAAATATCCCAGGCCATAGAGTTTATCTCCGGCATGCCGGGCGGCTTTGATGCCGTGATTGAACAGGGGGGAAGCAATGTATCGGGGGGACAGAAACAACGCCTGTCCATTGCCCGTGCTCTGGTCAGAAGGCCGGAAATATACATTTTTGATGATAGTTTTTCCGCCCTGGATTTCAAAACCGATGCCAGGCTGCGGTTGGCACTTAAAAAAGAGACGGCTGATGCCACGGTGATTGTTATTGCTCAGCGGGTTACTACGCTTATGGACGCCGGCCAGATTATTGTTCTGGAGGATGGCCGGATAGTGGGCATGGGCACCCATAAAGAACTACTGAATTCCTGTGACGTATACCGTGAGATAGTCTATTCCCAGCTTTCCGAGGAGGAATTGGCATGAGTACAGAACGTAAAACGCAAACATCACCCATGGGTGCTCATGGTGGTGGTCCTCGCGGAGGCCCGCTGGGTCCGATGGGAAGACCGGCAGAAAAGGCTAAAGATTTTAAAGGCAGCTTCAAAAGGCTGCTGGGCTATTTAAAACCGCGCCGCTTCCGGCTGCTGGTCGTGCTTCTCTTTGCCGTCCTGAGCACTGTTTTCAGCATTGCCAGTCCTAAAATTATGGGCAAGGCCACAACCAAATTATTTGAAGGCCTTATGATGAAACTAAAACACGTGCCGGAAGCAACAGTAGATTTTAATTATATATTAAACATATTGTTTATCCTGGCCGGGCTATATATTATCAGTGCAATTTTCATGTATATCCAGCAATACATTATGGCTGGCGTCGCTCAGCAAACCGTCTACGATATGCGGCGGGATGTCAACCTGAAGCTCTCCCGGTTGCCTTTGAAATTTTTTGATTCCCGTACTCACGGTGATATCTTGAGCCGGGTCAGCAACGACATTGATAATATTGCCACTACCCTGCAGCAGAGTCTTACTCAGCTTATTACAGCTGTAGTAACCCTGCTGGGTATTCTCATTATGATGCTGGCTATAAGCCCCTGGCTTACGCTTATATTCCTGGCGGTCCTGCCCCTTTCTGCTCTGGTAACCAAAGCAGTAGCCTCCCGTTCGCAGAAATTTTTCGCCGGGCAACAAAAAGTTCTGGGGGAACTTAACGGCCATGTCGAGGAGATGTACACCGGGCATCAAATAATAAAAGCCTTTGGACGGGAAGAAGAATCCATCGCCAGGTTTAAGCAAATTAATGAGGAGCTGTATGAAGTCGGCTGGAAGGCCCAGTTTATGTCCGGCATTATTGTTCCGCTTTTGAGCCTGATCAACAATATCGGCTATGTGCTGGTCACTGTCGTGGGGGGTATCTTTGTAATCAACCGGACTATTACTATCGGTGATGTTCAGGCATTCATCCAATACTCCCGGCAGTTTACCCAGCCCATAGTACAGACCGCCAATATAGTTAACATCATTCAGTCTACTATTGCCTCGGCGGAGAGAGTTTTCGAAATCCTGGACGAGACTGAAGAAGTCGCGGATAGTGATGATGCTCAGCTTATCGCCTTCCCCCGGGGGAATGTAAATCTGCAAAACGTTAAGTTTAGATATCAGGAAAATGTTCCTCTGATCGAGGACTTGAGCATTGAAGTCAAGGCGGGGCAGACCGTCGCTGTTGTAGGGCCGACCGGAGCGGGTAAAACCACCCTGGTAAACCTGTTGATGCGTTTTTATGAAATAGACGGCGGAAAAATCACGGTCGATGGGGTTGATATCAGGGATATAAAACGGACAGCATTACGCAGCATTTTCGGGATGGTACTGCAGGATACCTGGCTTTTTAACGGCAGCATACGGGATAATATCGCCTATGGCCGTGAGGGTGCCAGCGAAGCTGAAATTATCCGGGCAGCCAAAACCGCCCATGCCGACCATTTTATCAGAACCCTGCCCGAAGGTTACAACACCATACTCAATGAAGAGGCCTCCAATATCTCGCAGGGCCAAAAACAGCTATTGACTATTGCCCGGGCGATACTGGCCGACCCGGCCATACTCATCCTGGATGAAGCTACCAGCAGTGTTGATAGCAGAACCGAGGTTTATATCCAAAAGGCCATGATTGCCCTGATGAAAAAGCGAACCAGCTTCGTTATCGCCCACAGGTTATCCACCATTCGCGATGCTGACCTGATACTGGTCATGGATAACGGCAGTGTTATTGAAAAAGGTACTCATAACGAACTCCTGGCTCAGGGCGGCTTCTATGCAGATCTCTACAAGAGCCAGTTTAGCGGCGGGAATATCGACGAGCAGGCGGTCTGAGACTCCGGCCTTACACCGGGATGTTCTTTAAAATATGATCTCAATAAGGATAGAAAAAGATGAAGCAAACTCGTTAAAAATTAGTCCGGAAACCAGTGCTTGGCTACAATTTGAAATACAGATTATCAAATTTTGCTTGAAAAAATAATATTTCCCTTGTGAAGGCTATTGCTTTCAAACTTGAGCTATGATAAACTACCTTAAAAGAATATATATCTCCGAGCTGGGGAGTCTAAGGCGCAGCTATGATTCACCAAGCCTGTAGGTGTAAACTGGAAACGGTTACGCCTTCCCGTATTGTGAAAAGGAGTAAGTATCAACTGTTCGAAATGCAGACAGATGTTGTGTGCTCTAATTCACATACATCTGTTTTATTGTTTTAACTGAATATTTGTTTCCAAGCCTTTGAACCTAAGGTTTAAAACTATGGTTCCCGGGCCGATGGGTATAGATTGGAAACAGCTATGCCTCCCCGTATTGTGGAAAGGAGACGACGAGAGCTTATTTTATATAGGTTTAAATGGTCGTGTTCTTTTCCGGGACACGACCTTCTTGTTCAAGAAGGAAAAAAGCGGGATTCGTTCTGGTTCTCCCTATAAAAAAGGTTTTGGGAAGCAAACGGGTACAGGTAGGCATAAAAGCAAAAGTCTCAATTTTAATCAGGTAATATGCTGCAAGGCTATTACATACAATCCCAATCTTTTTCTCCCCGCTTGCAAACAAGCGGGTTTTTTTTTAAAATCAACCCATGAAGGTTTAATATTTTTTCATTGTCTTGCGATAGAACCATCCATAGTTGCTTAAGTGCTGGAGAGATTTTTAAGCATCGGAAGAAACTGCTTAAGCAGTTTCAACCCACCACTGCAACGAGGCGAGGGATTAGAACCCGCCGCCTGTTTTGTGAATAGGCTACCGCTTAGCACCCTGCGGGCACCACTGATGTTCGCTTCGCTCACTATTATGGATGCGGGGGACATATTTTACCTCGCTATAGGAGAATAACTTCAAATGGCTCTATAACCTTGTTCATGAAGAATAAGGGTTTTTATACCTGGTCCAGTTTTACTTTCTAATATTATCCATGAAGGATATCGCTTATCCCCTGTATTGTTCGATTTCAGGATTGGATTTTATTAGAAGGAGGTGGGCCATTTTTTTATAAGGTTTATCCAGTTTAAAAGGAGGGAAAAGATTTGAGTACGGTTTTAAGTGAGGGAGTAATTCATGTAAGTAACGACTGCAAAGCCTGCGACCATTGTACCTTTATTTGTCCAACCGGAGCTATTTCGGGGGAACTCGGGCAAAAGCACCATATCAGTCCTAAAAAATGCATAAACTGTGGGCAATGTTTAATAAACTGCCCTTTTAATGCTATCCATGATCTGTCCAGAATTGAGGAACTGAAAAAGGCCCTGGCTGATCCCCAGAAGTTTGTAGTAGTTCAGGAGGCACCAGCAGTCAGGGTAGCTCTGGGCGAAGAATTCGGGCAAGCTGCGGGAACTAATGTAAAGAACAAAATGTATGCGTCTTTGCGTAAACTGGGCTTTGACAAGGTATATGACACCGAATTTACCGCTGACCTCACCATTATGGAGGAGGGTACAGAGCTCATTCATAGGGTTTACGGCGCTTTGGGCGTACCCGGTTTTGAAGAAGTGGGTCCTCTGCCCCAGTTTACCTCCTGTTGTCCGGCCTGGATCAAATATGCGGAGGACAACTATCCCCTGGTATTGCCTCATATTTCCTCGGCCAAATCACCCCAACAAATGTGGGGAGCAGTAGCCAAGACCTACCTGGCGGAAAAGCTTAATGTGGATCCGGCCAATATGTTCTCGGTATCAGTTATGCCTTGTACGGCCAAAAAATACGAATGTGAACGCCCTGAGTTTATTTCCAGCGGATATCAAGATGTGGATCTGGTAATAACCACCCGCGAATTGGCGCAAATGATCAAAGATGCCGGAATTGATTTCATGGCACTGCCCGATGAAGAGGCGGATCGTTTTGTGGGCCTTTCCACCGGTGCCGCTACCATATTCGGTGCCACCGGAGGGGTTATGGAAGCAGCTCTGCGTACCGCCTATGAGATCCTCAGCGGGGAAAGCCTGGGCAAGGTAGAATTTGACGCGGTCAGAGGATTAGACCCAGTTAGAGAAGCAACCGTAGAAGTCCCGGTGAAAGCTCTGGGCACAAGCTTGCCCGTCAGTGTTTGCATAGTAACCGGAACCAAGCATGTAGCCTCCGTAATTGAAGATGTCCTGGCCGGGCGCAGTAAATATCATTTCATAGAAGTTATGAATTGCCCGGGTGGCTGTATCAATGGTGGGGGCCAACCCATCCGCAGAGATACCTACTAGAAAGGAGGGCATTAATTTATGAAGTTATTCCATGAAAGCGAAGGCATCACCAGAAGACAGTTTTTTAAGGGCGCAGGTATGCTTACGGTTGCTGCTGTAATCAGCGGCGTTTTTGCCAAATTCGGCTTTGACGTCTTTGCTGCCAGCGATGATTACATTACTCAAAGAGTGGCTGGCCTCTATACCCTGGATGAGTCCATGGCGATAAGAAAGTCGCATGAAAACCCGGAAATAATCCAAATATACAAAGACTTCCTCTCCCCGGGCAAGGTGGAGTGCGTCAGCCCCAAGGCTCACCACTTGCTGCATACCAAATACGGCAAAGATATTCCCGGATTTATAGCTGAACTAAAGAATCCCCATCATGTGCCTGAAGTGGAATCGGCTGCTAATGAAGAGACCAGCACCGAAGAACCCGCAGCCTAGCTAGAAGGGAGGAAAAATAATGAGTAATGAAAATGGAAAAGTATTAAAACATGGTACCCAGACCAGAACCATGCACTGGATTCACTTGCTGGCCTTCATTATCCTGGGCTTGACTGGAGTTGGTTTTTACTGGGACATAGGCGGGATTGCCAGTATCTTCGGCGGGGAAGCCAACGCCTCTCTGGTTCATCGCTGGACCGGCGTGGTCTTCGTTGTAGGACCACTTCTCTATACCTTATTGAATTTTGACCGGTTTTCCCGTTTTATGGATACCATTTCTCATTTCAGCAAAGATGATTTTGCCTGGCTGAAGGTGATGGGGGGATACCTTCCCTTTATCAAAGCAGATGATGTTCCTCCGCAAGACAAATACAATGCGGGCCAAAAGATTCTGGGCTGGTTGATAATTATCGGTTGCCTTCTTATAATACTCACTGGCTTCCCCATGTGGTTATGGCGTCATTCTGTGCCTGCAGTATTTCTTTCTTTCTGTTATGATGTTCATTTTTGGACCGCCATGGTTCTGATATTACTGGTAGCGGGCCATTTCTTCCTGGCCGCTATTCACCCCAAATCTCGGGTTGAATTCTCCTCCATGATGCTTGATGGCTATATCGATGCAGAGATTACAGCCCATCATAACGCCAAGTGGTTTGCAGAACTAAAAGAATCATCTTAAAAGCTTCTCCTTAATATATTGTTTTAACCCGCCTGCGGGCGGGTTTTTTTTACCTCAAGTTTTTATCAAACCTTGCATTATATTTTCTTTTAAATTACCATATTCTATAGGTAATTTTGATTCCGCTGCAAAAAGTAATAATTATGCATTTGCTTGCATAAATATTCCGCTCCAGCGTCCTTAATAGCGACCGCAGGGAGCATCAGTTGTGCCCGACAGGGCGCTACGCTCGCTTTGCATATTTATGCAACCCTTATGCAACAAAAAGGGGTTTTTGCAGTAGAACCAATTTTGATTTATGAAAAGAATTACTATGGCTTTATCCTTGGGGAACGGAGGTTTTTATTATGACTTTTGATGCGGCCATAATTACCGAAAATGGTGTTACTTTTGTGATAATAATTGTAAAACCAGAAATATTGAAGCATGATTTCACCATCAACGAAGCCAGGAAGATTTTTTCCAAGTTTTTTCCCACTTTGCCCATAATTCTAATGGCACAGGAATCAGCTACCACCCCTACTTATCAAGGTAGGCAGGACTTGGTCAAGTTTCTAAACACTGTAGATTATATGCTGCTTCCCTGGAAGAGCTATACAGTAAAGGAAGGATAGATCTTTTGATTAGCTAAAACATTAAGATATAACGAGGTGAAATATGTCCCCTGCTTCTTTATGCGATCGGGTTCCTATTAACAAAACAGGCCGCGGTTTCTAATCCCCCGCCTCGTTGCAGCGCTGCGTTGAAACTGCTCTGCAGTTTCTTCCGATGCTTAAATATTTAAAAACAACTCAAGACAAGGAGAAAATATGATTTACAGACTTACTTTATTAAGAAATTTGCCGGAAGCAGAGGCCGGATTTAGTTTTTATCTGAAAGGCGGACTTGCTTCCGTAGATGGAGAAGACTGGTTTTCCTGGATTACCCGGGATAGTATTTATACCCGTATGTATCATCTTTTTTTGGAAGAGCGCCATGACTGGGTGCTGGTAGAAGACAGCAGTATTCCGGATAACAGCTATGACTTGCAAGATTGTTTCCCCGACCACCGGCTCCTTGGTTTCAAGGAAGCCCTGGACAGTCAGGGCTTTATTTATGATGAAAGTTCGTATGGTATAAATAATATCCGTTGCTGTGGTGAACAGCTTAAAATGCTGGGAGCTACCAAAGCCGACTGTATTTATTGTTCTAATTGCGGTAAAGGGGTTCAGGATGCGGTAAATTACCTGGTGTGGGGCTTAAAGGATGTCCCCCCTCCACGCACCTATCTCTATGAGTTTCGTTACGATCCTTTCAAGAAATACCTGGCAGGAATCATTAAAGACGAAAACTTGAAAAAAGACTAAAAGCTACATCAATTAGAAAAACCGGCGATTCATAACGTAATCACTCCGATTTATTTATGACTTATTTTGTCGATTCATTATTGTATCGGGCGTTTTTTTATTAACTTTTCAATATCCTCAAACTATCCTCAAACTCTTCTAAGACCTGGCTTCTGGTTGTTTTTGCAATTTTCTTTTTCATTTTCCTGGTTTTTTGGCATGCAATTTGCAACATGATAAGTGCAGAGGAATAAATCCTGTAAAAATATTATTTTCGACCCCGCAACGATTTTGCACAAGTCCTCCGTTGGATGAAAATACACAGGGTGTCAGGCCCTGGAATTAAAGGAGGTAATTTTATGAATAAGAATGATGAAAGAGTGAGAGAAGAGTGGGTCAACTCCTACCTTGACATCATGGAACAGCTTCAGGGACCTGTTATGCAACAGGAAGCCATGAACTACGAGGAAATGAACGAGGTCTTGAGGCAAAACTGTATGCAGGAGGAGGAAGTGGGAGAATACTCCATGATTGACCGCTGGGTACAGCTTTACCTGGGTTTAATGGATCTACTGCACGGGCTATTCAAGCAGCCAAGCCTGGATATTGAAGCCATTAACCAGGAGTGGATCCGCTGTTTTCAGCCAGCTGCAATCCCTGTGGGTGAACAGTTAACTGCCAAATGGGTCAACACTTACCTGGATTTTGTGGAGCAGTATCAAGGTTGGTCAGAACCAGAGAAAACTGCGGCTATCGAGGACATTAACCGGGAATGGATTCGCTGTTTCCTCCCCCAGGAAGCAGAGCAAGATGGTCAGTTGATAAAAAAATGGGAGGCCGTTTTCTTGCAGCTTAACCATGAACTGCGAGGAATAAGCGAGAAGAAAGCTGATTTCACTATCGAAGAAATCAACGATGAATGGCGTCGCCTGTTCTTGCAAGGTGAAGTTAAGGCTGTAGCCCTTAAAAAGAAGGTAGCTTAAGCTTAAGCCACTTTAGAAGAATATCAAGCATTATACAAGCCGATACTTGTTTTACTGGATACTGGCCAAGTTCTAAACCCTAGCCTGGACTTCTAATGACAGTTGCTTAACCGCAATAACATCATTGTACCCGATCAGTACATTACTGGTTGGGTACTTGTTTTTCTCAAATAATGCCTTCATCTCCTGTAGCTCTACTTGTGATATAATATGGTCGACAGGAGGATGAAATTGGATGAATTCCAAAAAAACAAGTGTTAACCCTTATTTAGTCCGATATGATACCAGTCTCCAAGATATATCCTTGATTTTTGAACAGGATGATGATATTGAATTCCTGCTGGTATGTGATGCAGAAAAGCAGATTATCGGCAGAATTTTGCCGCAAAATATTGTAGAAGCGAACGAGATCGGGCTGGCACCCGATACCCCGGTGCAGCAGGTTATACCTTTTGAGCAACAATTTATTGATTTTATCAACAATTTGCAGTTTGTATTGGGGGATTCCATGTCCAGTCTTCATTCTATGATAACAAATGAAACTGTGGCAGAATATTATTTCCGGTTGATCTGGAGGTTATGCCGAATATGGCATAAAAACGCAACGGAATGGGAAGCCTGTTTTGATTCCGTTTACAATCCGGTTATTTCTATAGATGAAGATGGGAGAATCAACCTTTTTAACCGCGCCCTGGAAAGAGTCTCTGGAATCGCTGCCTCCGAAGCCCGCGGGCAAAAAATAACCGATATCTTTAGCAACAGCAAATTGATCGAGGTCTTGACCACGGGTCAAACTCAGCCCACCCGCAAGATTCAGTATCAGGACAAGATTCTTCTCACTAACCGCACTCCCCTGTACAAGAACGGAAAGATTGCCGGGGCGGTAGCCGTCTTGCAGGATATCTCCGAACTGGAGCATATTGCCGAGCAACTGGCCCGCACTCGGGAACTTAACCGGCAACTGGATGCTATTTTCGAATCTTCTTTCGATGGTCTTTATTTAACTGATGGAGAAGGAAACACTTTGCGCCTCAACCAGGGATTTGTGCGTATAACCGGAATCAGTATGGAAGAATGCGTTGGTTCTAATATGCGTGAATTAGTTGATACCGGGGTCTTTTCCGATTCCGGCACCTTGCTGGCCCTGGAGAAACAGGAGCGAGCCACTATTACTCTGGTAGCCAGAACCGGCAAGGAGGTTCTGGTCACCAGCACACCCATTTTCGATGAGCAAGGCAATATTGCTTTTATTATTACCAATGTTCGCGATATTACCGAACTTAACGAGTTGGAGCGCAGGCTTAAACATATAGGATTGCGCGATCGTGAACTGGATACTATTCTGGATTCCTCTTTTGATGGTATTTTTATTACCGATGGTGAAGCCAACACCCTGCGCCTTAATCAGGCCTTCGAACGTATTACCGGGGTAACAGCGCAAGAGTGTGTCGGGCGCAATATGAAAGAACTGGTGGACGAAGGTTATTTCTCCGGTTCAGGAACGTTGCTAGTCCTGGAAAAGGGAGAAAGAGCCACCATTACTCTTGTGACCAGAACCGGCAAGGAGGTTCTGGTTACCAGCACACCCATTTTCGATGAGCAAGGTAATATTATGCTGGTAGTTACCAATGTTCGCGATATAACAGAATTAAATAAGCTGGAGCGGGAATTCAAAAAGATGGTAGGCCTGCGGGAGCGTGAATTGGATGCGGTTTTCGAATCCTCCTATGATGGGCTTTATATTACGGATGGCGAAGCCAATACCCTGAGGCTTAACGAGGCTTTTGAACGCATACTCGGAGTAAAAGCCGAGGAATGTATAGGTCGCAATATGAGAGAACTGGTGGCTGAAGGTGTCTACTCCCGCAGCGGCACCCTGCTGGCTTTAGAGAAACAGGATCAGGTAACTATTACTTTGCAGGCAAAAACCGGGAAAACCGCCCTGGTAACCAGTACACCCATACGCGATGAACATGGCAACATTATCCTGGTGGTAACCAATGTTCGGGACATCAGCGAGTTGAACGAACTGCAGGAGAAATTGGGACACGCTGAAGGGCTTAGCCGTTTCTTCCAGAGTGAATTGCAGGAAATGAAACTTCGTACCCAGTGTGTAATTCACTCCAGTAAAATGCGGGAATTAATCAGTATGGTAGTCCGAATAGCAGCAGTGGATTCTACTGTCCTCATACAAGGCGAATCCGGGGTGGGCAAGGAACTGGTGGCCAATACCATACACAGCAACAGCAACCGCGGAGAGCAACCGATGATAAAGATAAACTGCGGGGCTATTCCCGAAAATTTACTGGAATCTGAGCTTTTTGGCTATGAACCGGGAGCCTTTACGGGAGCCAGCAAGCAAGGCAAGGTCGGCATGTTTGAAGTGGCCGATCAAGGCATCTTGTTTCTGGATGAAATCGGTGACCTCCCTCTAGGCCTGCAGGTTAAACTGCTGAGAGTATTGCAGGATAAAGAAATTTTGCGGGTAGGAGGCACCAAACCCATAAAGGTGGATGTGCGAATAATCGCTGGCACCAATTATAATCTCAAGGAAATGGTGGAGAAAAAGCTATTCCGCAAAGACCTTTTTTATCGCTTGAATGTTATACCCATTACTGTCCCACCTCTGCGCGAGCGCCGGGAAGATATCCCTATTCTGGCCAATCATTTTCTGGATAATTTTAACCAGAAGCATGGAATGAACAAGAAGCTATCCGGCAGCATCCTGGCTTATTTCATGGAATACGACTGGCCGGGCAACGTAAGGGAGTTGGAAAACCTGGTCGAGCGCCTGGTGGTAACCAGCCTCAACCAAACTATTACCGCTCACGATCTCTCTGCCTGGTCGGAACTGAAACCCGAAAACAAATCTGATAATGAACATGGAATCGTTCGACTGCAGGATGCCTTGGAGAATACGGAAAGAAGAATACTGGAAAATGCCTTTTCGGTCTGCAAGTCTACCTATGAGGTGGCCAGAGCATTGGGTATTAGCCAGCCTACAGTAGTTAGGAAAGCGGCAAAATATGGAATAAGAGGGTAAAAGGCATCACAGCTTTTTCCCCTTGGAATGATTTTCGCTCTGTTGCCTTCATTCTTATGATAAAACTTGGATATTATTGATGATGCCGGGGCGGCAGGGTAAATCTAGCTGCCACTAGCCCCCCTGCCGCCTCAGGCTATCCCTAACCTATCTTGTTGCTCTTTCTCCAAATATTCATCTTTTGGGCTTCTTTAACCAGTTCATCCTGGAAATCAGGATGAGCTATTTTAATCAATTCTTCAGCCCGTTCCCAGGTGCTTCTGCCTTTCAATGTAGCAATACCAAATTCGGTTACCATCATATGAGTGGCAGTCCTTGGATCGGTAACTATGGCTCCAGGAGTAAGGATTGGCTTGATTCTTGATGTTACCTCACCTTTAATTTCAATAGTGGAAGGAAGACATATAAAACTCTGCCCATTCTTGGACTTGTAAGCTCCTTCAACAAAATCCAACTGCCCACCGGTTCCGCTAATATGCCTGGTGCCAACACTTTCTGCACATACCTGGCCATACAAATCAACTTCGATGCAGGCATTGATGGAAACAAAGTCGTCTATCTGGGCCACCACCCAGGGATTGTTGGTGTAATCCACCGAATAAGAAGCCAGGCCCGGGTTGTCATCTATATAGTCATATAATTCTTGACTTCCCATGGCAAAGGAATATACTTGTTTGTATTTGTCGATGCTTTTCCTGGCGCCGGTAATTTTGCCGGCCTTGGCCATTAAGAGATAGGCATCAACATACATTTCGGTGTGTACTCCCAGATCCTTTAAATCAGAAGCAGCCACCATGCTGCCGACTGCATTTGGAGTACCACCTATTCCCAGCTGAATGCAGTTGCCATCGTATAAACGTTCAATAATATGCTGAGCCATAGCAATCTCCACCGGGCTAGGTTCAGCTGAACCAATAGTCGCAATCGGCTCGTTTTTACTTTGGATAATATAGTCAACCTGCGAAATATGAAGACATTCCTGATTACCACCCAGGCATCGTGGCATCTTTTCATTTACTTCCAGAATGGTAACCCGGGCAGTTTCCATCATTGCACAACAGTTGACCGAACTCCCCCCAAAATTAAAATATCCGTGTTTATCCATAGCTGTACACTGAATAACCGCAACATTAGTAGGAACACAGTCTTTTCGGGTCATCATGGGGTTTTCGTGAAACTTCATAGGAATATAAAAAAGGTTCTTATTTATAAACTTTCGGTCATGTCCGGCAACATGCCAGCTATTCCAGGTAAAATGCTTATTGTCAGGGTCAACTTCAGCCGTAAAGTGCTGGTAAGCTCCTAGATCACAACGTATTTTAACATCTTCGAGTTCATCTTTGCGTTTGGCCAGGGCTTCATCAAAATCCCGAGCACAGTTAATCCCAAAGCCATATTCCACCCAATCACCGGATTTTACCTGTTTGGCTGCCTCATCAGCTGTTACTAACTTGCTTTTATATTCTTCTAATAACTTTTGATACATTTAACCGCCTCCTCTTGTTTCATATCTTCCACAATTTTCATGTATTCTCTTTCTATTTATAACTAGCGCGGAATTCTTAGAATTCCGCACTCATTATTAAGATCAGCTCTTTTAATCTTTCTGTATCCGAGGATTTTAGTTATCGCCCTTCCTCATTCATTTTCGTATTTATAAAACCCTGGTATTTCATCAACATCCGCAATGCACCCTGACTGTTTAATATGAGCTTTTGCTCAAATAAGCTCTTTAACAGCCATGTAGCCCGGGTCTCCCGTAATCCACTTGGATTCCGGGAGACGGGGCTAGCAATAATCGGATCGTTAATTATGGCTGCCCTATTGGGCATTATCCATCTTAATTAAATTACATAAACGCTTCTTCGGGCATGTCAATAGCGCTGGTGTCGGCAACTTTCATAGCTTTCAAGGTTCCGAAGACGCCGGGAACAACATTCATTATATAGAACTTGGCGGTGGCAATTTTGCCCTTATAGAACATGGCATCGAAGTGGTCTTCACCCAGTTCCGCGAGCTTTTTGGCAGCCAGCAGGGCCTGGTCGAGCATCAGCTTGCCGCAGATCATCATCGAAGCCGCATGCAGCATCCGGGTCGCAAAGAGCTGAACCAGTTGCGGATTGCTGGCCCTCCAGGCTTCTTTGGTGCTTAGGATTTCATTGTAAGCACTGAAGGCATCATCCATCATAGCAAATTCATCGGCGAACGCGGGATCCTTTTTCGTAGCCAGGAAATCGGCGATTTGCGCAACCCATTTCTTCATCGGCTCGCCCTTCTTCATGGTGGTCTTGCGGTTGTTGAAGTCTTGCGCCTGAATGAAGTTGGTGCCTTCCCACAGGGAGTAGATCTTGCAGTCACGAGCCAACTCAGCCGGGGCATACTCTTCGATGAAGCCGTAGCCGCCGAGGCACTGAATCGCTTGCTCGGTGCTAATCCACGCCATATCCGAAACGTAGGCCTTGCACAGCGGGATTTGGATCATGGTCATGTCATCATAGTATTCCCTCTCTGCCGGATCGGCAGCATCATGGGACAGATCCTGATAGAAATAAGTGGTGTAGAGCAGCGCCCGGCAGGCTTCCATTATAGACTTCTGGAACAACAGCATACGGCGGACGTCTTCGTGCTCGATGATCCGGACACTTGGGCCCTTCGGATCGGTGAACTTGGGGCTCTGCACGCGCATCTTGCAATAATCCAGAGCTGCGTAGTAGGCTGAGCCGATGCAGCCCTGGGCGAAGGTTCCGGTGTTCAGACGCTCTTCGTTCATCATCTGGAACATCTGCGCCATCCCTTTGCCGCGGCCGTCTACCGGTCCATCACCGATCATCCAGCCATAGCAATTGTCGTTTTCACCAAAGGATAGGGACAGGGTGGAAGAACCGTGGATTCCCATTTTGTGCTCAATACCGGTGGAGGTAACATCATTCCATGCTCCCTGGGTTCCATCTTCGTTTACCCAGAACTTGGGAACTATTAAGCAGTTAATGCCAGAGGTCCCTGGTTTTGCATCCGGGGTCTTGGCCAGCACGAGGTGGATAATGTTCGAAGCGAGGTCATGGTCACCGGAAGTAATAAAGCACTTCTGGCCTTTAATCTTGTACAGACCCGGGGTGTCGGTGGGGAAGCATTTAGTGGCAACCGCGCCGACTTCGGAACCCGCACCCGGCTCGGTCAGACCCATGGTACCGCCCCATTCACCCGAGTACATCTTGGGCAGGAAACGTTCCTTCAGCACTTCCGAGGCGTTATGCTGGATTACGGTGCAAGCACCTGCGGTCAGACACCAAAACATTACTATCCCCGGGGATGCGCCGGACTGCATTTCCAGAATCGGAGCCTCCCAGACCAGGGGCATGCGGCCTTCCGCTGAACGGTCGGAGAATTGGGGTCCAAGGCCGGCTTCGCAAACCGTATTGTAGGCATTCTTGAAGACTTCAGGAGTTATAACCGCCTGGGTGTCGCCACCGACAAACTTGCAACCGGGGTCATCGGCTTCTTTGTTAGCCGGGCAAAGCACATCACGGCAAACTTTGAAGTTAACATCGAGAAAGGCATCAATGTCATCAATGCCGTAGTAATCTTTGTAAGCATCACAGGATAAGAGCTTGTTCATGTCCAGCCATTCTTTTACCGCGAACTTAATGTCTCGCATCTGATAAAGATAATTTTCGTGAGCCAAAAATATTCCCTCCTCATTTTTTATTGGTAATGATTTTTATTACAGGGCTTCAACAATCAGGGCCGTACCCATGCCGCCACCGATGCAGAGGGTAGCCAGTCCCTTCTTGGAGCCGCGTTTTTGCATTTCATATAATAGAGTTACAAGAATTCTGGCCCCGGACGATCCAATAGGATGTCCAATAGCTATGGCGCCACCGTTGACATTGACTTTTTCCATCTTATCAGCCCAGCCCAGGTCACGAGCTACGGCTATGGATTGTGCGGCAAAAGCTTCGTTAGCTTCAATCAAATCTATATCGTCAATGGTCAGGCCGGCTTTTTCCAGAGCTTTGCGGCTGGCCGGTATCGGTCCCAATCCCATTACCGAGGGGTCCACTCCACCGGAGGCATAGCTAACTACTTTGGCCATAGGCTTGATTCCTAACTCATCGGCTTTTTCCTTGGACATTACTATAATTGCAGCCGCAGCATCATTTATTCCGGAAGCATTGCCAGCGGTTACGCTGCCGCCCTTCTTGAAAGCCGGAGCCAGCTTGGCCATAGCTTCAGGTGAGCTCTTGCGGGGATGTTCATCGGTATCAAATACGATGTCACCCTTTTTACCTTTTATAACCACGGGTACTATTTCGTCTTTGAAACGACCGGATTCAATCGCCTCTGCAGCCAGGGTCTGGCTGCGGAAACCGAAGGCATCCTGCTCTTCCCGGGTAATTCCATACATATCGTTTATATTCTCAGCGGTTATTCCCATGTGGTAGCCGTTGAAAACATCAGTTAAGCCGCCCCAAACCATTTCGTCAATCAAGTCTCCCTTGGGCATGCTCATTCTGTATCCCCAGCGGGCATTGGGCAGTATAAAGGGGGCTTTGTCCATGTTCTCGGTTCCGCCAGCCAGAATAATGTCGGCATCCCCGGCTTTAATTACCTGGGCGGCCAGGCTGACCGCTCTTAAACCAGAACCGCAAACCTTATTGATAGTAAAGGCGGTTACTTCCTTGGGGATGCCAGCATGAATCATAGACTGCCGGGCCACATTCTGTCCCAGTCCCGCCTGCAATACACAACCAAATATTACTTCATCGATCTGTTCGGGCTTGATTCCAGCCCTTTTAATCGCTTCTCCCATGACTATTGCACCTAATTGTGCAGCTCCAACATCCTTAAGGGTTCCTCCAAAGGTGCCAACCGGGGTACGGCAAGCGCCTACCAGTACAACTTCTCTCGTCATTTTAATATTTCCCCTTTCTATATATTTCTTATATACTTTTTCGGCCTTCTGCTCTCTTTAGTAGACAAAGAAACCTTCGCCGGTTTTGCGTCCCAGTTTATTGGCCCGCACCATTTTTGCCAGCAAGGGACAAGGACGATATTTGGGATCGCCAAATTCTTTGTAGAGGGTCTCCATAATCTTCAGGCAGATATCCAAACCAATCATGTCAGCCAGGGCCAGAGGTCCCATAGGATGTCCGGCGCCAAATCTCATGGAAGTATCGATATCGGCGGCATTGGCTACGCCTTCCATCAAACAATACATACCTTCATTCAGCATGGGAATCAACAGGCGGTTTACCACAAAACCAGGGGCTTCATTGATTTCTACCGGAGACTTGCCCATTTTTACGGAAAGGTCTTTTATAGCATCATAAGTAGCCTGGCTGGTGGATGCGCCCCGAATGACTTCAACCAACTTCATAGCCGGTACGGGGTTGAAGAAGTGCATGCCGATAACCTTGTCGGCTCTGCCCGTGGCGGCAGCAATCTCAGTAACACTCAAAGCTGAAGTATTGGAGGCCAGAATGCACTCGGGCTTGCAGATAGAATCCAATTCTTTAAAGATGGCTTTCTTGATATCCATAACTTCCAGCGCAGCTTCGATTACCAGATCACAGTCCGCCGCAGCACCCATGTCAACGGTTCCGGAAATTCGGCCCATAACCGCGGCTTTATCCTCAGCCGTCATTCTGCCTTTATCCACATTCTTGCTCAGCAGCTTGTCAATTCCGGCAATACCCCGGTCCACAAATTCCTGCTTGATATCGCGTACAACTACCTCGAAGCCTGCCTGCGCCGCAGTCTGCACAATGCCTGCTCCCATGGTACCTGCACCAAGCACCATTATCTTCATAGTAGTTACCTCCTAAATTCTTTATAAATAATTTGCTTGTCGCAAAACTACTTACTAATAAAATTAGCTTTTCTCTTCTCAAGAAAAGCCGTCATTCCTTCCTTCTGATCCTGTGTTGCAAAACAAAGACCAAAAGCATCCGCTTCTATACTCATAGCCCGGTCAATATCGGTCTGCATGCCTTCATTGGCCGCTGCTTTGGATAAGCGAACAGCGAGCTGACCTTTGCTTAAAATACGCCCGGCTATTTTTTTTACTTCAGGTAATAATTCTTCCGGTTGCACTACTTTATTAACCAGGCCAATGCGGAAAGCTTCATCAGCATTAATTACATCGGCTGTATACAATAATTGTTTGGCCATTCCCGGGCCAACTAACCTGGGTAGACGCTGAGTGCCGCCAAAACCAGGAGTGATTCCCAGCCCGACTTCCGGTTGCCCAAACTTGGCATTGCTGGCAGCAATGCGAAAATCGCAGCACATTGCTAATTCGCATCCGCCCCCCAGGGCAAATCCATTAACTGCTGCGATAACCGGTTTTTCCACCGCTTCTATCAAGCGAAACACCTTTTGCCCCAGAGCTCCGAATTCCCGAGCTTCCATTGCGCTCAGGTTCTGCATAAAAGCTATATCGGCACCGGCGACAAAAGACTTGTCTCCGCTTCCAGTAATAATTAACAATTCAACCGCCGGATCTTCATTAACTGCTGTAACGGCATCTTTGATTTCCAAAAGTGTGTCTTTATTAAGCGCGTTCATGGCTTTAGGCCGGTTGATGTATAGTACCGCCAGTTTCTCTTCTCTTTCCAGAATAATATTTTCGTAAGCCATTTAATTCCCCCCTTCTCTAATTATTTTCTGGTAAAGCTTTTCCTAAAGTATCATTTACTTTTTCAAGGAAAAGTATGTAGTTATACCGAACTATCCCTCCTTTTTTGCCAAATAATTTATTTAAAGTAAGTTTGCTTGTTAATCGAAATACTTAAGTGCTATATATCAAATGCCGGTAAAGCATGAAATACGATGTTAAACGATGTTATGAAAAAAAGGGGACTACTGTTCTATGATGTTACAGGGCTTAGATATTCCGTTCGCAGAAGGTTTTTATCCTTAAGCAATCCTGCCCTAAGCATCACAGAGCAGTAGTATTATAAAAAAAAATATAAGGGGGTTACAAACATGACTGTTTGCGTAACGCCCTTATACTTTTGCAATTTGCGTGCCAATTTTATTGTTTTAAGAAAATACACTAGATTTTGCCGTTATTTCGGGCTTTCTGGAGCTAAAAAGTATTAGCAGAAAGAATAGCAAGCGATACATAGGTGAATTATTGATTCAACATTGTATCGCTTTTCGCGTTATTTTACGAATATTTTATGTCCTACTTTATAGAGGAATGTACCCGTATGTTTCATCCCCCATATACTTGTTATTTTCTTTTTAGCAGCAGGCTCTCTAGTTCGTCCAGCCGCAGGTCCTTCTGCCCGGCAGCCAGCATATCGAGCAGTACCTCAATAACTGTTCTAACCGGGTAACTATCTTCAGGATAATTCTCCTCTTCCGCTTCATAGACGCAAAAATACTCGTTCTCCAGGCTCCGTATATACTCACATGCCTGGCAATCATTGCCTAGTAATGGTATTTGTTGCAGAGAACAAAAAATAAAGTTGCCCAACAATATTGGTTTATCCATTTTACTCATCCTTTTCTTCTACTTCAAGCAAGAACCCGGCCAGCTCCTCCTCAGCTGCCAAAGGTTTCAGCCTAACCCGGGCAGGGTACAAGGCATCATCCTGCCGCAAAAAAGAAAAGCTTTTACTGTACTATTCGGAACCGGGAACTTGAAACCGTAGACAGCAAAAATTAAAAAAGAAGCAGCCGTTTTTCAGCTGCTCTTGGAAACCTTAAATAGTTATTTTTTTATCAAATCATTTAAAGCTTTTAACATCGCATCAACATCAATACCGTGAGCCAATGCCCCTTGTTCAAGTGTTTCAAAAAGTGCCCCGCTGCATCCCAGGCAACCCATATTGAACTGTCCGAAAACCGGAAGGGTCTGAGGATACTTGGTCACAATTTCCTGTATTACCATGTCCTTGGTAATCAAATCTTCACCTCCAATTTTAATTAAGCAGGACTTTGCGGGATATTATTTCCCGATTTTTAAACTTGGAACCCTGCTATAATAATATCAACCCCTTTACAACAGGGGTTGATATTTTCTCATAATTATACACAGCATCCTGGCTCCATGCAATAGTAAGGCCCCGGCCAGGTGTCTGATCCATATTTACCCAGGCCACTCTAAGCTATATGGAAATCCCCAAAAAGACAGGGGATCTCCTATAAACGTACACCTTTTCTTACCCGGATACGGCTGGAAAACGGCTGCTTCCCAGTGCTAAGCTGAGCTCCTGACCAATCGCGGCATATCTCCTCTATGGCGATTTTTAAATCCAGGGCTCTCCTGCCGGTATAATGGTGGGTTCGCACCATCTCATATCCTTGTTCGGCTATTTGCAACCGTTCCTCCTCATGCTGCAAGTAGTATTCCGCCTTTTCCTCAAAATCGTATTCATTGATATCAACAAAATGTACCCCAGGCAAAAAACCCAGGTCGGCAAGTTCCTGGGATGCGGGTGCCAGAAGCAGGGTTTTACAAGCCAGAACTTCATAATACTTGGCTAGCGGATAACGAAAAATAGAGTCACAGCTAAAAAATATCTTAGCCCGGTTGATCTCCCAGGCATAGCGTGTTCCCACCAAAGCCCCGTCTTCTCCAGAGAAGTTCCGGTATCCCGGATGTTCATGATAAACAAAACCCGGTTTATCGCTCATTTTCTCCAAGATCCGGCAACGCAAGGGATAAATGCTTTCATGTACCGCTCCCAGCATCAGATAATCTATATCCCGGTTCAAAGCATAATCATAAAAAACATCAGTATTGGCATGGTGAGGAAGCCACCTGAATTTCGGCCAGAACTCCGGATACCATTCGGAAAACCTATCCCGGTAAATAGAAAATATCCCGGGGGCGTTTATCTCTCTTAACATCCTTGTACGAGCCTCAATTTGGTAATGCAGGTCATGCAATAAAACGGCCCATGGTAAGCTCAACCCCGCAAGGCCGGTGATTATGGGGGAATTGGTCTCCGCAAATTCATTAATAAAAACAAAATCCGGCTTTGCATCCAGGCTGCGAATAATTTCATTGATATCTCCCGGCCAGTGCCAGAGCTGTAGATCCACCATCTTCCCTAATTCCGTAAGCAGGTAGTGGAAATTGGGCGAGAGATAGTGGCTGAAATCTCCAGTCGTTACCAGTACTCTCATTTCTTTCACTCCTAAAAGTTGACTCTACTGAAAACTCCTTTTATCCCGTAAGGATTGCATAAATATCCTGGCTAGCGTTGCCCGGCACTCAGAGAAGACAAACGAAACGCCCTCCTTCTCGGGTTCAGGCATCTACATCTGCAGCAGGCGGTCAAGACCAATGACCTCATTAATAAAAGAATCCGTCACAATCTTCCCCGTAATTAAGCTTTCCATACCTGAACCCAGGTCTACAGCCACCTTGCCTAAATGGCGAGCAATGTACGAAGACAAAATTACGGCATTTACCCCTGCCCCTAATAAACAAAGGTCAAAATTATAGCGGGCAATCTGTTCTTTTACCCAGGGTATCTCTTCAAATTCATAGAGAGGGATGGCTGCCGCTATTTCAAAACCCAAGCGGCGTTTTAGTTTGGTATTTAATACCAGAGACACTTGTGGCGCCAGTGCTCCGATTAACAGTATTCTCCTGCCTGCCAGTATCCGCTCAAACCTTTCCTTCTGAGAGAACATAAAGACCCGGCGCAGGTGAGCTTCGAAGTAAAAACTGGGATGGATTTGATGCAGAGCAAAAACCCTTTCCGTTAAATCCCGGGCTACCGGTTCAATGGTATTGTATCCTACAATATCAGCTTTTCTCACTGCTTCTACAGCTTC
Organism: Syntrophomonas wolfei subsp. methylbutyratica; assembly: GCF_001570625.1. Classification (GTDB taxonomy): domain Bacteria; phylum Bacillota; class Syntrophomonadia; order Syntrophomonadales; family Syntrophomonadaceae; genus Syntrophomonas; species Syntrophomonas methylbutyratica. The sequence goes on along the minus strand of NZ_BBQT01000007.1, from coordinate 87,611 downwards.
ATCCCGGGCTGCTACATTGGGAAAGCGAATACCCCGATGCATAAAACCTTCCCGGCTACCCTGGTTGGCTATCTCGGCCTCCCGGTGACTTAAAAATTCTTCTTCGGAGAACAGAACATACTGGGCCATTACAAAAGCCTCTGTCTGGCCGATGGAAACTACTGACAGTCCCTGCTTTTTTTCCAAAGCCAACCATATCTTATGCATTAATTGTGCTGAGTTAAGCCAGGGAGTTTGGAAAGAAACGATAGGGGCTTCTCTAATGGAATAGGGGGAAGAGCCAGGAATCAAGGATACACGGCTGCTCCTTCCCACCCTTATTCTAACTGTTGCGCTATCTCCCATCAGAATCACCTCCAAATAACTTTATTATCAAAATATGTTAAAATCCCGCAGGTGTTACTTTTTTCCTTCATAACTTCTCATGACCGCGTCCTTAATGGCAACCGCAGGGAGCATCAGTAGTACCCGCAACCCTAATAGTGACATCCGAAGGATGGAACACCAGGAGTACCCGCAGGGCGAGGGCCACAATCACCGATAAAAGTGAGTTAGTAGGCACTTGTATAGTAAGATGTAGTTTCCCAATACCCTTCTAATCACCGATGTCTGGCGACCATTCCGCCCTCCGTCTTCCGTCTTCCGCCTTCTGTCTTCCGTCTTCCGTCTTAAGACATATACTCAATAGTTTTACGCAGTCCATCTTGCAATGGATAAGAGGCCTCCCAATCCAGAAGCTTAGCGGCCTTACGCTGGTCAAAATAACTATGCATTATATCTCCCGGTCGTTCCGGTACATATACCGGCTGCAGTTGACTGCACAAAAGTGCTTCTATGCCAGCATATAGCTGGTTAATGTTTAGTTCTATTCCTGTTCCCAGGTTGAGAACTTCATTTTCTGCCCGCGTCAAAGCCTGGATATTAGCCTCAACTATATCAGCCACATAAATAAAATCCCGGCTCTGCTTTCCCTGCCCAAAAATCATGGGGGCTTCGCCTTTTAAAAGGGAAGAGAGGAAAATAGCTATTACTCCCCCCTCCCCGTCACTACGCTGCCGCGGACCATAGACATTGGCATAGCGCAGGATGGTAAATTTGAGGCCGAATAGCCCGGCATAATATTTTAGATAGATTTCCGCCAGGTATTTAGAAAGTCCATAAAAAGAAAGAGGTTTAACCGGGTGTTCTTCATCAATACCCAGGTATAAAGGCTCACCATATATGGCGGCTGAAGAAGCATAGATTATCTTTTTCACTTTGTATTGCCGGCAGTTTTCATAAAGGTTAAGCGAACCAACGACATTAACCGCAGCGTCCAGCACCGGATTTTCCCAGGAGTTGTTGACACTGACCTGAGCCGCGTGGTGTATTACCAACTCGGGTTTTTCAATCTGGAATACCAGGGCAATAGCCGGGTCACAGAGATCAAGTTGGTAAAAATAAGCCCGGGGGTTTAAGAACTCCAGTCTCCCTGTTGAGAGATTGTCGATTACTGCAACTTCGTGCCCTTCACTGATAAGCCGGTCGCATATATGAGAAGCAATGAAACCAGCACCACCGGTAAGCAAGATCTTCACATTAATTCTCCCTTTCACCTTAACAGGGGAAAAAATTAGGACTAATGCATAATATGACTAGAGAAGCACTTTACCTTTCATATAATATGCATATGCCGGCTATAGTGATAAATGTTCAGGGAGAAAGCCTGGTCGTAAGGGAATAATTCTTTGGTAGATCCAATCAATAGGAGGGGTTCGGTGGACAGCTTTATTATCTACAAGGACGATTTTGCTGAAATATCGGAAATAATCAGTCGGGTCAATTATTGTTTGCGCAACCAGCTAGGCTTCTCTCTGGTGCGGGTAGGGGATGCTGAAAATCAAGTTATGGCCCAGGGAACCATCATAGCGGAAGATAAAATTGCGGAGATATGGTGGGCAGAAGATGAAAACTGGACGGGGGTGACCTTGCCCAATTATTCAGCCCGTGATCGTTTGCTGGATGCGGTTCAGAAGGCAGATATTGTGGGAGTGCTCCATCAGGATGAGGTTTTTATATGGAAACCCCTTACAGAAGCGGTTTTCTCACACTATAAGATAAAACCCCGTCAACTCTGTTATGCCTTTATCAATACCTATTTACCCAAATCAGATCAATTTATCAGCCTGCTGCAATACTACCGCCTCTTGCTGATAGGCAAAGCGGCCAGCAGCCTGGCTTTGCTCTTGCAGGAGAGATACGGAATAGAGGTGGCCGGAACTATTTCTATAAGCAATTACTCTGAACTGGAGCGGGTAATGGAGGAAAGCAGCAAGCTTGATTTCGATCTGGCCCTTATTTCCGCTGGTTCCAATGCCGTAATATTGGCGGTAGAACTGGCGGCACAAGGCAAAGTGGCCATTGATTTAGGCCGGGGAATGCATCTAGAGTTTTGGGAGTGATTTTTTCGCTTGGTATATTTATGCAACCCTTCTGCAATTAATGGATTTTTGCAGTAAAGTGAACTTTACATCTGTAACAGCATCTCCAGGCCGATTATGTTTCCCAGCCAGGGGTCGACAAATATTTCTCCACTGATCATGGTTTCCATGCACCAGCCGATGTCAAAAGCTACTTTACCCAAATATCCGGCTATATGAGTTGCCAGGATGATGGCGTTCACGCCTGCGGCTAACAGGCAGAGGTCAAAGTCATAATGATCGAGCTGTCTCTTTACTTCCGGGATTTCTCCATAATCATAAATACTAAGCGCAGCGACCAAATCGCAGTCCAATCGGTCTTTGTATTCCTGCTGCCGCAATACTTTGAGCCGGGGGGCCAGGGAACTGATAAGCAACACCTTCCGGCCTCTTAACATAGCCTCGAACTTCTCTCTCTGCGAGAACAACAAGACTCTCCTTATATTAGCCTCGAACAAGTAGCGGGGTTGAATAGCATAAGCCTCCAGAACCCTCTCCGCCATTTCCCGGGCCGGTTCAACCAGGCTGTTATAACCCACTATATGAGCCATTCTAACTGCCTCCACTGTATCGTCCCGCGCCCGGAGATTAGGGAAAGAAATTCCCCGGTGTCCGTGTCCCCCCCGGGCACCCCGGTTAGCCACCAGGGCCTCCGGGTGATGCATAAACTCTTCCTCGGTAAGGAGGGTATATTGGGCCATAACAAAAGCTTCCGTCGCACCCAGCGAAACAATGGAACAGGGCCTTCTCTTTTCCAGGGATTTTAAGACCTCATCCATTAACTGGGAGCTGTTCAGCCACAGCGGGCTGGAATCCACCCGGGAGATATTAGCATTTTTTTCTTTACCCGGTTCCACCCTTATTCTTCTTGGCCGGTTAAAGCTTATACTCTCCATAACCCCACTCCCCTTTTCGGGTATATATCATAATTATGGGGTTTTATTAATTCTTAGTACCCTTTCAAGACAACTGCATATTTAATTCACTGGCAGATAAAGTATTATCAAGAGAGCCGTCTCCTTGAGCTGATTGCAGATTCTTGAAGGCCACGGTGAGCATCAGCTTGATACGGTTCAACTGGTTTACTTCACTGGCTCCCGGATCATAATCAACCGCTACAATATTGGCCTGCGGGTAGTTCCTTCTCAATTCCTTTATCATAGCCTTGCCGGTAACATGGTTGGGCAAACAAGCAAAGGGCTGCACACAGACAATATTGGGGACTTCGCTTTCAATCAACTCTACCATCTCTGCGGTTAAAAACCATCCTTCTCCGGTATGATGCCCTAACGAGAGAATCTTACGGGCTGATTTCGCCATATGATAGATAGACTGGGGTGCTGAAAAGCGTGCGCTCTCATCCAGGCAGCTTATCATTTCCGAGCGTTGCTTTTCCAGGTAGTTTATCATCATCCTCCCGGAAAGCTCCTGTCTCTTCTTCCCTGACAGGTACTGGTAATCGAAAATATCATCATAGGCACAATAGAGGAAAAAGTTCAACATATCCGGCACTATTACCTCCGCACCTTCCCTTTCCAAGACATTAATTATATTGTTGTTGGCTTCGGGATGATACTTGACCAGTATTTCCCCTACCACGCCTACCCGTGGTTTCACGATATCAGCTATTTCGATATGATCGAACTCCCGGACTATGCCCCGGATATTTTCGCTGAAAGCCCCTCTATCCCCCCGGGCAATCTGCTCCCGGCAACGCTTATTCCATTTACGATAGAGCATATTTGCTGAACCCGGAATTTTTTCATAGGGCCTTACCCGGTGCAACACCCGCATTAAGAGGTCCCCGTAAACCAGGCTCCAGGCCAGCTTTTGCATCAACCGGCGGTTTATTTTAAAACCCGGGTTTTTTTCCATCCCGGCCAGGTTTAAAGAAATAACTGGTATATGGCCCAGGCCGGCGTCTCTCAAAGCCTTGCGCAACAAGCCTATGTAATTGGTAGCCCGGCAGCCTCCACCGGTCTGGGAAATCATTAGCGAAGTATGCTTAAGGTCGTATTTTCCTGACTGAAGGGCCTGCAACAACTGGCCAATGACCATAATGGAGGGATAACAGGCATCATTGTTGACATATTTTAAACCCTCATCCACCGTAATCTGATCCACCTCGGGAAGCACCTCAAAATTATAGCCTTCAGCCCGCAGTGCCTCTTCAAAGAACTCGAAGTGAATAGGGGACATCTGCGGGCAGAGGATATGGTGTTTCTTCTTCATCCGGCGGGTAAACGCTATCCTGGGTGTTGCCGGGCTGATTCTGTCCGGTATAAAACCGTTCTTGTCCCTTTCCTCCAGAGCTGCCAGCAAAGAGCGTATCCTAATCCTGGCCGCCCCCAGGTTATTTACTTCATCAATTTTTAGTAAAGTATAAATCTTGCCTGACGCCTGGAGAATTTCCTGCACCTGGTCGGTAGTAATGGCATCCAGGCCACAGCCAAAGGAATTGAGCTGCACCAGTTCCAGATTTCGTTGTTCGGCCACAAAACTGGCCGCAGCATAGAGGCGCGAATGATACATCCACTGATCCACCACTCGCAGCGGTCGCTGTACTGAGCCCAGATGAGCTACAGCATCCTCGCTCAGCACCGCGATGCCGAAGGAGGTAATCATATTGGGCAGGCCATGGTTGATTTCCGGGTCTAAATGATAAGGTCTGCCGACTAATACTATTCCCCGGCCACCCGTTTGCTCCAGGTAAGCCAGAACCTCTTCCCCTTTTTTCCTGATATCCTCCTTGAAGCATTCGTCCTCCTTCCAGGCGGCCCGAACCGCCCGGGCTATTTCCCTTTTGCTAATGCCAAAATCACCTAGCTCTTCAAAAAGTCTGGTAATTAAGCGGTCCTGGTCATCATAGGGCAAAAATGGATTCATAAAACGGACATGCTTTTCTCTCAATACATCCATATTATTCTTAATAGCATCAGGATAGGAGATAACCATAGGACAATTAAAATGATTGTCGGCTTCTCCCTTTTCCGGGCGTTCCCGGCTGATACAAGGGTAAAAGATATTCTTTATTCCCTGCTTTACCAGAGCCGCAATATGGCCATGCACCAGCTTGGCCGGATAACAGGCTGACTCCGATGGTATAGTATCAATTCCCAGCTCATATATTCCCCGTGAGGACAGGGGTGACAGTTCGACCCTAAAACCCAATTGGGTAAAAAAAGTAAACCAGAAGGGGTAGTTTTCATATATATTCAAAACCCGGGGTAAACCGATAGTACCCCTTTTCGCCTGCTCCTCAGCCAATGGTTCATAATGGAAAAGTCTCTGTAATTTATAGTCGTAGAGATTGGGGATGTCCTTATTTTTCTTATTATCCAGCATTTTTTCACAGCGATTACCGGAAATAAAGCGTTTTCCATCTTGAAAGCGGTTAATAGTAAGCAGGCACTGGTTTTCACAGCCCGAGCAACGGCGGGTAGAGGTTCGGATGGAAAAGTCCAACAATTTATCCCGGTTCAAGAGGGTAGTGGCATAAGCCTTGTGGTACTTGTTGCGAGCGATAAGGGCCGCCCCGAAGGCTCCCATTAATCCTGCTATATCGGGCCGGACAACTTCCCTTCCCGTTACCAGTTCCAGGCTGCGCAGAACCGCTTCATTGTAAAAGGTTCCTCCCTGAACCACTATTTTTTCACCGAGCTCAGCGGAGTTCTTTATTTTAATAACCTTGAACAGAGCGTTTTTTATTACCGAATAGGAAAGACCGGCGGAAATATCCCCCACCGTTGCTCCCTCTTTCTGCGCCTGTTTTACCCGCGAATTCATAAATACCGTGCAGCGGGAACCCAGGTCTACCGGAGATTCGGCCCGCAGAGCCTGAACAGCAAAATCCTCCACCCCCATATTCAAGGAATGGGCAAAGGTTTCAATAAAAGAGCCGCAACCGGAAGAACAAGCTTCGTTAAGCATAATGCTCTCAATAACCCCGTTTTCAATGTGCAGGCATTTCATATCCTGCCCCCCGATATCCAGGATAAAGTTGACCCCCGGCTGAAAGAACTCGGCCGCGGTGAAATGGGCTATTGTTTCCACTTCTCCCAGATCAACCGAAAAGGCGGCTTTTATTAAGCCTTCCCCATAACCGGTAACGGCAGAAATTACAATATTGGCGCCAGCCGGTAAGCGCCGGTAGAGATCCTCCAGTATTTTTACCGTCGATTGCACCGGGCTGCCCTGGTTGCCTCCATAATAGGAATAGAGCAAATTTCCCTCATTATCAATCAAGGCCGCCTTGGTGGTGGTGGATCCCGCATCTATACCCAGGAAGCAATCACCCCGGAAATATTCCAGTTCCTGGCGGGAAGCCCGGTAGCGGGCATGCCTTTGCCGGAAAGCCTGGAGTTCCCCTTCGCTGGCAAACAAAGGCTCCAGCCTCCATATTTCCTGAGCCTGAGCCTGCTCCAAACCCGGCAGCCTTTCCAGCAATTCACTAAAATAGATTTCCGTTTCCTTCTTAGAGGCCAGTGCTGCACCTTTCGCCACAAAGAATTGGGCCTCATCCGGAAAGATAATATCCTCATCCTTAAGCTGCAGGGTTTCTTGAAATCTCTTCCTCAACTCCGGCAGAAAATACAGCGGTCCCCCCAGCAAGGCCACCCTTCCCCGGATGGATTTGCCACAGGCTAAACCGCTGATGGTCTGGTTAACTACCGATTGAAATACGGATACAGCAATATCCTCCCGAGCGGCACCTTGATTGAGCAAGGGCTGAATATCACTCTTGGCGAAGACACCACAACGGGCAGCGATGGGATAGATAACTTTATGGCGAGAGGCCAGATCGTTCAAGCCGGCCGCATCCGTTTCCAGCAAAACCGCCATCTGGTCGATAAAAGAACCTGTCCCCCCGGCGCAGGTGCCGTTCATCCTCTGTTCAAGCCCGCCGGTTAAAAAGGTGATCTTGGCATCTTCCCCACCTAATTCTATAGCGACATCGCTTTCCGGAATGAATCTTTCAATGGCCTGGTGGCAGGCTATCACCTCTTGCAAAAAACCCAGTTCCAACCACCTGGCCAGGGAGATTCCGGCCGAACCGGTAACCATCACAGTCAAAGGCCTGTTCCCCACCCGCTTATATGCATCTCTAATCAAATTGCTGATAGTAGTTTTTACCCGAGCATAGTGCCTTCTATAGCAAGCGTATACCATCCGGTCCTTATCATCCAGTATTACGACTTTTACCGTAGTTGAACCGATGTCCAATCCCATATGTAGTACCGCATTCATCTGAGCCACAACAATAGTCGTGATTCCTCCCCCCGTATGATACTTCGCGTTTTAATAAAAACCGTCTTTAAGCTGCAACGATTAACGATATAATAGCTTATAACTCAATAATAGCAAATTTGGCAGCATGGCAAAAAGTCATTTTTCAATTAGCTAGTCCTAAATATATTGAGCAAAGCACAGATAAGCTCTGCCTAATCGGCTAAGTAATACCAAAAGAGGTTTTGCCAGGCAATCAATAATAATATATGCCAAAAAGGATGGTGAAAGACAAAAGATGAAGTTTTATCCTTCAGTCAAAAAACTATTTTCTTACTGATTCGAAGCATTTTATATAAAAAAGGGCATTCCTTGAAGGAATACCCTTTTCGCATAGCATCTTCACTTTTCCAGGCGTTTTTCTTAGATGGATGCCCCTATCTGTAGCTATAATTGTTGCGGCTCTGTCTTGCCTGGAAGCATTCCCGGCAATAAACCGGTCTATCACCGCTAGGTTCAAAAGGAACAGTAGTCTGTTGCCCACAGGCTGCACATACGGTTTTGAACATGGGACGGTCTTCCCGGGAACGGGAGCGTCCGAAATCGTTGCGCTGTTGTTTGCGTGCCCTTCGGCAATCAGGGCAGCGGCCCGGTTCATTCTCGAACCCTTTTTCGGCATAAAACTCTTGTTCTGACGCAGAGAACAAAAACTCGCTACCACAGTCTTTACATACCAGATATTTGTCTTCGAACATTTCATTTCCCCTTTTCGGAAAATACTCTTGGACTTAGCTTCCCCCAAAAAGGAGATATATAAGAACAAGGCTTAATAATTGTATCCTATGGTACTTAAATTGTCAAATTCAAGCAAAAATATTTTAAAGCGCAATTGGTAAAAACACCCAGCTCCACGAGCATTTTTTGCACTTTTAAGCCACCGCATTTAGTCAGATTTCGGCTGGATCAGTTGACTATTTTTTTCTTAATTAGAGCTTCCAGTTATAAAATCGCTAATAGTAAAACAATGGAGATTACTCCCATGGCAATAAGATCTCTCTGAGCAAAATGCAACTTGTACACCCTGCTGTAAATCTGACCATCGCTAGTATAACACCTGCTTTCCATAGCCCAAGCCAGGTCGGTGGCTCTCTGCAAAGAAGCAGCTAGAAGGGGAATTAACAGTGCCATTACGGTTCGCAAGCGGATGGATAATGAGCCAGAATCAAACTGGGCCCCTCTGGATTTTTGGGCTCGAACTATATGCTCCGCCTCTTCGGTGATGGTGGGAATAAAACGCAGGGCAATGTTTATTATCATGGCAAACTGCTGTACCGGAAAACGCAAGTATTTTAATGGGGAAAGCAAGGATTCGAGCCCAGCTGAAATTTTGAGGGTAGAGGTAGTCATGGTTAAGAGACTGGCGCTCAAGAATAATATTAGCAATCGCAAAAAAGTGTTTATGCCCAGGTCGATACCCTGCCTGGTAATTACTATACTTCCCCAGCTCCAAAGGGGATCTCCCCGAGTAAGAAAAACCTGACAAATAAACGTAAGTAGGAATATAAGCTTTAATGACCGGAGACCGCGCAATACTCTGCCAACTCCTACCTCAGCAAAATATATGACTATAATAATAAAAGCCAGGTTAAACAGCAGTATCGTAATTGTCTGCCGGGGCCAGACAGCAACGACAATCACTACCAGACAGCCAATTAGTTTAGTACGCGGATCCAGGCAGTGAATGATAGAGTCCCCCATAATATATTGACCTGTAATCATCTCTCGCACCTGGCCCACTCCTCCATCACTCTGCTTATTTCCGCAGCAGCCTCTTCCAGGGTTAATATTTCGGTGTTCACCGGTAGCCCGTAAGCTGCCAGGCGATGCATTAATTTTAAATGTTCCGGAAGAATTAGATCATTCACATCCCATTGAGCCATATCTCTAAAAACCGTCTTCTTGTCTCCATAGCTCAGTAGCCTGCCCTCTTTGAGAAAAGCCAGTTTATCAGCCAGGAAAATCAAATCGTTAACATAATGAGAAACCATAACTACCGTAGCTTGCTGTTCCCGCTGCATTTTTTTGATAGCCTTTAAGATATGTTCGCTAGCAGAGGGGTCAACACCAGCGGTCGGTTCATCCAGAACCAGGATGGTCGGGCGCATGGCCAGGATACAGGCTAAAGCTACCTGACGACGGGCACCCCCACTTAATCCCAGCGGCGGTACCTTAATAACCTCCTTTGGGTTCAAGCCAACTTGAAGCAGGGCCTCCTCAACCCTGTTCTCTATCTCCCAACCCTCCAAACCCATATTCTTAAGCCCAAAAGCCAGCTCGTCAAAAACTGTACTGGCAAAAAGCTGTTGTTCGGGAAACTGAAACATCAGACCAACTTTTTTCCATAACTCATTGCGGCAGGATCTATTTGCTGTATCCTTTCCATACACTCGTACAGTGCCGCAACTAGGAGTCAACAAGCCGTTGAAATGCTGAATAAGGGTGGATTTACCCGAACCATTGGCTCCAATGATTCCAAACAACTCACCTTTATTTATAGATAGAGATACTTGATTTAAAGCTTTTTTTTCATAGGGGGTTCCCGCTAAATAGATATGGGTCAATTCCTTCGTCTCAATTACCGGCATAAGAATTCCACCATTTGCTCTAAAGTAACAATTCTGTCATCAATCGGATGCCCCTGCCGGAGCAAACTGTTGGTTAGCCTGGCGATAGGCGGGGGCTTCAAGCCAGCCAGCGCAAATCTCGGGGAGCGGAAGACCTCCGCAGGAGGACCGTCCAGGTACACAGTCCCCTGATGAAGAACGATTATCCGTTCTGCCGGAGCTACTTCTTCCATACGATGTGATATCATAATAATGCTTAGCCGTTGTTGCCGGTTCAGATCTTGCAGTGTTTTTATTAGTTCGTACCTCCCGTCCTCATCCAGCATAGAGGTCGGTTCATCCAGCACCAGGTAGGAAGGCTGCATAACCAAAACGGCAGCTACTGCCAGCCTTTGCTTCTGTCCCCCGGAAAGCATTTGGGGAGCATGATGGCGCAAATCCGCCAATCCTGATACTTCTAACGCCCAGTCAACCCTTCTGCGTACTTCGGCCGGAGATAAATTAAGATTCTCCGCAGCAAATGCCACCTCTTCCTCAACAATAGGGTTAATAATCTGGTTATCAGGATTCTGAAAAACCATTCCCACCAGCCGTCGAATCTCTTTCTTCTGAGCAAGATCAGCAGTATCCAGCCCATTTACCAGAACCTTACCCCTGCTGGGTAAAATTAGCCCATTCAACATCCGGGCCAGAGTTGTTTTTCCCGAAGCGTTTAAGCCAACCATCCCCACAAATTCACCTTGCCGGATGCTCAGGTTAACACAGTTCAATGCACTTACCGGAGGACTTCCAGCATGCTTGTATTCTTTCGTTGCATCTATTAGTTCTATCCTTCCATCCATTTTCACTACTTACCTCATTCATAACATTGTGCTGCTTATGCCAAAAATAATAGGAGGTCAAACCTCCAAATGCCGCCAAGCATAATAATGCTTTTAGCCAATGTAGCGCATTATAAGGATGAAAGTAACGAGCAGGGAAAGCAGTATTACTACATAGTCAACCCTCTGCAAATTGAGTTGTCTAAGATAAGTGCGTTGGGGGTAAGCCCTGAAAGCTCGAGCTTCCATCGCTATCGCCAATTGTTCTGCTTTCAGCATATTTCTATATACCACAGGAAAAGTCAAACGTCGATACATCACCATCTTTTTTCCCCAGGGCACCTTTTTTAAATCAACTCCCCTTAATTGTATGGCTGTAAGCACATTTTTCAATTCATCCCGAAAAAGCGGTAAAAAACGCAGGGCGGTGGATACCATAAAGGCTATTTCATAAGGAACTTTCCACTGAACCAACCCCAGGATAAAGTCCCGGGAACTAAAAGTAGTGAAAAGCATGGCAGCGGCTGTAATAACAAGCAAGCGTAAAACTACAGTGGCTCCTGCAAGAACACCTTCGATGCTTATCAGGGATACTGGTCCCAAGGCTAGAATTACCCTATCCCCTGGCGAGAAAATACTCTGTACTACAAAAAGAAAAAACATCAAGAATACAAAAGGTTTAAGGTAACCGGCAATTACCCTCAGATTAAAACTAAAAATAAATAATAGTACTAGCGTAACCAGAAGAAGCTGAAGAAGTCGAGCCGGGGTATTATAGATCAAAGCTAGACTGGAAATACATATAACCATTATCATTTTGCTTCGGGGATCTAATAGCATAGATAGCCTTCTCCCCTCTGATTGCTATCCGATTGAATTTGTCCATTTGCCAGAGCTATAATCCGTTCTGCCATCCTATCAACAAAAGCGATATCATGACTAACTAACAGTATTCCCCGCCCCAGCTCAGCTACCTTATGCAAATATTCTTCCAGAAGTCTTTTGCGGTAAGCATCCAATCCGTTAGTAGGCTCATCCAAAATTAAGTATTCAGGTTCATTGGCTAAAACAGCCGCTATGGCCAATCGCTGTTTTTCTCCCTGGCTTAAGTGTAATGGGAAGCTTTTCCGGTAAGCAGCCAGTTCAAAATAATCCAGGTAAAAGTTGACTCTTTCCTCCAATGTTGCCACATCGCAACCCTGGTTGACCAGTCCGAAAGCTATTTCTTCCGCCACACTAGCACAAAAAAGCTGCAGGTCGGGATTCTGAGAAACATAACCGATGCGACGGCCGGCTTCTGCCAACGAATATTCCGTTATATTACGCCCTTCCAGATAGATCTGCCCCTCGCTAGCTGGTAAAATCCCTAACATTAACTTGGTCAGGGTGCTTTTGCCGCTGCCATTAGGACCGACAATAGCAGTTATGCCACTCTTTTTTAAGCTCAGGTTAATCCCTATTACGGCAGGACTGGTTTTTTGAGGATAAGAAAAGCCTACCTGTCTCAGTTCTAAAAACACCACTTACTCCTCACTTTTCAGACTAACCTTCTGGTCATTAAAAAATCTTGATCCGCCAATATTTTTTCCGTTCGGTCAAAGCGGATTAATTTTCCGGCCTCAAGCACCATAAAGCGATCGGCAAAAGCAAGCGCTTCCAAATTATGCTCTACGGCAATAATAGTCTTTCCCTTATCACGCAATATTTCCAGGGTCGCAATCACCCTTTTTTTCCCCAGGCTATCTAGCTGGGACAGGACTTCATCCAGAATCAAGACCGGCGGATCCAGGGCTAAGACTGCCGCCAGAGCCACCAGATGTTTCTCCCCGCCTGACAAATAATAGGGATTGGCATGTCTTAAGGCGGCCAGCCCCAAGGTATCAATCACATTATTTACCCTCTCCTGTATCTGCTCTGGTGGCAGGCACAGGTTCTCCGGAGCAAAAGCAATCTCATCCTCCACCGCAGGTGAAAAAAGCTGGGTATCAGGGTCCTGGAAAACCATGCCTACTTCCAAAGCCAGAGCCGGTCCCCTCATTCCCCTTGTATCCTTGCCATTCAGGATTATTTTCCCGCTTATTACCCCATTACGATGGTGATGAATAAGCCCACTTATGCAAAGACACAAGGTGCTCTTGCCGCAGCCGCTCAAACCTGTAATCACTACGACTTCGCCTCGGTCTATCCGGAAGCCTATATCTCTAAGAATGAAGGGTCCACTTGCGTGGTATTGATAAGTCAGAGCCTGAACCACTACCGCTTCATTGCACGATTCCACCCCAATTAGCACCTCAGTTCCCTATTGATTAGAGCCGACATTCTGGTCCCGATTTTGAAATGTTCTTATCTGTTCCAAAATTTTGTATGCCAGCATTCCACCTAAGCCACCGGACAGAGCAGCTATACTCAAGCTCAAGACCAACGGAATTAAAGGAAGACGGAAATATACCAAATTAACCATAATAGTGCCGGTAATATTGCATAGAAGGCCTGCAAGAAAGGAACAAGGCAGGCAACAAACCCGGTGGCCAATCAAAAACAACCCCAGGTCAGCCAAAATTCCAGGCATAGTATAGGTCAGCAAACTGATAACTCCGTGAGAACCAACTATACCGGTAGCTATTACCAGGATAGCCTGCACCAGACCCATAAGGGTCATAGTACCCCTTCTCCCGGTAATGCCAAAGCCCAGAACCAGCCACATCATATAAAAGCCGCCAGCCACAGTCCCGGAGGGGATGAAGAAGGGACCGGTAATAATATGGGCCAGGGGAACAATTATCGATTTGGTGGCAATCCCCAAAGCTGCCAACAAAGCTATGATAATTAAATCATAAAGAGAAAACCTATCGAGAAATTTTTGCATAAGGCTCACGATTATTCACCCTTTGTTACCGCTATTCCCCATCTTGCTGTTTTCCGGGTATACCCTTATAATTGCTTGACATAAAACTAAATAGTCTGCTATACCTTATTAGGCGATTTTGGTGTTGCATTCTCTTTCTTGTCAATAATTAAGCAAATTACTAAAATGAGAATATTAGACTCAATTCGGAGAAAAGGAATTTACCATGAATAAAGCTAATAAAATTCTTATTGCTGTAGTACTGGCTCTGGTTCTGTTCAGCTATTGGGGTTTTTTTCCGGCTTACCGGGAAAATGTCCCATTGACAGCAGTTATTTCGGTTAACGGAGATATCGTTGTCCAGCTAAAGCTTGATGAATCCATCAGCAAACACTTTATTAAAGTTCCCGGCCCCCTGGGTACCAGTGTAGTGGAAGTAAAGCCTGGCGCTATCCGTATGAAATCTTCCCCTTGCCCGGAGCATTATTGCACGAAAACCGGTTGGATTGATCGGCCTGGGCAGGTAGTTGCCTGTATCCCTAATCGGGTTATTATTAAAATATCACCGGATAAAGAATCGCTTGACGCCATTTCACATTAAGGAGAGGAAATTCTGTTGTCCTTAAGAAAGCAAACTATTATTGCAGTTTTGTTGTCCCTGGCCATAATTCTCCACCTATTTGAAGCCCTTATTCCCATACCCTTTCCAATTCCCGGCGTTAAGTTGGGTCTGGCGAATATTATCACCTTATTGGCTTTAGTTCTGTTTGATTTCAAAACTGCATTCTTAATTGCATTTCTACGAACCATGCTTGGTTCCCTGCTAAGTGGCACTATATTTAATATAGCCTTCTTTTTGAGTTTTGCCGGGGCTATAAGCTCCACTTGTTTTATGGCTATCTTATTATTTCTGCTTCCCCCCATATTTCACCATGATGACCGTGGTTTTAGCCTCGTGGGAATCAGTATAGGTGGGGCTGCTGCTCATAATCTGGGACAATTGGCTATGGCCGCACTGCTAATTAAACACAGCGGTATTTTCTACTATCTTCCTATTATGCTGCTTTCGTCTATACCTACCGGTTTCCTTACCGGACTTATATTAAGAGAACTAATAAAATACATGAAATTATCAGGCCAGCTGGAAATTCAGCAGTGGAATCAACTTTAAATATTGCCTAAAACTTGATATCCTGTATCTTCTATAAATTCAATCTGCTCAGCCAGTTCTGTACTGCAATTAATAACTCCCGAAGCGTCTACCAATACTGCACTGGTATTGGGCATTTCCTCTATTAATTTCTTCCCTTCGCTGGAACCGAGAACAAATATAGCGGTAGAGAGCAGATCGGCATCTGTAGCCTGAGGAGCTACAATGGTACTACTGATTAGCTTTCGGGCCGGTTGACCTGTAACTGGGTCCAGAATATGATGATAACGTACTCCATCTCTGATGAAATAGCGTTCATAATCTCCGGAACTTACCACCGCCGCATCTCTAACCTCTAAAACAGCAATAATCTTATCTACATCACGAGGATCTCGAATACCGGTTCGCCAGGGTGAGCCATCTGGTTTTAAGCCCAGGGCATATATACTGCCTCCAGCGTTTATTATGGCTGACTTAATGCCTATTTGCCGGAGCTTTTGCACCGCCATATCAGTAGCATATCCTTTAGCAACGCCACCCAAATCGATTTCCATACCCTTTTCTCTTAGAAATACCGTCTTTTCTGTTTCATTGATCAAGATCCGCTTATATCCGACTAATGCTAACGCGGATTCCAATTGCGTTGCCGAGGGAACCTGATAGCGCTCCTTTCCAAAACCCCAGAGATCCATCAATGGCCCCACCGTAACATCAAAGGCTCCCTCTGATAAGCCGGCAAAATACTGGCTTCTATCGAGCATAGCCAGAGTATCGTTACTAACCTTTACCGGCTTTAAACCTGCATTCTTATTTACCCGGTAAACATCACTGAGCTCTGGATGAGGCAGGTTTTTTTCTGCAAAGCGGTTAGATAATTTATCTATCCTTTGAAATTCGGCAAAAGCCTCTGCCAAAGCCCTTTTCCCCAGTGCTGGATCAGAGGAATAAACCCGTATGGTGACCAGGGTATTCATAATGAAATTCTCCCGGCTATATTCTCGTAGATCGGACTGTTCGGGTGGGAGTGAGCTATCCTCACAGCCAAGCATACTTAAGCAAATTAATAGTAGTAAAATTACTCCCAGCCTGGTGTAAAGCTGATAAATCAATGGAAACTCTCCCATCATATAAAGATACAACTACCAGCGCCTTCATTTCTTTATCTTAACCAGACTAAAATTTGACGAAAAATCATTATCTGCCGGAGTCTTTAAAGTTAAGCCCATGTCCGGCGGAAATATTCCTTTTTCTGCAAGTTTTAACTTGCAGAGCCTGGGAGGGACAAAGCAAACAATCGTTACAACGCATACACTCTCTATGATTGGGAATCTGGTGGACGGGGATTTTGAATTTGCATGCTGCCTGGCATTGCTTACAGTCTATACACTTATCTGCATCAACCTCCAGGCGATACAAGCTAAAAGAATTAAAGCAGGAATAAATAGCACCCAGAGGGCAAAGATATCGACAAAAAGGCTTGAACATGAATAGAGCTAATATCAGTAATATTATTAGCAATAATAACTTCCACTGAAACCAGGGTCCTACAGTCGACATAAGAGATGGCCGAACCATCATAATAGGAATATGGGCTTCTAAAACCTCAACCGGGCAAAGGTACTTGCAAAAGGCCGTACTCATCCCGTAAGTCCCAAACCCGGGAAGTATAAGAACAAAAATCACCAGTACCACATACTTTAAGGATTCCAGCCGTTTAAGCCTTTCTTCCCAAGAAATCTTAGGCAAAGGTATTTTGAAAAGTAATTCCTGTATAAGACCGAAAGGGCAGAACCACCCACAGATAAACCGTCCCAGGGTTACGCCCACTAGAAGTAGAAAGCCTAAGATAAAAAAACTGTAATGGGCTGTTCCTATTCCGGCTATACTGGTTTGTAGCAAAGCTAAAGGGCATGAGAGCAGTGCCCCCGGGCAAGAACTACAATTAAGCCCCGGACAACAAATCTTTTTAAGATTCCCCAAATAAATGCTACCCTTAAAAAAGCCGATATAGTAACTATTAATCCCAATTGCGCTTATAAGCTGGACAACTCTTCTGATTTTACGCAAATAATAACCCTCCGTATTTTTGCGGCAAAGGCTAGTTCGGTTTTATTCCAGCTCTATCTCTGCCAAATAATTGGTAAAGCGCTGCCCGTATGGGTCATTCAGTATAATAATCCTCATGGTACCCTCTCTGCCACTTTTGCTTTTTAGGGCTTTGCCATTATCTGCATAAACCAGAAAAACATTGTTGCTTTCTAATACTTCCTCCATATTAAGGCCCGAAACATAGTTATCTACACCTCTAGTAATAACCCTGTTATAATTCTTAACAATAGCCGGGTCCATCTGGTTAAATACCTCGTAGAGAGCTACTCCAGTAAAATTATGTTTGCTCAGTCCGGCGGTTGAGTTTATTACCAGTTTTTTATTAACTGCTGGCAGTTTTTTCACCTCATCAATAGTTATTTCCCCAATGATATGGTCTCCAGCCTTTACCCTGATTCTGCCTTCTTCCAGTTTTTCTCCTTGCAAGTTAAAATAGCTGAATAAAATGATTGCAAACAGAAGAATGATTATTATAATAAACACTGGCTTATTGGATATTCTATATTGGGGTAGCGTAACAATTTCTTTCGGGTGCTTATTCATTTTGGCTCTATCCTCCGTATGATTCCGGTTATCTGCCCATTTCCAGGAGAAGCTTAGACTACTCACTTTCGGTAATAAAACCCTCTACATTAAGTGGTACCGCTTCAGCTTCGCTTCCCAGTACCAGTTCCCTATAAGCACCCATAGCCGCATTGACACCATTTAGCACTGCCTGGGTAGTAACGGTAGCACTGGTAATCTGTATGATCTCATTGGGGGCTTTGGCCTCCAATACAGCTTTTTCCAGGTAAATATCCACACTCTTGCCTTTAAAACGATCGGTAAACCACGTCTCCGCCAGCCATTCCCCCCATCCCGGTGTTTCATCCTGTTGCAGCACCTTAATACCAGCAATTTCGTCCTTTTCCCCATCAATTGCTACCATGATGTTGATTGGTGCCCGGTAGCCAATCGGACTGACCAGAAACACATAGTTTTCTTGCTCTTCATCGGCAACTACTTTGAACATCTTGTCAATGGCCGGAAATTTCCGCGCTGTTTCATCTTGGATCTCGATTGTCTCCACTTGTTTATCGCTTACGGAAGTAGATAATAATTGGTTTAGAATCGTAAGCTGCTGCTTGGGTATGGTTTTTTCTCGGGAACATCCTGTTATTCCCCAACACCCAATAATAATGGCAACTAAAACTATATAAGCTATCGCCCGTTTAAGCATAGTTCAACTCCTCAGTATTAAGCATTGATTCCACTGCAAAAAGTTATAAATATTCAAGATTGCATGAATATACCGCTCGCAGTCTACGCATGGGTAACACCTGCGGCTTGTCTCGCGCAGGGTCAGCATTGATTATTTTATTGAGCGGATACATAGAAGATTATCTACCGCCTGTAATCCTGTCCCTTCCTGCCATAAAACCAGGTAATTGCCATCATCCTCAATATGCAACAGGCCTTGGGACAAATCCTTACCGCTTACCGTGACACTCTCCCCATCCATACCAACTAATTCAAACTCTTTTTCTTCTATACCTTTCAGCTGAACTTCTTCCAAGATATCCTTCAGTACTATCCCCTTTATACCGCTAAAATCTTTTTCTCCCATAAGTTCTGCCATTTGCTCGGGGAATATTGCCGCATCAGCATTGGTGGAAAACCAAGCAATATGTTTTACGTTCATTCCCAGTTTGATATTGGGGCAAATATTCATAGGCGCACCTTCACCCGCTACCTTTATATAATAGTGCTTATTAACCATACTTAAAGCTTCGCTTTTGGTAAAGCCATCAGCTGACTTCATGGTAAAAAAGGCCCTGCCTTCCACCTGGTCAAAGCGGGAAAATATCTGGGCCAGTTCGATAGCATTATCTTTGCTTCCGTAGTATTCATAAGGATACGGTTCTATTCCCTGGGCCAGATTATTGAATATCCATACGGAAGTAATATCTTTTTTGGGTATGTCCTTATACAATATAATTTTGTCTACCATACGCACCCAGTATGGGCCGAATTCGTCAATAATACATAAGCGTGCTGGACGCATATTCTTAGGCAATTCCAATTGTTCATCAATGGCCAGGGCTAAAATCATCTCTCTATTGTTTATTATTTCCGGGGTTACCAGACAGTAATAGCCGTCCGTACCAATAATACCAAACCCCTTGAAATCCTTAACATCAATCCCTGCATGAGCCATAACATCACTAAAGTCAGGGCCTGCTGCGTGAAACTCTTCCATTTCTCCGGTTGCCCGTTGAAAACTACACTTGCTCTCTTTCTGAGGAAGTTGGCGCATCTCAGCTACTGTAATATCTTTGCTCTCTTCTATATCCCCCTCAATAATAATCTTTTGCTGTTCATACTCCTGATTACCGCTGCTCTTGCTACTTATAACCTGCTTTTCAGCACATCCTGTTAAAATAATACAAAATAAAAGTGCTATTAAGAAAAAATAGCTGGTTTTATTTAATTTCATTTAAACCCTCCCTTAATCTGCAATTAAGCATAATTTCCCCTATACTCCGCCAAAGTTTAACTAGTATCCTTCCACATCATAGGCAAAACTTGCTATCTGACTGTCGTTTTTTCCATATCCAACGGCAATAGCTTTGATGGTAACAGATTGCTTCACTACAAGCGGTTTATTTAATTCCGGTTGATAGTAAGTAGTACTGGGGTTATAAAGCAAGCTCTTCTCACTGGGGGAGCTTCCATCAGCGGTATAATATATCTTCACTTGATCCTGTTCACTATGATGCAAAACGATTTCCGTTCCAGGCTTTATCCTCCCCGGTGCCGGTGTAGCCCGGACCGTGCTCCATTGGCCAGGCGGCGAGGTTAACACTTCAATGACTGCCACATCTTTAACACAGACCTGGGCTTGCACATCATTTAATCCCTTTTGACCAAGAAGCAGGGTGAGCTTGCCGCCGGAGGCCTTGCTCAAATCCTTGCTTCCTTCTCGATGTTCCCAAGCCAGTATGGCTGGAACCTCCTGTGCCTCTTCCTCGCTACCTTCCATCAGCTTCGGATAGTAAAAGCGCTTCTCCTCCAGTTGTTGCCGGGTAAATACTGCAAAATACCCATCCACTGCCTGGAAACTTATCGTTTGCGCCTCATCCTTAATCCCCGCTTTTTTTAAAAGGTAGGATAGCTCAATCCCTCTGCCAAGCATATATTTTTTGCTCGGCCAGTTGTTTACTATTGAGTAGCATTGGCTGGTCTGAGCTTCCTCCATGTCCTTCAGTTCAGCCAGGGTAAAACGGCTAGGAGCCTTTACGCCATTTCCGCTTATGGTTAGGAAACCCGGTGTAATATCAGGCTTTTCAATTTTACCTCCACTCTCTGGTTTTTGCCCTTGACATGCTGCCAAAATATTTAGGCTGAGGAATAATAAGGCAAATATCAGTACCTTTCTTGTTTTGATTTGTCCCTTCATCAAGAACTTGCCATCTCCTCACTATTGCCACCAAGTACGTAAATTCAAACCAATACTAAAATATTTACTATTTAATCTGATAACGGTATTCAGCCATATCGCTGTCATACTTACCAAAACCCTTAACCACAACCTTGATGCAGGTATCCTGGTTTATAACTATAGGTTGGTTCAATTCTGGTTGATATGTACTAGGATTATAGAGTGTAGCATTTTCGCCCGGCATAGAACCATCAAGGGTATAGTACATCTTTACCTTTCCCATATGCTTATGTTGCAGTTTTACGCTATCCCCCTTCTTAATGTTCCCCGCCGGGGGATAAACAGTGGCTGCTTCCCATTTTCCCGGGTCATCTACAGTTACATGAATCTCACTAACCGCTTTTACAAAGCTATGCTGATTCTGTTCATTCACATAAGCCTGCGGCATGATCAGACATAGTCTATCCGCCCTGGCTTCACTTAATTGCTCACTATCTTCCATATATTCATAGGCGATTATTGGTTCTGCCAATTCCGCCCTGCTTGCTTCTCTTTCCCTAACCCCGGGGAAATAGAATCTTTTCGTTTCCAGCAACTGTTCCCGGGTATATGAACACTCATAGCCATCTTCACCCTTAACCAGGATGCATTTAGCCTCATCCTTAATTCCGGCAGCTTTTAGTATCTCCGATATTTTTACTCCCCTGGCTACCAATATCTTTTCATTGGGCCAGTTATTGATTAGTGAATAGCGATGTTCAAAATGAGCATTCGGCAATTCCAGCATCTGGCTTAAGGACATACGGCTTTCTTTCATAAGTCCGTTTCCGGTAAAATATACGACCTCCTCACGGGTAGTATTGCCAGCTTGCCCCGAGGGGGTATGCCCACCGCTACTGCAGCCGAATATAGAAAGAATGCAGCCAATTATAATCATCCCCAGTATAATACCAACTGCTTGGAAAAAGCTTTTTTGTTTCATCACTTACCTCTTCCTGTAAAACTAATTTAAACTGAAGAATACTCGAGTCATTATTTTAAAGTCAATGCATTTACAATTACTGTAACCGCCTCGGCTCTAGTAGCACTTCCCTGGGGGCGGATAGTATTGTCGGGATATCCCTTCATAATCCCGCTTTGGTTAGCAGCAAGCACCGCTTCTTTAGCCCATTCCGAAATGCTGGCGCTGTCAGCAAAGTGCATTGCTTCAGCTTTCAGCAGAAGTTTAGATGCCTTGCTAATCATTACTGCCATCTGCTCGCGAGTTATCAGCTTGTCTGGACCAAAATTTTCAGCATCATAACCACTTACTACGCTGCTGGCTGTTGCCTGTGAAATATATTCTTTAGCCCAGTGTTGCTCACTATCCGCGAAAACCTTGCCGCCCTGCTTTTGCAAATTAAAAGCTTTGACCAGCATAGTGGCAAATTCAGCTCTAGTTATGGTGTTATCAGGCCTAAAGCTACCATCCGGATAACCACCGGCAATACCAGAAGCTATGAGTTCATTAATATTCTTTTGCGCCCAGTGATTCTGAACATCAGTTAGAGTAGCCTTTGGTTCTGATTGGAGCGGCTTTTCTAAGGCTTGATCTGGATAATTTGTCTCTTCATTTGGTGCAACTATGCTAGTTTCACTTGCCGGCTTGCTGACTGGAACTGTATAGGTAAAAGCAGCTACATCGCTATTCTCCTTGCCGGGACCAATAGTTATGGCTTTAATAGTGGTATTTTCATTTATAGGGCCTATAGGGTGATTATAAGTGCCAAGAATATCTGCCCGGGCTGACCACCAACGTTTAGCAATCCAATTGTAGATGGGGCTATTCAAGTTGGGGGTACTGCCATCAGTTGTGTAATATATCTTATCATCATCCATGCGGGCTGTACTTAAGGCTATCATGGTTCCTGCAGAAACCTCCCCACTGCCGGGGTTGGCCTGGGGACTGTCCCATTTTGGCACTTCACTTGTTAGTACTTCAATTTTATTTAAATATTTTACAAAGGCATTCCCGGTTTGCTCTGTAACTGCCCGCTGCCCCATCATTAGTACCAGGGTGTTTAAATCACTCATATAATTAGGATTATTGCTGCCCTCAACGCTTATTAGAGCGATAATAGGTTCTACTAGTTCTGCACCTTGGGAAGAGCCGACTATGTTTCCTTCACCATCGCGGTTTTGATTATCATTAAAATGCGGGAAATAATAGCGCTTGTCTTCTAATAATTCCTTTACCGTAAGCGTCATTGTATAGCCATCCTGCGAAGTAAATTTAAGTAATCGGGCATCGTCTTTTATCCCAACCAACGAAAGTAGTTCACTTAAGTGAACCCCTTTTCCAACATACCATTTCTTGCTGGGCCAAGTATTGATTGAACTATAAACCTGCTGATATTGCGGCATCTCTTCAAGCTGAGCCCGGGTAAAGGTAGTCGGATTCTTGACTCCATCTCCACAAATCTCGAGTGAGTTTGATGGAGCTGCCAGAACAGCGGAAGTTCCTAGACATTCGAATAAGACAAATAACAACAGTAGTGCTAAAAGACTTATTAGGGAATGATAAACAGCTTTATTCTTAATTACCTGCATAATTATACTCTCCTTCCATAAATAATTTCCTAAATTTCAGCTTCTTGCTAACATTTACTCCGTAAGCAGAAAGAGTTTTCCGGTATGCGGGTCTTTATAAACTGTACCCATCTTTTCATATAGTTGCCCCTTTCCCTCAGATTTGGTTAAGTCCTCCCGGATATCGGTATTTTCCGTTACTTCCTGGCCCTTTTGGACATCGATGCGATTTCCTGGCTGAACCAGATCAACATTCCAGCGGATAACTAGAGACAGCATTAAGCCGCAGGCAAAAACCAGCATAGCATCAACAATATTTATAGCACCTTCCAAGGGACTTACCTCTTCATTCAAAGTTCTATATCTTCTCCTTCTCCTCAAACCTTCATTCACGTTCCAGCACCTCCAACAGGCTTTCCATTAACGCTTCCAGACCAGCCAAGTAATCTTCATACCACCTTTTGCGGAGTTGGGATATGGCATATGCCACACCAGCAGCAGCCAGTCCAGTAACGGTAGCATCAAAGGCAATCAGTAGTGAATCTGCCAGAGTTTTGGTATCACCCTGGCCAAGGGCAATGAGACCTGGTCCCAGTGGGATAAGGGTTGCCATCAAACCAAACATGGGACCAAGGCGGGCTACCAGATCGGTTCGGGAAGTTATACGAGCATAATACAGTTCCTCATCACTAAGCAAACGACGGGCCAGGGCCTGGCGGGAAACGCCGGGCAAATCATTATATTTCAGGAGCTCGCTTAAAGCTGCTTTTTGTCGCCTTAGCAAACTACTATTCATGATCTCATCTCTAATCCCCTCAAAGTCTTTTTCCTTGAAGGCATTCAATAATTCTGGAATGTTAACTTTGCTCCGGCGGCGTTCACCCAGGGCTTCTACCAGTAAGCTACCCATTTCAATAATAACCAGGGCTACAAATAATAATAAAATAATAAGGGTCGGTACCAGCAAGCCATAGGCTATGATATGCATGGATCCTTTGAGGGGTATTAAAAACGATTCGGTCATCCGGCTACCTCCTTCGTATATTCGATGTATTTATTTATGGCACCAAAAATAAATAAGCTTAAGTAAACTAGCAGGATATAGATGCTCCATATTTTTGTTTCCATCTGCAACTGCAATGCAACCGTATCCACTTTTAGCTCATATATTTGCCCTCCTGGATCTTGGGGCTGGACAGCAATATCAGTTCCAGCAGTATCATCCTTCTTGGCCAGGTACTCCCAATTAGCGTCTGTTGTAGCTGCTATTGGGGGCTCCGGGGTATCACTACTACTGTCCACACTGGCTGCAATACGCTCCTTTTCTGGCTGGTAGAGCGGATCATCTTGTGGGACCGGCAATACCTCCGGGTTCTGTTGCGTTCCCACCTGGCTCTCAGAGTTGCTGCTCTGGGGAGGAAGACTTGGACTGCTTACTCCCGCACTGGCATTAACCATACAGCTAGCCGTAAATCTGCCATCTTTTGTTTTTGCAGTGATGGTAGCCGTCCCTTGACCAACAACTGTTACCCAACCATGGTTATCAACTGCAGCTACCCGAGTGTCGCTTGAGCTCCAGATTAAACCCTGCTCAGTATTATTATCTGAATCAAGTATTGCTGTTAACTCAATGACACTGTCAATTTTAAGATTAACCAGCTTCTCATCGAGACTAAGCCCAGAGGGCGAAGCTGACTTTACCGGAGCATCCTCATCCTTTAAGCCAGGTTGATAGGTAAAGGTAACCACATCACTGTCCTCTTTACCAGGGCCAATGGTTATGGCCTTAATAATGGTATCCTTTTTAATCTCTATCGGCTTATTAATCTCGTTTAAACTATCCGGGCGTTGGCTCCACCATCGACTGGCGCTCCAGTTAAATATAGGGCTGTTTATAGTTGGGGTGCTTCCGTCCGTAGTATAATAAATCTTGTCAGTATCATTACGCTTATTGCTCAATTCAATTAAGGTTCCTTCAGCTACCTTTCCACTGCCTATATTGGCCCTGGGTGCATCCCATTTTGACGGTTTAGAAGTCAGCACCTCGATTTTGCTTATGTATTTTAGAAATATACTATTGGTCTGCTCGCTTACTGCCCGTTGTCCACATACCAACAATAGCGCATCCATATCATTCATATCAGCGGGATTCTTACTACTCTCAGCACTTAAAAGGGCCAGAATAGGCTGCACTTCAACCGCATCCCTTGGAGAACCCGGTATGGTTCCATCGTTTACACTATTATCCTGGAAATAGGGGAAATAATAGCGCTTGTCCTTGAGCAATTCTTTCACTGTCAGCGTAACTGAATAACCATCACTAGAAGTAAATACAATTAATTGGGCATTTTCTTTTAAACCCGCTAAAGCTAGTAAATCCTTTAGTTTGACCCCCTGGGCTACATAGAGTTTCTTGCTGGGCCAGGTATTAATAGTACTGTAGACATGCTGATATTGCTCCATTTCCTGCAAATCACTTAAGGTTAAGCTCAGCGGATTTGCTACTCCATCTCCAGTGATTTCAAGCCCGGATGCTGCTTCAGCGGGGCTTAACAGAGGGAGCAGGTTAAATGATATAGATAACAATAGTAAAGCAAAACCCATTACGAAAAATTGGTAGAAACACTTATTCTTAATGGCTGGCGTTGACACCTCCCCCTTTAACAATAACGGTAACCGCTTCGGCTCTGGTAGCAAAGTCCTGAGGCCGGAAGGTATTATCCGGATATCCCTTCATTATTTCTTTTTCAGCCATTATTGCAACAGCAGCCCGAGCCCATACGGAAATGCGGGCCTGATCACTAAAGGGAATTAACTCAAACCCGGAATTTAGCTCAGATATACGGGAAATTATCACTGCCATCTGCTCGCGAGTAATAGGATCGTCCGGGCCAAAGCTCGCAGCATTATAACCGCTTATCAGTCCATAAGCTGCCGCTATAGCAATATAATCTTTGGCCCAGTGTGATTCGGTATCAGCAAATACCTCGGAACCCTTGTTTTGCAATTTCAGGGTTTTGACCAACACCGTAGTAAACTCCGCTCGGCTAATAGTTTTATCGGGTTGAAAACTACCGTCTGGATATCCGGCTATAGCCCCTGCCGCCACTAGTTTTTCAATATCCTTTTGCGCCCAATGTCCTTGGATATCACTTAGTTTTACCATCGGTATCACTATATCTGCTTTCTTCTGTTCTTCCTTTTTGCCCTTGTCAGCCACCATAACGGCAAATTTGGTAAAGTGATCCACCTCTAACTCTATAGAATTAGCGGATATAGTTCCACCAATTTTTTGCCATTGTGATTTCGATTCATCATAGTAGTATATAGCTGGATTTTCCTTGCTTTCTAGTTTACTGGAATCAAAACTGAGCTTTACAAGCACCTTCTTGGCAAAGCTATAGCTATTCTGACCGCCCACACTAAACTCATATACTCCTCCGAGCAGTTTTAAACCAGCGGGTACAGAGGGAGGGTTAATTACTCTTTCTATCTTCACTTCCACCGCCCCGCTCTCTTTCAGAGCATAGGCTGGTATTCTAATACTAGCCTCAGTACCCAAATTAACTACACCACCATTACTGGGTATAACTTTTCCAATCGTTTCTATATCAGCTTTCTTCAGCTTGTAGGAGAAGGTGACTACATCACTATCCATCTTGCCAGGACCGATCGTTATTGCCTTGATAGTTGTGTCGCGGGTAATTTCTATGGGATGATTTATTGTGTCCAATACATCTGCCCGGCTTGATTGCCAGCGGCTGGCTATGGGATTATACATCAAGCTGTCTATAGTGGGCGAACTTCCGTCAGTGGTATAGTAAATCTTATCATCATCCATGATGGCACTGCTTAATCTAACTCTGGTCCCAAGACTTACCTCTCCACTGCTGGGATCGGCCTGTGGATTATCCCACTTCGATGGACTAGTATTAATAACCTCAATCTTATTTATTTTCTTTACAAACAACTGCGCATTTTGTTCGTGCACTGCACGCTGTCCGATCATTAACAAGAGGGAATCAACCTCACTCATATAAGCAGGATTATCAGTACCCTCCGCACTTCTCAAGGCGATAATTGCATCTACCGCCCGCGCTCCGTTGGCAGACCCACGGATATGTCCCTGGCTGCTATCCCCATCCATAAACTGGGGAAAAACATAGCGCTGCTCCTGTATTAGTTCTCTGGTGGTAAGTAGTATGCTATAACCATCAACAGAAGAGAATCTAATCATTCCAGCCGTATCTCTTAACCCCGCTTCATTAAGTAAATCTTTTAATAAAGGGCCTTCTCCTATATACCATTTCTTACTAGGCCAGGTGTTTATAGCACTGAAAACTACTTGACTTTTATTCTTGGCTAACAAATCATCCTGGGTAAGCTTAAGCTCATTTCTTACTCCACTTCCGCTAATGGTAAGGATAACCTCTCCCACCGGTTTGGCAGCATCGCCTGCTTTTACTTTGAACTTTCCCAGGATAGTAGCTGGCAGGCCTCCCCCTTCCAGGATGATGTTATAGC
Source organism: Syntrophomonas wolfei subsp. methylbutyratica (assembly GCF_001570625.1). Lineage (GTDB taxonomy): Bacteria > Bacillota > Syntrophomonadia > Syntrophomonadales > Syntrophomonadaceae > Syntrophomonas > Syntrophomonas methylbutyratica. The sequence continues at coordinate 59,864 of NZ_BBQT01000007.1, read as the reverse complement.
TGCCTACCTCGGCTTTGGCATTAAGGGTAAAGCTGCTTTCGAACTGGCCGGCCGTTACCTGGAGCTCCAGGGGTCCATAAATGCTCTCTCCCCGAGGATTCTTCACCTGAATCCTAACACTATTCCAAGGAGCATTTACCGTTCCCTTGACAGTAATTTGCTGTCCTTGTTGAAACTCCTGGCCATCATGAGGGCTGTTCAGCGTTACCGTGGCTAATATATTCTGTGTTGTAGCAGCGTCCTCGTAACCAGTAGCTTTTATTTCTATGTTATATTCTTTGGCACTGCTAAATAAATCCCCGGCAATGGTGATTTTCCCGGGGAGATCCAACGAATATTGTCCGGGGGTTAGCGCCACACCATCAAGCTTTATCTCATTAATAGCCAAGCGCCAGTCAGCATCATCAATAAAGTTAAGTTGGACAGGCTGTCCCACTATTTTACCTGCAACATCGGGAACTAACCTAGGTGCAGACTTGAGGGTCTTATTTATTGTATAGCTTTCGATCAACCCGCCATCAGCTCTTTTGGCCGTCAGGGTTAAAGATTTACCCTCTATATCAATCAGCTGGTAGTTACTGCCACTGTCTTCCCGGGCAATATAGGGAAAACCTTGACCGGGAATATAGGTCTTGGCCCCGGCATTGCCCATTACATATATAATTCCGTATCTTCCCAGATCACTTTGTATCTCTCCTTGGAAAATAGGATGAGTTCTCATATACTGATGCTGATGTCCTACAAAAACCATATCCACCCGGTTCTGCTCTAGTATAGGCACCCAGTTGGCAATTATCGACTGGTCAATCCCTTTATAGTCAGGAGAGGCTGGATAAGCTGGATGATGAAAAAGCGCAAATTTCCAAGTCTGCTTACTATTTTGCAGATCCGTATGCAACCATTGTTTGGCTTTTTCATTACGGTTATTATTGCTGTTAAGAACCACGAAATGAGCATTTCCATAATCAAAGGAGTAGAATTCCTGTTCCAGCCCTGCCGGGCCATCATCTGGCAAGGCAAAAAAGTTCTTATACATAGTACCATCGTGATTCCCCAGAGTCGGCATCAAGGGAATACGCGAAAAAACTCCGCTTGCAGCGTCAAGAAATTCTCCCCACTCCATTTCATCAGCATCATTATTGGTTAAATCTCCTCCTAAAAGGGAAAAGCGCAAACGGGGGTTCTCCTGATATAATGCATTCAACATCCTCCCCCAGCCAAGATATCCTGATTGCACATCGCCCATATACAGAAAGGAAAATTTATCTGTATCATCCGCCGTTGAAAAAAAGTAAGGTTCGGTCCAGCAGCCTTCCTTGCCCAGCCGGTAAATATAATCTGTATCCGGTGTCAAATGACGGATGTTTATTGAATAGCGGTAATATCTGCTATCAAATTTGGTCGCTTCTGCCTCTACTTGTTGGGCGGAATCAAAACTGCCATTAAAACTGCTTTTTGCCTGGAATTGCAGCTGCCCCAGTGAATCGTCTGCCCCCAACCAGGTAATGGTCTGTGAGGTGAGTGGATCACTAGTCCAGCTTAATATGATTTGCTCCGGCTTGGCCACTTCTTCAGCCAGGGCCGCTGGAGAAAATAGACAGCAAAAAGAAAGGAGCAAAAATATAGCCAGTACTATGCTGCCCCCCGTTGTCGACGAGATATTTCCTAATTTGTTATGAAATCCCCTTTTCATATTCTATACCTCTCCCATATTTAGTATCTTGATATTGTTTTTAAAGGTAGTGATAATATCGTTCCTACTGCCATATAAGCGGATTGGAATCATGGGTATTGCTTAAATCATCCAAAAGGTAAACCTTGACCAGATCTCCAGGCATTACATTAAACCCGGCCTGTGCTGTCTTAAGCAAATCAAAATCAGCTCTTGTGCTATTAATATTTATCTGCCTGCCCTTCCTCCAATGGGTAAAAACAACGGTTTCTTCCCCCTGGTGAGCAGTTATGGGTGTAATGTTAACCGTAAAGTATTTTAAGCCACTTATGCCACTATTAACGGTCATAGTCGGAACACCATCCGCCGTAGTTTGCACAGTATAGGTATTTTGAGCTACAGGTGTAAGAATGTATTGCGGCGGTTTTGGGTTAGAAACCTGATAATTGAATGTGACTATATCACTATCAAACTTGCCAAAGCCTATAGCTACCGCCTTTATAACCGTATCCTCGTTTATCTCAATAGCTTGGTTAATTGTCGCCAGTTGATCAGAGTGATTGTTCCACCATCTTTTTTTAATCCAGTTATACATCGGGCTTCTAAAGGTTGGATCGCTACCATCGATGGTATAGTAAATGCTGTCACCATCCATATCCGGAGTAGTGAGTTCCACCTTGCTTCCTGCTATGACACTGCCAGCAGCCGGTGTTGCAACGGGGTTTTCCCATTTGGCGGGACTGGCGGTAGATACCTCAATTGTCATTACCTTTTTCACATGAGCATGATTCGTTTGCTCACTAACCCACCTCTGCCCCATCATCAAAACAGGTGCATTTATGCTATTAATATTGTTAAAGTTATCCCCTTCTGCACTTGCCAGGGCCAGGATCGTATCCACCCTGACTGCTCCCTCTGGCGATCCCGTTATGTAACCGGCGTAGGCATGATTATCCTTCAACCCGGGATAATAATAACGAGTATCATCCAGCAGTTCCTTCCGAGTATAGGTCACTTTGAAGCCATCTGTAGCGGTAACAATGATTAAACTAGCTTCGTCTTTAATCCCGGCCAGGTTTAACAGCTCAGCTAATTTTACTCCTCTGGCTACCAGAAGTTTCTTGGTAGGATAAGTACTAATCGTAGAGTATTTTGCCTCCAGCTGGCTCATAGCCTCTAATTGTACCTGGGTAAAAGTAGTCGGGGTGCTAACCCCATCTCCAGTGACTGTTAGCGATATTTCTTCTGCCCCAACTACTTCAGGCATTAGCAGAACACTGGATAGGATAATAAGGGCCAGAGACAAAGCGATAGCAGATAATGTTTTCCAGGTTCTTTCTCTTGTCGTCATTAACGGAAGCACTTCCTTTCACCAAAAAAATCCTTTTGCAATAAGTCCAAGCGTTATGCTAGGGCACTTCTACCCCATCCGGCTTAGGGAAAAACCCCGGTTTGGAAGCCGCGTCCAGTATGAAGCAAAAAAAACAGCAGAAAGCAACCGCCCATAAAAAAATCCCCCGGACGGTAATAGTACTTTCTGCAGTAATCTTCTCTTAACCTCTCCCAATCCCATTCTCAAAGTAAGTTCTCCCCAAGCAAGCTTATCTCTCTATACTATATGCAATGCAGTTAGAACAAGGGGTGTTGAAACTGCTCCGCAGTTTCTTCCGATTCTTAAATACTAGAATCCGTTCTATGATATCTCTGGCTTGATTTGGCCGTAATCCCCTGTGCACATGGATATTCCAACTGTGCACCTTATCAGCATAATCCCTCCTATCTTTTTTCTAAATAATATTCGATTCGCTTTACTCTTTTCCATCTTATTCTATGGAAAACATCTCTTTTCAAAGTGATCTCCATAGAGGCCTTCTAAGGTTTTGAAGGGTTCGGTTTTTCAAGTAACAATATTGCTTTTAACGCCGCAATGTATAATAAAACGGCTGCAAAAAACAAAATACCTGGCAAAAAGGTTTACCAGGTTTGGTTTTATATTAAGCGCAGAAATATACAAGCACAGGGTTAATTAGTAATGGAATTAACCTGCTATGTAAGCGCATTTGATTTCTCCTTTCCACCATGGGAGGCCCGGCCGTTTCCCGCCGTACCCTACAGGCCTGAAACCCTTAGTGTTATTACCAGGTTTTCAGGCTCGGAGTATATTTAGTTTTATTTAAGTAGCACTATTAAGCTCATTCGTCATGTTTATGAAATATCCTGCATTTATTTGCATATATTTCTATACTAATTCTAGTAGACTATTTCTTTAAATAATAAACCAGAAAAAGCTCTCTTTCCATCCTACCTCGCTTCGTGCCTTCCCCGGATATGACTTCCTCAGTGTAGTGTCCAAGAAAGATCAAGCCTTCCCAAAAACATTTCTATTGTCGGGTTTTGCAGCAATAGTTCCAGCGAATTTTAAGACTTTAACACTGATTGCTAGCCTACATCCAACATATAAAGTTCCAGCATTCGGGCACTATCATAAAGCAAATCAATAAGATGTACACAGCCTTGACCGGCTCCCAGCAGCCGGGCCAGCTCTTTCTTGGGCTTTCCCGCCAGCGTATGCCCGATAACATTGGCCAGTTGCCCTGTTGACTCCCGGCAAACCTCGTCAGGCACCCGGGGCATATCCGCCCAGGCCTGGCTGAGCTTCATATCCTGATCCAGCTCCAGGCAAGCTGCCATATGGTGGAATGAATCTATTATGCTGCCATTTATCCGATAAGTCCCATTATCCTCCCGGAAAAGCTGCTGGGTTTTGCAGCGGTCAAAAAGCCTTGTCTCCCGGCTGAACGCTCCGATAAAATCACCCCAGGATACCTTGACCCGTTCCAGGTGGCTGTAATAGCGGCAGGAACCACGATAAAATTCCTCCCAGGCCCGGGTATATTGAGCCGCATCATTATAACCCCTCTCCCGGTAGAGGAATGACTCAGCCTGTACTACTGCTATCACCGTATCATTGACCAGGGAGCGCTCCAGTTCATCCTCGACACTTCGCAGGGCCTGCCGCAGTTCCGGCCCGCTGCCCAGGTAAGCCTTCACCCCTTTTAGAGCCTGGAGCTCTTCCCGGCTATCCGCCATCATCCCCGGTCGCCCCAGGCGCAGCAGCCAGGCTTCCTTTATATCCAGGCTCTCTGCCTCTATCCGCAGTACTATTTCCCGTTCCATCCGTGTATCCAGGTAAGTGGTCCTGGCTATTATGAACTTTTCATCTAACCGCTCCACAAAACTGTGCCAGAAACGCTGAAAAAGAAATTCCACCCATCATCCCTCCTTTGGAAACTTACAGCCTATTCTATCACAAACCGGAATAATTTCTCCTCTTCAAGCGGGACAAGGGAAGCAGGACAAGGGGACGTTTCGTTTGTCTCATGAGAAGCAGGACAAGGGGACGTTTCGAGACCACTGAAAAAGTATCATAAATATCATCCTGAGGAGCTGCAGGCGACGAAGGATCTCTTTTGGAAGTCCGTAATATTGGGACTTTAGCTAACGAGATTCTTCGCTATCGCTCAGAATGACACGCAAAAGAGCACTTTTTCAGCAGTCTCGGACGTTTCGTTTGTCTCATGAGTATTACTAACAACTATGGCAAGTGCCGTACCCCCATTAAATCCATGAAATCCTCTTCGCTGATAAAGGGGAAATATTGTTCCAGCCTGTTCCCTGCCAGGCAGCGGCTTATGGCCTCCCGGCGGTAGGGCAAGCCGGAAAGGGAGCGGCAAAGCTCATCAATATCCCCCGGGGAAAAGAAGTCTCCAAAAATACGGGCTTCTCTGATTACTCCCGCTTGTACTTCCAGGAAAATATCGACTTTTCCCCAGTCAAAACGGCGGCTGCGCTTGATATTATAGGCCGGAGAATGACCAAAATTCCATTCCCAGCTGCAGTATTTCTCCAACCGCAGTTTTTCCACTGCCCGTATATCATCCAGCTTTAGTTCATATTCTCCATCCAGTCCATAGTATTCCCGCACCATCTCCCGGAGTAACTCCTTGAATTCCTTAAGGCTGAACGGAGCAGTCAAGTGCTCAGCTATATTAGTTACCCGGCTCCTCACCGATTTAACCCCGTGGGAGCTGATTTTATCCTCAGCTACCGCCAGAGCCTGTTCCATATTCTCCAGATTGACCTCAAAGAGAAGGGTTCCATGGTGTAAAACCCGCTCCCGCTGGCGAAATTGAGCATTGCCAGAGAATTTCCTGCCATCGATGGTCAAATCGTTGCGCCCGGTAAAAGAAGCAGTAATACCCATTCGTTCCAGAGCCTTTATCACCGGCACGGTATAGCGGGCAAAATCCAGTTCCCGCTCCGCTTGCTCCAGGATAAAAGTAAAGTTAAGGTTGCCCAGGTCATGGTAGACCGCTCCACCACCGGAAAGGCGGCGTACCACGGCAATACCTTTTTCCCGAGTAAATTCCATATTTATCTCTTCCCGGGTATTCTGGTTGCGCCCCACCACCACTACCGGGATATCCTGCCAGAGCATAAAAAGCGGCCCCAGATCCTGCCGCTGCATAAACAAGTATTCTTCCAGGGCTAGGTTGAAATAGGGATCACAGGAATCGTTCTTCACATAAAGCACGAACAAATCTCTCCCTTTAGCAGATTTATTTGCGGGGTGGTTTCAGGTGGATAGCCCGTCCCTGGGCATCCAGGAGGGCTTCGTAGAGGGTTTCTCCCAAGGTAGGATGGGGATGAACCGTATGCAGGGCCTCTTCGACTTTCAAACCCAGATTGACCAGCAGGCTGGCCTCCAGAATCAAATCACTGGCATGAGGGCCCATAATATGCACACCCAAAATAGTATCGTCTGGGCCGCAGATTACCTTGATCAAGCCCTCGCTTTCCCCCATAGCCACAGCCTTGCCATTGGCCGCAAACTGGAATTTGCCTGTTCTGCAATCAATACCTCGGGTTGCCGCTTCTTCCTGGGTCAGGCCCACCGCCGCTATCTCCGGGAAAGTAAAAATACAGTGCGGAATCGCCTCATAGTCTAATCGGCTATCCATCCCCGCCATCCTTTCCACCGCTGCCCGGCCTTCTTCCGAGGCAACGTGGGCCAGCATGGGAGGACCGATTACATCTCCTATGGCATAAATCCCTCCTACACTGCTCTCGTAATCCTGATTAACTTTAATGAAGCCCTGCTCCGTCTTCACTCCCAGTTTATCCAAATTGAGACCGGCAGTTGCCGGGGAGCGGCCTACCGCCAGCAGGACCAGTTCAGCTTCATATTGCATATTTCCCTTCTTGTCGCTGGCAGTAACCAGCAGGTGAGCATCCTGCGTATTAATGCTTTCGACTTTTGCTCCAGTCTTTATCTCTATCCCCTGTCGTTTAAAGAGAACACTCATCCGCCGCGCTATTTCCTGATCCAGAAAAGCCAGAGGGCGAGGAAGGGATTCCAATACTGTCACCTGGCTGCCGAAGGCCTGGAAGATGCAGGCAAATTCCATGCCGATGACTCCCCCTCCAATGATGAGGAGGCGGCTTGGTATTTCGCTTCTTTCCAGCAATTCTTCACAGGTTAAAACCCCGGGTAAAGCAGCTCCCGGTAAAGCAGCGGGACGAATGCTCTCTGAACCGGTGGCAATAAGCAGGCGCTCTGCCCTTATACTCTCCTCCCCAACCCTGACCCGGCCAGGTTCCTCTACTACGGCCTCGCCTCTGATTACTTCCACTCCATGGGCTTGCAGGAGAGCGGCCACTCCGCCGGCCATCTGCTCCACTACCGCATCTTTGCGGGCGCGGGTTCCGGCCATATCCAAACGAGCCGAGTCCGCATCCAGCTGTATGCAAAATTCGTCCAGTCTCTGCAGGCTGCGCATTATTTCGGCATGGCGGTAATACGTCTTGGTGGGGATGCAACCCCGGTTCAGGCAGGTTCCGCCCAGCTTATCCTTTTCCACCAGGGCTGCCTTCATTCCCAGTTGACGGGCACGAATAGCAGCCACATATCCCCCGGGGCCGCCTCCTATGACCAGCAAATCTTTCATTTTTATTAGTAATTCCTTTCTGATTTTACTGCAAAAAATTATTATTATTTATTGGCTTGCATAAATATACCGCTCGCAGTCTTCGCATGGGCAACACCTGCGGCTTGTCTCGCGGCTCAAGGGGTACCGCGCTAATCTCCCGTCCATGGGAGATAGCGCTCTCGCGACGTCCTGTCGCTCGCCCCCTTTCGCCTGCTCGCCTTCGCCGGGTGTTGCATCCATGCTTCGCCAACGCTCGCTTTGTATATTTATGCAACCCTTATGCAACAAAAGGTTTTTTGCAGCGGAGTCGTTTCTCGAATGCTCAAGTTCGGACGGGGCTATTCGGCTCCTCATCCCGGCCAGCGCAGGATCGGCTGACGGGCAGCCCGAACCTCATCCACCCGCTTGATTACCGTGCTGTGCGGGGCTTGATGCAAAATATCCGGGTTCTCCCGGGCTTCACGAGCGATCTCCCGCAGAGCGGCGATAAACTCATCCAAACGCTCCCGGCTCTCCGTCTCCACCGGCTCAATCATCAAGGCTTCCTTGACAATTAGAGGGAAATAAACGGTGGGAGGGTGAAAACCATAATCCATCAAGCGCTTGGCTATATCCAGGGTGCTGACCCCGTTTTCCGCCAGTTGTTTTTGCCCGCTGGCTACAAATTCATGTTTGCATAAACGCTTGAAGGCTATGTGATAATCCTCCTGCAAATGATGGCGGAGGTAATTGGCATTAAGAACGGCCAGCTCGCAAGCTTCCCGCAAGCCCGGCCCACCCAGAGCCATCATATAAGCATAGGCTTTAACAATAACCCCAAAGTTGCCGTAAAAGCTTCTCACTTTCCCTATCGATAAGGGGCGGTCATAGTCCAGACAATAGCCCTCTTCCTTCTTTTCCACCAGCGGACGGGGCAGAAAATCGCTCAGGAATTCCTTGACCCCAACCGGCCCGGAGCCCGGTCCTCCGCCACCATGGGGAGTAGCAAAGGTTTTGTGCAGGTTGAAATGCAATACATCAAAACCCATATCGCCTGGCCGGGCTACCCCTACTATGCCATTAAGGTTGGCCCCGTCATAATAGAGCAATCCGCCGCCGGCGTGAACAACTGCGGCTATTTCCTCAATCTCCTTTTCAAACAAGCCCAGGGTATTGGGATTGGTTAGCATCAGAGCAGCAACTTCACTGCTCATACAGGCCTTGAGATCCTGCAGATCCACCAGACCTTCCTCATTGGATTTAACCTCAACTACTTCAAAACCCAGTACATGGGCGGTAGCCGGGTTGGTTCCATGAGCCGAGTCCGGTACCAGTATTTTGCTCCGAGCCAAGTCCTGGCGATGCCGGTGATAGGCCTTGATTATCATCAGACCGGTCAACTCACCGTGAGCACCAGCGGCCGGTTGCAGGGTAAAGCGATCCATACCCCCTATTTCACAGCATAGTTTTTCCGCCCGGTAAAGCAATTCCAGGGCACCTTGCACGCTTTCCTCCACCTGGTAGGGATGCAGGAAGGCAAATCCAGGCAGACGGGCCGCCCACTCATTGATTTTGGGATTGTATTTCATGGTGCAGGAACCCAAAGGGTAAAAGCCATTGTCTACCCCATAGGCTCGTTGCGATAGTTCCACATAGTGGCGAACTACCTCCACTTCGCTCAGTTCAGGCAGCAAAGGAGCTTCAGCACGCAAGAATTCGCGGTTGATTTCCGCAGCGGGCTCGATTTCCGCTACATCACAGGGCGGAAGGGAAAAACCGCCTCCACCGGCTACGCTCCGGGCAAAAATTACTTTGCTCATCTGCTTATTCCCCTCCTATCAAAACTGCCAGCCGGTCAATCTCGGCTCGGGTTCTCTTTTCCGTAAAGGCCAGGAGCAAAGCTCCGGGCAGTTCATAACCCCCGATGATGCCCTGTTCCAGCAAGAGCCGGTTAATCCGGGCCGGGTCGTCTACTTTTACGGCAAATTCATTAAAAAAGGCCTGCGGGTATTTCAAAGACAGGCCGCAACTTTCCATCTGCCGCCGGGCATAAACCGCCAGCTGGTGACAGCGAACCGCTATATCCACCAATCCCTGACGTCCGACCAGGCTTAAATAAATACTGGCCGCCAGAGCATTTAAAGCTTCATTGGAACAGATATTGGAACTGGCTTGCTCGCGCCGGATATGCTGCTCCCGTGCCTGCAGGGTCAGCACATAGCAGGTCTCTCCATTGCTGTCCACGCTCTGGCCGACCAGACGCCCCGGCATTTTCCGCATATACTTCTTGGAACAGGCCATAAAGCCCAGGTAAGGACCGCCAAAACTCAAAGGATTGCCCAGCGGCTGTCCTTCCCCTACCACGATATCCGCCCCCCATTCCCCCGGAGACTTTAGAAGACCCAGGGAGATAGGATTGACCACCATGATTAAGAGGGCTTTGGCGGCGTGAACCGCCTTTTCCCAGGCAGCTATTTCCTCTATACAACCGAAGAAATTGGGCTGTTGTATAACCAGACAGGCGCTATCCTGCTTTAATAGAGCCAGGGTAGTTTCCTTATCTATTATGCCCTCCCGTTCCGGTGCCATAATTATCTCCATCTTGCCCGAAACCGCATAGCTTTTTACTACTTCCAGGTATTCCGGATGCAGGGTGGCGGGAAGTATCACTTTGCGCCTTCGGCTGCCTTCGCAGGCCATCTGGCAGGCTTCGGCCAGAGCGCTGGCTCCGTCATAAAGAGAGGCATTGGCCACATCCATGCCGGTCAAGGCGCAGATCATGGTCTGGTATTCAAATATAGCCTGCAGTATGCCCTGGCTTATTTCTGGCTGGTATGGGGTGTAGGCGGTATAGAATTCGGAACGGAGCAAGAGTTGATCCAAGGCAGCCGGGATATAGTGGTCATAAGCCCCGGCCCCAAGAAAGCAGGGATAATCATCCAGATTCATGTTCTTGCCGGCCAGTTCCTTAAGATGGCGGCCCAATTCTATTTCCGTAAGTCCCGGACCCAGCTCCAGATCCCGTCCCAGCTTGAGCCTGTCCGGTATATCGGCAAAAAGTTCCGCCTTGTTTTTCATCCCGATACTGAAAAGCATTTCCTCCACTTCGGTAGGAGAGTGGGGGCTATACCTCATTCTATTCTCCCCCCTGCTCTTTCTGGCACAGCTCTTCATAGGCAGCAGCCGAAAGCAGGCTGTCCACATCCCCTGGATTATTCATGGCCACAACTACAATGTAATTGGCATAAGGGTCTTCGTTAATCAACTGGGGAGCATCCTCCAGTTCCTCATTAATAGCCACAACAGTGCCGCCTACCGGGCTATAGATAGTCGAGGCGGCTTTTACCGACTCGATAACCCCCAGCTGCCCTCCGGCCTCCAGTTCATCATCCGGCTCCGGCATTTCCACAAAAACTATGTCTCCCAGTTCATGCTGGGCATAGTCGCTAATACCGATCCAGGCCTGGTCTCCTTCTACTCTTACCCATTCGTGGCTTGGAGAATAATACAAATCTGCTGGTATTTTCACTTCCATCCCTCCATAATATTCCTTTATTAAGTACCCCTCTGACAAGGGGATGTTTTTTGACGGTTTTGCCGGATATAAAGCTGATTCACTACGATAAAATTAAGAACTCCATTCTTTATGAAGCCTGGGTTTTTTTCCGGTAAAAAGCCCCGGTTACAATCTGGGCTTTAACTGGTTTATTGCGGATCATAACTTCAACTTCCGCCCCTGGTTGGTAGTATTCCCGATCTACCAGAGCCAGAGCCAGGTTTTTTTCCAGGCTGGGAGCCAGGCCGCCGCTGCTTAGCTGGCCAATTACTTTACCCTCCTGGCAAACTTCGTAATGAGAGCGAGGTATACCCCTCTCCAGCATCAATAGCTCCGCCTGCACCCGCGGGGGCTGGCTTTCTTTTTGCCGCAGCAGGGCCTCCCGGCCAATAAAATCACCGCAATCAAACTTCACAAAAATACCCAGGCGGGCTTCCAGCGGGCTGATATCCGGACCCAGTTCCTGCCCGTAGAGGGGCAGTTTGGCTTCAAAGCGCAGGCTGTCACGAGCCCCCAGGCCAATGGGGGCAATATCCTCCCCGCCGGCCGCCAGAATAGCTTCCCAGACATCTATCGCATCCGCTGGAGACAGGTAGATTTCAAAACCATCCTCGCCGGTATAGCCTGTACGAGAAATAATAGCTGTTTTCCCCGCTATTTCCACATTAGACTGAAACCAATAATATTTAATGCTACGCAAATCTAAATCCGTCAGTTTCTGCAGAATCTGTTCGGCCAAAGGCCCTTGAATCGCCATTTGGGCATAATCATCCGAAAGGTTTTTAATTTCCACGCCGGGAAAAGCATTTTTCTTGATCCACTCAAAATCTTTATCGGTGTTAGCGGCATTCACCACCAGAATATAATGCTCGGTCGTATACTTGTAAACCAAAAGGTCATCTACTACGCCCCCGTCAGGATAGCACATTATATTATACTGCACCTGTCCCGGCGCTATTTTTTTGATATCGTTGCTCAGCAGGTATTGCAAAAAAGCTTCGGCCTTTTCACCACGGACTTCTATTTCCCCCATATGCGATACATCAAAAAGACCCGCCTTCTTCCGCACCGTGTGATGTTCTTTAATGATACTCTCGTACTGGATGGGCAATTCCCACCCGCCGAAATCCACCATACGACCATTATACTTCTGGTGCGCGGGAAAAAGGGCTGTCCTTTTCAAATTCAATGTTCCAACCTCCTTGTAGTTTCATCATATTAAAGTTTAACTACAAATGAAAACTACAGCAAGTAAAAAGATGAATAAAGCAGAATATAGGTAAAAAAAACTGCTGGGCCTGACGATAATATAGCAAAAAATCCGCTTTTTTCATAAAAAAACGGCCTATCTTTATAAGCCGTATATGCTGTAATTGCTCACCTTTTTTCTTAATTATCCATACCCTTTACTCCAGCAGTTCATAATGCATGGAATCACCATAACTGTTGCCCCAAGTGAATCCCGCCGGCTTAAAAGCCTTTCCCCAGAGTATCAAATTGGGGTCGTTGGCTTCCTGTTCGGGATCAACATAGCGGAAATGATTGGGGGCATTGATATCTATGGCTATACCCCAGGAATGCCTGCTCAAACCTTTGGCCGGGTTCCAGTTTACATGCCGAGGCACAAATGTTCCGTCCATGGTTTTAACCAGGCTCAAGAGGGGAACCTCTTTACCGTTTATCCAGGCCTTGCCATTTTTTATATAGTTAAAAGCCTGGATAAAATTATCCTGGGCTTCCTTATGCACCTGAACCTCCCGGTTTAAGCCCGGTAATGTTATGGTAACTATGTTTTCCGCTATCCACCGGGGGTCGATTTCTATCCTGCCGCCACTTATGTCTTTATAGCGAAACTGGCCAAATGAGCCCTGCACTTTGCTTAGTTGGGGGTATGAGGAATCTGCATAATTACCTGCCGCAACTTTACCTGCCTGGTAATCTTCGGAATTATCCACAGCTTTGCTCACCTGCGGATACTGGGACTTACCGGTGGAAGCCTCCGCTGCTTTACCCATCCGGGAATTTTGCTTATTGCCCGCAGCACTGCTCCCCGCTCTCGAAACCTCTATCCTGTCATTGCTTATTTTCTGAACCATATCCTCTTTCTTGTTGCTGTCATTGCTTGTTTTATTAGCCATGGCCTCCTTCTTGTCAACAGGCAAATCAACCTTTTTGTCATTGACTGAATCAACCGAAGCATCCTTAGGCTTCTCCGCTATTAGCTTTTTTCCCTCCTGGGCTCCGTCCCCGCTTGTCATTCCTTCCCTATGTAGCTGATTTCCTTCTTTATGTATCTGAATCGTACCCACCGTAGATTTGGCTGACCTATATTCCGGAATAATAAGAAAGGCCGTTAATAATGTCAGTGCCACCATTACAAATATCCAAGAAAATTTCTTATTCATAATATCCTCCAAGAATAATTACCTTTGACCGGCCTCATTTGCTAGCAGCAACACCTCCTACTCCCAATAATGTATTTTTCTCACTTATTTCATTACAATTGTATTGATAAGTAGGAAATATCGTCAAAGGTAATATGTGCCATGTTATTCAGTGCAGCGCCAGTATCCAGTTACCCTTCTACGGTTAACCTTCTCCATGCGGTGAATTGGAATGGAACCGGAAACAGGTGGGATCTGCTTAAAATGGATATTAGTATATTACGGGGTCTAAGATCAAATATATGATTGATTCTACTGCAAAAAGTTATTAATATTCATTGGCTTGTATAAATATACCGCTCGCAGTCTTCGCATGGGCAACACCTAAGTTTTGCTGCTTAAGAAGGCAGTCATTGACTATTGGGGAATATGCATATTAAACTAATAGCTAACCAAACATAATACAAAATAGGAAGGTATTCCGCAAAGGAGGTATAAAGATGGAAATTAAGGAGAAAAAAGATTACCCCCAGGGCAAACTCAAGCTGGACACTGCCATAGAATACCAGACCGCAGCAGTGGTTAGCAAGACCTTGATTAATCGTCCCAGTGGAACCATTACTTTATTTGCTTTTGATGAAGGGCAGGGTTTAAGCGAACATACCGCCCCATTTGATGCCGTAGTACAGGTTGTTGATGGTGAGGCTGAAATCATTATTTCCGGTGAAAGCCACATTTTAACCAGCGGGGAAACCATTATTATGCCTGCCGGTGAGCCTCATGCCTTAAAAGCCGTAAAGTGCTTTAAAATGCTTTTGACCATGATTAAATCCTAAAAATTAAACCAGGCCATCTAACTTCTATTTACTTCTTTTTCATATCGAATTGCAGGGGATGCCCATAATTCTCCATAAGCAGATATCTGTTGCAGGCATAATAAATGAGCACCATTGCTTCCCTTGACATAAGCAATGGTGCTCCCTTTAATGTCGCCCGGCTTTCCTAGTTAACGGTAAAACTCATTTGGTAGCCGCTCTTTAATGGCTCCCCATCGGTCGTTGCAATATCGGGGTTAATATAAATGACATAGGTTTGGCCAGACTGGTAATCCTGTGCCGGGTATATGACAGCCCAGAGGCCATCATTCTCTGGTAGTACTTCTTGAATCCCTACCTGACTATTATCTGTTGTGTTCATTACCTTGATTTGCTCTTTTAATGTGTTAGGATTTGCGGGTTTGTTAAAAACAACCTTCCATTTTTTATCGGGGTCGCATGTTTTCGGATCTAGCACTTTATAAATACTAACTTGCAGCGATTTGTTGGCAACATTGCTCCCATAGCCAGCTACTACTGTTAAGGTCCCATCAGCAACTTGAGGAATCTTAAATGTATAACTATAATTACCACCGGCATTCGATTTAACCGCATCAAAAAACACTATATTTCCCAAAGAATCAACAATTTTAATACTTACCCACTGATTCGGATCAGCGCTGCCGGATGCAGTTATACTATCTCCTATTAATGCACTGCTATTACTTAAATTTAAACTGACGGAAGCGCCCAGGGCAAGCCCGGGAAATATAGATAATATTAGCAGAGCGGCAACAATAAAGGCAATTCTTTTCTTGGCCATCAATATCACCTCTTAATCATATCTCCGACTTCATGATTACACAAAAATGCATAATCAAAATGATTCTTTTAATCTTTCAACAGATAAAAGGACTTCTTGAGAAAAGCATTTAAAACAAAAATCGTCTTGCTGATTTATCTTATATATAGCCCCCCTCGCTACAAAGTCACGCACAATCAAGTTTGTTTAAAATAAGCTAAAACTTAAAGCAATATCACTTATCCGAGCAATAAGCGAAAAAATCCGGATGTTTTCAACATAGCACTGCAACGAGACGGGGAATAAGAACCCGCCGCCTGTTTTGTTAATAGGAACCCGACTGCTTAAAGAAGCGGGAGACATATTTCATCTCGTTATAAATTTTAGCCAAATTGGCTATACAAAGCATCGACCCCAGTTTACACCACTCTAGCCTGCTGATCAATATTCGTCTCCATCTGCCTGCACCTTACCTTCACGCAACGGTTTGCTCCGCATGTAGACGTGCTGGTGACCAAAAAATTAGCAAAAGCCCCAAAAAAGAACATTGACAAAATTATCTTAGCTTTTGTCAATGTTCAGAGTAATTTGCTTTTAAACAGTGATTAGCTAATCAACCTTGTATATAAGTACATAAGCAGTGGTAAAATTACCTATTCTAAGAGTCGCAGGATCGGGTATTGTATTTATATTGCGGATGGTTACATTGTCCAGGGCACTAAGAGTTAGTGTCGTTGAAGCCGTTAAAGATTGACCGGCGGAATTAAATTCTGATTTAACTACACCATTAACCACTATTCCCCAATGCTGAGGATTATTCTGGGTTGTATAAACGGAAAATGTTATATTGTAAGTACCGTCAAGAGTAACGCGAATCCCAGCCGTACCAGGGGTGTGGTTTATGCCGTTTAAAGGGCCGTTATTGCTAAATGTTATATTTGAGCCAACTGCTACGGTTTGGGTGTTTAGCTGAAATACATAACCCCAAGAAGCCACACTTTCAGCAGGCAGGTCCTGAAGAACCGGCAGATTCTCGGAGCGGCCCTTCTTAATTGTCCTGGCACCAGCGGTAGTTTTTGGCCCTCTGGGACTTTTCGGCCCAGTACGGACCTGACGATAGCGGACATTGGGGGGAGCAAGTAATCCATTATTAATATCCATTTCATCACCCTTTTAAAATATTTACTTACCTAATATATGATTTGTGCAGATAAAGTGTTAACGGTGCCAGGCACTTAAGTTGTTAAGTTATTGAAGCTGCCCCTGCAGGCATTACTGATGCTCCCCGGTACTTAGTATTAATTTTTGTCCCTATAACTACAGGGTAAGCTTGGTCTTGCCGGGTCACTTTTAAGGATACTGCGCAAAAATATAAATATGCCGCACCTATTCTTCAACGCTGCTTGTACCTGCGGGTATGGGCGATAAGAAAAGGAAGGGATAAGGGGTGAGAGAACGCAAGAGAGCATCATGAGAAAGGCTTTAATTAAACAATAGGTTCAACACACTGCGGGTCGTCATTTTTCGGCTGTTTACCCGGTTGGATACCGGATAGGCAATTGCGTTCCAGTACAACCGGCATAATCTGGGTAGGTCATTCCGCCATCCTCCCTTCTCCTGCAGGAGGCAGATTATTTAACGCATTCACTATGACGCTTACTGCTTCGGCTCGATTAGCATTGGCCTTGGGCCGGAAGCTGTTGTCGGGATAACCGCTGATAATATTCTTGCTGCTGGCGGCAGCTACTGCAGCCTGGGCCCAATCTTCAATCTGGGCACTGTCGATGAAGGTTTTGCCTTCCCCAGCCGGGAGCTTAGCCGCTTTACTGATCATTACAGCCATCTGTTCACGAGTAATCGCGTCATCGGGACAAAAACTGCCGGCATCATAACCACTGGTCATGCCATAAGCAGCAGCAGTGCTTATACTTTCTTTAGCCCAGTGCTGAGTAGTGTCGTTAAATACTTGCCCGCTCCTGCTTTCCAATTTAAAGGCTTTAACCACTGCGGTGACAAATTCCGCCCGGGTAATGCCTTTATCCGCTTGGAAGGTAGCATCCGGGTATCCGCTTATAACCCCGGCATTTACCAGTTTGATAATATTGGCCTGAGCCCAGTGCCCGGCAATGTCGCTCAATATGGGTTTAGGCAAGGGGACTTCAGGCGCTTTCTTTTCGAGGATAATGGGTTTTTGACTCTTTTTACTGAGCAAGATCGCAAATTTGCTGAAATGCCCTACTTCGCCGCTTACCTTTCCGGAGGCCATATCTGCTTTTACCTGCTCCAGGCTGGTCCACTGCTGATTACACCAGCAGTAGATACCGACATCATGTTTTTCTTGCTCAACTTCGGAGGGGTCAAAAAGCAAGGTTATGGTGACTGGCTTTCGGAACTTATTATCCTTATCGCTGGTAATTTCGTAAACTTCCCCTAATAGTTTAAAACCGCTGGAAATAGCGGGAATATCCTGCGTGATTTTTTTGATAGTTACTTTGATGTCGCTTTCCAGGGAATTGGTCGGAAAATTCAAGACAGCACCGGCAGTCTTGACAATGCCGCCACGGATACCAATGGTTTGGGTTCTGGCAATTTGCTCAAATGGAATAATTATAAATTCATCAGCAATCTTTTTAGGAGGAATTACCGGGGTGTCGGTCAAGGGTATGTAGGCTATAAATTTAGTTAAGTGTTTGGTCCAGATTACCAGGTCTTTTCCGAAGTCGACCGCAGCATCCTGCATTTTCTCCCTTTCAAAGAGGGCGGCTACTGTTTCCGCAGCATCATCGCCGGTAAGAGCTTTAAGTGAAGCCGGTTTACTGATTTTCCGCAGATTTCCTGCCTGGTCAATAAACCCGGCTGACTTTGAGGCTTGTCCTTTAAGAAGCAGTCTTACCGGTTTGCTAAAGTTTATAATATTACTGTCGGAGCCTACTTCAATCACCAGCCCAATCGTTTTTATTCCCGGTGCCTTGACCGTAGAACCAGGTTTTACTTGAGGCAGATTAATAATATCAGAACCTGTTATCAGGGTGGCTTCAGGAATACTCAAAATTGCCTGGCTCGATTCAATTATTACCGGTGGCAAGGGCATATTCTGCGCAACCTTCATACTACTGTTAATAATTCCTTCCGGCATAGTTATTTTTAATGGAATATCTGGAGTTACGCTAATGTTTGAATTATCAGCAGCAGTTTTAGCCTGGAAAATGCTTACCGTATAAGTGATAGTCTTATTGCCAACAGTAATGGTCAGGGTCTGCCGGCTTGCCGGTTTAGAGCTATCAAACCCGCTGATATTGACCATAGTGATATTCTCCACCTTGGAGCTGCCGTCACTGTAATGCCCGGTTACCTCCAACCCGCTAATATCCAATGGCTCATCAACGCTGTAGAGCAGTTTGGCGGCTGTTTTGCTGATTTCAATGCTCTTAAGAGTTACTGGCCCCGGTAAAGGAAAAACTATCTGCTGCAGGCCGGCATCCTGGTAGCCGGTGGCTTTAATTACTATACTATAGCTGCCGGCTGCGGAAAATATACTGCCGTCAATAGTAATCTTACCGGCTTCGGTTGTGCTGTAATTGCTGCTTTTCACTGCATTTCCGTCTACCTTAATCTCGCTAATGGCCTTGCGCCAACTTTCATCATCGCTAAAAGTTATGGTCATAGAGTTACCGATAATATTTTGGCTGCTATCTGCTATCAAAGTGGGTGGAATATGGGGATCGGAAGCGGAGGCTTCCAATACTTCCTGTTCAACGCTGGATTCATTAAAACCCGAGGTGACTTTAACCGTATAGGTTCCTGCTGCAGAAAACACAGTTGGAGCAATGGTTATTTTGCCGGGGGTAAGCGTGTATTGTCCCTTGCCCAGCGGTGTATCTCCTATACTTACCGCAGCAATACCATTTTGCCAGGCTATGTTCTCAGCAAAGGTTATATCTATGGGAGTGCCGACCCGGTTGGCGCTTGTGTCAGGATTTAAGGCAATTGGCAGCAACCTCCCAGTTACTTCCATTTTATAAGTCCATTTGAGATAATCCATGGTAATACATTCGCCGGGATTTTTTTGCCCGTAGCATAGCCTCAGTGTAGTCTCGCCATCCATCAAATCAAAACGCGGCTCGAGATATACTGGTTTTCCGGGATCGGAGCCAATGGCTCGGGCTTGAAAGGATACTATCCCCAGCATGGGTCTAAGCAGAATTTTCCCTTTCCTGGTAAAAGGGTCGGAACCATCTTTCCAATAACCGAATACAGCTGAATTTGAAGGGTTTTCTAAATCTTCATCCCAGTATTCATCCCAACATTCCTGTATTTGGGGAAAATAATAACGTTCCGAATCCAGCAGCACACTTGCCTGCAATACTTTACCAAAATTGGGAGGGTAACCATCTGTATCAAAATCGGTGGTGCGGAATTTAAAACTGCTTATGCTGCCCATATCCAGTTTAAGGCTTTCCAAAAAATCAATCAGGTCAATGCCCCTGGCCGCCGTAAAAACCGGGGCGGGAAGACTGTCAATGGAGCTGTAGGCTCTCTCAACCTGGGGCATTTGCTCCAATTCCGGAATCGTATAGTTAAGCAGTTCAATCTTATTATCCTTGTTCGCCGGATCTACCAGCCAAACCTCAAAATGATCGGCGGGATCACTCTCTTCGGTCTTGGCATAAGCCAGACCTGGATGGGATATCAGCAGCATACTGAGGAACACAAATAAAGCCAGCAGGCAGGTAATTGATTTCCTGCTGCGAGTCTTTAATCCCCAATTCATCAAATTCATAACTTGAAACTCCTTGTCTTTCTAAGTAAGGTCTACCAAGCAGTTATGGCTTAGTAAGAAAAGTGAGGAATGAGGGGTCAGGTGCTACTAAGAGCCTGACCCCTTTAAAACTAGTTTATGGCTTTGATAATAACGCTTACTGCTTCAGTCCGCTTAGCATTGGCCTTGGGTCGGAAGCTGTTGTCGGGATAACCGCTGATAATGTTCTTGCTGCTGGCAGCAGCTACAGCGGCTTGAGCCCAATCAGCAATCTGAGCACTGTCACTAAATGATTTGCCTTGCGCTGCAGGGAGGTTAGCCGCTTTACTAATCATTACAGCCATCTGCTCGCGGGTTATGAGATCATCGGGACCGAAGCTGTCGGCGCTGTAACCGCTTACTATGCCGTGGGCCGCAGCGGTGCTTATGCTGTCTTTGGCCCAGTGCTGAGCTGTGTCAGCAAAGGTCTGGCCACTCCTGGCTTCTAATTTAAAGGCTTGGATCAGTATAGTGGCAAATTCCGCCCGCATAATGCTGCTATCCGGTTTAAAGCTGCCATCAGGATAGCCGCTTACCGCCCCCAGAGCCACCAGTTCATATATGGGTTTTTCTGCCCAATGCCCGGTGATGTCTTTCAAGGTTGCTTTAACCGGAGCGATTACATCTTTGGCCGGTTCTTTTTCCTTCTCCCGCTCCCGGGCCAGGACGGCAAATTTGCTAAAGTGTTTTACTTCACCGCTGATTTTGCCTGCCGTGCTATCAACTTTTACTTGCTCCAGAATAACCCACTGGCTATTGTTCCAGGTATAGAGGCCAATTCCGTATTTGTCTTTATCCGCCTGGTTCCAGTCAAAAGGCAGGGTAATAGTAACCGGCTTGGCAAATGTAGTGTTTCTGTCACTACTGATTTCATATGCTTCGCCCAGCAATTTGAATCCGCTTGCAATAGCCGGAACCGAGCTGGCATTCAGTTTGTTGATGCTTACCTTGATGTCGCTGCTTACCGCATTGGCGGGGAAACTCACTCTGACTCCTGCTTCCTCTATAGTCCCACCGCCGCTGCCAACAGTATTACCGGTCGGGCTGACAAAGCCGCCGCCACCGCCACCGCCACCCCCGGATACCGGTATCGCCAGTAGCTGAGTAGCAACATTACTTTCGTAACCGGCTACGACGGTCAGAGTTCCAGAAGAAATTTGGGGAACTTTGAATGTGCAGCTATAATTCCCGCTTAAATTGGGTTTAACTGCATCATAAAACACTATGCTCTTTGTACTATCAAGTAATTTAATGCTTACCCATTCATCCGGGTTAGAACTGCCAGATGCAGTTATACTATCTCCTACCGCAGCGCTACTCTTACTTATATTCAAAGTGACCTGAGGAGCACCCAGGGCCAACCCGGTGAGCATCGACAGTATAAGCAAAGCGGCAAGGATAATAGCTATTCTTTTCTTAACCATTAATATATCACCTCATAGTTTTCAATTAAGATACATAACCGGTGTCAGCTTCATCTAATATGCCGCAGGATTACTATCCCTCTACCATGCAGGATAGCTATCCTGTACGGTAGCGTTTGATATAGCCGACCGCCCGGAAAACACAGGCGGTCGATTTATTCTTCATAAACTATGGACTAGTGGAAAATTACCGGATTGTTACTCTCATCATTGCTCAGGCGATCAACAATATAGACCTTGATGACATCGCCCGGCTGTACATTGAATCCAGCCATGGCAGTGTTGGCTACATCAAAGTCAGCCATGATAGCATTGAGTTCCAGTTCGCTTTCGTTCCGCCAGTGGGTGAATATAACGGTTTCATTACCTGCATGGGATATAACCGGCTCCACGGAGACCGCAAAATACTTCTGTCCGCTTTGCCCCTGATTAACGGTCAAAGTCGGGATGCCGTCAGCAGTTGCGCCAATGATATAAACAGCATCTTTTGCTGGAGTTAACTTATACAGCGGGTTGGCAGCTACGGTTACGGTACAGCTAGCGGTGAAACTGCCGTCATCGGTAGTAGCGGTTATTACCGCCTGTCCTGCACCAACGGCCGTTACTTTACCCGTATTGTCAACTATGGCCACTGCCTCTTTATCAGAGGTCCAGGTGACAGTCTGTTTGCTGGCGTTAGCTGGGGTAAGTAACGCGGTCAACTGCTCACTGTGGTTTAAAACCAGGGTAGTCGCAGTTTTATTGAGTGTAACTCCGGTTACCGGAATGTTAATGGTTGCCGTGGTAGTGATATCAATTTCACTCACCCATTTCACCATGCGGGAAATGGTGCGTTCCTCCGAGGAAGTCTGCCCCATCATTAAGCGCATGGTGTAAGTATTATCTAGCTGACTGATATCACCGGCAAAGTTCTCAGCGGCTTTGGTGGATATGATAGTATCGACCTGCACCCTTTCTCCCACTGCCGGATAGAAATAACGTTCATTAAAGAGCTCATTCTGTGGGTCGGCAAAGGTTACGTAATAGCCATCAGCAGCTCTTACGGTCATGCTAGCTATATTAGCACTGTTTAACGAGGCATACTGGGACAGGATCGCGGCCAGGGGCGCTCCCAGGCCGGTGAAGTAGTTCATTTGGCCGTCTTTGTAATGGGAAAAGTATCTGATTTCATTATTGGGATTTAAGGCGTTGATTTGCTTGGCAGTAACAGTTATTGGATTGCCGTTATCAACCTTGATGCTTAGGGCAGTGCTTTCATAATCCTTATTGATAATCTGAATTACGGTGGCATCACTGTAGTCGGTGGCTTTGACAGTTATGGTATAGGTGTTTGCCGTTGCGAAAACACCGGCGGCAATGGTTATTTTGCCGGCTTCCTTAGTGTAGTGGCTGCTTTCCAGCACAGTGTCGCCCACCTTGATTTCAGTGATGGCGTTGCGCCAGGCTTCGTTGTCTGTGAAGGTGATGTCGATGGGTTTGCCCACCTTGTTGTAGCTGCTATCGGCGGTCAGAGCCGGGGCAGCCGGCCTGTCCGGCAAGACTATATCCATCCGGTTGACCCAACGGCCAAACCTGCTGTTGGTGATTACATTATTAGTAATATCATTGGCAGTCTGCCCGAAGCAGAAGCGGAATGTGGTGGAGCCTTCGTCACTTGGACCGACCATCGCATGGTTCAAGTCGGTGAGAAAACGATCCTGGTACGAATAGATGGCAAAAATGGGCTCTACTTCAATCGGGTTAGCATCGGAGCCGGGGCCAGTTACTCCATTTTCTTTATCCCATTTATTTACCAATTCAGGATAGTAGTAACGAGTGGCAGCATAAAGGTAATCGTAGGTATAAGAGGTAGACCAGTTATCAGTAGCATAGAGTCTAATACTCTTCAAAGTACTGGGGCTGATGGTTACATTGGCATTGTATTTTTGATTGATATCGGCCACCAGTGCGTTCAAGGTAACCCCCCTGGCAATAGTTATATTAGGGGCCGGCATGGAGTCTATCGATGAATAATAACCTGCATAACCGGTGGTGAGTGCTTCCATCTCAGCTATGGTATAGCTGTGTACGGGAATGATTTCCCCATTGTCATTAATATTAACGACAAACTCCGTTGCAGCGGGGCTGGTGTCGGTCTTGGCCTGCGCCGTACCGGGACTACCCAACCCTATTATACTGAGTAACATGATTAAGGCCACCAGGCAGGCAATGGATTTCCTGCCGCGAGGCTTTAATCCCCAATTCATCAAATGCATATTTTCAAACCCTCCCTATGTTTCAGAATAAGGTCTATGGTCAGCGTATATAAATATTTATTATTTTCTGTTTACAGACACTGACGGACAACAATTGAATGAAATCATTATCTCCTCCCCTCAAGCTCATTCCGGAAGAAACAAGCTCCAACCGAAGTATGCCCGGGATAAATGTAGATGCAGCGATATCAGTGGCGAGCGATAGCCAGGATTATTGTCAGCCGTGTTTTATTCATCCGTAAGCATAAACATTTTCCCGGTGGCAGGGTCTTTGTAAACTGTGCCCATTTTTTGGTAGAGTTGACCTTCTCCCTCGCTCTCTACCAGGTCGCTGCGGATATCGGCGTCATCCACCACTTCTTCACCCTGGGTGACATTGACACGTTCTCCGAACTGGGCCAGGTCAACGTTCCAGCGGATAACCAGGGCCAGCATCAACCCGCAGGCAAATACCAGCATGGCATCCACAATATTAATAGCACCTTCGAGGGGGCTAACCTCTTCATCCAGTGTTTTCAGCCTTCTCCTACTCCGTAATCCCCGGTTCACCGGCCAACACCTCCAACAAGCTTTCCATCAGGGCCTCCAGAGAACTCAAGTAATCCTCATACCACCTTTTGCGTAGCCGGGAGATGGCAAAGGCAACGGCAGCAGCGGCCAAACCGGTTACGGTAGCGTCAAAGGCGGTCAGCAGGCAGTCGGCCAGGGTCTTGGTATCACCCTGACCGAGGGCTATCAGCCCTGGCCCCAGTGGAATTAAGGTAGCCATTAAACCCAGCATGGGTCCCAGACGAGCTACTACATCGGTACGGTTGGTTATTTTGAAATAATGGAGTTCCTCATTGCTCAACAGGCGGCGAGCCAATGCCTGCAGGGAAACAGCAGGTAAACCGCCGTGCTGTAGCAACTCATGCAATGCTGCCTTTTGGCGACGGAACAAGCTGCTTTTGTCAATTTCAGCAATAATTCCCTGGGTGTCTTTGCCCTGAAAAGACTCCAGCAACTCGGGCAGCTTGGTTTTTTCTCTACGCCGTTCGGTAAATATTTCTACCAATAATCCCCCCAGCTCAACCACCATAAAAGCTGCCAACAGCAGCAAAATAATAATAGTTGGCGCCAGTAAACCGTAAGAAACCGTGTGCATAGTTTCCCGAAGTGGATCTAGTACTGCAAATATCACAGGGCTACCTCCTTCTTAAATTCACTGTATTTTCTGCCTGCACCCAGGAGAAAAAGGACTAAGGCTGCTGCCGCGGTTGGCATATTTACATTGCCATACTCACTATGCGGCTGGAGAGGTACAACATCGGCAGACATTTGGTAGATTCTGCCCGGTAATCTGGAGACGACGGCACTGCCTTTTTGAGCCAGGCGCTGTTGAGCATCTGCCCCTGCCTGTTCCTCTTCATTGCTCACAGCACTGCCTCCGACTCCCCCCTCCGGATTGCCGCTCACCTGGCCGGGGCCATTTATAATGCAACCGGCAGTATACCCGCCTATGACCGTAGTTACGGTAATGACAGCCGTACCTGGAGCAATAACTGATACCCGTCCGCTGGCATCTACGGTAGCTGCCGCAGGGTTGCTGGAACTCCAGGTGACTCTTTTGTCGGCGGCGTCAGAGGGACCTACCGTGGCTTCCAAGTGAACGCTGCTGCCAACCCTGGCATTGATGGTATTCTGATTAAGTGAGACCTCGCTGGGTGGTTTGCCAATCAGCATTACCGAGATTTCACGGATCCATTTGGCTGAGCGCATAGCCGTATTGGTACGGGTGTCAGTCTGGCCAAAAACTAACCTGAAGCCGTTGCTCTCATCCATCTGGGTGAAGTCGGGGGTGGTGGCAAAGCGTTTCCAGTAGTCCCGAACGGCTATAATGGGTTCTACCGCTACAGCATCTTTCTCAGCTCCAGGCAGAGCTTTTTCTTCATCGTAATCCCAATGAGTAGGTAAATTAGGAAAATAGTAACGTTCGGTATCCAGTAAAAATGATTTGGATAAGCTCTGATACCAGCCCTTATTAACATCAGTGGTGTAAAAATATAGTTTGTCTATAGAGTTAATATCAATAGCACAGCTTTCCAAAATATCTACCAGCTTTACTCCCTGGGCCGAATCCAGGACTACTGCCGGCATACTGTCAATAAAGGTATAGGCCTGGTACAGATCAGCCATAGCTTCCAATTCGCTGAAAGTAAAAACCTTCAGGGTATTGTACGGAGTGCCGAAATAGCCCACCTTAACAGTCAGCGTTTCTGATGGGGTTCCATCTCGGGTGGGGGAAAAGCTGGTATGGCTAACCGTACCCATACCGGGGAGCAGTTTGACGGTCCTAATCTCTTCATCCCACTCCAGTTTTGCTCCCATGGCTT
Source organism: Syntrophomonas wolfei subsp. methylbutyratica (assembly GCF_001570625.1). Lineage (GTDB taxonomy): Bacteria > Bacillota > Syntrophomonadia > Syntrophomonadales > Syntrophomonadaceae > Syntrophomonas > Syntrophomonas methylbutyratica. Next base: position 33,817 of record NZ_BBQT01000007.1, on the reverse strand, counting down.
CGGCTACCGATACCAGGGGGACATAAACCCGGCCATCAATATTACACACAGGCGCGTCCAGGGATAATTCCTGCCCGTTCATTTTGGCCTGGTCGCTGTCTACCCGCAGGCGAATAGTATCCCGGTTCTTCGTCAAAGTAATGGTTTGCTGCTCGGCATCCCAGACCACCTTGCCCTGCAAAGTATCAGCCAGGGTGGATATGGGCACTAAAACCCAACCATCTCTGGTAACCGGCGGGGGCTCAGTCATGATTAACTGGTTATTGGCATCAATGATATAAAGCGAGGTTTCCTCCGCCTGTACTATCGGGGGCGTGAGCAGGCTGCAGCCGGATAAAATCAATACTGCCAACGCAAATATGTATATTGTCGTCAAAGCTTTATTTTGGCAAAAGCTGAGTCTACCGCTATTCATTTTAGTAAGAAAATAGTTTTTGAGGCTGAAGGATGAAGTTGTCAACAACCCCGTCCCCTTGTCAACCCTGTTCATATGACTCTCCTCACCGGTGTTTTAATACGAAAATAGGCATCGATAACGAAGTTATCGGGTAAATTATTTCGACTTGTCCCTACTTGAGAGATAAATAGGGCACAAACATGGCATCACAGGTGAATTCCTGGGCAGCACTCCTCGGGCTGCCGGTAATAATGACTTTACCTGCCCAATTCTTTACGATTTCCTGCAGATACTGGTCAGTAATCGCCATGGCAGATATAGTTGCCTCGGCCTCATCACCATATAGTTCACTGTTGCTTGCGATATCCTGAAAACGTACTATTAACAGGTCATAGTCCTGCTCCAGCTTGTCCAGGGTTATGGCATAAAGCTCCTTATCGGCGGTTTTATTGGCATTTTTGTCTGTCACTTCTGCTTCCATTTCACTTTTTAACAGCTTTGGACCGGCGTGCAACAGCAAGGCCTGCTTTTGCCATTGCCTGGCAAGCGCAATTAATGAGGGCATTTTTAAGTCCCGCTGCTTTTCACTGACAACCCCGTTCTCCTCCGGTGCTGCTCCGGTTATCATGGCCGCCAGCCACACATTGCTTTCCAGCGGATATACCCCGACTGCCTTTACGGCTGGAGCTGCCTTTTTCAGAAAGGGCATTTGCCCTCTTTCCAGCGCATCTTTATACAAGCTGTAAGTCAACCCATCTAAAACCAGCACCAGCACTTTCTCGCCATTCTCGAGATAGTGCCGGGCATCATAGTAGATATCCATGATACTGGCGGCCGGGGGATTTACTATGACCCCTTTTATTTTTTCCAGCTGGCGGCGCTCATCAAAGTCCAGGTAATTGATATAGTTGTCTTTCACTTCGAAATAACCCCGGTTTTCCAGGAAGCGCTGTTCCCCATTAGCCCCCATTACCAGCATCTTTTCTCCATCCGGAACCGGAGTTAAATCAGCCAGGCGAAATACTTTCCTTTGGGTATAGACCGAAGTGCTATAGGTTTTTCCCTGCTTTTCTATAGCCGCCTGGCCTTCCGCATAGGGGTACTCCAGCAGGGTGCGGGTATATAGCTGACCGGGAGTGACCCGAACCAGTTCCTTTTCTGAATTAATAAGTGTTAAGCCATTAGGAGAACTGCCATCTGAAACTACTACGATTTCTTTCAGCATTTTGGCATTGCTGTTAACCGGGTGATTAAGGTTGATTGCTTCCCAGCCATTTTGGGCCGTAAAAGCAATATAGGATTTCTCCAGCCCTTCTGCCGGAAATGAGGAAGTAAAGCCATCACTGCCGACTAAATATATCTGCTTCGGCGCAGCTACAGGTTGGGCCGCTGTGATAATATCCATTAGCTTAATAGCTTGATACTCATGTCCGTCATAGCTTATATGCTGCAGTTTTCCCAACTGTTCCGGATCTTCCAGCTTTACCACCCGGGCAACATCGCCCACCACTTTTAAGGGGGGTATATAGCCGGGAGTTGGCTGCAAAAAACTGCCAGCCAGGCCCCCCAAAACAAAACCCAAGAAGCCCAGGCCAATAGCCGGTAGCCAATTTCTTCTGTTCACCGCTTTATCTCCCTCTCCCTGTAGCGCGAAGCAAATGAAACCCTCGTTCTCTAATGCCGGTATCTAATCAGGGGTTTTGGCCCTTGGGGTATCAGGGGTTCATACACTCCATCGAGAGCAGATTTTCCAGGCTTTTATCTGTTGCTCCCGGGCAAGCAAATACCAGCGTCCCCTGATCATTTTGATAAATCAAACCGCTTCCCAGTTCGTTAACTGCCAATTCCAGGCTTTCCGCATTAAGACTGTTGAACTTGTATTTTGCGGCTCGGCTGAGACCGGTCTGTTTGATAAGGTCTGATAAGGCTATTCCGCTCTGCCCCTCCAGTGTTTGCAGGGATAATACTTTTTGCCCCTGGGAATAGGCTAAAAAACTGGTCTCACCGTAATTGATAAAGAGTAGATCCCGCACATGCATACCCTGGGGTAAGTGAGGGGCCAAGAATTTTGGCGCTTCCTGGCCGCTGATTTTGATATAAGCACCCAGAAAATTAGCCGGGGTTTCGTTCTTATATAAACCATCACCGGCTTTGATAAATATATTTTTCGGCTTATCGCCTCCGGCATAGGTTTCGACCAAATCCTTGGTTTTAATGGCCTTATCGCTGCTATCGAAATACTGGTAATCCTCTTGCGGCAGGGCCTTTACGGCTGTTTCCAGGAATACTACCTTTTTAATCGCTGTTCGTTTAGCCCCGGTTTCCAGGTCAATCCTATCCAGCATCCTGACCCAGTACATGGCTCGCTCGCCCGGTATTACTACCCGGAGCGGTTCATTTTCAGCATCCAGGGCTTTGTTATCAATCTGGTAAGCCAGTATAATGTCACGGTTTTTTAAAACATCCGGGGGAACCGCAACGGAATAAGCATCCCGAGCGGTAAAGCGAATAGTACTGTAGTCTTTTACCGACTTCCCCTTTTGCTGTAATACATCTTCCAGCAAACATCCGGTAGCTTTAATCTTAACGGTTTCGCCATTGGCACGGGTGGACTGGGCTTTTTTGGCAACCGCAGGCAGCTTCTTTAATTCTCCCACCGTAATTTTATAATCACTATCCTGCAGACCGGTTATAAGGATTTCTTGCCCATCATTGGCAGCAGCCGTTTTGCCAGTAACTTCTGTTTCTTCCGCGCAAGCAATCAGGCTGAATATCATACTCAGAACCAGCCCCAGCAAAACCAGGTTCCTTATCCAGCTTCGCATTTTAACAACGGCCCCCATTCTCTACTCCAGTTCTAGGCTCACCAGGAAGTTGGTAAAGCGCTGGCCAAATTCATCACGGACAATGATAATGCGCATGCTGCCGTCTTGCCCCGTTTTGCTCTTCAAGGGCTTGCCGGCGTCGGCATAAGCGATATAGACATTATCCGGCTGCAATACTTCGCTCATCTCCAAACCGGAGGTATAATTATCGATACCCCGGGTTATTATCCGGGTATACCGGGAGCTTAGCCCGGGGTCAACACTAGCGAGAACCTGCCCCAGCTCAATACAGGTGAATTGGTGTTCGCTCCTGCCGCTAGACGAGTTAATTGCCATCTTCTTCTCCACTGCCGGCAGTTGCTGCAGCTCAGCCAGAGTCAGGACAGCCAGGCGAGTGTCATCGGCTTTAATTAACAACTGCCCTTCCTGCAGATTATCCTGGTTGCGGTTTAAGCCGGAGAATACAGCAATTACCGCTACCAACAGTAAGATTCCCGCAATTAACAGCTTCTTTGATTTATTATTCTCAATGGTTTCCCGCATGGTTTTACCTTAATGCATCCTTTACTTCAGGTTTAAAGCATTTACAATAACTGCTGCCGCCTCAGCCCGGTTCGCTTTACTGCCGGGTTTAAAGGTGTTATCCGGATAACCCTTAATAATCTGCTTGTTTACCGCTGTAGCAACGGCCTCCCTGGCCCAAGCGGCAATGTTGCTGCTATCGGCAAATTGATTTTCTGCTGCTATCGGAGTGAGTTGGGCCGCTTTCACCACTATGACCGCCATCTGTTCACGGGTGACGGGGTCATTGGGACCAAAGCTGCTATCATTGTAACCACCGACAATTCCTGCAGCAGTCGCCGTGGCGATATAATCTTGCGCCCAGTGCCCGCTGGTATCGGTAAAGACTATGCCACCGGGGTTAATGAGGTTAAAGGCTTTTACCACTACAGTGATAAATTCAGCCCGGGTAATAGTGGCATCAGGCTGGAAGGTACCATCCGGATATCCTTTAATAGCTCCACGGGCGACCAGGTCTTTAATCCGCTCCGCCGCCCAATGATTGCTTATATCGTTTAAGGAACTGATTGGCAATGCTTTTGCGGCTTCAACAGGCGGCTTCTTTTCGCTTTCGGCAACCTGCGGAGTGTTTGATGGGGTGATATTAGCGGCAGAGGTTGGCGCCGCTGTTACCTGGAAGGTCTGCTTGCAGCCCAGGCTCGATCCCGGTACCGGTCCCGCCTCAATGGTATACATGCCGGATACGGCATCTGCCTCCAGGGTATATTCCTCAGTAAAGCTGCCGTCCTTGGCTTCAAGGTCGAACACAGTATATATGCTATGCCCGTCAGGATCAGTAATGGTCAATGAAAGTGATGACAGTTTTTCCACTGTGCCCCGGATTTCCACCTTATCTCCTGCCTGGTAGCTGGCGTTTGCCGCCGGCGAACTCAAGGCTACTCGGGGAGCAATTGAGCCCCCGCCCCCGGCTCTCAGCTTACCAAACACTTCAATCTTGTAAATCCACCTTACAAAGTTCATGGTGATGCACTCTTCAGGACTGGCCTGACCCAAGCACAACCTGAGGCAGGTAGAGCCATCCAGATTGTTCCGATCAGGCGCGGGCAGGAATCGGCCCTGAGAGGAGGTTATGGCCAACATGGGTTTAACCGGAGCAGCTCCCTCGCTCGCCCTCTGAACATCGGGATATATATAGGTCTCCCCATCAACCCCGTCGCTATCCCAGCATTCAACTATCTTGGGATAATAATAACCGGTTCTATCCAGCAAGATATTCCGGTCCAGTTTCTTGACCACATTATCAGTAGCATAAAATCTTATGTAACTTATGGAATTTATATCAATACCCTGGCTGGTCAAAAAATTTTCCAGATCCAGCCCCCGGCCATAGGTAAATACCGGTGCCGGCATTCGGTCAATTGAAGAATACTCCCGCTCCACCTGGGGCATGTTTTTAAGCTGGTCAATAGTATATTGGGCTAATTCAAAAGCAACTCCGTTATCGTTGAGTACTACTGTAAGTGAGCTTGCCGGATCACAAGATTCAGTTTTGGCTGCAGCCCAATCACAGTTGACCATCCCCATAAAGCTAAACAGAACAATAAAAATCACCAGCAAAATGCCCCTGATTTTTACATCAGGTTTAAATCCCAATCCCATCGACTGCACTCTTCCTCTACCTCCTGTATTAATACTCCTGTTTTAATGGTTAAAGAATAAAAATTCACCCCACCTTCCTGTTTCTCCAGCCTGATTAAGCCTGCACTCCCCAGAAATAAAGCTGTCAATAACCTGCCCCTCAGCGTTCCGGGCAGTCAATCTAAACCTATACCCCTGGATGCTTGCAAGCTGCTAGTTGCTAATATTAGCCTCCCACTGAGCAATATTTCCCGGCTATACTTATGACTTATCACCCAAACAAACAGAAGCTGTATTGATTCACGAAGTATCGTGAAAAATGTCCCAATTGTTAAGCATAAACTAACATAATCTATCATTACATGACACTACTCTAATTGCAATATTCTATAATGTCAACCATACTTTTCCTATGGGTTTGTTTCCTGAATTGCTAAAAACCCGGTTTTCTGGTTATTTCGGCTGTATACAGCTCTATTTTTCAGGACACATGGTTCTCATTGAGCGGACCGGTGGCTCAATTAGGGGCGGAATACCCATATCTGGACATAAGCCATCATAACTTAACTATTGTGAATTACTGTCAACTGTCCTGATTCTCCATGGCTGGAGCAAAAATATCCATTTTTCAACGCTACTTGTACCTGCGGGTAGGGGAGATAAGAAAAGCAAGGGATAAGGGGTGAGGTAACGCATGAAAGCATAGTGAGAAAGGCTCAGTTAATCGATAGGCTCAATACATTATAGTGTGCTTTCATCTGTTGATTCGTTTTAGGACAAAGAAAACGCTCCGCCACTTCATCCAATTGCACAGCAAGGGTATAACGGCCGCACATAGTATTCCTCCCAGTTTAATCTTTTTGCAAAATACCTATATGGCAGATACTTTAACATAAAAAGAGCGTTGCCGCGGACCGTCAAATTCGCAAAAATAGATCCCCTGCCAGGTTCCCAGCAATAAGCGGCCAGCAGTTACCGGAATAGTTTGCGATAGGCCTATGGTGCTGGCTTTTAAATGAGCTGCGGAATTGCCCTCCCTATGGCGATAAGCCGAGTGCTTCCAGGGGAATAGTTCATCCAATCTCATTAGAATATCCTGAACGACAGTTGGATCAGCATTTTCGTTGATAGTAATAGCTGCGGTGGTATGCGGGCAGTAAACCAGTACCATCCCTTCCCGTACTCCTTCTTGCTCGACCACATTCTGAACCTGAGCAGTAATATCAATCATTTGCTCGTGCTGCCCTGTCGTTAGCTTAAGCTGATGCAGCATATACAGCCCTCCTCTCAATAAGCTCCCCTCTCTTCGACAGTCAAAACTTGCCATTTAAACTGTAGCCTTGCCTCTGGGGGTCAATTTGATGTTCTTTGCCTGGGCCAGACGGACCAGTTCCACAAGCTCCTGCTCCGATTCCGGCTGCACGATGCCCTCAGGAATAGCATCACCTACCAGGGGTGGGTAGGGCTAAGCCATCGTAATTAACATCTTTTCTAGTTTTCGGTTCCGCCCACTGATTGCTTTGATAAAACCCATCGCAATATTGGGATAAAGACTGCACAATCTATGCATATCTTTTCCATCGATAATTAGAAGAGTTGCTTCGCTTAGAATGATTTGGGCAGTAAGTGAAGAAGCAGACTGGTCAAATACACTGCTATCTCCAAGTGTTTCGCCTGTTCCCCGTACTGCAATGGTGGCATTAACTCCTGTGCCGGCAGAGTGAGCGCTTAGTTCGATATGACCATCTATAATAACATATAAGTTGGAGTTGGCTTGCCCTTCCTGTACAAGCACGGTACCTTCATCGTAAATTTCTAAACTGGCTGCCCGAGCCAGGAGGCCTAGTTCTTCTAGCTGCAAGTAAGAAAAAAGCTCCACACTCTTTAATAGCATTACTTTGTCCAATAAACTTAGCATTTCACGATCCTTCATAGTATTTCCCCCTTTCAGCCTCGATAGCGCCGCTGTGCTTATTTCACTGAACCAATAGTCATCTAATGATTGAGCCTTTTTTAACTTAGCCTTTACAATGTCTGCACTCGGTTTAGGAATAGTTGCCGGCGAAACCATGGCCTCCAACATAGCCCTGGCTAATCTGCGATCAACCAATCCTTCAGATAACGCCTCCAGTGATATTTCTCTAAGCTCTATATCTTCATCCTGGCTGGCAGTTCTAACTCTAGAAACTACCAGGGGATCATAAATGCTTCCCAGTACTGCCCAGCAACCCTCTATCTGCAGTGAATATATTTCCTGGTAGCGAAGGAAGGCTACATTAGCCAAATCAGCATAATTTAAGCTCTTAATAAGTGACGGTACTTCTTTAAATACGGCTAATTGTTCCAAACGTTGCAGGCAGCTATCTATTAATAATCTGCTGTGTCGATCTTCCCTATTGAACGCTGATAATGCTTTGATTATGCCCAACCAGGAACGCAGGTCGCTTTGTTTATTAATTTCATCCAGCAGAATCGGCACTGCATCTTCTCCCATGTCAATAAGCGCTTGGTCGGCTACTTTATGAAAGTCGCGGTCTCCTTTGGAATATATGTCTATAATTCTGGGTATAGAGTTGCAGATTTGTAGTTTGCCTAAAGCTTCACAAGCGGCTGTTCTTAACTGGGGGCTGCTATCCAGCATGCTTATTAATCGCGGTGAGAATTCGTCCAGACCTGCTGAACTTATGGCTTGGCAAATAGTTGCAGCTGAAGTTTCACCCTTATCTAAGCAGCGTTTCACGGCATCGATTACTTTTGGGTAGTTTATCGCTTGTTCCAAACTGCAAATTGCTGCAACAGCATGGGCTACTACCAAAGAGTCAGAATCATTAAGTGCTTGATATAATTGATGCCGATCTAGATTTAGGGCTGGCCACAAGTCTATGGCTGCAGCTCGGACTTCAGGTTCTTCATCCATGCAACATGCCATTATTGACTCCTGGTGATAAGATGTATTGTCTAGTCGCAAACAATATTTTAGAGCACTTCTGCGTACATCAGCACAAGAATCGTTTAGTAAATCGCCAAGCCTCGGTTCTAAAGCATGAGAATCCAACTGCTCTGCAATTCCTAATGCCAGGATTCGTTTTCGATCGTCGGGATGATGCAGAAAGGAAAACAACTGGGTTAAAAACGTCGATGGTACATAGCGGCCTAAAAAAGCTGCCCCATTTTCGCTTAAATCCTTAACCCCATTGCCAATGGATCGTAGCAATTCGTTAAGATACATGCCTCTAGTTTTCCAAGCAACAAAAGCAGCTATTATGGCCAAGATCAGGGCAGATACCAACATTGACTGCATAGTGATTATCCCCGCAGAGTAGAGACCTGAAACCGCTGCCCCACCTATCATGCCACCAAGAATTATTAAGGCTTCAACTAAAAAACGAATGCCATCTCTACCCGAGGGAGGAATTACCTTGAATAATAATTGGTAGGAGGGTTCACCTAAAACATTTACCATTATTTTGGTTATCAGATAGCTTATAAACACTGCGCCCAGTGCCCAGGGCCCAGAGGTAAAGATAATTGTAATTATAAAGCTGCAAGCTAACCCGGCAACTACCAGCAATAAGACATTGCCTACCCCGAGCAGCGACATGATCCGGCTTAGAAAGCCCAGCTCAATGACCACGGCAACAACGTTGGATATGGCTAAAAATATGGCCAGGAATCCAGCTAATTGAGCCTCATCGTTATAAGCAATCCTGGCGACGGTATTGAATTGGTAGTCCATTAAAAAGTATAAGGTCATAATTAAGGTCAGCAAGGACAGCATGCCCAGCAAAAACCGCGAGCGATATATACTAACAATACTGTTTTTTAAGTTTGGGGGTTCTTCAACTGTGAGTGCTTTCAAGGGGGAAATGTAGTATTCAATAGTCTGAAATAAATAATAACCTCCGCCCAATAGAAACAAAGACCAGAAAAGATAGATGATTTCTACTCCGATGGGTGTCAGTAATTTGCCAATAACACCTGCTGCAATGCAGCCTATAGTGGATGCGCCAGCCATTAAGGGAAACAATCTTTTGGCTTGCTGAGTGGAACAAACATCCAAAGCAATTAACCAAATTAGAGGGGTAAGCTGGAAAAAGACCACCATTGAAGTAACTAATAATATAGGATAGAAAACTGGCCAAAGCGAAAAAGCAGAGAACTTGGATAAAACTAAAACTAATCCATTTAGCAATACTATTCCTGCCATCATGCCATAAGTAAGGCGAAGAAAACGAGAGCGATCCATGCGGCCCGATAAGTCAGCAATTAATAATGACAGCAGCAAAAGGCCAGCCGCTTCCAATACATACATTAAAGGCAGATATTCCACACCATATCGAACATTAAAAATAGCAGTAGATGAACTAATACCTAGAACTTCACCCACACCCAAGGAGAAAAACACGGGAATCATTAATCGTAGTCGATGGGTATCATCAGGTCGGACTAACAACTGTTTTCCAAGTGCAAACAACTAATTTACCTCCGTTAATTGAAAGGGTGGCGTTATGTTCTTGCTACAGCTTTTATATTTGGTTGGGATCATGATTTTTAATATAAGCTAAAATTTTCTGTCCCATTTCAGTATGAACTTTAATAAAATCGTAATCAATTACTTGATTGTTCAGATACTGGAGTATAAGTTGATCACATCCTTCTGAACCGGGCATTATTCCACTAAAAAAGAATCCCAGGTTTTCGAACTCTTCGGTCAGGATAGCAGTGTAAGGGCTAGTCAAAGGTAGCTTTAAGTAAATGGTTTCTAGTCTCTCCAGACAGAGCCCTCTTAGCATTCGATTAACCTCATGGACAACATTTTTGCCATATGTCTTTACCGTAACAAATGCAATAATACTAGGATCATCATATTTAAGCTCCAAGACAGCATCCTCTTCCAGCAAATCCAAAGAAGAGCCGATCGGCAGAATCTTAGCTTCTACGCCCAGACTATGGTATATTTGTTGGATAATATCAGCATGCTGTGCCGGAGGATATATTTGTATAGCATGTTTCGCGTTCAGATAGGTAAAAAGGATGGTTTCACTCTCACGCTGTCCTGCTCCTTCTTTTAGGGCTTTAAAATCAAATGGCAAGTCCCCGGATATGAGAATGGCAGTATCGCTAAATCCCCATTTGGAAGCTACTCTTTGCGAATAAGGATGGGTAGTTACTGACCAGGTGTATAAACCAGTCAGTCCATTGTTTTGTGCCCACTCGATGACGGCTGCTCCCAGGTCGTTTAGACATCCCGCTCCACGGTATTTTGGATTTACGAAGGCATCATCCACAACCGGCACATGAGGGTCGTCGCCTTGGAAGATCAGAGCCACATGTCCGATTATTTCGTTATTCTCACTGCTTGCCACCAAAGAAACCATCTTGCCCTCTTCATTAAGTTGTCTTAATAGTTCTGGATAATAAATATAATCACTAGAATAAGAATAGCCATAGGACATATACGCACATCTAGAAACATTTACGGCTTGCTCCGGTTTCATAAGATGAATCTGATAGACAGGTACTTCATCTGCTTGTTTATGACTATCTGGCTGAGGTAAATCCATCACGTCACGCATTCTGATGCCTGAGTACTTAACCAAGCGAGTTTCTTTGCCAGCTTTACCCAAGTTCACAAAGGAAACTTCATCCATAAATCGATACATCAAGTGCAATCCCAGACCCCGAGTATCTTCGGCTTCTGTTCTATCCTTTTGTGCCAAACTGGTAAGTTCTTCCGGATCAAAAGGCATGCCCTGTTCTCTGATTAAAATCTGCATTCCTAGAGCTGTCTGTTGAAATATGATATTAAAACTAGCCAGTTCTCCTTCCGCAAAGGCGTGGTTAATTACATTAACCACTGCTTCCTCTACTCCCAATACAACTTCATTAGTACTTTTTTCATCCAAACCAATAATACGTGCAAAAGCAGCGGTACTATCCTGTATCAGAGGAATATAGCGCAAATTATTGGGAATTGTAATACAAATATCTTGATACTTTCCCATCTTAGTTTCCCTCCCTGCCGAAAAGATTCATGTATATTTATGGTTTTTATATAGGCGGCTACGATAGATGGCGGCTGTAATAGATAAGGTACCGCAAATTGAGCAAATTCGAAAAATGTCCATAAAGGTATAGGACATGGATGCAGCACTTGGTAAGATATAGTTGACAAAAACAATCTGCAAGCGCATAATTCCAGAACATTTTGGATTTATTCGCCTTATCTTTCCATAATCCTCCTTGTTAAGCATCCCGCCAATTGTTTCCAGAAGTAAAAAAGGATTATCTAATACTAATATTGTTCCCGGCAGTAAAGCTGAATTATTTTTTGATGGTGGTTTGTTGCAGCTTATAGGATGGTCAATCCTCGGCTTTTTAGTAACAGTTATTACGTTTGGAATATGTTTTCCTTGGGCCTTATGTATGGTATATGGATGGAAGGTAAACCATACAGTCATTGAAGGTAGGAGATTAATGTTCACCGGTAGGGCAATAAGTCTATTCGGGAACTGGATATTATGGTTTTTATTAACCATAATTACACTTGGAATTTACGGTTTTTGGGTAGGAATCGCTTTAGAAAAATGGAGAGTAAAAAATACACAATTTGCAGATTAACCTGATGATCGTCTTTGGAAACTAAGGTGCATCATGTTTGTCTGTACCAGCTGCCGCAAGTCGCAGCGATGACTCCATGTCCGACCTGCCGGAGGATTGTCTTCTAAGATAAGGGAAGAATGCTACTGGGAATTGGATTGCTGGGGGCTATATGGGCAAAGTACGCCCCTGCACTCGTGATTGTTGGGCGAAAAGAAACAACAGATATCTACCGGTAATTCCATATTGACCGCAAGGTGTTCTCGCGTGAACTCAACAGCCACTTTTGCCGCCGTGAAACAATTCCTCTTACAGCATCTCGGCCCGCCGAGAGCGCTTATTCGCCGCAATACCTTGGAAGTTATCAGATTGGACAGACTCCATTCCCGTTCGCTCAACGGCGTTGCCCCGGTCGCAATACTGATAAACATCCCCGTACTTATAGCCGCCCCGCAACATCCCCAGAATCCACAGGCACCTCCGGGAACCTGTTTTGCACGACGTTCTATTTCGTTCAGGGCTTTATTCAGATCCAATTGTCCTCCACTGTTATGATAGGCAGCAAGAAGTGCTGCACCTGCGAGAATATGGTGTTCCGGCCCATGCATATGGATGAATGGCTTTGCCATCAGCTTTTGCATGATTTCGATGGGATTTTTAGAATCGGTCGTCCGGCATACTTCAAGGATAATCTTGGCACCGCTCTTGCTATGGCACTCATCGCAGATATAATGCCCATTAATACAGCGGACATTGTTTAAATGCTTTTTGTGGCAAATCACGCATTCCATTTCTTCCGCTGCGTCGAGGTATTCCAACTTACCATCACATATCAGACAGTCATTCAGATGTCCATTCATCGTTCAGCCTCCAATTCATAAATTAGCCACATCATCTCGACACAACGTTCTTCATTTTGTATGCTATTTTATTGTCTTCGCACCACTCTTTGGCGATTTTCATAAATGCTGAAAAACGATAGTCATACCACTCTTTTTCGAGCCCAAAACGAATCAGCGTATCTTTGAACCGCCGGAATGCTCCCCTGCCGTTTAGTCTTTATATTTTAATTTTTTTAAGTTCATCAATAAATGCCGGTCTTTTTTTAAACTGTATTTGTAAATTATTAAGCGTTTGTGTCCATTTATCTTCATCTTTTAGATATTCCAGATAAATTGTTTTAACCTTGGTGAGGTATCTTACCGCTTCCTTATAGGTATTTCGATTACCGTTTGCAATTCTGCTATATGCCTTTTGGTAGTAATAGTTAATGATTTCTTGCGGATAATCCTTTTCAAGCTTTTCCGCAAATGAATCAAAATCGGAAAAAATGCTATACCCCCATTGGTTCTTTGGCGGCGAAATTATCATATTTATTACAGCGTCTTTCATGCCTTTATCAAGACAAATATTCATATAATCTTGAATACTCTTATCATGAGCTTCATTAATAATCTGCGGTTCAATTTTTTCCCAGTCCGATTCGGATAGAAAACTCTTTATTCTTTTGTAGTCTTCAAAATAATTTTTGCGCTTGGTATGCTTATAAGCTTTTAAGAGCTTTTCCTTGGCTTTTTCATAGTTACGGTTCTGATAATACATAAACAGCTTGTCAAATACATATTTCACGTCATTTTTTCTTTTCAAGCATATTTGGGCAATTGATTCAAGAGCATTATCGTCCTGAACCTCGGAATAATAGTCAATAAGATAATCATAAAGCTCGGTAAGTCTTCCTTCCCCTTTTTCAATACCCTTTTGTGCCGTTTCAATTGCCAGTTCCGTTTCTTGTTTGTCAATATAATATTGAACCAAGTCCCAGTAATCCGATCCATAATGGAGATTTTTTAATCTTACCTCCAGATATTTAGAATCATCATGCAAATAGTTTTTGTAAATACTAATAGCAAGTCCCTTGTTCCAATTCGAAGGTTTGTTGCCAAGTTTTTTTACGAGATACTCCCATTCCTCTTTCTCTTGGCACAATTGAAAACACAATTCCATCAGACTATCGTCAAAACCGGAATTTCCTTCATCATATTCAATAAATACCGCATCCATTAATTTACGCTTGGATTCGAAAGTAATTTTAGCCTCATCTATCAAATCCCATATTTTTTCAAGCCATTCATAAGCCTCTTCTTCGTCTTCCTCAGGTCCCCCGCCGTAGCTGTTAAACTCTGAAATAATATTTTGGGCATTATTCCAGTATTCAAATAACAATTCATCATGAATTTTTTGAGTTTTACTATTTTTCTTTGGATTTACAGTATTTTGAGGCTTACGATAATTATCAAGCCATTCCAAAACATGTAAACGTGATTGTTCTCCTCTCTGGACGAGATCCATGATTATTTCTATTAATTCATCAGACTTCAAACTTTCTAACTGTTCTTTAATTGAAAAGTCACTCATAATAATCTCCCCGTCGTTAATTTTGTTAGAAGAAGATCAATAATTTATCCGCTGAAGAAATTAAGCCATGCTTTTATATAAGGATAATATCTGGCGGTTTTGTAACTCCACCCGAACGGCTTAATAAACTACTCTTCCCCACTGCGATAAAGATGCCCCAGGATATTAGCATCCGCACAGGCCTGTTTAAATTTCATGAGACAGTTCCTCAATTAATTGGTCAATATCCACCTCATCAGTGGCAGAAACTGCATGAGGCGTAAAACCCTGTTCCTCCGCGGTTACTCCAACTACTGCCAGGATTTGCTGCAAAATCGGGTAAGATACCAATCCATTTTCATAATTGCCTCCAGGCAGCGCAGATAGCGGGTAGGGACCCAGACCTCACCTTTGCAACTATTACCCTTAAGATAATACCTACTGCTGTAAGAAGCCTCCCATATATGCACCACTTCTTTAACTTAAGGACAACTCTCGGGCATATTCAAATGAAATAAACTGCCCATTAGTCGTTTGCCGATAGGCAGTTTCCCGATGAGAATATTGCGAAATCTTTTTTGCACTCCATCCCTTAAAATTATTTGCCACTGTCTCCAGTACATCTAATTCATCATTTGAAAAAACGTCAGCCGAAAGATCAGCCAGGGCGCCGATTTGGGTTCCGTATTCGTCTTCAACCAGAGTAATATATACATCATCCAAACTTCCGTATAAATAATCGTACCAGAGGGGAACTGGTCCATAGATATTATGTTTATAACACAGGCCGGTTAGTGCCTGCCGCTCACTTCGCTTATAGCAAAGCATATCAACATACCATAGCAATTTGTTCATCCCGGTTTCGTAAACACGATCCCCCGATTTTAAGAAAAACAGAATAACCTGCACCATTTTTTCCAGGTTAAAAGGAACAAAACCATTATATATGTCAGGTTGCCTACGATAAGCCTGCCTTAAATGCTGTGAGCGTTCATGCAACTCATCACCGGCAAGTTTGGCATTTAATCCCTCCAAAGCGCTTACCACCTTGTTACAAGCTACCGGAGACAGCCTTTCCTGCTTTTCTTTAAAGTAACGGAAAAAGACATACGGATCCTTCAGGCTTAACAAAGTATTACTATGGGCACGATCAGGAATTTGCCCCTTTAAATAACGCAGGATAGTAACTTCACCCCATCCCAGTATAACCGCCAGGGGTTTGGCGCCAATGTTATACTGCCTTAGAATTTCCTCAATCTCTTGAACTGTGATAATTCCATTATGCCGGCGGTAAGTATAATCCATACGGTCCAGGTTGGCATCGTTCAGGGCAGGTATATAAACCTTGGACCCGCACTGCCTGCAGTAGGCATTTTCAACTTTACATTTTACCGGTGTTCCCTTAATAGTATGGATTTCCTCTTCTTTTTTAATGGCTACTTTATTGGTTTGGTCACACAGGTAGCAATAAACCTTATTCATATCCAGGTTGCCTCCTTAATGCTTCCTGCCTAATCTTCATACTCATTTTCATGAAAGGATACACAAATCACTCTGGACCGAAACTCCCCATCCGCCATGTTGCCACCCCATCTAACCTTATATTAACACGGCAGAAAATCTTCTTCAAGAAAAAAGTATCTTTTGATACTATTATTCCCTGCCGGTTAGTTTTGATACTCTTTTTTATCTCCCGATATAATACATAATAAACTTAAGCCCAATTACCTATCCAACTTATCACAGAATCTTTCTACATGTTTGCCTATATAACTTCCCTGCTTTACTGTATACATTGGTGGCTGGATTAAAAATCTTCCCACTCACCCAAAATTTCTTCGTTATTTCTTGCCAGCTTGGCCTACCTGGATTGTCCCATATTGGATTGAAAAGTGGAGGAGGGTGATTATGTCATGAAACCATGTTCGGATGGGCTAAAGAATCGGAATTACACCCCGTGCTTAAAAGCGCGATTCTGCATTACGAAATCGATACTATCCACCCGTTTGCGGACGGCAACGGTCGCATGGGTCGACTGTGGCAGACACTACTCCTTGCCAAATGGAACGATATTTTCGCTTGGATACCGATGGAGTCGGTGCTTTATCAGAATAGGCCGGGATACTATCAGGCGATTGAGAATGCCCGCCAAGCGAACGACTCTGGTGTGTTTATTGAGTTTACGCTTTCCTCGCTATACGACATCATTGCGGCATAAGAAAAGCACCAAGTTAGGCACGAAGAAAAGCACCAAGTCCAGTTGAGCGACACACAGATTGAAGTGCTGAAAGCACTTGAAGATATAGCTCTGTCACGCAAAGATATCTTTGCGGCAATCGGAATGAACGGCGATTCACGTTCGTTCAAACGCCATATCGAGCCGCTCCTGGCAGACGGCTTCATAGAGATGACCGTGCCGGATAAGCCGAACAGCAGGCTGCAAAAGTACCGGTTAACTGACAGCGGCAAGGCGTTCATCGGCGATAACGGGAAATAACGGAGGACAGATATATTGTCAGAAACAATAACATCAAGGCTTGAGGAGCGGTTCTCTCTGGGTGCATTTTGCACACCCCTGATGCACACCCCCTTCAAATGTTCAACGATTACCACAGCCAACATCGCTCAAAAAACCTAATGATAAAAGCCGCTCCGCGAAATCGCAGGAACGGCTATATTTCCGCATTTTAAGGCAAAATAAAAACCACCCGCCGATAAAACTCTTTCTATCAATAGATGGTAGTTATTATGGTGTCGGAGGGGGGACTTGAACCCCCACCCAGTTACGGATACGCCCCTCAAACGTACGTGTCTGCCCGTTCCACCACTCCGACATTTAAACAATCCAGGGTTTTTCTTTCGAGAAAAGTCTCCCCGACAACGGGTATTATACAATAGGATTCGCCTTAAGTCAATTGCTCCGCAGGACTGCCCGGCAGCGAATCCAGGAAGCAATCAGACCTTCTTTTTTACTGCATCTCCCCCCTGGTTTACCCCGGGTTTGAAAAGTTCTACCTGGTACCAGTCTATCATTTCCATAGCATCAATAGTAAGGGAATCCACATCTTTACCCAGAAGTTTGGCCGCTTTCTTTTGGAAAAGCCACAGACAAGGGGCATCGTCTACAACGATTTGCTCTGCCTTACGCAGCAAAGCGTTCCTTTCTTTCTCATTAGTTGCGGCCCGGGATGACTCCAAAATCTTATTCACCTGGGGGTTATTGTAGCCGGAGAAATTGCTGTTTCCTATCTGAGAGGAGTGATACAGGCTATAGAGAAAGCTGTCGGCATGGGGATAATCGGCTTTCCAGCCCAGGCGGAAAAAACTCATATTCATACTGGACATTTGTTTGCGATAATAGTTCCAATCCAGGGCCTGGGTTTGAACGGTGATGCCCAGCTGGGCAAGCTGCGCGGCAACAGCTTCAGCTATCATCTTATGGGCTTCGCCGCTATTATAGGTTAAGAGCAAGGGGGGTAAATCATGGCCACCCGGGTAGCCGGCTTCTTCCAGTAGTTCTTTGGCTTTTTCCGGCTTGTAGCTATAACCCTGCATCTCTTCGCTGTAGCCTGGAATCCTTGTAGGGATAGCCCCTTTAGCGGGAAGGCAACTGCCCCCGAATACTTCATCGTTAATCTTCTTCCGATCAATGGCATAATTAAGGGCCCGGCGCAAGTAATAATTGCCGGCAAAAGGTTTTTTGTTCAGGTTAAAAACCAGGGAATAAGTCTCCAGGATAGGTTTTTCGATATATAAGCCCTTATACTCAGAAGCTTTTCTTATTTTCTTTATTTCTTCCAGGGGTACCGTGTCCAGGAAATCTAATTTTCCTGACTTATAGTCATCCATAGCCTGCTGTTCATCGGGGAAAACTTGTACATTTATGCCCGCCAGGTGGGGATTTCCCCGGTAATATTTCTCATTTTTAATCAGGAAAAATTTCTTATTTTCCTTATTTTCTTGAAAAATGAAAGGGCCCGTACCTGCCAGCGGATCATTATTATCCTCACTGTCAAAAACCCAGAAAAGCGGGTGGCCCAGAGAATAAATGAATACTCTGTTCGGCTGGAGCAAGGTGATTTTCAAAGTATGCTCGTTTAAGACCTTAATTCCGTAAATATCTATATTTTTGCCCTGCAAACGTTCCGCACAGCCAGCTATAGGCAGGAAAAGGCTTACATTGGACCAATCCTTGAGGCTGCCAAGATTCCTCTCCCATGACGCCTTAACATCGGCAGCAGTCAGCTTTTTCCCATTATGAAACTGCACATCTCCTCGGAGATAAAGGGTAAGCGATTTGCCATCGCTGGAATACTTCCACTTCCTGGCCAAAGCCGGTTTAATCTCACCCTTCTCTTCATCAAAACAGAGCAGGCCTTCATAGATAGCGGAAGCCAGTAAGCTCTCGGGGTGATTGCTCAGTTTGGCTGGCTCGATGCTGTTGATTTCACCTACCAGTCCAAGATGGAAAGGACGAGTGTCCAGGCTGGCGGTGTAGACCGCTACCTGACGCCAATGTATAATGGAAGCCAAAGCTACTATTAAGCCACAGAAAACAATAAACAGGACTATTCTCTTGCACCGGATAATCAAAGCAAATGCCCTCCTTATTTTAACTCTCTTCTAGGACATTTATATTTAAGGCAAATGGATAAAATTCCTTAATTCCTTGATTATGGTATAGAAATAGCCCCGTATTAAGGTGGCATCAATAATCAATTGTTCTACTGGTAAATGGCCCGGTAGGCTTCATAATTTTTCAAAACAATCTTGACATAATTCCTGGTTTCTTCAAATGGTATTTTATCAAGTTTCCCCGTATCACCATCCCAAATTCCCTGTACTTGCCACTCCTTTACCTTTCCCCTGCCTGCATTATAGGCGGCGATAACCAGGGGAAGTTCGCCTTCGAACTCCTGGTTAAGGCTGTTTAGATACCAGCAGCCAAAGCTGATATTTAAAGCAGGCTCATTCAGTTGCTCCGCTTCAAATCCACTAATGCCTTTCTGTTCAGCTATCCAGGCAGCGGTTTTGGGCATTATCTGCATCAAGCCACGAGCGCCTACCGGTGACCGGGCCGTAGGCTGGTATTTGCTTTCGGCGCGAATTATGGCGAAAACCAGATAGGGATCCACCTGGTTATCATAAGCGGTAGCGAATACTATATCCCGGTGGGGCTGCGGGTAGAAATAACTTATCCATTGGGGAAAGGTTAAAACCACTAACAGAAAGAGCAGGATAGAAACCCACAGGCTAATAGAAAAGCGCTTTTTCTTTTTTTTGTTCAAAAATAACCCACCCCCCAGGTAGTATAATACATTTTATTTGTAGATCAGCTTAAATATTGTTGAAATATCTGGTGGCCTTTGCTATTGTTTCCTCTATGCTGCCGCAATTGTCAATAACTAGATCAGCTCGCCGGGCTTTTTCATCCAAGGGCATCTGGGAGTCTATACGGCTTATCGCATCACTCCGGTCAATAGCATCTCGAGCCATAAGCCGTTTTATCTGCGTCTCGCGATCCACCCAGACCACCCAGACCTGGTCAAATAATCTTTCCATGCGGGTTTCATAGAGCAGGGGGATTTCCATTACCACAATAGCAGCAGGCTGCTCTTGCTCAATTTGGGCCAGCTTTAATCTAATCTCCTGCATAATAGAAGGGTGGGTAAGCTGGTTGAGCAACTGAAGTTTTTGTGGATCTTCGAACACTATCCCGCCCAGTTCTTTGCGGTTTATTGTCCCATCTGCATTCACTATCTCTTTTCCAAAAGCATTTATCAAATCATAATAGGCAGTTTTACCTGGTTCAATAACCTGGTGGCCTATTTCGTCCGCACTAAGCAAGACTGCTCCCATTTCTTGCAGGGCCCTGGCCACCATACTCTTACCGCTGGCAATACCACCTGTTAGGCCTATCGTTTTCATATTTTTCAAGCTCCGTTCTGCTACATAATTTCGAGAATTCCCAGGCTTATCAGCATAAGGCCGGGTATCAAGGAGGAGATTAGCTGCCAGCGCTCAGCCTTTATCTTAATTCCCAATTGCAACCCACAATTTACTAGTATAAATTTTAACACACCCACAGCCAGGGCTGTTAATAGAATATTGAAACCGGCCAGGGCTACTCCGATACCTGCCCCCAGTGCATCCATAGCCAGAGCCAGCCCGAGAAAAAAAGCTTCCCGGGTGCTGATCTCACCGGATAAATCAAAATCAGCCCGGGCTGGTTCTTTTAGTATATGTATGATTATGCCCAAAGGCTTGATGTTCAGGCTAAAAAGGGGCTCTTCGCCTATCTCATCCATACTCTCTATTCTATCCCGACAGGCAGAGAGCAAAAAGTAAACTCCGATTAGCATCAGCATTATCGCTCCCAGACGACCGGCAAAGTCAGGAGGAAATATGGTGGCAAGCCCCTTTCCACATAACATGGAAAAGCTGACGGCCAGAGCTGAAGCCAGAGCTATAACCAGCAGTGAAAGCAGGGGAACCTTAATTTTCTTTAATCCATAGGCCATCCCGGCAAAAAACCCGTCACTGCTCACCGCCAGGGCAAACAAGAGAATATGAAAATACTCCACCAGAGGCCACTCCTATCCCGCATCATAGTTATATAGCTACAATATGGATAGAAGTATGAATATGTTACCCGGGTGCTGGGTCGCTGCCTCTCCCCTGTATATATCATAGGGACGGTCCTGCTGATATATAATAAAGATTAGTAAGGACGCAAACCCTTCGGATACTCCCGTGTTCCACCCTGTGGGTGTCACTATTAAGATTGCATCAAGAATACCTTAGAATTCCCCCTTTTTTCATAGCTGGCAATGTCCTTTGGCCATGACGGGTTAGTAAGAAACGTGTGAGGGGTAAGGGTTAAGGTTTATCCTATTCCACCTTTCGGTTCTAACTGACTTTTCAGGAATGATTGCAGGCGTGGAGCATTGAAGGCAAAAATATATCAGCACAACCGTCCCCGTGATATATTTGACGGGTTGGTCAATGCTGGCATTTCTCGCAGTAATGGCTGCTTCTGCCGCCAATTCTGGTTCTTTTCAGGGGCTGGCCGCAATTGGGGCAGGCTTGATTAAAACGGCCATAAACCTGCAGGTGGTTTTGGAACTCCCCCGGTTGTCGCTTGCCGTCTCGGTAATCGCGAAAAGTGGTGCCGCGATATTTAATGCTCTTGGTCAAAACTTCCTTGATGCCACAGCACAAGCCTTCAATCTCCCGCACAGAAAGGGATGCAGCTTGGCGGTCAGGCCGAATCCCCGCCATAAACAGGGCTTCATCGGCATAGATGTTGCCCAGGCCGGAGATAAGGTTCTGATTAAGAAGCAGGTTCTTTATGGCAGTTTGGCGCCCTTGCAAAACCTGTTCCAGGTAGGGGGGGCAAAACTCCTCGCTCAAAGGCTCCTTTCCCAGCCGGGAAAAGAAGCTGTCAATATCCTTAAGCAGCCATAGCCCTCCGAAACGACGAGCATCCTGGTACAAAAGCTTAAGCCGCTTATCCAAATGGATTATCACATGCACATGCGGTTCCAGAATCGTATTTTCTTCCTCTTGTATATAAAGCCTGCCGCTCATACCCAGGTGGAAAACCAGGAACAGGCCGTTGTTCACAGCCAGGATAAGATACTTGCCCCGGCGGGACGCTTCTTCTATGCTCTGCCCGGCAAGCTCTTTTAAAGCATAGTCCTGGCAGCGCAATATATCCTCACGCCGGAGTTCTAGTTCTTTGATTCTAAGCGGTAGAATTTCCTGCAGGTTATTCTTGATCGTTTCAACCTCCGGTAATTCAGGCATAATACCACCTCTTTCCCTCCACCCGTTCTCCGATAACCGTCTTCCGCCCTCCGCTATTCCATCTCATACCAGTTGGGGCCGGTCTTAAGGGATACTTCCAAGGGTACTTTCAAACTGCAGGCGTTCTCCATACAGTCCCGTAAGAGCCCGCTTACTTCTTCCAGTTCCGTCCGGGGCAGTTCCAGAACCAGTTCGTCATGAACCTGCAATAGCAAGCGGGCCTGAAGCCGGCGCTTTCTTATCTCTTCATCCACCTTGATCATAGCCAGTTTGATTATATCAGCGGAAGTTCCCTGCACCGGGGTATTAAGAGCCATACGGCGGCCAAAGGCCTGCACCATCTTATTCCTGGCATTGAGTTCGGGCAAGTAGCGGCGGCGCTTCAACAAGGTCTCGACATAGCCGTGGCGGCGTCCAAACTCCACTATATCTTCCATATATTTTTTCACGCCGGGATAGCTGTTTAGGTAATTGTCGATATATTTACGGGCTTCTTTACGACTGACCCCGGTATCCCGGGCCAGGCCAAAATCACTGATACCGTATATAATGCCGAAATTAACTGCCTTGGCCCTTCTCCTCAGCTCGCTATCCACCCATTCCACCGGCACATGAAAGATTTCCACCGCTGTCCGCGTGTGAATATCCACCCCGCTTTTAAAGGCTTCAATCAATCGCTCGTCCCCGCTGATATGGGCCAGGGAGCGCAGGTCAATCTGGGAATAGTCCGCCGCCATAATAAGCCAATCCGGCCCCGGAGCCACGAAGGCCTGGCGAATCCGGCGTCCTTCTTCCATTCTAATAGGGATGTTCTGCAGGTTGGGCTCCACGCTGGACAGGCGTCCGGTTGCGGTCTGGGCTTGTTTAAATATGGTATGTACCCGGCCAGTTTCCGGGTGTATCAACTCCTGCAGGGCATCGGCATAGGTGGATTTTATTTTGCTGAGCTGGCGATAATTTAAAATATGAGCTATTATCTCGTGCTCCTGATAAAGTTCCTCCAGTACTTCCGCCCCGGTAGAATATCCGGTTTTGCCCTTCTTTATTACCCTAAGACCCAAATCCTCAAAAAGCACTTTACCCAACTGTTTGGGTGAATTAATGTTAAAACTGCTTCCCGCCAGCTCGAAAATCCGTTCCTCATGGACGGCTATCCCGCTGGCCAGTTCCTCAGAAATCCGGGTCAGCGTACTCCGCTCCACCTTCACCCCGCAAAATTCCATCCGGGCCAGTACTTCCGACATGGGCATTTCCACCTGTTGCAAAAGCTCCCGCAATTCCTCCGTGACTTGCTCCTCCAGCTGGAAATAGAGTTCCTTTATCCTGCTAACCAATGCCGCCAGGTTATTTTCCGCTATGTTGAGCTGCAGGTGCTTCTTAAGGCAGGCATCCAGTTCATCGCCCTCAAAAGCCGGATCATCTACATAGGCCAGCAGCATGGTATCCCCCGCAACTCCGCCAAGTTCAATTCCGTGTCTCAGCAAAAGAACCTGGACGAATTTGGCATTATGCAGATACTTCTTAATCGCTGCAGATTCCAGTAAAGTTTTGAGCCACTGCAGTTTATAGTCATCCCCAGCTTCCAGTTTTAGCTGGTAAACCCGCTCGCCGTATTCCAGGAAAACGCCCTGCAGACTGGCCCACATAGGATGATGGTAATTGCTCTGGAAATACAGGGCCACGCTCTCCCCTTGCTTTATTTCTTCCAGTAAAGCCGTCACATCTTCTTCTCTTTCCAAGAACAGCACTTCTATCTCCTGCTTTACCGGGGCCATTCCCTTTTTTAGCTCTTTCTCCTGCAGGATTTTTAGGAAATTATTGAATTCCAGGCTGCGATATAGCTCCAGCAATTCCGGGTAATGGGGTTCCCGCATTACATAGTCCTCGATCGGAAAATCCAGATCCATATCGCGGTTAATGGTGGCCAGCTGCCGGCTGAGAAAAGCCTGCTCCCGGTTTTGCTCCAGCTTTTCCACCAGCTTCTTGCCTTTGACCTGCGGCAAATTCTCATAGAGATTCTCCAGGCTGGCAAATTCCTGCACTAGCTTTATAGCAGTCTTCGGGCCTACCCCGGGAACCCCGGGGATGTTATCGGAAGCATCCCCCATAAGGCCCTTTATTTCCGCCATCTTTTCTGGTTCTACTCCCCACTTGTCTTTGACCCCCTGGGGATCGTAGAGTTCCATTTCGCTTATGCCTTTTTTAGTCAGCAAAACATCAACCTGCTCCGAAACCAGCTGCAGGGCATCACCGTCACCGGTTAGAATGACGGTCTTTAACCCTTGTTCTTCCGCCTTTTTGCTCAAAGTGCCGATGATATCGTCGGCTTCATAACCCTGCATCTCCAGGTACTCGATATTCAAAGCCGCCAGAACATCTCGCAGCAGCTGGAATTGCCCCCCCAGTTCCTCCGGAGGAGCCGAACGATTGGCCTTGTATTCGCTATACAGCTCGTTGCGGAAAGTACTGCGGTCTTTATCGAAAGCTACGGCAATATGGGTGGGCTGAATCTCAGCCAGCACCCGGTTGAACATGGTCAGGAAACCGTATACCCCATTGGTGTAAACCCCGGCGGAATTATGCAGCAGCGGCAGAGCATAAAAAGCCCGGTACAACAGACTGTTTCCATCTATTAGCATAAATTTATCAGCCATAAATACCCCATCCTTATCGTTATTCTACCCGAGCGTCTATTCCTCCCCCTTACCGCTCGTTCCTTATATTTTATAATAACATTCTTTCCCCCCAAGAAAAAAAGTATTGGAATTCCCAATACTTCCCATAACCTTTTAATCTCATAATCAATATCATGACTCTACTGCAAAACCCTTTTTGTTGCATAAGGGTTGCATAAATATACAAAGCCTGACTCGGAACGACACGGAGGTCGTTCCCTACACACTCTTCGGTCGCTTTTAATGTAGCTGAGCGGTATATTTATGCACGCTAATGCATATTTATGACTTTTTGCAGTGACATCATATCATAAGCTCTCGCAGCTTGAATCCAATCATTGCCGACACTTTAAAATTAAACTGTACCCGCCCCAATCATTTTTCTTGAATTATCAAAATGTCTAAGTTAACTTTAGTTCCTTCCGGTTTATTTTCTTCCTTAATACTTTCAATATCTTTGCTATCTTCTCCCTTTTCGGAATTGAAGAGCATTTTATCATCTGGCGCAGAAGCCGCTTTTTCTTTAGCTAATTCCTCTTTTCTGTCTTCTCCGGCTTCCTCATTATTTTCTATTTTAACCATGCTTAATTTCTCATTATCGGAAAATTCGCTTTTCTCCGGCAGCAGGGGTTTTTCATCCAGATCAGAAGCTTGAAGCGCTTCATCCTGTCCACTTGCTTCTGTAAGATCCGCAACATCAAGCTTCCTCCCAATCGCTTCCAACTCCATTAGAAGCTGAGGGACTTCTTGCGGTTCCACTTCCAGGACCACCCTTCGCGCCTCACTGCTGCCATAAGACCCGGATGTCATACTGTACTTGATTTCCCGCTCATCGGCAATCCCTATTACCTGAGCCAGGGCCGTTGACAGTTCTTTCACCATTATATGGCTAGAATAGCTATCATCTCCAGCAGTCTTGAGTTCCACTTCTTCCCGGGTATTTTCCGCCCCTACCCCCACACTCACTTTGGCACTGGGATTAGAAGCGATCTTAGCTTCCGGTTCAGCGGCTTCTCGGCTGCTATTATCCTCTTCCTTATTCCATTTTTGAAAACGCTCTATTATATCCTCGATAGCTATTCGGGGTTTTTTCTGTTCCTTTTTATCCTGCCAGGACACAAGAAAATCTCCAATAGATAGATAGCTGCTGGCATATATACCTGACGCCAGGGCTAATCCCGCCAATACTGCCGCAATCCATCCGGTCTTTTTGGGCCGCTCAATAGTAGTAGCACTAAATATCTTGTTTTTGTTTTCCCGCAGTCGTTTTTGAACAACGGTGGAGAAATCATCCGGGGGCAGCGGTGACTCCAATTGCTGCATAATGCCACGAAGAAGCCGGTAACCATCCAGCTCTTTACGGCAGTCTGCACATTGAGCAAGGTGGGCTTCCAGTGCTTTTGTTTCTTTCTCACTTGTCATTTCGTCAATGTAGGCTGAAAGCAGCTCACTAACCTGCTCACATTTCATGGCTCTTTTCCTCCCGGTTTTTAGACGAGATGGCTAGGGCAAAAGTTCCCTCTCTACCCATTGTTTCCTTAAAATACTTCTGGCCCTGCTAAGACGCGACTTGACCGTGCCCACCGAACAATTCAAGACATAAGCGATTTGTTCATAACTCAAGTCCATACTATCCCTGAGGATTATTACCGCTTTATGTTCAGGTTTCATCTGGTCTAAAAGGCCTTGTATGTATTGTGATAATTCTTTCTGTTCATATACCCGATCAACCGGGGGCGAAGGGTCCACTATTTCCCTCTCAACTTCAATACCACGACTGGTAACAGCTGCTTCGTCCAGCGAGAGAGGAACAATCCTTCTCTTCCGGCGCCTGAGTTCATCCAGGCAAACATTAGTGGTAATTCGAAATATCCAGGTGCCAAAACTGGAATTTCCCTTAAAAGTCTTTAAGGAACGAAAGGCTTTTAGAAAAACTTCCTGAGACATATCATACGCATCATCTTCATTCCCCATGTACCTGAAGCTTAAAGCATAAACCTTATTTTGATATTGCAGAACCAATTTTTCAAAAGCCTGAGTGTCACCCTCCATACTTTTCTTCACCAGTTCTTGTTCTGATTGCATAAGGTATTTCTCCTTAAAAAAGTTGGAAATAGGCTAAAATTCTTATTCTCATAAAATCAATACTATAAAGTTTTCGCCATCTTTTATAAAATTCCTTTTGTTATTCCCCTGCCTTGTTATGACAAGAGGTGAAGCTTTTACCTGCCGTCTGCCAAAGGCTGACAGAAGCACAAATAAAAAGGGGACTCATTTTTACCCCTTTTCTTCTCCCCATTACTCCTCCTTTTTCCAAAAAACACTATCCCCCGGTTTTTATCAATCTTGACAAGGCTAAAAGAGGCTACTATAATTATCTTTGCATTGGAATTTAAAATACCAGCCAGAGTGGCGGAATTGGCAGACGCACTGCACTCAAAATCCAGTGCGCGAAAGCCCCTTTTCGACCGGTTGGCGGCTCCCGAACCCGCGTGGTTGCTGGGTTCTTGATAATTGAATAGTCTTTATGGTTTTTCATATCCCTCCATCATATCCCTCCAAATTCCAAAAGCGGATTCGGGAGAGGGAAATTGAAATAAATTTGCCGATGTGGCGGAATTGGCAGACGCACCGCACTCAAAATCCAGTGCGTGAAAAGCCTTTTTTGACCGGTCGGCGGCTCCCAAACCCGCATGGTTGCTGGGTTCTTGAAAATTGAATAGTCTTTATGGTTTTTCATATCCCTCCACCATATCCCTCCAAATTCCAGAGATGGATTATGGAGAGGGAAATTGAAATAAACTTGCCGATGTGGCGGAATTGGCAGACGCACCGCACTCAAAATGCGGCGGATAACCTCCATGCCGGTTCGACTCCGGCCATCGGCACCAGAATTAATCGCTCTTAAAGCCGCGCTACAAGCGGATTTGAGGGCTTTTTTCTTTTCTGGCGGCACCTATCGTTTCCGCCTGGTATACCTTCACACGAACCATTTTAGTGCATATTTGCAATGCTCTCATCCCCCTTCTGGCCTGACATTCCACCCGATTTGGAGGGATGTCAGGAAGGGTATACGCCGATGATGGCGTTGGCCGAAGCAACCTTGGAGCTGAAATCCAGGTGGGTGTATATGTTCGAGGTGGTGGAAATATCACTGTGCCCCAACCACTCCTGGATCTCCTTCAGGCTGACTCCGTTGGCGTACAACAAACTGGCGCAGCTATGCCTCAAATCGTGAAAACGAATTTTTTTAAGGCCGTGGTTTTTCAGCGTAAGCGCGAAATTCTGGGTGACATAGCCCGGCTTGACCCGCTCTCCCAGCTCGTTCACGTAAATGTAGCCAAAATACTCCCGGCAATAGTCTTTCCCGCATACTTTTTGATCGCGCTCCTGCTCTTCCTTTAGCTGCCGGAGAAGCTTTTCAAAGGGCTCTACCAGCGGCAAGGTGCGGTGGCTCGACTTGGTTTTGGCACGGTCCTTTTCCACGATGATGGCTTTTCCGTCCACCCTTACCTCGGTTACGGTGTGCTTGATGGTCAGCGTCTTTTTTTCAAAGTTGATCGCGTTCCATTTCAGCCCTACGATCTCGCTGCGGCGCAGCCCGTAAAACGCGCCCAGGATAACGGCCAGCTCTATCGGTTTGTTTTTCACCACGGCAAACAGGGCTTCCAGTTCCCCGGCATCGTAAATGCTGCCTACGAATTTTGTGGTCTTGGGCCGCTCGATCCGGTCGGCGGGATTAAAGGCGATTAGGCCCACCTTGTAAGCGTACTGCAACGCCTTGCGAATATTGGCGTGGCGATGGATCACCGTGCTGGCGCTTAAGCCTTTCTCGTTCAGTTCGTACTGGTAATAGTCCTGTATGTGCTTGGGCGTAACATCCTTCAGCGCAAGCTTGAACTCCTTAAAATAAGGAATAATGCAGCTCTTAATGCACATAGCATAAGAGAATCGATCCACAAAATTCGAATACAATGAAGTTAACAAGGCGGGCCTAGCCTGGTATTTATTGCATATAGATTTTCCCTTCATCCCCGTCTACAACCACGTTCTGCCCGTCTTTAATAAGGCTCATGGCCCCAAGTACATTCAAAACGGCAGGTATTCCATACTCTCGAGCGACAATAGCCCCATGAGATCCAATTCCTCCCGGTTCTACAACTATGGCTGAAGCTCGCAAAAATAGAGGTGTCCAGCCCGGATCGGTGGTTGGTGCTACCAGAACGTCACCCCCGTTTTCATCGCTTAGTACTTGTTTCTCAGAGGAGCCCGGGGAAGCGATCAATTTTGTTCCACCATCGGGGCGGGCCATGGTTTGATTTTCTTTCCGGCCCATTCTCCGCTCCAATATTTCCAGTTTTGTATCCAGGCAATATTCATCCGGCTCGACAGCGCCGCTGACCACGCTTTCCCCCAGGCCGAAATTGGCGTTAACAAGCACTACATCTTCCCGGCCGCTGCGCGGATCGCAGGTAAAGCCGACCCCTGCCGCCACGGCTTCTACTAATTCCAGGATTACAACCGCCTGAAATACCTCATCATCCCCAACCTTCATTTTACGCCGGTAGGCAACCGCCCGGGGAGTCCAAAGGGAAGCATAGCATTCTTTGACAGCCAATATGATATTATCGGTACCCCGGACATTTAAGAATGAATCATGCATACCGGCAAAAGAGGCCCGGGCCGAATCCTCGCAGGTGGCGGAAGAACGGACCGCCAGCGGCTTGGATAGGATGCCCATGCCTTTTAGTTGGGCGATCAATTCTTCCTGGATATACAAAGGGAATAATCCCGTTATGATTTTCTCTCTTAGCCTAAAGAGTTCTTCTTCAATCTCTTGCTCTGCGATGTTGGAGAAAGAGACCTTTGCCGAAATCTTAGCTATGGCCCCAGACAGATTATTTTCTTTAATAAAAGCCCGGTAGGCATCAGCGCTCAGAACACCGCCAGCGGAATAGTAAAACCATAACGCTCCAGCCGGGCCAGATTCCAGCCCTTCCCCCCAACGGCTTCTACTCCAGCGGTAAAGGCTTCTGACCAGTTAAAGAAAAATCCTTTCTCACCCATACCTTTTCCCCCTCCGCTAACGGTTTGATCTTTTATTATCAGGAATCGCAAGATTTACTACAGTATTTCCACGTACCCACGAGTGCCGTTCACCCGGATTCTTTGCCCGTCTTCAATCAACCTGGTGGCGTTTTCCACCCCGGCAACCGCCGGCAGTCCGTACTCGCGGGCAATGGTGGACCCATGGCTCATCAACCCGCCCACCTCCGTCACCAGACCCCTGACGGATAGAAACAGCGGTGTCCAACTGGGATCGGTGAAGGTGGTTACCAGGATATCACCGTCTTCCAGGTTGGCATCCTCCATCCTTAAAACTATGCGGGCAGGCCCCTCGATGACGCCTGAGGATACGGGCGCGCCCACCAGGGCCTGCGGAGGAATATCGACGGCCTCGTACTCGCCGAAGATGACCTCGCCCTCCGATGTCATCACCCGCGGCGGCGTCATCTTCTCGAAGGCTGCGTACTCCTCTTTTCTAGCGGCGATAATGCTATAATCAAGGTGGCCGGAATGGACGGCATCCCGGAACTCCTCGAACGATAAGTAGTAGACATCCTCCCGGTTCTGAATTACGCCCTTTTGCACGAGGACGGCAGCCTCTCTCATCAAAGCCTCTTTAAAGACCTGCCAGCGTCTGATTATAAAATACTTGGGGTATTCCCGGTAGCCGATAAAATTGTGCAAAATACTAATCTTCTTCCTGGTTTTCTTGGCTTTCCGTTTGCCTCCGGGCAATCGCTCCAGGCGGGCCAGGAGATCCCGCTCCTTCTGCTCCGCTTCCAGCCGTCCCTGTTCGACCCTGGTCTTATGCGCACCAGGCTGGAGATTCTTGACGTTGCTAAGAATTGCCGGTACCAGGGCGGTCGGCTGCTCGCTCCAGCGTGGCCTGGTAATGTCGATTTCGCCGGGGCAGCGCATGCCGTATTGCTCCAGGAACGCCTGAATGGAGTCGCGGACCACACCACCACCGGGCAGCCCATCAAAGCCCTCAAAAAAGGTGTTATCATCAGCCTGTTCCAGATAGGCAATCACCGCCGGATATGG
The DNA here is from genome assembly GCF_001570625.1 of Syntrophomonas wolfei subsp. methylbutyratica. Taxonomy (GTDB): domain Bacteria; phylum Bacillota; class Syntrophomonadia; order Syntrophomonadales; family Syntrophomonadaceae; genus Syntrophomonas; species Syntrophomonas methylbutyratica. Next base: position 2,846 of record NZ_BBQT01000007.1, on the reverse strand, counting down.
GCGGACGACATCCGCCACATCCAGGAGCGCCAGGCCCATTTCGGAAGTGATGTTGTGGGGCGCGGATCGGGAAAGCGCGTCGCCCTCCTTCACATCGCCCAACCACTTGGCCATGTTCTTGTTGAGCCATTTCAACGCCTGCTGGCCGGCCATGAACACTGCGAAGTTTTCCGGATCGGAACTGAGCGCCTGAAATTCTTTTTGCTCCTGCAAGATCAGGTCAAACAGTTCGTCGCCGGATACACTGGCGATCTTTTCTTGCAGGCTACGGATCAGGGCATCGCTGCGCCCGATCTCTTTGGGAACGCGCGCTGCATCATTGGCCCGGGAAGTCTTGACGATATGAAACAATAGGGGCAAAGCCCCTTTGACCATAGCGTTGTTGCCCGGCAGTTTGCGCGGCAGAGTTTTCAGGAAATCCTTCCTCTCCATAACTTTGAACATGGCGTTCTCCATCAGGATATCCCCATCGCCTCTCATAGAAACCATAGTCTTTCGTCCGATAGCCGAGGACAACATGGCGGAGATATCCATGAATATCCTCCCACCGGCCTGGGGCATCGGATTGTCACTCAGTAACTGGAAGAAAGAGATGCCCAACGGTTTGATGGCATCCGTCATCATCTGCTGGTGGCCCATAGACGCGAACACATGGTTCTTCCCATCGCTTACCTCCGGAACCGGGTACAGGGTGGTGATCGGGCGGCTCTGAACAATATAGAACTTGTCACCGGAGAGACACCATTCAATATCCTGGGGGCAGGCAAAATAGGTCTCGATCTTTCTGCCGATCTGCTCCAGTCGCAAAACCTGTTCATCGGTCAGCGTCTGGATATGCTGCTGCTCAGGTTCGATGCCCCGCGTTTCTGTTCCGCCTTCCTCCAGGGCGTAAATACCCAACTTTTTATGAGCTACCACTTTATCGGTTATCCGGGCGTCGCGCACCGTAAAAAGATCGGCGTTGACCAGGCCGGAGACCAGAGCCTCGCCGAGCCCGAAGCAGGAGTTGATGGACAACACTTTCCGGTTGGACGTAGCCGGATCAGCCGTGAACATGACACCCGAGGCCTCGGGGAAAACCATCCGCTGAATGATCACGGACAGGTAGACCTGACGGTGGTCGAACCCGTTTCGCAGGCGGTAGATCACGGCCCGGTCGGTAAACAGTGAAGCCCAGCACTTTTTGACGCTCTGCAGGATCGCCTCCCGGCCTTTGACATTCAAATACGTATCCTGCTGGCCGGCAAAAGAGGCGTAGGGCAGGTCTTCGGCCGTGGCGCTGGAACGCACGGCATAGGCGTTCTCCGCCCCCAGGGCGTCGAGATGCCGAACTATCTCGGACTCGATCTCTTTCGCTATCTCGCTCGCTTCGATGACGCCGCGGATCCGAGCGCTGATTTCCGAAATTTGGGTCCGGCCTTCCGCCTTGAGAATCGCTAGCTGAGAGACTAATGCCGTGAATTCCTCATTATGCTTGATGGCTGTTCGATAGGCTTAGGTGGTGATACAGAAACCATCCGGGACATTTATTCCCTCGATCCCGAACAGCTGCCCCAGGTTCCAGCCCTTTCCGCCGACGAGACCTGGCTTTGACTCATTGATTTCCTGAAAATTAAACAGATACCGATTCATCCATACACGCCCCCCTCATACCGCCAGCCGGAACAGTAAAGCCATAACGCTCCAGCGGGCGAGGTTCCAGCCCTTACCCCCGACAGCTTCCACTCCAGAAGTAAAAGTTACCGGCTAGCTATTGAAATATCTTTTCCCCACCATATCTCTTCCCCCTTACTTAAATGCTCGCTGCTTTATGTTTAGGAGTCATGCAGCTCGTTTTTTACCCCGTTGAGAAAACAGTCTACATTATTCTCTATGCTTTCATTTATTGATATTAATTCCGGGTGGTTCACCCATAGAAGGGCCGAAAGAAAGTGGCTGACTTCCAGTCCACCTACAACAAAAGGATGCCAATCCGGCCTGATTTCACCGGATTCTATACCCAGCTTAAATATATGTTCCATAACGGTTGAAAAACCGCTGCTTACGTTCCGGTCTAAATGCTTTATAGCGTGCACCCATTGGGACATCTTATAAATAAAGTGCCGCTCAAACAAGTCATTACTCAAGTCTATATGCATCCATTCCAGTGTTTTTTGCAGGGCAGCGATCAGCCGTGTCCGGGTATCGGGCAATTTGTCCAAATATTCCAACATTGCTGGCGTTTGTTCCCGTATCATACTCTGAATATGTTCGTAGATAATGGCTTCCTTTTCAGGGAAATGGTTAAAAACGGTACCTTTGGCGACATCCGCTTCCATGGCGATTTGGTCTACGGTAGTCTTATCAAAACCCTGCCGTTTGAATAAATCCATGGCCACCGCCAAGATTTTCTTTCTTGTCTCTTCCTTTTTCCTTTCCGTCCTGCTCTTTTTGTTTGCCTCCATGCCTTCACCCCTATGCCAAGTTTACTCTTGTATCGAGTACATTACTAATCTTAGTTTATTTTACGTTAATCAACATAATTGTGCAAGGAAAATGTATTTTTGCCGTCATTCTTTCTAAGCAGGGACATTATACCCCCGAACATGGCAGCTGGCTAAATATCGCCGGGATAGACTTGAGTGTTCCTTCAAAGCAGGGCTTAAATCGCAGAATTAATAACTCAACTTTCGTAGCAGAAATTGCTGAACAACCTCTGGATATATAGGGGTTGTGACGTAATCCAGAACATCACTTGACATGAAACAATTTTAGCTAGTTCTTTGGGAACATAATCAAGCAACATCATGCAGTAATACATTAACTGCCTTAAGGCTGTTGCATAGTCTAAATCTTGTATCTCTTCG
>NZ_BBQT01000006.1 GCF_001570625.1 Syntrophomonas wolfei subsp. methylbutyratica | reverse complement strand
ACAAATTCCCCATACTGCACCAGGTCACCTGATTTAACTACTTTCATGGCTTCTTCGACGGGTAGCAGTTTGCGTTTATATTCCATGCTGTAATCCATCTTAGGGTAATTCCTCCTTACTGGCATATTTCTGAAGGATTCTAGTTTAATATGAAAATATATCATCATAGGGACGGTCCTTCTGATATATATCTGCTATAATAACCTCCCGTAATACCTTTATCTTCATCGGTGGTTGTGTCCTCCACCCTGCGGGTACTCCTGGTGTTCCACCCTGCGGGTGTCACTATTAAGGTTGCGGGCATGGGGGTGGTTAATAAAGCCAGGCTGCAGGCCGGAGCGTAGAATGTTGTTGGCAGGACTGCTCGCGGCCGCAACCCGGAAACTGATTAACCCCTGAGCAGGTCTCCGGCGATTACCAATCTCTGAACCTCGCCGGTTCCTTCGTATATCTGGAATATCTTGGCATCACGGTAGTATTTCTCTACCGGGTAGTCCTTGGTATAGCCATATCCGCCAAATACCTGCACTGCTTCGGTAGCGCAGAATACGGCGGTATCACCGGCGTAGGCTTTGGCCAGGGAGGCGGCTTTGCTGAAACGGGGAACATTCATATCCTGCAGCGAGGAAGCCTCCAGATAGAGCAGGCGGGAGGCTTCAATCCTCATGGCCATATCCGCCAGCTTGAACTGAATGGCCTGGAAGCTGCAGATGGGTTTGCCAAACTGGGTGCGCAATTTGGAATATTCCAGGGAAGCATCCAGACAGGCCTGGGATACGCCGGTGGCCATGGCGGCAATGCTGGCCCGGGAAAGGTCCAGAGTCTTCATTATGATATAGAAGCCCTGTCCTTCGGTGCCCAAAAGATTCTTGGCCGGAACCCGGACATCTTCAAATATTACTTCAGTGGTGTTGGAAGTCCTGATTCCCAGTTTATCTTCGGTTTTGCCTACGGTTATACCGGGGGTATTGCGGTCAACAATAAAGGCGCACATACCTTTGGTACCCATCTTCTTATCCAGGGTGGCCAGTACGGTATAAACACCGGCGGTTCCGCCATTACTGATGAACTGTTTGCTGCCGTTTAGAATATACTCATCGCCGCTTTTGACGCAGCGGGTGGCAATACCGCCGGCATCGGAACCGGCTCCTGGCTCGGTCAAACAGAATGCTGCCAGTTCGCCATCCAGCAGGCGTCCATAAAATTCTTTTTTCTGCTCGTGATTGGCGGCTACCAGGACGGGGTCAGAGGCCAGAAGGGTGCTGGCTACCATGACGGTACCTACGCCGGCATCGCCCCAGCAAATTTCTTCAGCGACAATGTTTTGAGCGGTATGATCGAGGCCTGCTCCGCCATATTCGGCTGGTACTCCGATGGTCATCAGGCCTACTTCATGCATCTTTTTAATGCAGTCTTCGGGATAAATGTGGTTGTTATCCCACTCGGAGGCATAGGGTGCTATCTCATTGGTCGCAAAATCATGGGCCATTTTTTTCATCATTTCTTGTTCTTCATTTAAACGAAAATCCATTATTATTCCTCCCTATGTGAAATTTTTCAACGAAAGCCTTGATTTTATTGCAAAAAGTAATTAATCCGCCGGCTTGTATAAATATACCGCTCGCCGTCTTCGCATGGGCAACACCTGCGGCTTGTCTCGTGGCTCAAGGGGTGCCGCGCTAATCTCCCATCCTGGTCACAACCTTAATAGTGACACCCGTAGGGTGGAACACCAGGAGTACCCGCAGGGTGATAGCGCTCTCGCGACGTCCTGTCGCTCGCCCCCTTTCGCCTGCTCGCCTTCGCCGGTGCAACCTTAATAGTGACATCCGAAGGATGGAACATCAGGAGTACCCGCAGGGTGCTGCATCCATGCTTCGCCAACGCTCGCTTTGTATATTTATGCAACCCTCATGCAACAAAAGGGGTTTTTGCAGTAGAGTCAAAAAGTAATTAATTCGCTTCGTTAGTCGAACCTAGATATCTCTGGTCCAGAGGGAACAGTAAGCCGGTCCGCCGCCTACGCAAAGTGAAGCGCCGCCAACGGTCTTACCCTGTTTTTCCAGCTCATAGTACAGGGAAACGACAATGCGCAGGGCGGTGCATCCTACCGGGTGGCCCAGGCCGATACCGGAACCGTTGGCATTTACTTTGCTCAAGTCCATTTCGATGCCGAATTCCTCTTTTAGCATGCGGCCTACACCGATAAACTGAGGAGCAAAGGCTTCGTTGATTTCCCAGTATTCCACATCTTCATATTTCATTCCCGCTTCTTTGAGGCATTTGGGAATGGCTACCGCCGGACCCAGTCCCATTACTTCGGGGGCCACGCCTTCACCACAGATATTTATCAGTTTCATCAAGGGCTTTACCCCTAACTCCAGGGCTTTGGCCTTGGACATGATGATAACGGCAGCGGCGGCATCATTGAGACCGGAAGCGTTGGCGGCAGTTACCACTCCGCCCTTTCTGAAAGCTGAAGGCAATTTGGCCATGGCTTCCAGGTTGGCATCGGGAATCATATGCTCGTCTTTGTCATAGATTTTGACACCCTTTTTGGACTTCAGTTCTACCGGGACTATTTCTCGCTGGAAGGTTCCGTCTTGAGTAGCACGGGTGGCACGTTGATGGCTAGTCAGGGCCAGCTGGTCACATTCTTCACGGGTAATGCCGTATTTCTCGGCAATATTTTCTGCGGTTACGCCCATGTGGCCGGGAACCAGGCGATCTATCAGCCCGTCATGGAGCATGGCATCTTCGATGCTGCCTGGTCCCATGCGATAACCCATCCGGGCTTTGGGAATCATATACGGGGCATTGGTCATGCTTTCCACCCCTACTACCAGGGCAACATCGGTCTTGCCCAATTGAATATGGTTAAGGGCAATATCCAGAGCCCGCATGCCGGAAGCGCAGTTCTGGTTTACATTACAGGCATTGCTTCTTACCGGGAGCCCGGCGGCCATTCCTACCTGGCGGGCAGGGAGAGAACCTTGCATATGGGGGTAAACTTCGCCCATTACGATTTCGTCAATTATATCAGGCTGGATTCCGGCTCTTTTTATAGCCTCTTTGGCTACGATAATGCCCAGATCTATGGCCTGTACATCCTTAAGACTGCCCAAAAATTTCGCTATAGGCGTTCTGCACGCACTTACAATTACCACGTCCTGTATTTCCTTCATCATGTTTTAAAACCTCCCCAATATAATTTTAGTCATTTAAGCTTGAGGGAGAATTGGTCCCCCCTATTTATTTACCTTTGAATACGGGTTTTCTCTTTTCCAGGAATGCTCCCATACCTTCTTTTTGATCAGCGGTGGAGCAGCACATGCCAAACATATCGGACTCTATGCCCATAGCGGTATCAAGGTCGGTTTGCAGGCCTTTGCCGATGGCATATTTGGCAAAACCTACCGCCAGAGTTCCCTTGGATGCAATCCGGGCGGCCATTTTCTTGGCGGCTTCCATCAGTTCGTCCACCGGATAGACATGATTAACCAGGCCGATGCGATAAGCTTCGGCGGCATTAATGGTGTCGGCGGTGCAGGTTAATTCCTTGGCTCGTCCCTCGCCGATCAAACGGGGCAGCCGCTGGGTGCCGCCGAACCCGGGGATAACCCCCAGCCCGACTTCCGGCTGGGCAAACAAAGCGTTTTCCGCTGCCAGCCTGATATCACAGGCCATAGCCAGTTCGCAGCCTCCCCCCAGGGCAAATCCCTTGATGGCGGCAATAAACGGCTTTTCTATTAGCTCTATCATGCGCATGGTTTTTTCGCCATAGTCGGAGAATTCGCGTCCCTCTGAGGCGGACAAGGGCTGCATATAAGCGATATCAGCACCAGCCACAAAGGCTTTGTCACCGCTGCCGGTTACAATGACCACTTTTATGGCCTGGTCTGCGGCAATATCCTCCAGGGCCTTTCTCATTTCGCTCAGAGTGTCTTTGTTGAGAGCGTTGAGGGCCTTGGGACGGTTAATAGTGAGTATTGCCAGGTAGTCTTGCTTTTCTAAGATGATGTTTTCATAGCTCATTTCTTTTCCCCCTCCGTTAGGGTTCTAATTTTCGGAAAGTCATAAATGTAATTTTGATTCTACCGCAAAAATTTGTTAATATTCATTGGCTTGTATAAATATACCGCTCCAGCGTCCTTAATAGCGACCGAAGGGAGCATCAGTTGTGCCCGACAGGGCGCTTCGCATGGGTAACACCTGCGGCTTGTCTCGCGGCTCAAGGGGTACCGCGCTAACCTCTCGTCCATGGGAGATAGCGCTCTCGCGACGTCCTGTCGCTCGCCCCCTTTCGCTTGCTCGTCTTCGCCGGGTGTTGCATCCATGCTTTGCCAACGCTCGCTTTGTATATTTATGCAACCCTTATGCAACAAAAGGGGTTTTTGCAGCAAAGTCACTTAATATTTTTACAACATGGCACAATAAGTGCTTTTGTTGTAGGGTCATACTTATTCCTAATAATTGAAGAAGCCTTTCTTGGTCTTCATTCCCAGCCAACCGGCGCGTACATATTGTTTGAGCAGGCCGGAAGGACGATATTTGGGATCTCCGGTTTCATCATAGAGGGTATTCATTACCGCCAGGGCGATATCGCCGCCAACCAGATCACAGAGGGTAAGCGGACCCATGGGCCATCCTGCGCCTAATTTCATGGCGGTGTCGATGTCTTCGGCAGTGGCCAGTCCTTCATAGAGGATGAAGCAGCCTTCATTGATGGTGGGAACCAGGATGCGGTTAACCACAAAGCCGGGTCCTTCTTTTACCTTTACTGGTTTTTTGCCGATTTCTACGGAAAGGTCAATTACCGTTTGCACAGTTTCTTCTGAGGTCTGCAAGGCGGGAATAACTTCAACCAGTTTCATAACGTTGGCCGGATTGAAGAAATGCATACCTACGACTTTGTCCGCTCTCTTGGTAATTGCGGCGATTTCGGTAATGGAAAGGGAAGAAGTATTGGTGGCAATTATTACTTCGGGAGCCAGCAGGGCATCCAGTTTGGTATAGATGTCTTTCTTGACCTCCATATTTTCAAAAACTGCTTCAATAACGAAGTCTACATCTTTTAGATCATCAAAATTTACTGTTCCGGTGATGTTGCCTACTACAGTATCCTTGGTGCCAGGAGCAGCTTTTCCTCTTTCTTCTGCTTTGGCCAGGCTTTTTTCAATAGCAGCGATGGCTCTATCAACAAATTCCTGTTTAATATCATAGAGTACGACCTTTTTACCGACTGCCGCCAGCGCCCAGGCGATACCCTGGCCCATGGTTCCTGCGCCGAGCATGGCAATTTTGTTAATAGCCATTTTGGTAACCTCCTTAATTAAAAATCATCTTTAGCTCGCAACTAATCCCGAGATTAATCTTTCACCCCCTTGCTCGCGAAATATCTACACATTCTGCCTTTCCGGCAGCGAAATGGTCCTTGATTTCTCTTTATATACAAAGCAAGAATGATGCCAAGTATTTGAAAAGAGAAAACAACAGGGCAAAAAGGCGGTATTTCGCACTTTTAAAAATTGCCGCCATTTTTTTAAGGGAGTATATTTTTTTGTTTTTCATATCAAAATAGGGTGCAAATAAGAGGTGGAAATGCTTGTAATGGGCTAGAATGCAGCATTAGGCGGAAAATTCCCAAATTAATATGCTGGGAGCAGGGGGGCAATATTTGATGCTGCTTATATGCGGAACTCGCAAACGCTAATACGGCATGATGCGGCTTACAGGGCGGTAAAAAGCGCTGCCGGTTTTAACCCCCTCAAAATAGGAGGACATGGGCTGGTATTAATATTCATTGGCATGTATAAATATCCTGATCAGCAACCTTAAAAGCGACCGCAGGGAGCATCAGTTGTGCCCGAGGGCGCTTCACACGGGCAACACCTGCGGCTTGTCTCGCGGCTCAAGGGGTACTGCGCTAATCTATCTTACAGCTCATCCAGGCCGTATTTGCTTATTTTTCGGTAAAGCGCCGAAGTGTAAATACCCAGTACTTTGGCGGCCTGCATTTTGTTGCCGTTGGTTTTTTCCAGCGCTTGAATAATCAGCTGTTTTTCCAGTTGTTCAATGGCGTCCGGCAGGGTGGAGGGATTCGGCTCATCCCGGAAATAGGCGTTTTCCACCATAAGAGGGAAGTGCTTTATGGTGATACTGTTTTCCCGGTTCATATCCGCCAGGTTCAGGGCTCTCTCCAGCAGATTCTCTAATTCCCGTACATTGCCGGGCCAGGCGTAATTTTGCATAAGTTCAATGGTTTTATAGGAAATCTTATTGATTTTGGTACCTAATTTTTTGTTAATCTTTTTTATCAGATTTTTAGCCAGGAGGGGAATATCATCGCTGCGTTCTCTAAGCGGGGGTATGTCCAAGCGGACTACATTCAAGCGATAATAAAGGTCCTGGCGGAATTTATTATTGGCTACCAATTCTTCCAGGTCACGGTTGGTAGCGGCTATAACCCGCACATCTATATAAATGGGCCGGGTTCCGCCGATCCTTTCCACCATTCGGTCCTGTAATACGGTTAATAGCCTGGTTTGCATGTTTAAGGGCATATCGCCTATTTCATCCAGGAAAATGGTACCACCCATGGCCAGTTCAAATTTGCCGGGTTTTCCCCCTTTCCGGGCTCCGGTAAAAGCTCCTTCTTCATAGCCAAACAACTCGGACTCCAGGAGACTATCGGGCAAGGCGGCACAATTTATCATGACAAAGGGATAGCTGCTCCGGTCACTGGAGTTATGAATAGCATGGGCAAAAAGTTCCTTGCCGGTTCCGCTTTCGCCGGTTATTAGCAAGGTGGAAACACTATGGGATACTTGTTCAGCTACGGATTTAACCTTTAAAAAGGCGGGTGATTGTCCGATTAAATCTTTAAATTGCCATTTGGCCTGGTAGCCCTGCCGTAGTTCTTCTCTATATATATTAAGTTCTTTTTTGGTTTCCTGTAATTTGTTCATGAGGATTTTGGCACCGGAAATATCCATAAACAGGCTCCGGGCAATAGCGCCGATTATTTCCCCATCTTTGATAATAGGCAACCGGGTCACTATGGTGTCTTGCCCGTTGATGCTATAGATATCGGCCAGATCTATCTGTCTGGTTTTAAGTACTTCCGGCAAGAGGGAAGTGGGGGTTATTTTGCTGATATGTTTTCCCACTACCTCGCTTTTTTCCATACCCAGTGCATCCAGGTAAGTCTGATTGATGGAGGTGATGATGCCATCCTTGTCCACTATGACATAAACCATATAAGGACATTCAATCAAGGCTTCGGAGATAGCCCGGAACTCCTTCTCCGTTTCCTGCAAGCGGTGCATTAAAATCCTGGCCCCGGACATATCCAGAAAAAGACTCTTGGCAATGGCGCCGATAATTTTATCATCCTTTATAATAGGCAGGCGGGTTACGATAGTATCGCGACCGTTAATGGGCCAGATGTCAGCTTTGTCTATGCGCCCCGTATTCAGAATTTCGGGCAGTTTGGATTCGGGGATTATTTCCAGAATGTGCTTTCCTACCACTTGCTCCCGCTCCAAAGCTAAAGCATCCAGATAGGTTTTGTTCATATTGGTGATAAAACCATCCTTGTCCACGATAACATAGACCATGTAAGGGCTTTCAATCAAGGCTTCGAATAGAGCCTGAAATTCTTGCTGGGTTTCCTGCAGCTTTTGCAGCATCATTTTGGCTCCGGACACATCCAGGAAAAGACTTTTAGCAATGGCACCAATAATTTTGCCGTTCTTAATGATGGGCAGGCGGGTGACAATGGTATCACGCCCGTTAACACTCCAAATATCGGCTTCGTGTATACGCCCGCTCTGCAGAACTTCCGGCAGGCGGGATTCGGGTATTATATCAAGAATATAACGGCCTATAACCTCTTTTTTTTCCATACCCAGGGCATCCAGACAGGTTTGGTTCATCAGAGTGATAAGCCCTTCTTTGTTTACGGCTACATAGACCAAATATGGGTTTTCGATCAAAGCTTCAGAGAAGGCTTGGAATTCTTCTTCAGTTTCCTGTAATCTTTGCATCAATATCCTGGCTCCGGACATGTCCAGAAAAAAACTCTGCCCCAGTGCGCCTACGATTTCGCCGTCTTTTATCAGGGGAAAACGAGTTACGACGGTGTCATTGCCATTAATGGGCCAGATGTCAGCCTTGTCAATTCTTCCGGTTTGCAGTATTTCAGGGAGTTCTGAGTGTGGCAGCACCTCCAAGACATGTTTCCCGATGGCTTGCTCCTTTTTTAGACCCAGCAAGTCCAGGAATGTTTCATTCATCAATGTAATGTATCCGTCTTTATTAACGGTGACCAGAGCCATGTAGGGGCTTTCCACCAGGGCTCCGTTAATAGCTTCAAGATTTATTTCCAGCACTTTGAATAGGCCTCCTTTTTTGCAGCAATCATGATTGACTCCCCTGCGAAAACCCCTTTTGTTGCATAAGGGTTGCATAAATATACAAAGCGAGCGTTGGCGAAGCATGGTTGCAACGCCCGGCGAAGGCGAGCAGGCGAAAGGGGGCGAGCGACAGGACGTCGCGAGAGCGCTATACGACCATGGATGGGAGGTTAGCGTGTACCCCTTGAGCCGCGAGACAAGCCGCAGGTGTTGCCCATGCGAAGACTGCGAGCGGTATATTTATACAAGCCAATGAATATTAATAACTTTTTGCAGTAGAATCATGATTAAGTATATATACAATTATACATGTTTTGTGTCTTTTGTATTAAAGCGAGTCAGCATAGAATCAGGGGTGAGTTAAAGGAAGACTATTACTCTGCTTATTCATTCTTTATTTTTTTCATCGATTTGCCCAGGGAGCGGATCAAATCAACCGCCGCTTCGGGTGGAATATCATAACGGACTGCCTCTTCAATAACCTTTTCCCACTGCTGCAATTGCGGTGAATAGGACAGGCCATCAGGGGCGCGTTTATTATCTGGCTCAAGGTAGCCGGCTGCAGCCAGCAGATCTTGGATGGCAATATCGTTCCAGGCGACTTCGGCCAATCTTTTAATTATGGTTGCACTGGGGGCGTTATCCACCAAACCGCGCAACAAGCGTGATATATATCCCGGGTCAACTCCTGCTTGATTTCCATAACGGTTAATTGATCTATTGCCTTTGGCCAGAGCCAGTAAATGAGCAAAACCTTCTTTGTCGAAAACCAGCGTAATTCCCTCCTAGTATTTCTATTAGTTTACCTGAAATATTGCCTACAGACAATTATATTGTGCCATATTATGCTAAAAGATGCCATAAATGGTTGACCATTGTCTGATTACATGATAAACTGGATTAAATGTTGCTGGTAAACAATAATGGGGCTGTGGCTATGAAGGCAAACCTTTCTGCATTGCAACAACTGGCAAAAACTAAGAACTGGACTACTCCAGAACTTGCCCGCCGCTTAAAGGTAGATTACTCCTACTTATTTCGGATAATGCGAGGGGAAAAACGGGGAGGAGCCAAGTTATGGAGTGGGATTTATTTCTTGTGCAAAAAAGAGGGGTTATCAATTGAAGATTATATTTTCCTGGATGAGGAATAATCCTTCTACCAGGCTGCCAGGCAAATTTATTTTATAAAAAACGCGGAATTCTTAAAAACCTTATGCACGGTACTCTGGATAATCAAATATAAATCAACTTAAGTATTCAGGTTGAGTGCCGGGTGGAAAGCAAATCAGGGGGGCTTGAATAGTGGGATATACATCGGATTTATATTAACTCCTCTGCCTTAACATCTCACATTTCCTACTATATTGCGAGGGGAGTGCAAAGGGAATGGCAGCACCATGCGCAGGAAAAGGTAACAATATTGCCGGGGAGGATAATAGGGAGCTTATTGAGTGGATAGAGTTATTGCGAAGGCGTCTGGAAACGCTTGCAGTATTGCGGCAGAATTATACTGATCCTGAGGTTTTGGCGACCAGTCAGGCTTTGGATGAAGCTCTAAATGAGTTTTATTACCGGAGTGAGGCGGAGGGTGCTCAAAGGGTTCAATCGCAAGTTTGGCAGGTGAAAAAGGCTCAAAAATCGGCTATTGGCTGAATTCTGAGCCATATAATTATTTAATTAACCACACAGATTTAAATCAACTATCTATTCATCGTGGCTGGTGTAGCCTTTTTCCTGGGCCAGGAGATCAAGGTAAATGGTTTCTATATTAGCAATGAAAAGATCAACCATATCCCCGCCGGGACGCTCATCAAAGGTTTTGAGGTATCCTTTGCAGTTGTCGCAGAGATATAATTTATAGGCTTCATCGTTTTCAACATTCAAATAACGGATATCACCCGGCCGGTCATGGCCGCAGTGTACACAAAAGAGATACCTGACCTTCCATTCAGAAAAACAGCGATCACAAAACATGAAACGCTGCCCGTTTTCTGATTGCAACCTGCTAAAATGCGATTTGCTGCCGCAAACCGGGCAGGTGGAGGAGAAATCCCAGTAGAAGCGCTCGCCGGTCAAATCATTGCGGTAAGGTTCGGCAAATATACGCAAAAACGGACGCAGAGCATGGTCTGCCACAAAGAAAAATAATTCCCCGGGGATAGCGGCCGTTTCCGCGGCTTTTTCTATTTCTGTTGTTTGCATGGCGATAAAGGAAGATATAATGTTCTCGAAATTGACTTTATCCAGGTTGTTTTTAATAAGAGCAAGTTGGGGGCCAATTTCCGGACGGGTGGAATTTAAGAAGTCCAGTAGGCGCTCAAATACTTCACGGTAAGTATCGGCTTCAATATGGGGATTAACTTGTAGAATTAAGGGTTTTTTAGTTTCATCCAGCATTCTTAAAATATCTAGCTGTGACGGTGCATAGACAGTTCTCAACTTTATTAGCTCTTCATTCTCCCAGCTTTCCAGGCTTTTAAAAAAATCCACATATCCATCAGGCAGGGTAACCGGTACTTTATGTTCAAACAATTTAATCACCTCTAACATCTATTATCGTTTATACAGTATGCCCTAAAAGACGGGGCAAGTAAAGCAAAAAGGGGGAGAAAACTCCCCCTTTTAGTATAAAGCGTAAACTCTTATTCGGTCTTATCTTGATCTTTATCGCCGTAGGCTTCCTCATACCAGATAGCATGATGATGCTGAGCCCAGTCGGCTCTGACCGTGCCTTTCCACATACCCCAGAAGGATTCGCCTGAACCGGGGTGGAAGGAGCCGAGATAACCGTGCATGCAGACCATGAAAGTGGCGAGAACCATGGCGATGTCATGGGTCCAATAAGCCACTCTTACCAGTCCGCCTGGGAATATGGCCGGGAACCACATGATATAGCCGCTCAGTACCAGCAACATAACACTGGTGGGGGTCAACATGGAGTTGCCCTTCTCACCGCCGTTGAAGCGGGTCTGGGGCGGCATTTTTACCGGGAATCCCAGGAACTCCAGGGGGAACTTCATGACAAAGATAATATCATTCTTCCCAAAGCGTAAGAGATCCTTAATCCATTCGATAACGCCCTTAAAGCCAAAGACTCCGCCAATTACAATTACTATGGTCATACCGACCGCTGCTATTCTGTGCACTAATCCGGCTCCGGCATAGCCGCCAAATATGGCTGCCAGCCAATTAACTCCGTCCAGGAAAAGAACCAGACCGGTAAATAGACAGAGCAGGAAGGTTACCGTGTGTCCCCAATGGGAGAAACGGGCCAGGAAGTTAAACCTTTCCACTCTGGGGACATCAGCTCTATATTCGGGTATCAGTGCCATTATTCATGCCCCCCTTCGCCATGTGCACCATGTTTATTGGCTAAAATCCTGGTGGTTATAAAACTGGTGGCGGAACCAGCCAGGGCCAGAGGAATCAGCCAGCCAAAATAGGGCTGAATCCAATCCTGCCAAAATACGGTATTGCCGGATACTTTGGGGTTTACAGGTAAATCAAATTTGTCCGGTGTATCGGTTAGAACATAAAGTTTGTTCAGGCCTCCCAGTTCCAATTTACCGTAAATGGTGGCATTGGGAAAGCCATTGACTCTCAGGAATTTTACTCTCTCTTCCGCTACCTGCAGCAACTCGTCCCGGGGTCCGAAGGTTAAGGCGCCGGTTGGGCAGGTGCGGGCACAGGCCGGGGTAAGTCCAGCTTCCACCCGGTCAACGCAGAGAGTGCACTTGGTAATCTTATCCTCTCTCTCGCGGTATTTAGGGACCTCAAAGGGACAGGCATAGGTGCAGTACTGGCAGCCAATGCATTTGTCCGGGTCATGGAAGGTTGCTCCCCATTCGGTTTTGGAATAAGCCTGCCGCGGGCAGACCTTCATGCATGCGGGATCGAAACAGTGCATACACTGGTATTTGAGAAAATTCCACTGTACACCATCAACCGGATCCTCGTATTCCATAAATTTAACAATGGTGAAGGTGTCACCATTGGTGTCTTTATGGGTCTGGTAGTTGCCTTTAAATGGTTCAATTACTGCCGGAAGCTGGTTCCAGTCCTTACAAGCTACCTGGCAACCGCGACATGCTGTACATTTGCTAACATCATAAAGATTTGTTAAATTAGCCATCCTTAAGCCCTCCTTATGTCGCATAGCCATGCTTTGTATTCCGGAATCATGGTATTGGCATCACCAATATGCGGCGTCAGACGGTTGGCCGGATCGCCGGTGGCATAGCCTTTGAAACCGTAATGCCATAAGAGTCCGATTTCATGAACTGTTTTTCCGTTTACAATAAAGGGCTTGAAACGTTTGGTAACACAAGCAACAGCCTCAATATCACCACGAGTGGTGGAAATAACCACTTTGTGACCATTCTTTATACCTTTTTCTTTGGCCAGTTGTTCACTCAATTCCACCATCATGTCCGGCATAAGCTCTGCCAGCCAGGGCAGGTTGCGGGTTAAGGCTCCGGTTTGCCAGTGCTCGACCACCCGGTAGGTGGTTCCTATAATAGGATACTTATCAGTGGTGCCTTGTTTGTCCGGTTCCCAAATCTTGGTGGCCGGGTTCAGGTTCTGTTTGTTCATAATATTTTCGGTCGGGCTTTCCCAGGGCTCATAGTGCTCGGGGAAGGGGCCGTCCTTCATAGCGCTCTTGGGTGCGAACAAGCAGCCTTTTAGCTCGGGACGCATGATAAAGGGACCGGTGAAGGCCGGTTTATCAGGACTGGTAGGCTTGAGGAAGTCAGGTACATCATCGCCTACCCAGCTGCCCAGGGCCTCGGGTTTCTTCGGATCCGCAGGAATGGTTGGATCCCAACGAATCAGCTGGCGCTCTTCATCGCCAGGCCAGGGAGTCATTCCATCCGGCTGAACCGAGCAGCGATTATAAACTATACGACGGTTCATCGGCCAGGCCCAGGCCCAGTTGGAATACAGGCCCAGTCCGGTCTTCGAATTGTCTTTATTGTCGCGGTTCTGGGTCTTGTAAATAATCTTGCCGTCTTTATAAGTCATAGCACCGCAGTAAACCCAGCAGCCACAGGCAGTTGAGCCATCATCGCTCAACTTGGCAAAGCCTTCCACCGGTGTGCCGTCAGCTACATTGTAGCCGCAAAGTTCCAGGGCCACCTTCATGATATCGTCATGACCGTGCTCGTCATCATAGTTCCAGTCCAGGTTGACAATAGGTTCGTCCTGGGGTTTGGTACTGCCGGCATAGAGCTTCTTGATTCTCTTGCCCAGCTCGTTGTATATCCAGAGGTCGGCTTTGGATTCGCCCACCGGGTCGGCGCCTTTCCAGCGGAATTGTACCCAACGACCGGTCTGGGCGGCGGTACCTTCTTTTTCATAGACAGCAGCTGCCGGCAGGAAAAATACTTCCGTTTGAATATCGGCTGGAGTATAGGTGGGTACATCGGGATTTTTTACTGTTCTTTCCCAGCCCTGGTAGGTCCAATAATCAGCGGTTTCATTCAACCACAGGTCAACGGAAACCATCCATTTCAATTTGGTTAAGGCTTCCTGCTCCTTGTTGGCATTAGGACCGCCGACCACCGGGTTGGTGCCGTTTACAAACAGGCCGTCAATCTCGCCCCGGTGCATGGCTTCAAAAAGGGCGATATGGGAGTAGTTTTTATTTCCGTCCCGTTTGGGCAAATAGTGATAGCCAAAATCATTATCCAGTGTAGCGGCTTTGCCCCACCAGGCTTTCAAGAGACTGATCACCCATTTGGAGGTATTAATCTTGAAACCGGAATTGGGGAATCCCGCCTTAACCAGAGCTCTGAACTCTTCTAAATTGGTAAAAGGCAACTTGGCGGCGCCAGGGGTTTGAGCCCTGATAAAAGAAAGCAGATCCTTATTGGCGGCATTACTAATAGGTGAATCAATATAGCCCGGGATAATGTGGAAAAGCAGGGCCATATCGGTAGCACCCTGAACATTATTCTCACCGCGCAGGGCGTTGACTCCGCCACCAGGTCTTCCCATATTACCCAGCAATAGCTGAACCATAGCAAAGGAGCGGACATTCTGACTGCCTACGGTATGCTGGGTAATACCCATGGCATACATTATAGTACCGGTCTTGTCCGGAGCGCCGGTAGCACAGAAGGTTTTTAGAACTTCCAGGTATTTGTTTTTGGGAGTTCCGGTTATTTTGCAGACAGTTTCAATATCATAGCGCTCGTAGTGTTTCTTCATTAATTGAAAAACACAACGGGGATCTTGCAGGCTTAAATCCTTAAGAGGAAGACCGGCTTCATCCACCTGGTAATCCCAGCTGCTTACGTCATATTTCCGTTTTTCCGCATCATATCCGGTAAATAAACCATCTTCAAAACCGTACTCTTCTTTTACCAGAAAAGCGGCATTAGTATAATTCACCACATAATCTTTGTGGTAGAGCTCGTTATCAATGATGTACTTTATCATTCCGCCCAGAAAAGCGATATCGGTACCTGATCTCATGGGACAATAGATGTCCGAGCGAGCCGAGGTACGGGTGAAGCGGGGATCCACATGAATTATCTTGGCTCCCCGGTTTTCTCTGGCCTTTAAAAGCCACCTCATGCTGATGGGATGGTTTTCGGCGGCATTGCTGCCCATAATCAGGGCACAATCGGTATTCTTCAGGTCTACTATATGGTTAGTCATTACTCCACGTCCAAATGATGGTCCCAAACCTGCGACCGTAGAGGAGTGTCAGATACGGGCCTGGGTTTCCAGATAAACCAAACCCAGCGCACGCATCATTTTTGACAAGATATAGCATTCCTCGTTGTCCAGACCGGAGCCACCGATGGAAGCGATTCTTTCCGTGCGGTTGACGATTATTTCATTGCCATCTTCTAATTTTTCCTTGTGGATAAAACTGCTGTCACGGGTTTCTTTAACTCTCTCAGCAATTCTAGCTAACATCCAATCCCAATCTTTTTCTTCCCACTTGTCACTACCGGGAGCCCGGTATAAAGGTTTTTGCACTCTCTTGGGGTTAATCATTTGTTCCCCGGTTCTTTCGTCATAGATTTCCCGGAGGTTAAACATTGCAGCACCCTTGGAACAAGCTCCCCCCTGGTTAATCGGGTTGTCCGGGTCACCATGCACACTGAGTAATTTTACAAATTTCCCGTTGGCGTCCCGTTCAGCGTAAATTACCAGGCCACATCCTGAGGCACAGTAAGGGCAAACCGTAGGTGTCGGGGTTACATTTTTAATTCTCAGCTCTTTTGCTGCTGATGCTGTTGCTTGCAGGTCGAAACCCAGGTCAACTAATGCAAAACCAGCAGCTGTAGCCCCGGTTACCTTTAGGAATTGCCTGCGGGTAACCTTCATAGAAACCACACTCTCCTTTCCCCACTTATTAAATTTTCTTGCTGTAAAGATTATAGCACCTTGGACAAAATATAGACACCCTGAATAAATGTATAAATCTATATTTTTAACCACCAAATATAGATTATATACATAAAATTAAGGCAGCAATGACAATAGATATCAATTCAGGGTTAAAATATATATAATTTTCCCCCCTCCTTTTTTATTACTTTGGCCGAACCTGAGATGACGCAGAATATTCAACCATCTTCCAAATTATATTTCGACATAAAAATCCAGTTTCCCTGCAAATTAATACATTATCCAATAGTATTATAATAAGTAATGATTAAAATTGATTATTATAATGTATTATCTGACCTGAATCCTCCAGATTATATCCTCCGAAATCGCTGACTTGTTGGCGAAATTCTGGCGAATTAATGGTATTAAGAAGCAAGTCTAGTTCCCGTTCTCCTATTAAATCGGGGAGAATGCAGAGGTCAAAACGTTCTTCGCTTAAGGGAATAAAATCCAAATCCAGGACCCGAGCACTGGCATAAATCCCCATGCCGGTGTCACAGGCATCGTTTTTAACTGCAGCGGCTACCGCTAAATGAGTATATTCCTCACGGTTATAACCGTTTATGGCCTCGTTATTAATTCCTTCGCGAGCCAATAGGTAGTCAAAAAGTATCCGGGTGCCGGCTCCTTTTTGCCGGTTAATATAACGAACATCACTCCGTAACAGATCTTGTAATCCCAATATTTGCAGGGGGTTGCCCTTTTTTATAATTAATCCTTGCTGGCGTTTGACCAGGTTAAGCAAAATCCAGCTCTCCCGGGGGAGGTACTTTTTCAGGTAACTCCGGTTATATTCACCGTTTTTTGCATCCAGCAGGTGAATACCGGCAAAATGGGTTTCTTGCCGGCGCAGGGCCATTATACCTCCCATGCTGCCAACATTGCTGGAAACCAGGCGTATAGCATATTGTTTCTGGAGTAGATTACCAAGGATATCAATGGTCATATCATGGCTGCCTATAGCAATAAGGCTATGATCAACCTTTTCACGGGGACGCAGCAAAGATACCGGGCAAGATTCTCCTGCCTGCAATCCTTCATTACCCCTCTCGATGCAAATGACTCCGTCAGCTTTAACCAGGATGCTGCTAATGCCGGCACCGCGGTTTAGCGGGTAAGCCATATATTTGTCCTTGATGCGTGCCAGGTTTACATATATATACTCATCCACTCCCATGGATGATGCTATCTTTCTGGATACATGAGCCTGAACCTTATCTGCATCTGGCAGTACCAATCCCTGTTTTTTAAAAACAACAGGGCGGGCGAAGAGCTGGAAAATCAATTGAGCAGATACCGGATAACCAGGTACACCGATAACCGGTTTACCATCAATAATCCCCAGAATGGCTGGTTTTCCCGGGCGGGTAGCCACTCCATGTATCAGAACCTGGCCGAACTCTTCTATAATAGTAGAAGTATAATCTTCACGACCGGCGGAAGAACCGGAACAAATTACCAGTATATCAGCATTATCCTTGGTTTTCCTTACAGCCTGTCTCAATAAGTCGGGGTCGTCCACTACAATGTCATGACGCAAGGGAATAGCCCCCCATTCTTCACAGAATGCGGAAAGCATACGGCTGTTCGACTCTACGATTTTACCTGCTTCCATATCATCAGAGGCTCTTTCTTCCAGTTCGGTACCAGTAGGAATAATTGCTACCCGCGGTTTTTTTACCACCGGTATCTTTTCTACTCCAGCAGTATGGATGGATGCTAATTCGTAAGGTCCTATTCTGGTAAAAACAGGGACCATCATGTCATGGGTTACCAGGTCTTCACCTACGGAACGAATATGCTGCCAGGGTACGGCGGGTTTAATTATCTGGGCATAGCCGTCCAAAAAGTTAACCTCTTCTATCATTATTACAGCATCAAATTGGCGAGGAACATAGTTTCCGGTATCCACTTCGACATAATCCTGATACTTTTTTAAACTAACGGGATTAACTTCGTTGGCGGCAAAGGTACTGGAAGCCTTTACGGCAATCCCATCCATGGCGGAGGCTACATAATGAGGTGAAGATCTATGGGCGTATATGGCCTGACTGGTAATACGGCCATGACTGGAGAGCACATCGACTTCTTCGCTCTCGATTTTAAAGTAATTTTCTTGCTCCAGCGCCTGTAAAAACTTCTGCAAGGCCTGTTCGCGAGGTATGTTTTCAATATAGATTTTCCGCTGCATAGTTCTATCTCCTTTATCTAATCCCGGCTTCTGACTGCCTTATTACTTTTGATTATTTTACCCCAGCAACGGTATTTAGACAAAATATTTAACCCTGGCTTTTATTAGGTTATTTTTACCAGGGATTAGAATCATATTAGTATGTTTGACGGCAAAATTCGGTAAAGTATAATAGAATAAGATTATTACGGAATTTTGTTGGGATTTTTAGCTAGCATAGCAGATGAGGTGAAAGAGTGGCTGAATTTTTAAAAGTAGTTAGTTTTCAGGAAGCCCGGCAAAAAATCATAGAAGGCTTTCCCCGGCAAGGGAAGGAAAGGGTTTATTTAACGGAAGCACAGCGGCGGGTTCTCGCCAGCGATGTGAAGAGCCCGGAGGATTTGCCTGCTTTTCACCGTACAGTAGTTGATGGTTATGCGGTTCTGGCTGAGGATACTTTCGGCAGCAGTGAATCACTGCCGGCCTATTTGGACTATGTGGGAGAAGTAAAGATGGGGCAAGAGGCCGGGTTAAGCTTACAAAAGGGACAGTGTTGCTGGATTCCTACCGGGGGAATGCTTCCAGCGGGAAGCAATGCAGCCGTAATGGTTGAATATACGGAAAAGCTGGGAGAGGATACGGTTCTGGTTTACCGGCCGGTGGGACCTTGGGAAAACATAATGCAAAAAGGCGAAGATATAAAAAAGGAAGAAGTTATTTTTTCCGAGGGTAGCTTTTTACGGGCACAGGATATCGGTTTGCTTGCTTCCCTGGGGATTAGTAAATTATTGGTATTTAAGCCCTGGAGGGTAGGGTTAATTTCCACCGGGGACGAAATCGTTCCCATTGAAGAGACCCCTTCCACCGGCAAAGTAAGGGATGTTAACTCACATGCACTGGCAGCAGCTATCAGGGACTGTGGCGCGATTCCCCATAATTATCCTCTGGTTATGGATGATTTTAAGGTTTTTAAAAATGCGGTGGAATTAGGGCTGAGGGAGAATGATTTGCTGATTATGTCAGGAGGAAGCTCGGTAGGTCTAATGGATGTAACCCTGGATGTCCTCTTATCTTTTCCCGGGGCGGAAATGCTTTTCCATGGCATTGCGGTTAAACCAGGTAAACCCACCCTGGCTGTTAAGATAGGGGATAAGATGGTCATTGGACTTCCCGGGCACCCGGTTTCAGCCTTGATGATGTTTCATATTATATGTGCACCTGCTTTAAGCCCTTATCCACCTTTAAGTATTGATGCATGTTTAGAGCTTAATCTATCATCACAGGCAGGTCGGGATGACTTTGTTCCGGTAGAACTGCGGGAAGAGAAGGGGGAAAAGCTGGCCCTTCCGTTGCTAGGCAAATCGGGTTTGATGAATATCCTATCCCGGGCCAGCGGTTTTATCCATATTCCCTATGAAAAGCAAGGCCTGGTCAAGGGCGAAAATACAAGGGTTTATCTTTTTATGTAAAGTTTTTGACAGGCTCATTTCGGTTTCCATAAAACTTTGCCCAGGATAATGTATTCTTCCTGTTCGCAGATCTGTGCCGGGTAGGCGTTATTGTCGCAGAGCAGGATAATTTTATCCTCATAACGGTTCAACCGTTTAACAGCAGCAGGACTTTGTTCATAGAGAACCACTGCCAGGTCATTATTGTCCACTTGAGCTTGTCTTTTGACCAGAACAATGCTTTGATTCTTGATAGTAGGCTCCATAAAATCCCCGTTGACTCTCAAGTAGAAGTAGTTGGAAATATCCTGGCCATAAATCTGCATAACCGTAGTATTTACCGGCCAGTAGTCCTCAATAAATTCCTGGTTGGCTTCAGAACGGGCGGATACTATTCTATTGTAAACAGCAACTACTCCGGCTCTAAGCGCAGCTTGCCAGTTAGGAGCTTTGTTGTTAGCTGATATCTTGTTTGATTGTGCTGCTGTCTGAGTCAATGAATCAATATAATAGGGAAGGGAATCCTCATCGTCCTTTCTTTCTTCATTCCGTATTTCCAGCAATTCATTAACAACTCGATGGCTTTCCAGTGCTTCTTCCGGCGGCAAATGGGGGAAAGCGGTTCCCAGGAGCAGTCCGGGTGTTACATCAAAAAAAGCCGCCAGTTTATGCAGGTGCTCCAGGTCAATACGAAGTTTCCCTCTTTCGTAAAGCCGTATAACCGATTCGCTTATACCCACCTTCTTACTTAGTTGTATTTCACTTAATTCCTTTTCCAAGCGCAAGTATTGCAGGCGTTCCTTGAATTTCATGGCATAATCGCTCCCCAGGACATTTTAAAGAATATATTACTAGTTTGGCCAGATCTTTTCAAGGATATTGGACGGAAGTCGGAAGTCGGAAGACGGAAGACGGAAGGCGGAGGACGGAAGACGGAGGGCGGAAGTTTGAAGTAACAACTGGTGAAAAGTGAATTAGTAGATGATTGAATAGTAAGATAAAATGGGAGAAAATCTAAAGTTGGTTCTACTGCAAAAACCCCTTTTTGTTGCATAAGGGTTGCATAAATATGCAAAGCGAGCGTTGGCGAAGCATGGATGCAACACCCGGCGAAGACGAGCAGGCGAAAGGGGGCGAGCGACAGGATGTCGCGAGAGCGCCACCTCCTATGGACGGGAGATTGGCGCGGCACCCCTTGAGCCGCGAGACGAGCCGTTGGTGTTGCTCATGCGTAGACTGCGAGCGGAATATTTATGCAAGCAAATGCATAATTATTACTTTTTGCAGCGGAATCAAAGTTCTGCCATAAGTTGCTGCAGCAGCTCTGTCCTTAAGTTTTCCAGGGCCGTAAAATCCATGGCGGGGATATAAAAGGATTCCAATTCATCATGAAATTGCTTGGCCTTACGAATAAATTCTACTGCTCCCTGCAGAGATTCATCAAAGCGATTACGGGCGGAGAATACTCTTCCGGCATGTGGGTCTATAAGTGATTTATGAATAAGCTCGTCAAAATCCAACAGGCGTTTCGGTTTAGCGGAGATTTTGTCTCCGTAATTTATAATATAGGAAGAAAAATCGAGCAAGGCGGTTTTTTGTTCAGGCAGAATGATAAGATCGATTTCTTGAGGTTCGAAGGGGCTGTGGTAGACTTCCCCATAATATTGCTGCAATTTCAGCATATAAGCGACATGCTTCAATAATTCCTTGCTACCACTGCCCGGGCTGCCCTTAAGGGCGTATAATGAATAATCATGGTCAACCAGGCTTTCTATCCGGGTTACCGGTCCTGCCGGGGTGATGGCTGCTGCGAATAGATGCCGTAGTTCATAAGGTGAAACAGAACAGTCCTGTAAAATTTCCTGGCTCAAGGCTAAAATATTGCGCTTAACCGCTGCCGGGTCCCGGGCTTCTTTATAATAAGACTGCCATTCTTCATAGGCGGCTGCAGCTTCCTGTAAGCGCAGGTAAGCTCGGGAAAAACAGCGGGAAATTTCCTGACCAAGCTTTATCACTTCATTCTTATGTTCTTTAATAATCCGGCTGTCCCAGAAATCGCCCAGATTCAGTATTTCGTCCATTGCTCCCGGAAAAAGTGGATCAACCACATGTGGCGCAGTACCATCGAGGATGCATATCTTCTGCCCGATTACTATCCCGTCAAGGGATTGGTTATCCGAAGAACAGCAGTGGTATTCCATATCCAAACCATGGGAAGAGAATGCCTCAGCAATTTTCTCCATAAAAGTGGACTTCCCTACTCCGGGGCCACCTTTTAAGATTATTTTCCGTTCGCCTTCAGGCCAGAGCATATATTGGTAGAAAGAGTAGAAGCCGCGACAGCTGTTAGCACCTGGATACATATGTCTAAGCTTGGTCAATTAGAGCACCCCCTGTTGCTTTTTCACTTCTTCTACCAATAAATATATGTGTTTTTGTTTATCTGACCCCCGTAATAATATGGAAATGCTGAACTGTGGCAAATGTTCTGTTCCAGCAAAGATATGGTAGAATAAAAAACATGAAACCCTGGGTTTATCTGGATAAGATTGGAGAAGGGTATGGAGAATTAGTGAGAATAAAACGAGGAGAAATGATGAGAAGTTGGATAAATGGGAAATATGATGAAACAATAGTGGAAAAAATAGCCGGGGAAATGGGGATTTCCCACTTGCTGGCAAAAATATTGGTGAAGCGGGGGATGGGCGGAACTGAGGAGGCCAGCCGGTTTTTGTATGGGAAGCTGGAGGATTTGAGTGACCCCTTCCAGCTTAAAGATATGGATTTGGCAGTGGCCAGGATAGAGCAGGCCATAGCGGCGGGCGAAAGGATAGTGGTCTATGGGGACTATGATGTTGATGGAGTATGCAGTATTGTTATACTGCTGGAATGCCTGCAGCTGCTGGGAGCCAATTGTAGTTATTATGTCCCTGACCGCTTCTTAGAGGGCTATGGTTTGAACGGTGATGCCATAGAAAAGCTGGCCAGTGAAGGCTGCCAGCTATTGATAACTGTGGATTGCGGTATATCATCGCTGGCGGAAGGCCAGCTGGCTGGTAAATTGGGAATGGATCTTATTATAACCGATCACCATACACCGCTGGATGAGCTTCCTCTAGCCTTGGCTATAATCAACCCCAAGCTGGGGGGAGGAGCAGGGAGCAGTGACCTGGCGGGGGCAGGGGTGGCCTTTAAGCTGGCAGCAGCCCTTTGCCAGCAAAAGATTGAGCAGGAAGAGCTCTACAAGTGGTTGGAGCTGGTAGCTCTGGCTACAGTAGCGGATATTGTCCCGCTGCGGGGTGACAACCGGATAATGGTTAAGTATGGCTTGAAAAAGATTGAGCAGACAAGCCGCAAAGGCTTGCGGGCTTTACTGCGGGAAACAGCCCTGGAAGGCAAGACCCTCAGAACCTGGCACATAGCATTTGTCTTGGGTCCACGATTGAATTCAGCCGGGAGGCTTAATAGCGCCAGAAATAGCATTGAATTGCTTCTGGCCCGGGACGAAGAAAGGGCCGCTTCGATGGCGGCTTTTTTATGCCGGGTTAATGAAGAGAGAAAAAGAATTGAGGGGACGATATTTCAGGAAGCAATGGCAGAAATCGAACAGAATATTGACCTGGAGAAGGAAGCAATACTCTTATTGGGTGGGGAAAACTGGCATGACGGGGTTATTGGCATAGTGGCCTCACGCCTCAGTGAACACTATCGGCGGCCTTGTATTTTAATTTCCTGGGAGGGCGATTGCGGAAAGGGATCCGCCCGCAGTATAGCGGGGATTGATATATTTGCGGCCCTTGATTACGCTGCTTGCTTTTTGCAGCAATTCGGGGGGCACAAAATGGCGGCCGGTTTAAGGATGGAGCGCAGGAATTTTTCTGCTTTTAAAGAAAAAATTCTGGAATGGGCGGCAGCTCAAGAGCTTTCCTCGCTTAAACCTTCTGAGCGAAAGATAGATGCTGAAATCAAGCCGGTTGACATAAATGAGGCCTTGCTCCAAGAACTGGAGCTTTTGCAGCCTTGTGGAGAAGGTAATCCGGTACCGCTGTTCTTGTTGCGCCGGGTAGCTATTAACTCGGCTGTTCTGATAGGCAAAGGGCGGGAACATTTCAAGCTCAAAACGGAACCGGATGATTTAGAGGGTATAGCTTTCAACCAGGCGCAATATATGGATTTACCATGGCGAAATTCCTGTCAGGATCTGCTCTTTGAATTGGCGGAAAATGAATATCAGGGCCAGAAAAGGATACAGCTCAAAGTGAAAGATATGAAATGCAGCTTTATGCCGGACAGGGTCGGCACAGTCCAGAACAAGCTGCAAAGGGCTGCAGAGCTATTGACCGCTAGTATGGAGGAATTGAAAGAGGGCAGGCCCGTTCTTTTTATTTATCCTACATCCCGGATACTAAAGCGCAGCCGGGTTGTTTTGGAGAATTATTTTCATAGGAGCGCTTTACAAGCGTTGCACGGTTTGATGAATACCGGCGAGAGACGGGAGACGGAAAATATGTTCAGGCAGGGAAGGCCGCGAATCTATCTGATGACCCGGGCATATTGCCGGTATTATTTAAGACGAAACACCTTCCCCCAAAACCTCCGCCTTGTTCTGGAGTTATGGGCAGGGAAGATGAAGGAACTGGAATATGATCAAGAACTTCGGCAGGAAGCCTTATATCCCCCGACGGCAGAACTCTGCTGGCAGAGAACAGAGCGGGTGGCGGACTCCCCTTCCCCTACCTGGATATATACCAATCGAAAAAGGACGGTGGAGAGCTTAAGACGGCGATGGCCTCAGGCCGTTGTTCAAACCGGAATAAGGGAGCTTGAAGAGCTGCGAAGTTTATATCAATCAGGTCTTAAGGCCGGAGCCTCCGTATTCTTATCGGACGGGGTATTTGCCGGCATATTTCCCCAAAAACGGCTTAACGCAAGGCTGTTTTTTGCCGATGTACCTTTTAGTATTTATGAAGCTTTTTCCGTCCGGGGGCAAATGGCTGCCGACAGTGAGGAGCCGGTGCTAGCTTTGTTTGATAGCCAGGGTATAAAAAGCAATTGGGATTATTTAAATCAGGCCTATCCTGATTTACCTGAAGTTAAAGCCTGGTTCCGCCAGTTGATTGAATTGCGGCAGAATCCAATTATTCTCGACTTGAACAACTGGTCGGCAGCGGCGAAAAAATTTTCCCGGTTAAAACTACTGTCGGTTCTGCTCACATTGAGCGATCTGGACTTGTGCCGTTGGCGAAAAGAAGGTAGTATTATTGAAATAAAGCTGCTGAAACCGGACAGCTCTACAATAAACCTTGCTAATTCCCCATATTATCTGGAAGGACAGGCGGAAAAAAAGCACTATCAAAACCTGGTAAGCCAAATCGAGAAATCTCTAAAATGGTGATGAATATGAGATGCGAAGCCCTGATCAAGAGGGTAAGTGAATATGATCCCGATACCGATTTTGCCCTGATTGAGAAAGCATTCAGGGTGGCGGAGCAAGCTCACCAGGGGCAAAAAAGGATATCCGGGGAGCCATATATTATTCACCCGTGTGAAGTTGCTCTCATACTGGCGGATATTGAAATGGATACTCCCACTATTTGTGCTGCACTGCTGCACGATGTTATTGAAGACACCCAGGTAAGTTATCTGGATATACTTAAGGAGTTTGGCGAAGAAATCGCTTTACTGGTAGATGGTGTCACCAAACTTACCCGAATAGATTTCAAGTCCCGGGAGGATGCCCAGGCGGAAAATCTACGGCGGATGTTCATTGCCATGGCCCGGGATATCCGGGTAATTATCATAAAGCTGGCGGATAGACTCCACAATATGCGGACTCTGAGCTACCACGGTGAAGCTAAACAAAAAGTAATTGCCCGTGAGACTATGGAGATATTCGCTCCCCTGGCTCATCGTTTGGGCATATTTCGTTTTAAATGGGAACTGGAAGACCTGGCTTTTTATTATATGGAGCCGGAAATGTACTATGAGGTGGCCAAACGGCTGAAACAGAAACGCCGGGAAAGGGAGAATTATGTCAATGACCTGGTGGAGCAGATTGAGGTTGGGCTTCATCAGATTGATATCGATGCTGATATTAAAGGTCGTCCCAAGAACATATTCAGTATTTACAAAAAGATGATCAAACAGGGAAAAGATGTTGATGAAATATACGATAAGATAGCTATTAGGGTTTTGGTTGAGGATGTCCGGGATTGCTACGGGGTACTGGGTATTATTCATACTATGTGGAAGCCCTTACCCGGTCGTTTTAAAGACTATATTGCCACCCCCAAGGCTAATATGTACCAGTCGCTGCATACTACTTTGATTGGTAGAGGAGGTGAGCCTTTTGAAGTACAGATCCGTACTGCGGAAATGCATCGCACTGCTGAATATGGTATTGCTGCTCACTGGCGCTACAAAGAAGGCTATAATCCGCGGGAGCGAAAATTCGATGAAAAGCTGTCCTGGCTGCGGCAGATACTGGAGTGGCAGCAGGAAGTCAAAGACACCAGTGAATTCATGGAATCTTTAAAAATCGATCTCTTTGATGATACCGTCTTCGTCTTCTCACCCAAAGGGGCTGTTTTTGAACTTACTAAAGGGGCTTGCCCGGTGGATTTTGCTTACCGGGTTCATACCGAGGTAGGGCACCGCTGCACTGGTGCTCGGGTTAACGGGCGTATTGTACCCCTGGATTTACCGCTGGAAAATGGGGATATCGTGGAGATATTAACTTCCAAAAGTTCGATTGGCCCCTCCCGTGATTGGTTGAATTTTGTTAAAACTTCTTCGGCTAAAAGCAGGATAAGGCAATGGTTTAACCGGGAGAAGCGGCAGGAGAACATAATCCGGGGACATGATTTGCTGGAGAAGGAATTAAAGAAGCAACACCTGAATCCCAAAGAGCTGCTTAAAGAAGACAAACTGCTAGAAGTAGTAAAGAAATTGGGTTTCAATGCGGTAGAAGATTTGTTGGCGGCCATTGGGGATAGTGCGCTTTCAGCTTTGCAGGTAGTGAACAAGCAAAAGGAACTTTACTTTCCTGACCTTCTGCTGGAGGATATAGCAGCGGTCCCGGAGGAAAGCAAAGCTGCGGTAAAGGACCGAGTTACTACCGCCCTGCGCGTAAAGGGTGTGGATGATGTGGCTATCAGACTGGCTCGTTGTTGTAATCCTTTGCCGGGAGATCAGGTTTTGGGTTATATTACTCGGGGGCGGGGGGTATCGGTACATCGTAAAGACTGCCCCAATATGCAAAATTATCTGCAGAATGAAAAAGATCGCATACTGGAGGTTGAATGGGCCGATACCAGCGGTATTTACTATGTAGAGCTGGAAGTGAAGGCTTTTGACCGGGCGCGCCTGACCACAGATGTTATGAATGAAATTGCCGAGGTCAGAATTCATATTAATTCGGTTTTTTCTCGTGCTACCAAAAACAACCAGGCGGTGATAAACCTTAAATTGGAGATAAAAGATATGAGCCGCCTTCAAGCTGTGATTCAGCGCATTCTAAATGTTAGAGATGTTTTAGAAGTTAGAAGGGTTTTGCCGGGGGAAATGAGAGGTGAATCGCTTGCGGGCCGTAGTTCAAAGGGTTAGTTTTAGTGAGGTTAGAGTTGAAGGTAAGCTGCGGGGAAGAATAAAGCAGGGTCTTATGGTTTTGCTGGGTATTAAGAAGGGGGACAGCAAGGCTGATGGGGATTACCTGCTGGATAAGATAGTAAATCTTCGGATATTTCCTGATGAAGAGGGGAAGATGAACCGTTCTCTGCTGGACATTGAGGGGGAAATACTCCTGGTTAGCCAGTTCACCCTTTATGGTGATGCCCGTAAAGGCCGCAGGCCGAGTTTTTCTGAGGCTGAATTGCCGGAATTAGCCGAACCGCTGTTTGATTACTGTGTTGATGGCCTTCGCCGCCGCGGTGTGCAGGTAGAAACCGGAATCTTCGGAGCGGAAATGGTATTGAGCATAGAAAATGACGGACCTTGCACCATTTTGCTGGATAGCGAAAAGTTGTTTTAAGAGGCTTATGATAAACCTTGGACTAGAGTGAGGCCTTCCGCAACAGCAAAGTTTTATCATAGGTCCCTGTAGAATTAAATATTTTCGAAAGGAGTATTGATATGATATTAAAGGGTTTGGAACTAAGCAGTATGATGGTCAACTGCTATATCATCGGCTGCGAAGAGACCAAAGAGGTGGCGGTTATCGATCCCGGGGGAAATGCCCGGGCTATATTGAATCTATTGGAGGAAGATGGACTCAAAACGCAGTATATAATCAATACCCATGGTCATATTGATCACATCGGTGCCAACCAGGCCATAAAAGATGCTACCGGAGCCAAAATCCTTATTCATGAAAATGATGCTAAAATGCTGGTAAATCCGGTTTCCAATTTTTCGTTTATGATGGGAAGCAAAGTGGTAAGCCCTCCGGCTGATCAGTTTATCCGGGAAGGAGACATTATAAAGATTGGCAATACGGTGGAGTTGGAAGTGATTCATACTCCGGGTCACAGCCCGGGAGGGGTTTGTCTTAAAACCGGAAACATTATTTTTGTAGGGGACACCTTGTTCCAGGGTTCCATTGGGCGTACGGATTTCCCGGGAGGCTCTTACAAGCAATTGATTCAAAATATTAAAGAAAAGCTCTTTCGTTATAATGATGATACTATTTGTTATCCCGGACATGGACCGGCAACAACTATTGGTTTTGAGAGGATGCACAACCCGTTTTTGACTTAAGCAAACAAGTCCATGTTTAGTACCAGAACCCTATTCCATAAAAATTTTTCAAATGCCTTTACAAATACTTAAATATTGTGGTAATATTATCGCATATATTTCAAAATGCGATGAAGAAGTAAAGTAGCTTTGTGGAATTATGCAGAGAGGAGATGCCACCGGCTGTAAGCATCTCTATAAGGAAGCGGAGTGAAGTTCACTTCGGAGTGCCTGGCTGAAACCCTGGGTAAGTAGGTCGTGGCGGAGCTCCCACCGTTAAAAGGGAGGGGATATCGGATTAACCTGTATCTTTTAAGCGGACCTGGAATGGTAATTTGGGTGGTACCGCGGGCAGTAGAAGCTTCTCGTCCCATGAGGATGTGAAGCTTTTTTTAATGCAGGAGTCCCGTATCCTTTTTTGAGTGGGCTTTAGCCAAAATGGGTGGTACCGCGGGAAGTCAAGCAGACCTCTCGTCCCTTGGGGGATGAGAGGTTTATTTTTTTGAAATTTCAGTAAAGGAGTGCTGGAAATGAAAAATTTGTTGGCCCAAAAAGATGGTGAATTACTGGTATCCCGTATTTGTCAAAGCGAATCAACTCAGATAGACGTTAAAGGTTGCCTGATCGGCGGAGAACAGGTAATGGTCATAGCCGGACCATGTGCGGTGGAAAGTGAAGAGTTATTAAAAGAAACGGCCTTCAAGGTGCGGGCGGCAGGAGCAGCCATGCTGAGGGGAGGAGCTTTCAAACCCAGGACTTCTCCTTATAGCTTCCAGGGATTGGGCGAGAAGGGATTAAAATTGCTCGCTCGAGTGGGTGAGGATATGAACATGCCGGTGATAAGCGAGATAATGGATAGTGAGGATATTGGGCTGCTGGCCGATTATGCGGATATCTTGCAAGTAGGAGCGCGCAATATGCAGAACTTTGCTTTATTGCGCAAATTGGGACAGCTCAAGAAGCCGGTGGTTCTAAAGCGGGGTATGTCAGCCAGTATTGAGGAATGGCTGTTGGCAGCAGAGTATATCCTGGCCGGCGGGAATTCCCAGGTGATACTATGTGAGCGGGGTATTCGCAGCTCCGAGCCCTGGACACGAAACACCCTCGATCTTTCTGCGGTGGCTTTGGTCAAGGAATTGTCGCATTTGCCGGTTATGGTTGATCCCAGCCATGCTACCGGGGTCAGGAGCCTGGTAAGCCCCATGGCCCGAGCAGCCATTGCAGCGGGTGCGGATGCTTTAATGGTGGAAGTACATCCGCAGCCGGAAAAAGCCCTTTCTGATGGGGACCAATCATTAACTCCCCGGGGCTTCAGCACTATGATGCGAGAGCTTGGGCCGGTGGCCCGAGCTGTGGGAAGGAGGTTGAGGTAATGGCCTGTGCTATTTTAGGTCCGGCAGGAACCTTCAGCGAAGAAGCTGCTCAGCTGTATTGGAGTGATAAAGAGGATTATGTACTGGCCCGAAGCATTCCTGAAATTTTTGTTCTACTAAATACCAAGCAGGTTGCAGAGGCTTTAATACCTATGGAAAATTCCCGGGCAGGCAGCATAAGCCTCACTATGGAGGCACTGGAAGCGAACAACGTATATATAAAGGGTGAAATAAGCATCCCGGTAAGACAGCATCTGATGGCAGGGAAAAAGCTGGATCTGGCTGATATTGAACTTCTGGTTTCTCAGCCCACAGCATTGATGCAATGCCAACATTTTATAAATAGCTATTTGCCGGAAACAAGGAAGGAAATAACTACCAGTACGACACGGGCGGCGGAAATTGTTAGGAGTGAGGAAAGAAGGGCGGCATGTATCGGCAACCAGCTGGCCTGCAACCTCTATGGTTTGGAAATGATACAGAACAACATTCAGGACGAAGATAATTACACCAGGTTTGTTCATGTTCGATCGGGTCAGGCGCCCAAAGTGGAAAAGGAGAAAAGCAGCATAATTTTTACTTTGCCTGACCGTCCGGGAGCCCTGTACCATACCCTGGAAATCTTCAATCGCAGAAATTTAAACTTGAGCAAGATAGAATCACGCCCGGGGAAATTGGCAAAAGGCAGCTATTCTTTTTACATCGAAGTTGAGAATGGCTCTAACCGGGTTGGCATAGAGGAACTATTGAAGGAATTGCAGAAGCGCTGCACTTTGGTTAAATACCTGGGTTCGTACTCCTCTTGTACCCGAGGAAAAACACGGCAGGAGTAGTTGGAATAAGCAGCCAAAGCATGAATGATGTCGCCCTTAAGAAGAACAGGGAGGAAAGAAACATGATGCGAAAGGGGTGATGCTATCGCAAGAATAGGCAAGGGAAGCAGGAATAACAACAATAAAATATGAATCTTATCATGATATTTCCGGAGAAGCTATCTTCGGGGAAATACGCGCACAGCAGAAGAAATCCGGCAAAAGGCAGGGAGTAGCAAGTGAGGGGTGAGGAGTTAGGGAGTAGGAAAAAGGAAGGAGGGAGTGAGGGAATAAAGGCTTATTGATACAGTATCAATGGGAAAGGCTAATAAGGCGCAAGTTGACAAGCTTCAGGCCTTAAATTAGAATTATCCAAGGAATGGTTCCACTGCAAAAAGTAATAATTATGCATTTGCTTGCATAAATATTCCGCTCGCAGTCTACGCATGGGCAACACCAACGGCTCGACTCGCAGCTCAAGGGGTACCGCGCCAATCTCCCGTCCATGGGAGGTGGCGCTCTCGCGACATCCTGTCGCTCGCCCCCTTTCGCCTGCTCGTCTTCGCCGGGTGTAGCATCCATGCTTCGCCAACGCTCGCTTTGCATATTTATGCAACCCTATGCAACAAAAAGGGGTTTTTGCAGTAGAACCAAGGAATGGTTCCGCCAAGACTTCTTTAGATGCAGGATGGACTTGAGCTTTGACCCGGACAAGACGGGTCGGATATTTATTAATTAGGAACTAGGATTTATTGTTCCGGAGGAGTAATATATGCAAGTCAAAGCCCCCAGGGGAACCTATGATATTTTACCTCAGGATTCTGTAAAGTGGCAGTATATTGAAAAAATAATGAGGGATAGCGCTGAATCCTTTGGTTTTAGAGAAATCAGGACTCCGCTATTCGAGCATAGCGAGTTGTTTCAGCGAGGTGTTGGCCAGGGGACTGACATTGTCAGCAAAGAAATGTACAGCTTTAATGACCGTTCGCGGCGCAGCCTGACCTTGCGCCCGGAAGGTACTGCCCCTTGTGCCCGGGCCTTGATTGAGCATGGGATATATAGTGGTGTAATGCCGGTCAAATGGTATTACCTGGGCCCCATGTTTCGTTATGACCGCCCGCAGACCGGGAGATACCGGCAATTCCATCAATTCGGGGTTGAGGCTTTTGGCAGTAATAGTCCTTATCTGGATGCGGAAATTATCATCTTGCTGGTGGAGATTTTAAGGCGCCTGGGTTTAGATGACTACGAACTGCATTTGAATTCGCTGGGCTGCTCCGTATGTCGTGATGACTACCGGCAAAAACTGCTGCAGCATATTAGCCCGTTCAAAGAGCAATTGTGTCAGGATTGCCAGCAAAGATATATGCAAAATCCCTTACGGGTTTTGGATTGCAAAATGGAAACTTGTCACCAGGCTATTAGGGGATATCCCATTTTTTACGACCATCTCTGCCCTTATTGCCAGGAGCATTATAGCCGGGTGCAAGCGGCTCTGCAGGCTAATGGGGTAAGCTATATCCACGACAACAACCTGGTTCGCGGCCTGGACTACTACAGCAATACCGCTTTTGAGATTCACCTTCCCGGCATCGGAGCGCAAAGCGCGGTCGGTGGTGGGGGGAGGTATGATGGGCTGGTAAAAGAGCTGGGTGGACCAGACATACCGGGTATCGGTTTTGCCCTGGGTATGGAACGCTTGCTGCTGGCTCTCGATATGCTGGGTAAACGGGAGTTTTCCAAGCCTTCGCTGGATGTTTTTGTGGTGGTAATGAATGATGCCTATGAGATGCAAGGATTACAGCTGGTAAGTGAGCTCCGGCGCAGGGGCATCAGGGCAGACAAGGACTATGGCGGCCGCAGCGGCAAGGCGCAGATGAAGTATGCCGGGAAAACTGCTGCCAGGTTCGTAGTTATGGTGGGTGAAGAGGAAGTGGAAAAACACTTCTGGACCTTGCGGGATATGCAAAGCAAAGAACAGCGGCAGCTGGGTCAGGAAGAATTGATTGACAGCATTAGATCCGTTATAGAAACGAAGTAGGAGGAGAAACACTGATGAAAAGAACTCATAATGCCAGCGAACTGGATACTCATCTGGTGGGACGGGAAGTAGTGCTCAATGGCTGGGTGGACACCAGAAGGGATCATGGCGGTTTGATTTTCGTTGATTTGCGGGATCGCTCCGGCATAATTCAACTGGTATTCAGTCCTGAAGTCAAAGAGGAGGCTTTTCACCTGGCGGAACAAATAAGAAGCGAGTATGTAATAGCCGTGCGGGGCAAGCTTTCTCTCCGCCCTGAGGCTACGGAAAACCCCAACCTTAAAACCGGCAAAGTGGAAGTGTATGTAGACGATATGGAAGTTTTAAGCCCGGCCAAAACTCCTCCTTTTTATATTGAGAATGATATAGATGTTGATGAAAACCTGCGCCTGAAATACCGCTATCTGGATTTGCGGCGGCCCGAGATGCGAGACAACCTGCTCTTAAGACACCGAGTGGTCAAGTGCATGCGCGACTTTCTGGATAGCCGGGGTTTTATCGAAATAGAAACCCCCATTTTGACGAAAAGCACTCCCGAAGGGGCCAGGGATTACCTGGTACCCAGCCGCGTTCACCCTGGTGAATTCTATGCTTTGCCCCAATCTCCGCAGATATTCAAACAGATACTTATGGTAGCCGGGATGGAGAAGTATTTCCAGATTGCCCGTTGTTTCCGGGATGAGGACCTCAGGGCCGATCGCCAGCCGGAATTCACCCAATTGGATATGGAGATGTCTTTCGTTGATGAAGAGGACATTATTGTGCTGGTAGAAGAAATGATGGCTGAGATCTTTTTCAAGGCTGCGGGGAAGGTCATTAAAACCCCATTCCCGCGCCTGGCCTATGATGATGCTATGATAAAGTACGGTTCGGACAAACCTGATTTACGCTTTGGCCTGGAGATTGTGGAGTTAAGCGAAATGCTCCGGAACACGCAGTTTAAGGTCTTTGCTTCGGCTTTGCAATCCGGGGGCGTGGTCCGGGCTCTGAATGCTAAAGGATGCGGTTCCTTTACTCGCCGGGAAATAGATGCCCTGGGGGCTATGGCGGTGGAAAGCGGAGCTAAAGGTATGGCCTGGATACTGGTTCAGGAAAATGAACTGCGCTCGCCTATTACCAAGTTTTTAAGCGAAGAGGAAATCAAGCAGATTCTGGCGGCAACTGGAGCTGAAAGCGGGGACCTTATACTCTTTGGAGCGGACCAGGCTGAAATAGTGGCCCGGGTCATGGGCAGCCTGCGACTGGAGTTGGGCCGGAAAATGGGCCTAATTGCGGAAGAGGAGTTGAATTTTGTTTGGGTGACGGATTTTCCCCTCCTGGAATATGATGAGGAGGAAAAACGCTACCAGGCCAAGCATCACCCCTTTACTTCACCCCGCCTGGAGGACATAGAGATTATGGCCCGTGAACCGGGAAGGGTTAAGGCCCGGGCCTACGACCTGGTTCTTAATGGAACCGAACTGGGCGGAGGGAGCATACGTATACACCGGCGGGAATGGCAGGAAAAGATGTTTTCCGTACTGGGTATGAGCCAGGAAGAAGCTCGGGATAAATTCGGTTTTATGCTGGAAGCATTCGAATACGGCACTCCACCTCATGGCGGTATTGCTTTTGGAGTAGATCGTCTCTTGATGCTCCTGGCCGGAAGAAACAGTGTACGAGACGTAATGGCTTTCCCCAAAACCCAGAGTGCTTCCTGTCCTATGACGGAAGCACCATCAACAGTAAGCGCCAGGCAGCTGAGGGAATTGGCCCTTAGGATTAGAGAAAAATAGCAGAAATGGAAATGGTGGCGAATAATTACAAAACCAATGTCTTGAAGAAGCCGGTATTCTATGGTATTATTTTACCTGAAAAGACATAGTAAAGACCTGACAAGTAAACCCCTGCTGTGTGCGTGAATAGCTGTTAAGTTTTTGCCAACACAAAAATTAAGGGAACCTGTCTCCGCTTATGACTTGTAAGCCCGCAGCTGCGGGACACATTAAATATGCGGGAGGGCACCCACCTGCAAAGCAGGTTAAAACTACGGCATCACGGCTCGGTGGGGTTTTTGCATGATGAATGAAAGATTTTTTCAGCGGACAGAACTATTGATTGGCCAGGAGGCCATGAATATACTTCGAGCTTCCTGCATGCTGGTGATAGGACTGGGCGGAGTTGGTTCCTATGCGGCTGAAGCTATTGCTCGCTGCGGAGTCGGCAGGATTATTCTATGTGATCCTGACCGGGTTGAGGCCAGTAATATCAACCGGCAGCTAGTGGCCTTGAATTCCACCCGGGGCGAGTTAAAGGCCGAAGTCATGGGCCGGAGGCTGCGGGATATCAACCCCGGACTCCAGCTCGAGGAGTATCCGTTCAGCTATTCCGAGGAAAGCAGTGCGGAGATTTTGGACGAAGAAATTCATTTTGTTCTGGATGCTATTGATTCCCTCCCTGATAAGATTCATCTGATTAAAACCTGCCTGCACAGGAAGATTCCTGTAATCAGTTCTATGGGTACAGCCAACCGGCTTGATCCCCTCCTGCTTACTATTGCCGATATTAAAGACAGTTCAATATGTCCCGTAGCCCGAAAACTGCGAAGAGAACTGCGCCGGGAAAATATCCTGCAGGGAGTTCCGGTGGTTTACTCGCGGGAAACCCCGGTTAAAACTGCTTATTCGGGGGAAACCAGGCTGGGCAGCATATCTTTTGTGCCTGCGGCTGCGGGTTTATTGCTGGCCAGTTATGCGGTCAAGCAGTTGATTAGTAAGAAAAGTGAGGGGTGAGGGGTGAGGGGTTATTTATAAACGTGACAAGGGGACGGGGTTGTTGACATATTTATCAGAAGAACCGTTCCTAAAACGTGACAAGGGGACGGGGTTGTTGACATATTTATCAGAAGAACCGTTCCTATGATATATGCTAGCCTGGGTAAGCGGAGGTAATATGAAGCAGCAGAGATTAATGGAAATATACCATAAGCTTCTTGAGCGTTTTGGTCCACGGGGATGGTGGCCGGGGGAAAGCTGCCTGGAAATAATGCTGGGTGCAGTACTGACCCAGGCGGTTGCCTGGAAAAATGTGGAGAAGGCTATTGCGGCTCTTAAGGAGGCCGGGTTGCTCGATTTTTCCGCCTTGCTGGCCATCACAGAAGAAGAACTGGCAGATTTCATCAAACCAGCCCTCTATCATCGCCAAAAAGCTCGCAGGTTAAAGATTTTGCTGGATTTTATTGCTGAGAATTATGGCGGTGATATTGACCTCATGTTTAGCGAACCCCTCTCGCAAATAAGAGCGAGGCTTCTGGCCTTGTGGGGTATAGGCCCGGAGACCGCCGATTCTATTTTGCTCTATGCCGGTAATTACCCTGTTTTTGTGGTTGATGCCTATACTATTCGAATATTTTCCCGGCTGGGATGGGTGGAAGATAAATGTTCTTATGAGAAGATGCAGGGATTGATGCAGCGCCACCTGCCGGCCGATACCCAAATATATAACGAATATCATGCTTTGCTGGTAGCCCTGGGAGCCAATTATTGCAAGAAAAGAAAGGCGTTTTGTCAAGAATGCCCCCTGGCGGAGTATTGCTCAGCGAAGCGCCCTGCCGGGCACAACTGATGCTCCCTGCGGTCGCTATTAAGGGCGCTGGAGCGGTATATTTATTAATACTAATAACTTTTTGATTAGAAAAGTGAGGGGCAAATAAGTTGTCAATAACCCCGTCCCCATGACAAGGGAGGAAATTAATAAAGGAGGTAGAATTAATGTTGTACTGGGATAAGGAAAAGGAATGTATGCCCAGGGAAGAGCTGGAAAAACTACAGTTAAGAAGGTTAAAAGAAACGGTATTCAGAACCTATGCTTTTGTTCCCACCTATAAGGAGAAACTAAGCCAGGTCGGCATTACGGCAGAAGATATACGGAGCCTGGATGATTTAAAACAACTACCGTTCACCACCAAACAGGATTTGCGCGATAATTACCCCTTTAATCTTTTTGCCGTACCGATGAGCGAAGTGGTCAGGATTCATTCTTCATCCGGAACCACGGGAAAACCAACGGTAGTTGGTTATACCAAAAAAGACATCGAAATATGGGCTGAGCTGATGGCCCGGGCCTTGACCAGTGCGGGAGCCACCAAAAACGCGGTAATTCAGAATTCATATGGCTACGGGCTGTTCACCGGAGGATTGGGAATACACTACGGGGCTGAGCGAATAGGGGCTTCGGTTATCCCCACTTCCGGCGGCAATACCCGCCGGCAGGTGATGCTGATGCAGGATTTTGGAACCACCCTGCTTACCTGCACCCCTTCCTATGCCTTGTTTATGCATGAGGCTATGCTGGAGGGCGGGATTGAACCAAATGATTTAAAACTGAAAGCCGGGGTTTTTGGAGCCGAACCCTGGTCGGAGAGTATGCGCCGGGAAATAGAGAATAAACTGGGAATAAATGCCTTTGATATTTACGGTTTGAGTGAGATTATCGGTCCGGGTGTAGCCATTGAATGCTCCTGTAAAAATGGTCTGCATATCGCTGAGGACCATTTTCTGGCCGAGATTATTGACCCGCTTACCGAAGAAGTTCTGCCGGATGGCTGCCCGGGTGAGTTGGTCATAACCAGTATTACCAAAGAAGCGCTGCCTTTAATCAGGTACCGTACCCGCGACCTTACTACCCTGGAGAGAACACGCTGTGATTGCGGGAGAACCCATGTCCGCATGCAAAAGGTTCTCGGCCGTTCTGATGACATGGTAATTATTCGGGGGGTAAATGTTTTTCCCTCCATGGTGGAAAGCGTTCTGCTTAACATTCCCGGAGTGGAACCCCATTACCTGCTGATAGTGGACCGGAAGGGCAATCTGGATCAACTGGAAGTGCAGGTAGAGGTTTCCGAGCGTTTATTCAGCGATGAAGTGCGCAAATTAGAAGAACTGGGGGGGTTAATCCGTAAAGATTTGGAGAGCAATCTGGGCATAGGGGTAAAAGTAAGGCTGGTCGAACCCAAATCCATACCTCGGAGTGAAGGCAAAGCTCAAAGAGTGATAGACAAGAGAAATGTGTAAGGAGGGAAAGCAGTGGCTAAACAGATTTCGGTATTTTTAGAGAACAAGGCGGGAAGACTCTCTCATGTTACCCGGGTTCTGGGGACTGCGGGAATCAACATCAGAGCCCTGTCAATTGCGGATACTTCTGATTTTGGGATATTGCGATTGATAGTCAATGAACCGGATAGAGCCTATCAGGTTTTGAAGGAAAATGGCTTTACCGTCAGTGAAACAGAGGTGCTGGCGGTTCAAGTAGCTGATTCTCCCGGCGGGCTGGCAACCGTACTGGAACAGATGCATGAGGAAAATCTTAATATTGAGTATTTATATGCGTTTATTGGTACATCAGGCAATGATGCCCTGGTAGTTTTGAAGGTTGAGGACAGCGAAAAGACCAGCGAAATATTCCGCCAAAAAGGAATAAAGTTCCTGGATGAGTCCCAGCTCTACCGTTTATAGCAGGTGCCAGGCACTTAAGTTGTTAAGTTATTGCAATGGGATTAGAATACAACCGCGCGAAAACATAAATATTGTCAAATATTCTGAGCCGAGTGAGGAGACTCGGCTCTTTTTTTGTCTATTTTTGGACATTAGGCTTAGGACCAGGGTCTAATTTTTTATGGGGCAAGAGTGCAATTTTTTCTTTGCAAAAAAATTGCCGAATGAGCTCAAATAAAGCAGCTACAAGGCTTGAATGTCGATAAGCCGCAACTTTTGTGTTTGTAAAAAATTTCACAAAGAAGGATAATGATTGGGGCGAATAGAATAAGGTGGAGTAAAGTGGAGTAAAGTGGAGTATAATCCCAATAAAAAGCTCAGAAGGGGCAGAACAAATGTTCTTAGGCGAATATCAACATTCACTGGATGAAAAGGGCAGAATTACAATTCCGGCAAAATTCCGTGAAGAGATTGGCTACAAATTTGTGGCTACCAAGGGATTGGATAATTGTATTTTTCTCTATCCCCAGGATGAATGGCAGCTTATTGAGAAAAAGTTGCGTTCACTTCCGTTCACACGGGCGGATGTGCGTTCTTTTGTGCGTTTTTTTTTCTCGGGAGCTGCCGAGTTGGATTTGGATAGGCAAGGACGGTCGGTATTGCCGCTCAACCTCAGGGAATATGCGGGGATTGACCGGGATGTAATAATAATTGGCGTAGGTACCAGGGTTGAGATTTGGTCTATAGAAAAATGGACAGACTATAACGAGAATGCACAATCATCTTACGAGGAAATTGCGGAAAGCCTGGTTGATCTGGGAATATAGGAGTGGTTAGCTTTTGCATATACCCGTTTTGCTTGATGAGGTTATATCCAGTCTGCTGGGTGATCCTAAGGGTTGCTATGTTGACTGTACGCTGGGAGGAGGGGGACATCTGGAAAAGCTTCTCCAGCACCTGAAGGCTGGCGCCCGGGTGCTGGCTATTGATAAGGATATGGCTATTCTGGAACAGAGCAGGCAGCGATTACCGTTGCCCAATGTTACTTTTGTCCATGGAGATTTCAGGAATCTAAAGCAGATGTTGGAGCATGAAGGAATCTCAGCGGTAGATGGGGTGTTGTTAGACCTGGGGGTATCTTCATTTCAATTGGATACGCCGGAGAGGGGTTTCAGTTTTCATGAAGATGCCGGCCTGGATATGAGGATGAATCAGGAACAGGATTTAAAAGCCTGGGAGATTATAAACTTTTATCCGGAAGAGAAGATTGCGCAAATACTATTTGATTTTGGTGAGGAGCGTTATTCCCGGCGCATAGCTGCGGCTATAACGAAACACAGAAAGACCGGGAGTATAGACAGCACTCTGCAACTGGTGGAAATTATCAAAGCAGCGGTACCGGCTGCCTACCGCCGGGGAAAACACCCGGCACGCAAGAGCTTTCAGGCCTTAAGAATGGCGGTCAATAGTGAATTGGATGCTTTAAGGGAAGTTTTGCCGCAGGCTCTGGAAGCATTGAAAACAGGGGGCAGGTTGTGTGTTATCACTTTTCATTCTCTGGAAGACCGGATGGTCAAGGAATTCATGAAAAACCGGGCCCGGACTTGTATTTGTCCCAGCCAAAGCCCGATTTGTACCTGCGGGCACCAGGCGGAATTGAAA
Organism: Syntrophomonas wolfei subsp. methylbutyratica; assembly: GCF_001570625.1. Taxonomy (GTDB): domain Bacteria; phylum Bacillota; class Syntrophomonadia; order Syntrophomonadales; family Syntrophomonadaceae; genus Syntrophomonas; species Syntrophomonas methylbutyratica. The sequence continues at coordinate 120,316 of NZ_BBQT01000006.1, read as the reverse complement.
ATAATAAGCCGTAAGCCGATAGTGGCTTCAAAAGAGGAATCTGAGGCTAACCCCCGCGCTCGAAGCGCCAAACTGCGGGTAGCCGAAAAAATCTAAAAGTTCTATATTCAGGGGAGGAAGAATAAAGATATGTTACAGGCAGGCCATAGTTTAGCTAGAGTTCTGGATACTCCCGGAGCTATCCAGCAGGAACTGCAAAGCAGGCAAAGCAGAAAGATACGAAGGACTTATAAAAAAATTGATTGCCGAAAAACCTGGTTGTTTAAGGGTGGGCTGTTTTTCTTTGCCTGGGCTTTATTAATAGTTTTTCTATGTATAACGATATCCACTATGGGTTACCAGATTGTAGGGCTGCAAAAGGATATTGAAAAACTACAAGCCTCCAACCAGCGTATTGAGTATGAAATAGCCCAGAAAAGTTCTCTGGATAGGATAGAACTACTGGCTACAAAGGATTTGGGCATGGTAAAAGCGGAAGAAGATTTAAATTTTGCGGTGGTGATTCCTTCCGAGCGGAGAGGGGAGACGGCAGTGAAACAAGATTCTGTAAATGTTGCCAATCGTGATCAGGAAAAGGCTTTAAAAAAGATCTATGATAATTTGATTCGTTTGGCCGCCCGAAGCAACTAAAGAACGAGGTGGATATTGATGCAAACCACCGGTTTCATAGTAAGAAAGCGTATTGCTACGCTTTTTTTCTTCTTTGTCATTATATTTTTACTTTTGGGGAGCAGGGTCTTTTGGGTACAATTTGTCAAAGGGGCCGAGCTCTCGGAAAAAGCGCTGCAAAACCGGATGCGGGATGTGCCGGTAGAATCCAAAAGAGGTATAATCTATGACCGCAATGGCAATGAATTAGCTATTTCCGTAAGCGCTGATTCGGTCTATGCCATTCCGGCTGAAGTTTGCAGTAAGGGGCAGCAAAAGGAGATTGCCGCTAAGCTGGCACAGGTCTTGGAAATGGACGAAGAAAGCTTGTTGCGCCGAATTAGCCGGAATAGTTCTTTCGAATGGGTAAAACGACAGATTGATCCGGAAAAATCGAAAGTAATAAGAAAAATGGATTTGCCGGGAATCGGGCTTACGGAAGAAAGCCGCCGCTATTATCCCAAAGGTACTTTGGCCAGTCATGTGCTGGGTATTGCCGGGGTGGACAACAACGGTCTCGAAGGGGTTGATTTTTATTACGACAAACTGGTGGGGGGAACCAAAGGCCGCATAATCATAGAGCATGATGCCGTCAACCGGCCTATTCCCGAAGCTACTCATAAGTTTATCCCTCCGGTTGATGGGGCTAATTTGATATTAACCATTGATGAAACTATTCAGTATATTGCGGAAAGGGAAGTCGACAAAGTCTTTAACGAAAGAAAAGCTAAATCAGCTGCGGCCATAATAATGGATGTGTCAACCGGAGAAATACTGGCGCTGGCTTCCCGTCCTACTTTCGACCCCAATGATTTTTCGGCATATGCGGTCAGCAATCGCCGGAATTATGGCATCAACGATAGTTATGAACCGGGTTCCACTATGAAGATAACCACTGCGGCTATGGCTTTGCAGGAAGGTGTGGTGAATGCGGAAAGCCGGTTTTATTGTCCTGGTTATATTAAGGTGGGTAAAGAGGTTATTGGCTGCCCGGACAGAAAACCCCACGGCAGCCAGAGCTTTGCCCAGACTATTGAGAAATCTTGTAATGTAGCTTTTATACAGATAGGTTTGGAGTTAGGTCTGGAAAACTACTATAAATATCTCAAGGCTTTTGGTTTTGGACAAAAAACCGGTATTGACCTGCCCGGTGAGGCGGAAGGGATTCTTATTCCCCGGGCTTCAGCGCAGCAGATTGAACTGGCCACCATGGCCATGGGGCAGGCCAATGCGGTAACTCCCATACAGTTGCTGACAGCGGTAGGGGCGGTGGCCAATGAGGGTAAGCTGATGAAGCCGCATTTATTGAAACAGGTTATAGATGATAAGGGAAATGTTATAAAAAAAGTTGAGCCCCAGGTGGTGAGGCAGGTTATTTCCCCCGAAACCGCCCGGGAACTTTGTGGAATGCTGGAAGGCGAAGTGGTAAATGGGACGGGACGGAATGCTTATTTGGAGGGCTATAAGGTTGCCGGGAAAACAGGTACGGCCCAAAAAGTAGGCCCTGATGGGAGATACATGAGCAATGAGCATGTAGCTTCTTTTGTAGGCTTTGCTCCGGCTGACCAGCCGCGGCTGTTGGGCATTGTAGTGGTTGATGCTCCCAAGGGTTACCCCTATTATGGAGGCTGGGTGGCGGCACCGGCTTTTCGGGAAATCCTGAATGATTCCTTCAAATACCTGGAAATACCCAGGTATAATTCGGGCAAGGATGGGCAAAGCATAGAGCAAAAGGAACAGCTTATAGTGCCTGATGTAGTTAACCTGCCAGTGTCAGAGGCCAGTTCCCTAATCAAGGCACGGGGTTTGAGAGTCGAGATCGATGGCAGCGGTACTGTGGTATGGCAGCAGACTCCCCGGGCCCATACTAAAGTGGAGCGGGATTCTGAGGTTATAATCCATCTTTCTCCCTTTGAAGGGGGAAAGGAAGGCGCCGAGGTTACTATTCCCGATTTACAGGGGAAATCAATGAAAGAAGTAGCCAGAATACTGGCTGATCTGGGGCTTCATTTAGTACCGGAGGGATATGGCCTGGCTTACCAGCAATTGCCTGAGGCCGGGAAAGTGGTAAGCAGTGGCTCCAGCATAAAGGTTAAGTTCCAGCCGGTGGGAGAATAAGGGGAAGTGAGGCGTGAGGGGTCAAGGGGTCAGGGGTTTTTAGAGTTGAAATACCGGGCATGCTGGGAGAATGAGAAAAAGGGGGACTGCTTTTGAAGCTGGTGGAATTAATTGAAAATTTAACCATAGAGCTGCAGGATGGTCCTTTAGATAGGGAGATTAGTGGAATTGCTTATGATTCCAGACGGGTTAAGCCGGGGGATATTTTTATCTGCATTAGCGGTTTGAAGAGTGATGGTCACCTGTTTGCCGGACAGGCAATTGAGAATGGAGCCGGGGCGGTTTTGGCCGAAAGACAGCTGGATACGGAGGGAAAAGCGACTTTGCTTACCACTCCCGACACCCGTAGTGCTCTGGCCTTGTTGGCGGCCAACTATTATCGCCGGCCTTCAAAATCCATGAGGGTGGTTGCAGTTACCGGAACTAATGGTAAAACTACTACCACGCATTTAATCAAGGCTATTTTGGAAGAGACGGGTAAGAAAACGGCCATAATGGGCACTCTTTATGCCCAGGTCGGTAAAATGCAAAGAGAAATGCAACACACTACCCCGGAAGCTCTGGAGATTGAGAAATTTATGGCTTTATGCCGGGAGGAAAAGGCCGATTATATAGTAATGGAGGTATCATCGCACGCTTTGCAGCTGCAGCGGGTGGCAGAGATAGATTTCAATGTGGCGGTATTTACCAACTTGACTCAGGACCACCTGGATTTTCATCAAAATATGGATAATTACCGGGCGGCCAAGCTTCAGCTCTTTCAAATGATAAAAGCAGAAGAGCAAAATTTTGCTATTATCAATATCGATGACCCCTGGGCCGAAGAGATTTTTCAGGCTGCCGCAATCCCTTGCCGTAGTTATGGAATAAAAAAGAGAGCCGATTATCAAGCCGGCGAACTCAAGATTGACTTGAATGGCAGTAGTTTCCGGCTACAGTACGGAGATAAAAGCCTTATTATAAATATGAAACTCATTGGTCTTTTTAGTATTTACAATGCTTTGGCGGCCATCAGCTTTGCTTTGCAGGAGGGGATCGATCCAGGCTTAATTCAATCGGCTCTGGCCAGGGTGGAGGGGGTACCGGGGCGTTTTGAAAAGGTCGACTGCGGGCAGGATTTTGCGGTGATTGTGGACTATGCTCATACTCCCGATGGTTTGGAAAATGTTCTACGAACAGCCCGGGAACTAGGGGAAAAGCGCTTGATTAGCGTATTTGGCTGTGGAGGTGACCGGGATCGGGGTAAAAGACCGCTTATGGGTGAAATTGCCGCCAAATACAGCGATTTTTGCGTGGTGACTTCCGATAACCCGCGCAGTGAGGCCCCCCATGCCATTATTGCGGAGATAATTCCCGGGATGGATAAGGTGGAAAAATCCCGTTATGCTATAATTGCCGACCGCAGAGAAGCTATAAGACATGCTATTCACCTGGCGCGCACGGGTGATTTGGTGGTTATAGCCGGGAAAGGGCATGAAAACTATCAATTGGTAAAGGATCAGGTCCTGGAATTCGATGACCGGAAAGTGGCAGCCGAATTCTTGAGAGGAAAGGTAAAATAATGTATTTGGAGCTGGGTTTTGTTGTAGATAGTATTAAAGGAAAACTCCTGGCTGGCAATGAAAAGACCATAGTTAGCGGGGTGGAGATTGATTCACGCCGAGTTAACCCCGGGTATTTGTTTTTTGCCTTTAAAGGAGAAAGTTCTGATGGACATGATTTTCTGGAGGATGCATGGAGAAATGGGGCTGCGGTGGTTGTTGTCTCCCGGGGGGACTGCTTGACTAAAGCCGGCCCCGGTAAAGCTCTAATCCTGGTTAATGATACTCTTGATGCTTTGCAGGATCTGGCTGCTGCTTACCGGCGCAGCTTCAATATACCGGTGGTGGCGGTTACGGGCAGTGTTGGCAAAACCAGTACCAAGGATGTTTTAGCTCTCTGCCTGCAATCCCGTTTTAAAACCTTGAAAAGCAGTGGCAATTACAATAATGAAATTGGCCTTCCCTTGACCTTATTGCAACTGGATGAAACTCATCAGGTGGCGGTACTGGAAATGGCCATGAGGGGCCGGGGGGAATTGTTGCAGCTGGCTGCAATAGCTCAGCCGAGCGCGGCCCTTATAAGCAATGTGGAAAAGGTACACCTGGAAACCCTGGGCAGCCTGGAGAATATAGCCCGGGCAAAAGCGGAAGTACTGGCAACTCTCAGGACCGGTGACTTTGCTCTTATTAATGGGGATTCTCCACTGCTGGAGGAAGCGGTTCGGCCATATGCGGGCAAAAAATACCGCTTTGGCTATAGTAAATCCTGTGATTTTCGCATTGAGGAAACTACTATAAGAAATCAAGGTATAGAAATAAGTCTTATCTGCCTGGGTCAGCCGGAAAAACTGTTCTTGCCGTTGCCTTCAAGGAGATGGGCTATGAATGCAGTGGCTGCTGCAGCCATGGCGTTTCTGCTGGGGGTTTCCATGGAAGAAATAAAGTCCAGCCTGCTTAATTTCAATCCGGGTTCCCAGCGCCTGGAGATTATTCCTCTACCTGCCGGGGGAAAGATAATCAATGATACTTATAATGCTAATACGCTTTCCATGATTAATGCCCTGGAAACCAGCCGGGAGCTGCGGGGAAAAGGCAAATTGGCAGCGGTTTTGGGAGATATGTTGGAATTGGGTGATTACGAGCAGGAGGGACACCGGGAAGTTGGTCGCCATGCGGTTAAGAACCAGGTGGATCTTTTGATATGCATAGGGGAACGGGCGGCATGGATGGCGGAAGCGGCCCGGGCAGCAGGCATGGCAGGAGAGCAGGTCAAGCATTACCTTTCCAAAGAAGAAAGCATAGAATTTCTTAAACAAAGCCTGAGCAGCAGTGATACCATATTGTTTAAGGCTTCCCGGGGAATGCAGCTGGAAAGCCTGGCGGAAGAAATTCGTTCTTATTTTAAATAATGACTCTACTGCAAAAACCCCTTTTTGCTGCATAGGGTTGCATAAATATGCAAAGCGAGTGTTGCCCATGCGGAGCGCCCTGTCGGGCACAACTGATGCTCCCTGCGGTCGCTATTAAGGACGCTGGAGCGGAATATTTATGCAAGCTAATGCATAATTATTACTTTTTGCAGCGGAATCAAATAATAATTTTCCTTAAGCAGGAGGGTATCCTTTGCAGAATTATTTAATTAATGCATTTATTGCGGCAGCTATTGCCATTGTGGTTTCAATAATAATGGGACCTATAATGATACCATTTCTTAAACGGCTCAAAGTAGGGCAGAATATTAGAGAGGAAGGCCCCAAAGGTCATTATGCCAAAGCAGGCACCCCCACCATGGGGGGGATAATTATTATTACCGCCGTAATGCTGGCCAGCTTCATTATGGCAGGTAGCAGTACTGAAGCCCTGGCAGCGGTGCTGCTAATGCTGGCATTTGGTTCAGTAGGCTTTGGGGATGACTATATCAAGGTGGTATTGAAACGTTCCCTGGGGCTCCGTGCCCGAGAAAAACTAGGATTGCAGCTCCTGATAGCATTTCTTTTCGGGCTTTTGTTGATTCTTTATTTTAAACGGGGAACCGCTATACTTATACCCTTTACCGGCCATGCAGTGGATCCTGGTTGGTGGTATCTTCCCTTCATTGTTTTTGTTGTGGTGAGTACTGCCAATGCGGTGAATCTTACTGATGGCCTGGATGGACTGGCTTCCGGGGTAAGCTTTTTTGTAAGCCTGGCCCTGGCGGTCATTTGCGTTATGACCGGACATTATAGCTTGAGTGTTTTTTGTGGCGCACTGGCCGGAGCTTGCCTGGGTTTTCTAATATTTAACCGCCATCCTGCCCGGGTTTTTATGGGAGATACCGGTTCTATGGCCCTGGGAGGAGCAGTGGCTGCTGTGGCGGCCTTAACCCGCTCGGAAATAGCTTTGATTATTATTGGTGGGGTCTATGTGATTGAAACCTTAAGTGTTATCTTACAGGTTATATCCTACCAAACTACGAGAAAGAGGATATTTCGCATGGCTCCCTTGCATCACCATTATGAGTTGAAAGGCTGGCCGGAAACCAGGGTGGTAAGATATTTCTGGGGCCTTTCCTTTGTTTTTATGCTACTGGGGATTTGGAGCTTTTGGGGAGTAGGCTAAGCCCCCTGTTGGGAGGAGATGTATTGGATTTTAGCGGTAAGAGGATACTGGTAGTAGGTTTGGCCCGCAGTGGAATGGCGGCGATAAAGGCCCTGGAGAAGCGTGGCGCTCAGCTTAGCGCTTGTGATGAAAAAGAAGCCCGAACCCTGGCTCCGATTCTGGATGAATTGGGAAAACAGGGCATAAGGTATTATGCCGGGGGATATCCGGAAGTGAAGCGGCAGGATTTTGATCTGCTGGTAGTAAGCCCGGGAGTTCCGCTGGAAACAGCAGCAATCCGGCAAGCCCGGGAGCAGGGAATCCCGGTAATTGGAGAGGTGGAACTGGCTTATATCCTGAAACCAAAGACAGTTGAGTTCCTGGCCATAAGCGGAACCAACGGCAAGACTACTACTACTTCCTTACTTCACTACATTTTAGCCCAGGCAGGGAGGAATTCACTGGCCGGCGGCAATATCGGCATTCCCTTGACCACTTTGCTGGATAGTATCTCTGCAGGGATAATTGTGGTAGAGTTGTCCAGTTTTCAACTGGAGAGCAGTTCAAGCTTCCGGCCTTATATCTGCGGCCTGCTTAATATCACTCCTGATCACCTTAACCGGCACAAGACGATGGAAAGATATATTGAGGCGAAAGCCAGGATATTTGCCCAGCAAAAGCCAGATGATTATGCGGTATTTAATTATGAAGATTCTATTCTAAGGGAAATGGCCCGAAGCTGCCCTGCCCGGACCTTGTTTTTTTCCTGTGAACGGGAGTTGCAGGAAGGGGCGTTTATAGATAATGGGGTCATAACTATTAAGAGGGCGGGAAGTGTTCAGGAAATAGCGAGAATAGATGAAGTCTCCCTGCGGGGGAAACACAATCTGGAGAATATTCTAGCTGCTACAGTGATGGCCAGTATTGCCGGGGTTAGCCCGGATGATATTCGCCAGGCTCTGGCCACTTTTCCTGGGGTTAGGCATCGGATGGAGGAGCTGGGCCTTTATGATGATGTCTTTTATGTAAATGACTCCAAGGCTACCAATCCCGAGTCGGTGATGAAAGCCCTGGACTCTTTTAACCAGCCTATTATACTGATAGCCGGGGGCAGAAATAAGGGCTCCAGTTTCTCCCAGCTGGCCGGGTTAATAAAGCAGAAAGTGAGAGAATTAGTCCTGCTGGGGGAGGCCCGGGAAGAAATAAAGGCTGCAGTCATCGATGCCGGTTTCCGGAATATACATGAGGTAGAAGACCTGCAAGCGGCTGTAAGCAAGGCCCACGAACTGGCGCGAAAGGGTGAAGTAGTACTGCTCTCTCCGGCTTGTGCCAGTTGGGATATGTTCGCAAGCTATGAACAGCGGGGGGATCTCTTTTGTGAGATGGTCAAGTCTATTTCCAAATAGTTTCTCCTACTACTGCTTCTGCTGGGGGGGGAAAGATTGAGAGCAAAAAAAGGCCCGCCGGATTTTATCTTGTTTATAACCACAATGGCCTTGTTAGGAATAGGATTGGTAATGGTGTTTAGTTCCAGCGCGGTTACTTCGAATATCCGCTATGACGATGCCTACCATTTTTTTAAGCGCCAGTTATATTGGGCGATATTAGGTATAATGGCTATGCTGGTAATAATGAAAATAAACTATTCCAAGCTTAAAGACCTGGCCCTGCCCTTGATGGTCATTTCCTTGATTTGCCTGGTTCTGGTAATTACTCCCCTGGGTATTGAGGTAAATGAATCCAAGCGCTGGCTGGGAGTGGGTTTTTTGCGTTTTTCCCCTTCGGAACTGGCCAAATTGGGAATGATAATGCTTTTGGCCCGGACCATGGATCAGAACCTTTCCTCCATACGCTCTTTCTCGAAAGGAGTACTGCCCTACTTGCTTTTGGTGGCACTGGTTGGGGGATTGATTATGCTGCAGCCTGATCTGGGAACCGCTTTTGCCATTGCGGCCACGGTATTTTTCATGTTGCTGGCCGCCGGGGCCAAATGGTCTCATCTGGGGGCGGTTTTTATGGCCGGATTAGGTGCGATATTGGCGGCTATAGCGGTTGCTCCCTACCGTTTGGAAAGGCTGGTTGCCTTTTTGAATCCCTGGAAATATGCGGGTGATGAAGGCTATCAGACCATTCAGTCCCTTTATGCCCTGGGCTCGGGAGGTTTGTTTGGAATGGGCCTGGGACGGAGCCGGCAAAAATTCTTCTACCTTCCGGAACAACATACGGATTTTATTTTTGCTATTCTGGGCGAAGAATTAGGTTTTGTGGGAGCCTGCCTGGTTCTGCTTCTTTTTTTACTCTTTGCCTGGCGGGGATTTAGAACGGCCATCAAGGCTCCGGATACCTTTGGCAGTCTCCTGGCGGTTGGTATTACGCTAATGATAGTTTTTCAGGCCTTGGTTAATATCGCGGTAGTAGCAGGCGCACTGCCGGTTACCGGAATAACTTTACCATTTATAAGCTATGGAGGTTCATCATTGTTGTTCACCCTCTGTGGAGTAGGCTTGCTGCTGAACATCTCCCGCTATTGCAATTAATCGTCGGAAGACGGAAGGCGGAAGACGGAGGGCGGAAGACGGAAGACGGAAGACGGAGGGCGGAAGACGGAAGACGGAAGACGGAGGGCGGAGGGGTTATTGGTGGTCGGATGTCGAACGTCAGAAATCAGAAGGGCGAAGTTGTCAACAACCCCGTCCCCGTGACATCCCGGAAGGCGGAAGACGGAGGGCGGAGGGGTTATTGGTGGTCGGATGTCGAACGTCAGAAATCAGAAGGGCGAAGTTGTCAACAACCCCGTCCCCGTGACATTGGGTTAGTTTCTGGTTGGTTTATGTTAAGGAGGCAGGCAGTTCAAATGAAGTTTATCATTACCGGGGGAGGTACCGGAGGACATATATATCCAGCCCTGGCTATAGCCAGCGGTTTAAAGGGGAGGCAAGGGGAAGCAGAAATCCTCTATGTAGGTACGAAAAAGGGTTTGGAGTCTAATATTGTTCCCCGGGCGGGCCTAAGATTCACTACTATCGATATATCAGGAATTGACCGCTCCTCCATGCTCAAAGCTTCTCGCTCCCTGGTGAAATTTCCCCGCAGTTTTTTTCAGGCTTGGGATATAATAAAAGATTTTCAACCTGATATCGTGATAGGTACTGGCGGCTATGTTTCTTTTCCTGTTGTACTAGCGGCTACTTTTTTCCCGTCTAAGACCGTGATACATGAACAGAATGCTATTCCCGGGCTGGCCAACCGGAATCTGGCCCGGAGAGTGGATTATGCTTTACTTAATTTTGCCGAAGCCGCCCCTTATATGAAGGCCAAATCCATGAAAGTAACCGGTTTGCCGGTTAGGTCGGAAATATTGGATGTCCAGCGGGCGGAGAGCATAAAAAAGCTGCAGCTTGAGCCTAATCTGTTTACCCTGGTGGTTTTTGGCGGTAGCCGCGGGGCCATGACTATCAACCAGGCTATGTTGGAAGCGGTGGAGCGCTGGCAGGATAGCCAGATGCAAATAATATGGATTACGGGAGAATCATCCTATAATGAAATTAAACCGCAGGTGGAGGAATGCTTGTCACTTGGTAAAAGGCGGTTTCTCCACTTATATCCCTATATGTTTAATATTGAGGAAGCCCTGGCGGCGGCTGATTTGGCCGTATGCCGGGCGGGAGCCGGCACCCTTTCTGAGCTGGCTATTCTTGGGTTGCCGGCAATTTTGGTTCCCTATCCCTATGCGGCGGAAAATCACCAGGAGAAAAATGCTCGGGCTTTACTGGCAAAAAAAGCCGTGGAAATGGTTATTGATGAGTTCCTGGATGGGGATACTCTTTATAAAAAGGTTAATGAACTAAGGAAAACCCCGGTTTGCTTAAAGGAAATGGCAAGGAATATGGCAAAAGAGGGCCGGCCCAATGCCTTGAATGAGATCCTGGATGTAATATTAACACTGCCAGACAATTGAGTAATTATGGCCAGGCATGGGCAAAAATGTTACTCCCGCCGTATCCGCTAATCCACCAATATGAGCTTTCCCGAGGGTTTTAACCAAAGTCACCGCTGGTTTTGCGGCTGGGACAAGCAGCTTTAATGTAACCACTTCTATTAATTATGCATACTATAAAATGTACTGGGACAGATGTTGGAGAAGGAGATGAGGGAATGGCTTTCACTCCAGGAAAATGGATTCACATGGTAGGAATTGCCGGAGCAGGAATGAGCGGTATAGCCAGGGTACTTGCCCAACAGGGTTATAAGGTTAGTGGTTCAGACCTGCAGGTCAACGATACTACCAGAAGGCTTGAAGAAATAGGTATCGAGATATTTAAGGGTCATTCTTCATCCAATCTTAAGGAAGGGGTGGATTTGCTGGTCGCATCGTCAGCCGTGCCTCAAGATAATATTGAGCTAAGGTTGGCCAGAGAGAAAAAGATTCCTATATTAAAACGGGGACAGATGCTGGCCCATTTGGCCAATGCCAAAAAGGCAGTGGCAGTTGCCGGGGCTCATGGAAAGACCACCACGACATCCATGTTGTACATGGTATTGGCCAATTGCGGAACCGACCCTTCCTTTATTGTTGGGGGGGAGTTGCAGGGAAGCGAGCTGAACGCCAAACTGGGAAGAGGAGATTATTTCGTGGTGGAAGCTGATGAAAGTGATGCTTCGTTTCTTGACTTGAGACCATATATTGCTTTAATAACCAATGTTGAAGATGATCACCTGGATTATTACAAGTCGGTGGATAATATCAGAAAAGCTTTTCGCCAGTTTGTTGAGCAGCTTAGACCGGAAGGCTTTGCCATGCTCTATGGAGGAGATGCTTTTAATCGTAGTTTAGTAAAAGATTTAACGCTAAACAAACGCTTGTTGTTTTATGGAGAAGACTTATCTAACGACTATTATTTTCTGAATTGGGAGTCTATTGGTTTGGGCTCGCGTTTTGATGTTTATAAGCGAGATCTGGGGTTCCTGGCTCGTTTTGAACTGGCGGTTCCGGGAAAACACAATGCTTTAAATGCTTTAGCAGCCATAGCCAGTGCTCTGGAGCTGGGACTAGAAATGGAGCCAATAAAATCAGCTTTAAAGAATTTCCACGGAGCCAGGCGCAGGTTTCAAATCCAGGGACAGAAAGCTTTGGTTACGGTAGTAGATGACTATGCTCATCACCCCACAGAAATCCGGGCGACAATTGATGCGGCCAGGAACTTCCACTCCGGAAGGGTAATTGTGGTATATCAACCTCATCGTTATTCGCGTACCCAATTGTTGGGTCGTCAATTGGGCGAGGCCTTAATAAATGCTGACCTGGCGATAATCACTGAGGTTTATTCTGCCGGGGAAGAAGCTATTCCTGGGATTAGTGGGGAAGTGGTTTGCCAGGCTGCCCAAAATATTGGCTGCCACTCGGTATATATCCCCCAGAGAGAAGAGATTATTCCTTACCTGCTTCAAATAAGCCAGGAGAATGATTTGATTATTACCATGGGGGCTGGTGACATATGGAAACTGGGCCTGCAATTGCTTGAGGTTCTTCCCGAGTCTGTCCTGAAGGTTTAGTCCTGGTGGAGGTGTTTTCTTGAATAGTTTGAGGCTCAGAGGAGGACGGCGGCTAAAAGGCCAGGTCGAAATAAGTGGTTCAAAAAATGCAACTTTGCCTATTATGGCCGCCAGTCTGATGTCAATGGGTGAAGTGGTATTATCCGGGGTGCCCGATTTGGAAGATATAAATGTGATGTCTATGGCTTTGGAAATACTAGGAGCAAAAGTGAAACGAGAAGCCAGTGTATTGGTGATAGATGCCAGGACTATTAACAATTATGAGCTCCCGGAAAGCATTTCCCGGAAGATGAGAGCATCCAACCTGGTGATGGGAGCTTTGCTAGGGCGCTTTCAGCGAGCCCGGGTAGCTTATCCCGGAGGATGTGCCATAGGGGTCAGGCCGATGGATCTGCATTTAAAAGGTTTAAGAAATCTCGGATATGAATTGACTGAAGAATATGGCTTTATGGAGGGAAAAGCCCAGGGTATAATGGGCAAAGAAATATTGCTTGATTTCCCCAGTGTGGGGGCTACGGAAAACATTATTATGGCAGCAGCCCTTACTCCTGGTATTACTACCATACGAAATGCAGCTCGCGAACCGGAGATCACTGATTTGCAAAATTTTCTCAATGGTATGGGAGCCAGAATTACTGGGGCGGGTCTGGATACGGTGCATATTGAGGGAGTAGAAAGACTAAATGGGGTTGAGTACCGGGTAATTCCTGATCGTATTGAGGCCGGAACTTTTATGGTGGCTGCAGCCATCAGCCGTGGTGAGGTGTTTTTGGAAAATGTCGTATTGGAGCATCTACAACCCTTAATTGCTAAATTGAGAGAGATTGGGGTAGATGTTATCCCTAAAAGTTCCGGGGTCAGAGTAATAGGAAACCATAAATACCGCCCCACCGACATTAAAACCATGCCCTACCCGGGTTTTCCCACTGATATGCAACCCCAGATGATGGCCTTATTTGCCGCTATTCCCGGAACCAGTATTATAGTTGAAACCATTTTCGAAAACCGTTATATGCATGTTCAGGAACTCAGGCGTATGGGAGCCGATATAAAACTGGAGGGTCGTATCGCTATTGTTAAAGGGAAAACGGCCCTGGAAGGAGCTACAGTAGAAGCGACTGATCTGAGAGCCGGTGCTGCGTTAATCCTGGCTGCTTTATTTGCCCATGAAGAGACTATAATAAGCAAGGTGGAACACATAGACCGGGGTTATGAAAAAATTCATGAAAAGCTGGAGAAATTAGGGGCGGATATACGCCGAGTATAGAATGTAAAGAGAGAAAAGGAAGAAACATATCACGGAGATGTTTCCGCTGATAATATCAACAGAGACGTCCCCGTGATATAACGATGCTTTAAGCTGTCGTATTCTTTTTTTTTTACAGGGATACAATGATTTTGTTGCGAATTTCTGCTATAATCTTCACAGTAATTATGGGGATAGGAGAAGACAATGAACAAGGCTATCTCACGTAAATTTTTCGGTATCTCCATTTTAATTTTGCTGGTATTAGTCTCACTATATCTTTTTTTACACAGCTCCTTCTTCAACATAGAGAAAATTACCATTACCGGGTTGAAGATAGTGTCCGAGGATGAAGTTCTTCGCCTATCCGGTCTTAGCAGGGGACAAAACATATTTGAAATAAATGATGAATTTGTCAGCAAAGCCATAGAGATTCACCCGGTAATAAAAAAGGCTGCTTTGGTAAGGCACTTCCCCCGGCAAATTGAAGTACAGGTGCAGGAACGAAAAATCTGGGCTCTGGTTCCCTACCATGATGTCTTGCTGTGTATTGATAAAGATAGCATATGTATAGATAAGTTGCAGAAATACTCCCTCGTTGATTACCCGTTAATTACCATGGATAATCTTCCTCCCCGGGTAAATCTGGGACAGGCCGTGGAGCCGGAGGGGGTTAAAATGATTAAAGTCCTCTATGATGCATTATCGATTAAGAGCAGGAAAGCCATTTCTGATTTTCACTATATAAACAAAAGCAAAGAAATAGTTTTTTATACCCAAAAAGGAACTGAAGTCAACTTTGGAAACCTGGAAAGATTAGAGGAAAAAACTAAATTTGTGGAACAGGTATTTGCGATTGAAACTGAGCTGGATGAGAAAGGTACTGATGTTTTAGAATATGTTGACCTGCGATTTAAGGGCCAACCGGTTTTGAAAACCAGGAATGTACAGGAATAGGGGGTGCTTCTTTTGCGTAGTAAAGGTGCTCAAATTTCTATAGCTATTGTCTGTATGGTATTGGGTATAATGTTGGCGATTCAATTCAAAACTACGGAGAGTTATCAGGCCAACCTGGTTCCTGCCCGGGTCGAGGACTTGACGCAACAGGTACAGAGCGTGAGCGAAGAAAGAGATGCCCTGGTGGAGGAAGTACTATCTTTGCGCGAAAAACTCAAAAATGTACGGGAAACTGACCAGGCTATGGCCGATTTGCAGGCTGATTTGCAAGATGCTAATATGAGTGCCGGGCTTATTGCGGTAGAAGGACCTGGTGTTATAATAACGGTCAATGATAATCCCCGTGAACTTCAGCCGGGTGACAATCCTAATTTCTCATTGGTTCACGATTCAGATCTTTTAATGCTGGTTAATGAACTAAAGACCTCAGGTGCGGAAGCTATTTCCATCAATGGTGAACGGATTACGGCAAAATCGGAAATAAGGTGTGCGGGTACTTTGATTTTGGTCAATTGGAATAGGATAGGCCCGCCTTTTGTAATTAAGGCTATAGGTAATCCGGATATGTTGGAAAGTGGGATGTTGATTAAGAATGGTTATATGGAATCCCTGAAAGTGCTGGGAATACAAGCCACTATAGAAAAGGCTGAGAAAATTACCATCCCCGCCTACAGCGGAAGTGTTAAATTTACCTTTGCCCAACCGGTTAAATATGAGGAAAAGGCGGAATAATTTATGTGGCTCTTAGTACTCTTTTGTCTTATGATAGGTTTGCTGATCGGTATGCAGGTACCGGTTTTTCTGAGTGTGGTCTATGCCAAGTATATGTCCATTGCGGTTATTGCCGCCCTGGATGCGGTTTTCGGCGGGATTCGAGCTTATATGGAAGATAATTTCGATACCACCATCTTTGTTAGTGGTTTTGTGGTCAATACTCTCCTGGCAGCTGGCATGGCTTATTTGGGGGACAGGCTGGGGGTTCAGCTTTACCTGGCAGCGGTGGTGGTTTTCGGTGTACGCATATTCCAAAATTTAGGAATAATCCGTCGATATCTATTGAAAAAATATTAAATAAAAACACCATGTAAAAAAGGGAAAAACCGTATGTTTGGCGTACTAAGAAAGAAGGAATCTTTCTAAGGGGTGCTTGGCATTAATAGAAACATAGTAGTAGCTCTGGATGTAGGAACCAGCTTTATTAAGGCAGCGATGGCCGAACTGAGCCAGGGCCAGGAGATTAATATCCTGGGGGTTTCCCATGTGCCATCACTGGGTTTGCGCAAGGGTAATATCGTAGATATTGAAAGCACAGCCCGGTCTATTGATAGTTGCCTTAATGATTTGGAAAGATTGACCGGGGTTGATATAGCCAGTACTCTTCTGGGGTTTTCCGGGAGCAGTGTATATGCTATCAATAATCACGCGGTAGTGGCTGTGGGCAATCCCAGTTATGAGATTACCCAGGATGATAGACAAAGAGTGTTGCAATCTGCCTGCAATATTGCTTTGCCGCCTGATAAGACCATTGTGCAAGCGGTGGAGAGACAGTATATAGTAGATGGTTATGATGGGGTAAAAGACCCGATAGCAATGGTTGGCAGCAGGCTGGAATTGGAGACGACTATAATTGTTGCGGCTACAGCGGCTATTCAGAATATGCACCGGAGTATGCAGCGTATTAATTTACAGACGGAAAAAATAATATATAATCCTTTGCTGGTAGCGGAGGCTGTTCTCTTGCCTACAGAAAAAGAAATGGGTGTGGTACTGCTTGATATCGGTGGAGGGACCACCGAGATTAGTTTTTTCGAGGCAGGTAGTCTTCTTTACACTTCAGTTCTGCCGATTGGTGGCGAGTATATTACCCGGGATCTGGCTATTGTATTAAGAACCTCCTTGGAAGAGGCGGGCAGAATCAAAGAAAGAAATGGTGTGGCCAGCCTTGAGGTAGCCAGGAATGATGTAATAGTAAATGTGAAAAATGTTCAAGGTAAAGAAATCCGGCAGGTGTCACAAGAGGTGGTAGCTGAGATTATATCAGCCCGAGTTATGGAAATTGTGGAAATGATCTATGCGGAGCTTAAACAATTTGCCTGCCTGGATCGGATTCCGGGAGGAATCGTAGTTACGGGGGGAGAGGCTGAACTAACCGGTCTGGTAAAGACCATAGAGGAATACACCAATATTCCCACGCGCCTGGGAATTCCCGAAAACTTAAGAGGTATTCCGGTTGATTTTAATCGCCCCCAGAATGCGGTAATTCTTGGTGGATTGATTTATTCATCCCGATATTTAAATATAAATTGTGATAACAAGCGGGGTATAGCAGCTCTTTTCGACCAGCTTAGCAGATGGTTTAAAGAATTATTCAGGTAAAGGTGGAGGAGGTTTTTAAATGCCATTGGATTTTGATGTAGAGATGCAGCAGTTTGCCAAGATTAAGGTGATAGGTGCTGGTGGTGGGGGAAATAATGCGATTAATCGGATGATAGAGGCGGGGCTCAAAGGAGTGGAGTTTATTGCGGTAAACACTGACGCTCAGGCCTTGTTTCTCTCCCGGGCGGAAAAGAAAATCCAGGTGGGGGAGAAGCTTACCAAGGGGCTGGGGGCAGGTGCTGATCCGGAAGTAGGTATGAAAGCCACAGAGGAAACTGCTGATGAGATAAAAAAAGCCTTGCAGGGTTCGGATATGGTTTTTGTAACTGCTGGTATGGGAGGAGGAACCGGAACCGGCGGGGCTCCTATAATCGCTAAAATTGCCAAAGACCTCGGTGCTCTAACGGTTGGAGTTGTTACCAAGCCATTTACTTTTGAAGGACGCAAAAGAAACTCGCAAGCTGAGCGGGGAATTGAGGCTTTGCGGGAAGCGGTGGATAGCCTCATCACTATTCCCAATGACCGGCTGCTGCAAGTAGTGGATAAGCATACGGCATTTAATGATGCTTTCAAAATAGCGGATGATATACTAAGGCAGGGAGTTCAAGGAATATCGGACCTTATTGCGGTACCGGGAGTGATTAATTGTGATTTCGCCGATGTACAGACGGTGATGCAGAATACCGGTTCCGCTCTGATGGGAATTGGGAAGGCCAAGGGGGAAAACCGGGCAGCAGAAGCAGCACGCGAAGCTATTTCCAGTCCTTTGTTGGAAACCTCGATTGAAGGGGCCAAGGGTGTCTTATTTAATATCAGCGGGGGTACTGATCTGACTCTTTTTGAAATAAATGAGGCGGCGGAAATAATTCACCAGGCAGCAGATGTTGAAGCCAATATAATATTTGGGGCCAATATTGACGAAAAGCTTAATGATGAAGTACGAGTTACCGTGATAGCAACCGGATTTAATGTTCCCCGGACCCAGGGCAGCAGCACTGAGTCAACTAGATTAAGGGGTTTGGATTCGCCTCCCAGTTTTTTGGATAAAAATGACCTGGAAATCCCACCTTTCTTAAGGCGCAAATAGCTGATATAAGTTGTCAGTCGTCGGTCGTCAGGCGTTGGGAGACGGAAGGCGGAAATCGGAGGACGGAATGGGGTATAAGGCAGTATAACCTTCTTCTCCAAATTAATAGAAGAATTTAAATGAAACCGGGAATAATATCCCGGTTTTTTGCTATTTATATAGTATTAAAACTATCTTACTGCCTTGAATTACAACATAATGCACCAGGCCTATGCTGTTATAATATGGTAGGTATTTATTATTCTGGCAGGCATATGAATTACATGGCGTATATCTCTTTATTATTACTATATTTGGAGAGAATGCGGCCAAGTTTCGTCTTATCCTGGAATATTATCCTGCCCCTTATCCAAAGATCTGGAGGGGTAATTAATGGCTATTCCCGAGGTTTATGCAGACCTTAGTTTCGCAATAAACTTTATAATGGATTTTTGTATACTCTGGGCCACAGCTAGATTGACCGGCAGCCAGGTGGTATATAAGCGTATTGTTCTTGCTTCCTTTCTTGGGGGAATATATGCTCTGGCCTATCTAATTTCCGGGATGGAATACTGGTTCTCGTTGCCCTTCAAGATTCTATTTTCCTGCCTCATGATTATTATCGCCTTGTACCCGCAAAACTGGGCCGAATTTAGAAAGGCTTTCCTGTATTTTTATGCTATAAATTTTATCGTGGCTGGAGCCAGCATTGCCATTTCATATCTGCTTACGGATAAGCAATCAGGGGCTAATTTGTGGTACTTATGGCTGCCAGGGGGAATATTAACCGCTCTTGCTATCGGAATATTTGGACAAAAATATTTATTAAGGCAAGTTCTCCCCGCCTTGCTTCGCTTTGATGTTGAATTAAGGTTTAATAATTATTATTGCCAGGGTAAAGGTTTTTTGGACACTGGCAACAACCTGCGCGATCCTATTACCAATCGTCCGGTGATAGTGGCGGAATACCAGTTTCTCAAAGACTGCCTGCCGGAGGATCTAAGAGAAGTGCTGGAAATCAAGCAGGATGAAAGTGCCATGCTGGATGTTCTGGGTGCTTGCAGCTGGGCCAACCGCTTGCGTTTGATTCCTTTTTCCTCCATTGGTAAAAAGAATGGCATCCTGCTGGGCGTGCGTGCGGATGAGATAGTGGTTAACAATGGCAGCAAAGCTGTATTCCACCAAAATATGGTGGTGGGAATATACCGGGAAAAACTGAGTTCCCAGGGAGAGTACCAGTTTTTGATCCCTGCCGAAATAATTGAGAATGCTTAGGAGGATGGGAAGATGGATATTTTTGAGAAACTAAGGAATTGGCGTTTATATTTTATCAAGCTATACCTTAAGAAGAAGCTGCCTCGATTTATTCATTATATTGGTTCAACTGAAGTTCTTCCGGCACCACTGCGTGAACAAGAAGAGATGGCTTTGATTTCCCAACTGGATCAGGGAATTATGTCGGTAAAGGCAACCCTGATTGAGCATAATCTGAGGTTGGTAGTATATATTGCCAAAAAATTTGAGAACACGGGGATAAACATTGAGGATCTGGTTTCCATTGGCACTATTGGACTGATTAAAGCGGTTAATACTTTTGAACCCAAGAAAAATATTAAACTGGCCACTTATGCCTCCCGTTGTATTGAAAATGAAATACTGATGTATCTTCGCCGGAATATAAAAAATAGGGTGGAAATATCCCTGGATGAACCTTTAAATGTGGATTGGGATGGCAACGAACTTTTGCTTTCAGATGTCCTGGGCACCGAGAATGATATGATTTATAAACAAATTGAAAGTGAAGTGGAAAAAAGTCTTTTGTGGAAAGCCATGCACAAACTTAATAACCGGGAAAAGACTATTATTCAGCTTCGTTTTGGCTTGGCAGATGGAGATGAGAAAACGCAGAAGGAGGTTGCCGATATTTTAGGAATTTCCCAATCTTATATTTCTCGCCTGGAAAAACGGATTTTGAAAAGGCTGCAAAGGGAAATTCGCAAAATTGAATGATGATTCCGCTGCAAAAAGTAATAATTATGCATTTGCTTGCATAAATATTCCGCTCCAGCGTCCTTAATAGCGACCGCAGGGAGCATCAGTTGTGCCCGACAGGGCGCTACGCATGAGCAACACCACCGGCTCGTCTCGCGGCTCAAGGGGTGCCGCGCCAATCTCCCGTCCATAGGAGGCAACCTTAATAGTGACACCCGTAGGGTGGAACACTAGGCGTACCCGAAGGGTGAAGGGTGAAGCATCCATGCTTCGCCAACGCTCGCTTTGCATATTTATGCAACCCTTATGCAACAAAAAGGGGTTTTTGCAGTAGAACCAATGATTAATAAAAAAGTGAGGAGTGAATGTAACCCTTATACAACTTTCCCCATCTTATTTTCTTGAATTATATCTGCTTTAAATTTTGGAAATAGAATAATATTGCCCAAGCGGGTAAATAATTCTATTAAAGATATGATGCCAGCCAAAGCTTTTCTTCTTAATTTCCGAGATAGCTTTTGCAGGCATAAAGATATAAAGAAAAGGGGAAGGGGTGCATTTAAATCAACAAGGTTGAAATCTGTGGCGTAAATACATCCAAGCTCCCGGTTCTGAAAAACGAAGAGATGAAGATACTCTTTACAGAAATGCATCAGGGCAAGACCCAGGCCAGAGAAAAATTAATTCAGGGTAACCTTAGATTGGTTTTAAGTGTTATTCAAAGGTTCACTAATAGAGGCGAGTATGTCGATGATCTTTTTCAAGTGGGCTGCATAGGTTTAATTAAATCAATAGATAATTTCGACTTAAGCCAGAATGTACGCTTCTCTACCTACGCGGTACCGATGATTATCGGAGAAATAAGACGATATCTGCGGGACAATAATGCCGTTAGGGTATCAAGATCATTGCGCGATATTGCCTACAAGGCTTTACAGGTAAGAGAAAAACTCATCAATGATAACTCGGCTGAGCCTACGGTAAGCCAAATAGCGCAACACCTTGATGTCAGCCGGGAAGAAGTGGTATTTGCTTTGGATGCAATACAGGAACCGGTATCCTTATTCGAACCAATATATAATGACGGGGGCGATCCCATTTTGGTAATGGATCAGCTCAGTGATGAACGGAGCGGGGATGAGCAATGGCTGGAAGAAATATCGATAAAAGAAGCCATGAAGAAGCTGAATGATAGGGAAAAACATATAGTGTCATTGCGATTCTTTGCTGGTAAAACCCAGATGGAGGTGGCGGAAGAAATCGGTATCTCACAGGCTCAGGTTTCCCGCCTGGAAAAAGCAGCATTAAAACAACTGCGAAAATATGTTTAAGGAGGTAATAAAGGCTATGAGAAGCAAGATACTGGTGATTTTCCTGGTGGCTATGATTTTGTCACTTTTAGTACCCATCGCAGGCTGGTATTATGATGCCGAACAAGCCTTCACTCCTAACAACCTTATCCGCATAAATGTAGTGTCGCGCTAGGCATTGTTCAAAGCTTTGCTCAGCCTGAGCAGAGAAGCTATTACTTGGTCGGTATTAGAGTTGATTCCGCTGCAAAAAGTAATAATTATGCATTTGCTTGCATAAATATTCCGCTCCAGCGTCCTTAATAGCGACCGCAGGGAGCATCAGTTGTGCCCGACAGGGCGCTACGCATGGGCAACACCAACGGCTTGTCTCACGGCTCAAGGGGTACCGCGCCAATCTCCCGTCCATGGGAGGCAACCTTAATAGTGACACCCGTAGGGTGGAACACTAGGCGTACCCGAAGGGTGAGGCGCTCTCGCGACATCCTGTCGCTCGCCCCCTTTCGCCTGCTCGTCTTCGCCGGTGCAACCTTAATAGTGACATCCGCAGGATGGAACATCAGGAGTACCCGCAGGGTGAAGCATCCATGCTTCGCCAACGCTCGCTTTGCATATTTATGCAACCCTATGCAACAAAAAGGGGTTTTTGCAGTAGAACCACAGTTAAAGCAGATTATTTAAAGAGTCCTGCAGCCGCAGGGCTTTTTCTATGATAGAATGAAGTTGCTATGATATATGTTTGCATAAATATACCGCCCGCCAACGCTCGCTTTGTATATTTATGCAACCCTTATGCAACAAAAGGGGTTACAATAGCTAGAAGGGGACATTGAGATGGAATCTCTTTCCGGGGTAAGGTTGGTATGGGAAGGTAAAGAGAATGAGCTTATAGAAAGACCGCTTGAATATGGCAGCAGGGTAGAAGTGGTTTATCCCCACCCTTTGTTTCAGAGCAATAATTTGTTTGGTGAAAGGCTGGATAATGTGCCACAGTTGGAACCAGCTTCATTGAATCGCATGTACCAAGGGGATAATTTGGCTGTTCTTAATCTCTTATTGCAGCAAGGCTTTGCGGGGAAAATAGACCTCATATACATTGACCCGCCTTATCTAAGCAATAGCAACTATAATTCCCGGATAAGCGTAGAACATCAGGGTCAAAAATATTTTATAGAAAGATTGGCCTTTAAGGATCGGGATGAAGATTTAGTTTCCTACCTGCAGCAGATCTATAAGCGATTGAAGCTTATGAAAATGCTGCTTTCGGAGCAGGGGAGCATCTTTGTCCACCTGGATTGGCACAGCAGCCATTATGTCAAAATATTGCTGGACGAGGTTTTTTCCAGTGATAATTTTATCAATGAGATTATCTGGTGTTATGGGGGAGGAAGTGGAACCAGGAGGCATTTTCATCGTAAACATGACCAGATTCTATGGTATGGCAAAGGAAAAGATTATACTTTTAACCCCCAGTACCGGCCGTATACCGAAGGAACCTTGCAGAGGGGACTTACCAGGGTTAAGGGCAAGAAATATAAATTGCATAAAGAAGGCGCGCTTTTGCAGGATTGGTGGGTAGATATAAATAAGATACTTAGCCCTACTGCCCGAGAGAACTTGAAATTTCCTACTCAAAAACCGTTAGCTTTATTAAAAAGAATAATAGCATCCGCTTCTAATCCTGGGGATTTGGCAGCCGACTTTTATGCTGGCTCCGGAACTACGGCCGAAGCCTGTGAAGAAATGAACAGATCCTGGATATCTTGTGATAGCAGCAAATTAGCCATACAAAGCAGCCGTTATCGTTTGCTCAGAAAAAAGGCTCGTCCCTTTCAGATAACAGAATTGATCGATGAAGGCAGTGAAGGGCAAAAACAAGGAATATTGGATTTAATAGTACCAGAAGTTTGTTCTTATGATGAGAAGCAGGCTATGGTCAAGTTAGGGATTTCCCGCTATGATTCTCCTCTTTTTCCTTTTGAAAATCGGAATTTTGTCTCCTGCCTTGATTTTTGGGAACTGGATTGGGATTATGATGGCTGTTTTTCTTCGCAATTACAAGTTATTAGAGAAAAGCCTGATTATAATCTGCCTTTACCGCTGCAGTTAAGTATTCTATTACCTAAACAAAAGGAGTATCGCATGGCCATAAAAAGCTATGATATCTTTGGTCATTCGATAATAAAAAGTTTTGCATTTTCAGGATGCAAATAAGGGGACGGCTTTCACTTAACCATCCCCCTATTTGTTTAGATTCTTATGCGATTTTGCTTCAATAGATGCCAAAGATCGATTTCCTTGTGATCTCCTAGCGGAAGCCAGGTTTCTGCAAAGACTCCCTCATCATTTATTTCTTCCTTCCGCATAAAGGTTTTTCCAGAACTGATTTCTGGATTCTCATAGTTCCCTGTTTTACTCATCATAATTGTGTTGATGCTGAATGCTTTTGGCCAGATTATGGCCCAGCATATAGACTCCAGCGATAGAGACAGCATGCAATGCCCACCAACCTGGCTCCATAAAACTAAAGGTTCCCGGATCAACTTTGTCCTGGCGCATAAGCTTCTTGGCAAATGAATTTCTTCTATCCATTAGATCAGCCAACATGAATAAAACCTCCCTTAAATTATTAACCTTCATTGCTATTTTTCCCGCCTAAGAAAGCTTCTAAGACAGTAAATAATCCCACGGTTGCTTGGAAAAAATAGAAATGTTTATTATCACTCCACTGTAATAGTGATTATTCTGCGACAACAGTGCTTTTCTTAGTCTTGGAAACAAGAAGCAGCCGGGATATACTCTTGCCAAGAACGTATTTTTATGTTATCAATGGCTTTAGGATTTTTTCCCATAGCTGTTGTCTGATGGATGTCCATAAATTAGGAGCAGATTATGATAAGAACGGAAAAAGCAGCTTTGTGTTTTCTTCATGCCATTAAAGGAATAGGCAGCAGAAGCCTTTGGAAAATAAAAGATAGTTTTGGCAGTTTTGAAAACTGCCTGAAATCGGATTCATCTCGCTTGTATGCGCTGCTCAATAGCGAAATAGCTCAGGCTATTATTTCCCAGCGCCAGCATAGTAGTATATTATTCTATTTGGAGCGGCTGGAGAATGAGGGGATTAACCCGGTGAGTTTTGAGGAATCCTCCTATCCATCAAGTTTAGGAAATATTTATAATCCACCGATGCTGCTTTATTTTCAGGGTAATATGGATTGTATTGAAAAAATCTGTCTGGCTGTTGTTGGCTCCCGGGCGGCCAGTGATTATGGCCGGACTACAGCCAGGAAACTGGTCCGCCAACTGGCTGCACGGGGGATAAGTGTGGTAAGTGGCATGGCCCGGGGGATTGACACGGAAGCTCATCGTGGAGCTCTTGATGCCGGGGGCAAAACCATAGCAGTATTGGGGAGCGGTCTTAATATTATTTACCCCCGGAGCAATAAGCGCTTATTTCATGAAATAATTGAGCAAGGAGTGGTTATCAGCGAGTTTCCCCTGGACACCAACCCTGAACCGGGGAATTTTCCCATGCGCAACCGCATAATATCCGGTATAAGCCGGGGGGTGGTTGTGGTCGAAGCCCGGGCCAAAAGTGGGGCTTTGATTACAGCAGATTATGCTTTGGAGCAGGGAAGGGATGTTTTTGCCGTTCCCGGGCCGATTAACCGGGAAAGCAGTATGGGGGCTAATAATCTAATCAAACAAGGGGCCAAATTGATTACAGGGGTTGAAGATATTATTGAGGAGTATTATGATATCACAATACCGGAAAAAGAGCTTCCGCTGCAGGAGCAATTGCTTTTTCTGGATGAGCAGGAAAAAGTCGTTGTAAACTGCCTGGCTGAAGACCCCCTGCTTTTTGATGATATAATAGCCAGTACCGGTTTTAGCATAGGGGAACTCAGCCGCCTTTTATTAAAACTGGAATTGGCAGGCATAGTAAAGTCTTTGCCGGGCAATTACTATGTTAAAGTATGACTATACAGTATGTATTAATTTTTGCAGTGGAACCCCTTATAGCCAGGGGCCACAACTACCGGTGAAAAGTGAGTTCACTACTCACTTTTAAATTATGGAGAGGTGATTATTTTTGGCAGGAAATACACTGCTTATTGTGGAATCGGCGGCCAAAGCCAGAACCTTAGGAAAATTTCTGGGCAAGGGCTATAAAATAAAAGCATCGGTGGGGCATGTTCGCGACTTGCCCAAGAGCAAATTGGGAGTCGATGTGGAGAATGATTTTGAACCCCAGTATATTACTATTCGGGGCAAAGGAGACATCCTGAAGGAGATTAAGGACGAATCACAAAAAGCCGGTCGCGTTTTACTGGCTACCGACCCTGACCGTGAAGGAGAAGCTATAGCCTGGCATCTGCAGAATGCCATGAAAATTCCGCCGGAGGAGAATTGCCGGATTGAATTCCATGAGATTACCCGTGAGGCGGTAAAAAAGGCCATTAAAAATTCGCGCCCGGTGGATTTAAGCCGGGTGAATGCCCAGCAGGCCCGCCGGGTTTTGGACCGCCTGGTAGGCTACAACCTGAGCCCTTTGCTTTGGAGTAAGATTCGCAAGGGCCTGAGTGCGGGCAGGGTGCAATCAGTGGCTTTAAAATTAATCTGTGATCGGGAAGAGGAAATAAAGAACTTTATTCCCCAGGAATATTGGACCATAGATGCCATTTTTGATGCTGCCAGGAGCAAGAATAGCCAATTTACTGCTCGCCTGGCCAGCTGCCAGGGGAAGAAAATCGAAATCAACAATGAAAAAGAAGTTGCAGCTATAGGAGAATACCTTCAAGGTGTCAGCTTCACTGTGCTCAAAGTGGAAAGAAAGGAAAAACGCAAGAACCCCAACCCCCCGTTCATTACCAGTACACTGCAGCAGGAAGCTTCCCGAAGACTTAATTTCTTTTCCAACCGTACTATGCGGGTAGCCCAGGAATTATATGAAGGATTGGAAATCGGAAAAGAGGGAACGGTAGGATTAATTACCTATCTCAGAACTGATTCTACCCGGGTGGCCAGCTCGGCGCAAATGGAAGCCCTGGACTTTATTAGTTCTACCTTCGGAGCGGAATATGTTCCGGTTAAACCCAATGAATATAAGAGTAGAAAATCAGCTCAGGATGCCCATGAAGCTATTCGCCCAACTTCCATCCAGCGGACCCCGGAGAGTGTAAAGGCGTTTTTAAGCCGGGATCAGTATCGCTTATATCAATTAATATGGAACCGCTTTGTTTCCAGTCAAATGACCCCTGCGGTCTATGATAGCTTGACGGTAGACATCTCGGCTGGAGATTACGGTTTCAGAGCCAGTTCATCACAGCTTAAATTTATTGGCTACAAAAAAGTCTACAACGATAATGAAGAAGAAGAGCCAAAGAATAATATCCCAGAGCTTAAAAAGGGAGAAGAGCTAGCACTGCATGAGTTAAAGCCGGAGCAGCATTTTACGCAACCTCCACCCCGCTTTAGTGAGGCCAGTCTAATTAAATTGCTGGAAGAAAAAAATGTGGGTCGTCCCAGTACTTATGCTCCTACCATCGATACTATTTTAAAGCGTAATTATGTGGAAAGGCAGAATCGGCAGTTTATTCCCACAGAACTGGGCTTTATTGTAGTGGATTTACTCAAGGAGCATTTTGCCAATATCCTTGATCTGGAATTTACCGCCCGGATGGAAGGCGAATTGGATCTGGTGGAGGAAGGCAAACTGGATTGGAAAAAGGTGGTAAGGGATTTTTATGAGCCGTTTCACTCTGACCTGGAGAAGGCCCGTGAGCTGGCCCAAAAGATTGAGATCAAGGATGAAGAGGCCGGTAAAGAATGCCCGCAATGTGGCAGGCCGATGCTAATAAAACACGGTCGATTCGGTAAATTCATGGCTTGCTCGGGTTTTCCTGAATGCCGCCATACTCAATCAATAAATCAGGAATTGGGACTAAAATGCCCTCTTTGCCAGGGCTCTATAGTGGCTTTGAAAAGCAAAAAAGGCCGGACTTTTTATGGTTGCAGCAATTATCCCCAGTGTAACTTCCGCTCCTGGGATAAACCAACGGGGAAAATTTGTCCCCATTGTGGAGACGCGATAGTAGAAAAGTTCAATAAAAAGAAAGAAGCTACACAGATTTGCCAGAATCCCGCTTGCAAGCAGAAGGTGGAAATGGGGGGTTGATTTGCAGCAGGTTAATGTAATCGGTGGAGGATTGGCGGGTTGTGAGGCAGCGTATTATTTGGCACAAAAGGGTATTAGAGTCCGGCTCTGGGAAATGCGGCCACAAAAAGCCACGGCTGTACATAGAACGGCAGATTTAGGGGAACTGGTTTGCAGTAATTCCCTAAAATCCGATCAGCCCAATACCGCTCAGGGTTTATTAAAAAGAGAAATGAGAATCCTGGGCTCCCTCTTGCTAAGCTGTGCGGAAAAAGCCAGGGTACCTGCAGGATCTGCTCTGGCAGTAGACCGGGAGCTTTTTGCCGGGTTGGTGAGCCAGGCGATTCTTGCCTGTCCCAGCATTGAATTATGCCGGGAGGAGGTAAACAGAGTGCCGACAGGGGAATTATCTATTGTAGCTTCCGGCCCGCTAACCTCGGAGGCTTTGGCGGCTGATTTAAGGCGGATTACCGGAGAGGAAAACCTCTTTTTCTATGACGCAGTGGCCCCGAGCATTAGCGCGGATAGTTTGGACATGAATAAGATTTTCCGGGCTTCCCGTTATGGTAAAGGGAGTGCGGATTACCTGAACTGTCCCCTGGATCGTGAAGAATATGAAAGCTTTTATGAGAATTTAATAAATGCTGATATTATGGCCGGACACAGTATTGACAAGAGCCTTTTTTTTAATGCTTGTATGCCGGTGGAGGTTTTAGCCCGCCGGGGCAAGGATGCATTAAGGTATGGTCCTATGAGACCAGTGGGTTTAGAGATTCCGGGGAGCTCTAAGAGGGCTTATGCCGTGTTGCAACTACGGCAGGAAGATAAAGCCGGGACAATTTATGGGATGGTTGGCTTTCAAACCCGTATGCGCTGGGGGGAACAGGATCGAATTATTCGTTTGATACCCGGCTTGGAACAGGCGGAGTTTGTACGCTATGGGGTTATGCATCGCAATACCTACATTAATAGTCCGAAGCTTTTATGGCCCAGCCTGCAATGTAAAAAGAGGCCGGAAATCTTCTTTGCCGGCCAGATTACCGGAGTTGAAGGTTATATGGAGTCAGCTGCTACCGGAATTATAGCGGGAATCAATGCGGCCAGGCAGCTGCAGGGGAAAGCGCTCTTAACCCCGCATAAAGCTACCATTATTGGAGCGCTTCTCGACTTCATCAGCAGTTCTTCCTGCCAGGATTTCCAACCGATGAATGCTAACTTTGGTCTTTTGCCGCCAATGGAACCGCCCATAAAAGATAAGGTCCAAAGGTATCTGGCCTATGTAGAGCGAGCGTTGAATAAAATGGGTGAATTTTCAGAATCTTTGTTAAACTAGTTGTAAAGTAAAGGTTATTATGCTAGCATTTTTTTAAGTATCGGAAGAAACTAAGGAGCGATTTGACACAGCTCTGCAACGAGGTGGGGAACTAGAAACCGTTGCCAGTTTTCTTAATTTCTTAATAGGAACCCAGCTGCTTAAAGAGTGGGGACATCTTTTACCTCGTTATAGCTTCTAGAAAAGAGGCGAGTATCCTGCTTTTTCAATATATCGAAGCATTTCTTAATCATATGCGAGTGGAAAAAAGTGCTTCCAACTTTACCCTCTCCAGTTATAAGACCGACTTATCGCAGTTTTTTGCTTTTCTATCCCAAAAGAAAGGGATAAATCCAGAGGAAGTCGGTGTCGAGTTAATTAACCACAATAGTGTTAGAAAGTATCTGGCCCAAATGCAGGAAAAGGGTTTATCTCGTGCTACTATGGCCCGAAAGCTGGCAGCTCTCAGATCCTTCATCAAGTTTTTATGCCGGGAAAATATACTGGCAGACAATCCTATAACCGCTGTTTCTACACCCAAACAGGAGAGGAAGTTACCCAGGTTTCTTTATACTAGGGAGATGGAGTTGCTGATGAACGCACCCGACCTATCTATGGCAGCCGGCAAAAGAGACCGGGCTATTCTTGAAACGCTCTATGCTTCCGGGCTGCGGGTGAGCGAACTTACAAATCTTGATAAGCCTGATATTGATTTTGGCGAAGACTATATAAAGGTGCTGGGCAAGGGCGGTAAAGAAAGAATTGTACCCTTGGGAAGCAAGGCTAGAGAGGCATTACTTCTCTATCTGCAGCAGGGAAGAGTTTACCTGGAAGCCAAGGGCCAAGCATCTCCAGCTTTATTTCTCAACAAAAACGGTCAGCGCCTGAGCACGAGGAGTATCCGCAATATCATAAACAAATATGTGGAAACTATAGCCATAAATCAAAAAGTTAGCCCCCATACCCTGCGGCATTCCTTTGCCACTCATTTGCTGAACAATGGTGCTGATCTCCGCTCCGTTCAGGAATTATTGGGCCATGTTAAATTGTCAACCACCCAGATATATACTCATCTAAGCCGAGAGAAGATAAAAGATATACACCAACAAACTCATCCACGGAGGTAGAATAATGTTTCAAGCAACCACCATAATTGCGGTTAGAAAGGGCCAGCAGACCGCTATAGCTGGCGATGGGCAGGTAACCCTGGGTCAGAATACCATAATGAAACAAAATGCAACAAAGATAAGAAGGCTCTATGAGGGAAAGGTAATAGCCGGTTTCGCCGGGGCGGTAGCTGATGCCTTCACCCTTTTTGCCAAATTCGAAGAAAAGCTCAAACAGGCTGGGGGCAACCTCAGTAAAGCAGCGGTGGAAATCGCCAGGGAATGGCGCTCAGACCGAATTCTTCGCCGCCTTGAAGCCCTCTTGATCGTAGCAGATGCGGAGAAGATTTTTATTGTTTCCGGCAGCGGCGAATTAATAGAACCTGATGATGGAATAGCGGCTATTGGCTCAGGGGGAGCCTATGCTTTGGCCGCAGCTCGGGCCTTGAATGCTTTCAGCGAGCTTAATGCCCGGGAAATTGCTGTTGAATCCTTAAAAATAGCTTCTGGTATCTGTGTCTATACCAATGAGCAGATTTCAGTTGAAGTAATTGAAAAATAGCCATAAAAGGGGAGTTCATATTGTTTAAGCTCACTCCACGGGAAATCGTCGAAGAATTGGATAAATATATTATTGGTCAGCAAGAGGCTAAGAAAGCGGTGGCTATAGCTTTGCGCAACCGCTATCGCAGGAAATTGCTTGCCGATGAACTCCGGGAGGAAATCTACCCAAAGAACATTATAATGATTGGTTCGACCGGAGTAGGAAAGACCGAAATTGCCCGGCGCCTAGCCCGGCTGGTAAAGGCTCCCTTTATCAAAGTAGAAGCCAGTAAGTTTACCGAAGTGGGATATGTTGGCCGGGATGTTGATTCCATGGTTCGTGATCTGGTGGAGACTTCAATTCGCCTGGTAAAGCAGGAAAAGATGGCTGCCGTAGAACAAAAAGGCCGACAGATGGCCGAAGAGAGGATAGTTGATATATTGCTGCCTTTCGATGGAAGGAAGAGCAAGAGTCCTAAAAACCCCTTCGAACTTCTTCTGGGTTCAATGCAGGAAAGAGACGAGGCAGATGATGATAGCGAGCGCCGCCGGAGAGAAATCGGCCAAAGAAGAGAAATCCTCAGGCAAAAGATTAATCGTTTGGAGTTGGAGGACGAAATTATTGAAATTGAGGTGGAAGAGAAAAACCCATCTTTCATGGAGATATTTTCCGGTTCAGGGGTGGAGGAGATGGGTATTAACCTGCAAGATATGCTAGGAAACCTTATGCCCCGTAATAAGAAAAAAAGAAAAGTAAGCATTGCTGAAGCCCGAAGGATTTTAACCTATGAAGAAAGCCAGCGTTTGCTCGATATGGACGAGATTCACCGTGAAGGTATCAAACGGGCCGAAGAGGATGGTATTATTTTCCTGGATGAAATAGACAAAATTGCCAGCAAAGAGAGCAATTACGGCCCTGATGTATCCCGAGGCGGAGTTCAGAGGGACATACTGCCTATTGTAGAGGGATCAACGGTGATAACCAAATATGGACCGGCTCGGACCGATCATGTTTTGTTTATTGCGGCGGGAGCTTTTCATGTGTCCAAACCCTCGGATCTGATTCCTGAATTGCAAGGGAGGTTTCCCATCCGGGTAGAGTTGGAAAGCCTGAAAAAAGAGGATTTGAAGAGGATACTTACGGAGCCTAACAATTCTCTCATTAAACAATATATAGCTTTGTTGTCTACGGAAAAACTGACGATGGATTTCACCCCGGAAGCTATCGATTATATTGCGGAAAGGGCTTATGAGGTTAATTCTCGGACCGAGGACATAGGGGCCCGCCGCTTGCATACGGTGATGGAGAAGCTCTTGGAAGACCTGCTCTTTAATTCCCCTGACATGGCGGGGGAGGAGCTGATTATTGATATAGATTATGTTGCCGAGAGACTGGACCGTATAGTTGAAGATGAGGACCTTAGCCGCTATATCTTATAGGAGTATTTTTGAGTAAGGAGTGAGGGGTTTATCAGTCATCGGCCGTCAGGCGTTGGTCGTCGAAAGACGGAAAGCGGAGGACGGAAGACGGAGGGCGGAAGGGTCTTTAGAACGATGACTAGAAGGGGTATTCCCAACTACATCTTATTATATTCAAGGTTCTACTGCAAAAACCCCTTTTTGTTGCATAGGGTTGCATAAATATGCAAAGCGAGCGTTGGCGAAGCATGGATGCTACACCCTTCACCCTTCGGGTACGCCTAGTGTTCCACCCTACGGGTGTCACTATTAAGGTTGCCTCCCATGGACGGGAGATTGGCGCGGTACCCCTTGAGTTGCAAGTCGAGCCGTTGGTGTTGCCCATGCGTAGCGCCCTGTCGGGCACAACTGATGCTCCCTTCGGTCGCTATTAAGGACGCTGGAGCGGAATATTTATGCAAGCAAATGCATAATTATTACTTTTTGCAGCGGAATCATTCAAGCGCCCACTAACTTTTTTTTGCTGGTTGCGGCCCGGTTAACTTTTATTTCATCGCTTGTTGTCTGCCCCCGGCCATGGGGGTTGTAATTATCTATTTGAAGGAGGTTGTTGCATGTCAAAAAGTCTATTGGAAAAATCCAGAGCCATCAATAAAATTCTCCAAAAAATTGCGGGTCACCCGGTAAACTTTTTCGAGATAGCTGATGTACTATGCAGGAACCTGGAATGTACAGTTTTTATTGTGGGCAGGAGGGGGCAAATAGGAGGTTATGCTTTTACCGAAGGGGCTATATGCCAGGAGATACAGCAGTTGATTAAGCATGCGGAGCGTTTTCCGGAGAGTTTTAACCAGGAATTGCTAAACATTTACGAAACCCAAACCAACATAATCCTAAAGGATGGGCGCAAATGCCTTTTTAACCCGGATAATGTCAACTGCAGTTGTTCAGCGCGAATCTGGTCCATTACCCCGGTTTTTGGTGGTGCCAGAAGGATTGGCACCCTGATTTTTATGAGAGATAAAGTTAAATTTACGGAAGAAGATATTGTTTTAATCGAATATGGCGCCATGGTGATGGCCAATGAGATAATGCGTATCAGAACCGAAAGGATTGAGGAAGAAGCACGGAAAAAAGCCTCAGTGCAAATTGCCCTGGCTACCCTCTCCTATTCAGAAAAAGAAGCTATAGACCACATTATTGCCGAGCTCAAGGGAAAAGAGGGGCTGCTGGTAGCCAGCCGGATTGCAGACAAGGTGGGAATTACCCGTTCGGTGATTGTAAGCGCTCTGCGCAAATTTGAAAGCGCCGGGGTAATTGAGTCCCGTTCATTGGGAATGAAAGGAACTTATATCAAGGTTTTAAATGACTACCTGTTTGAAGAATTAAGGAATCATGCTTAAGATATGTCGAGAATTGTCAAAAAAAAGACCATAGTCCTGGGACTAACCGTGAGGTTAGTCGTTTTTTTTGTTAAATAGGCAATTTATAGCAAGGACAGGGAAGGAAATATCGTATTTAGGTAGAAGTTATAGAAGATGGGCAAATTTTGTTAGGGGTGAGGGTATGCTGGAAAAGATTCTGGAATCGAAGACGCATATTTTGCTTAACCAAGCTATGGATGTTGGCACTTTGCGCAACGATGTTATCGCTGACAATATTGCCAATGTTGATACTCCTGGATTTAAAAGAAGAGAAGTTATTTTTGAGGAGAAAATGAAAAAGGCCCTGGAAGGAACTACCGTTCAGCTAGGGCTAAATCTAACCAATTCCCGGCATATCCAAATGGAAGGGAGTATCCCGGATTTGGAGCCCGAGGTCCGGGTTCTGGAGGATCTTACTTTTCGCAATGACGAGAACAATGTGGATATTGATAATGAGATGGCCAAAATGAAAAAGAACAGCATTAATTATGACGCAGTCAGCCGGAGTATGAGCAACGAGATTCGTTTGTTGCGCATGGCTATTACCGGAAGGGGGTAGTTGATATTGGGATTCTTGAATAGTATAGATATCAGTGCGTCAGGCCTTACGGCTCAACGCTTGCGCATGGATACCATAGCCAGTAATATGGCCAATGTGGAAACCACCCGGGTGGACAATCGACCCGGTCCCTATCGCCGGCAGGTGGTGGTCTTTGAAGCCCGTAATGCCACAGTTCCTAAAAAACGTTTTCAGAAGCTTCTAGAAGAAAAGAGCCAGGCCTTCAATGCTGCTAATTCAGGGGTAAGAGTCAAGCAGATCCGGGAGATAAATGAAAACGAAGCACCTTACCGCCGGGTTTATGATCCATCGCATCCGGAAGCGGATAATGAAGGTTATGTAAACTATCCTAATGTTAATATTGTTGAAGAGATGATAAATATGATATCTGCTGCCCGGGCCTATGAGGCTAATGCGCAGGTGATAGAAGCTGCCAAGAGTATGGCCATGAGAGCTTTGGATATTGGAAGATAGGGGGATGCTAAATGAAGTTGGGTGCCCTGGATAACATTCCGCTGACAGGTATTAACCTGGGCCAACCCCCAGCAGTGCAAAATTCAGTGGGAAGTAAAGAAACTGGTTTTTTTAACTATCTGAAGGAAGCTCTGCAGGAGGTGGATGAGCTGCAAAAAGAAGCGGCATCAAGTGCGGAAAAACTGGCCCTGGGTGACGAGAGCTACCTGCATAATACCATTCTGGCCTATGAGAAAGCTAATCTGGCCTTGCAATTGACGGTAGAAGTAAGGAACAAGCTGATGGAGGCTTATCAGGAATTAATGCGTATGCAGATGTAGCTGCTGTTGGGGAGTTGGATTATGGAAAGTTTTGTAGAAAAGCTCAAAGAAACAGCTGGGCGAGTAAACAGCTTCTGGCAGAACATGAGCCTGAATCAGAAGGTTCTTGCTGGTGGAGGGTTATTACTCATCCTGGCGGCGGTGGTATTTCTGGTGATTAGTAGTTCCCAGGGTACAGCTTATGAAGTACTATATACCGAATTGGATAAGAAGGATGCTTCTCAGATAATGGCTAGGCTGGATGAAGATAAAGTGCCATATAAACTGGAAGACAGTGGCACCACCATACTGGTTCCTCCTGCTTTAAAGGATAAAACCCGCCTTACTTTGGCCAGCGAAAACCTTCCCCGGGGGGAGACAGGTTTTGAATTATTTCAGGAAAGTAAATTCGGGGAAACCCAAACCGATAAAAAAGTTAAATACCAGGTAGCTTTGCAGGGAGAATTGGCCCGCAGCATACAAAGCCTGGATAAAGTGAAAGCAGCCAAAGTCAATCTGGCTTTGCCTGAGCCAACGCTGTTTTCCGATAATGAAGAGTTGCCCAAGGCTTCGGTAGTAGTTAATACCAGAGAGGAAGAGAAACTTACTCCCAAGGAGATTCAGGGAATAATTAACCTGGTAGCCAACAGTGTGGATAAGCTAACTCCTGAAAATGTAGTAATTGTTGACCAGCACGGGAACCTGGTATCGGAAAACCTGCCCACCGCGGATGGTGATATCAGTGAGACGGTAAAATGGCAGATGGCTATGAAGAGGCAGTACGAAAAGGAAAAACAGGATGCCATACAGAGTATGCTGGATAAGAGCCTGGGCCAAAACAATTCGGTTGTCCGGGTTAATGCGGAATTGGATTTTGATAATAAAGAGCAGAAAGATGAGCTCTATTCCCATGATGATGCGGGTCCTTTCGTAAGGAGCGAAGAGATTAAAAAGGAATCCGGAACCGATACCACCCAGCCCGTTGTAGGTGTACCCGGAACCGACACCAATATTCCTCAATACCAGGAAGTTGACGCTGCCGAGGGAGTGTCTACCTATGACAAGAGCAGCAAGATTAGGAATTATGAAATAAACAAGACCGAGAAAGTAACCAAAGTTGCCCAGGGGGATGTCAAATACGACTATTTGACAGTTGCGGTACTGGTCAACAGTAAAGCAACCGAGCCCTTGAAATTGGGTGAAACAGAAGAAGAAAAAATAGCTACCATCCGCAATATAGTAGCCACTGCTTGTGGTCTGAGGGAAAACCGGAAAGACGAGAGTGTTCGCCTGGAAGATAACATATCAGTGGCTTTTGTTGATTTTTATACCGAACCCCAGGCGGAAGCTCCCGGGGGAACAATGGATCAAATAATGCGCTCCCCTCTTACCCCGTGGTTATTAGCGTTTCTTGTCGTCCTCATAATTCTCCTGGCCTGGTGGTTGATGCAGCGCCGAGAGAGAAGGCGGGCTGAGCAAGAAGCAGAAGAAGAGGCTGGTATTGATACGCTGATACAAGAGGAAATAAGGGTGGAAGACTTGATAGATACCGGCTTGAGTCCGGAAGAAAAAGAAAGAAGAAAGATAAGGGAAGAGATTGATCGAATTATTAATGAAAATCCGGAAACCGCGGCCCAGGTACTCAAAACCTGGCTGGCAGAAGAATAGAGGTGGTCACAACTGGCAGTTAAGACTAGTCTAAGCGGTAAGCAAAAAGCGGCAAACTTTTTAATATTTCTGGGTCCGGAGAAGTCAGCTAAGCTGTTCCAGCATATGAATGAAGAAGATATCGAACAGTTAACCCTGGAAATAGCCAATGTTCGTAAAGTGCCTACGGAGAAAATGGATGAAATATTCCGCGAGTTCTATGAAATGTGCCTGGCCAGCCAGTTCATTGGTCAGGGAGGAATAGACTATGCCAAGGAAGTACTGGAAAAGGCTTACGGCCTGGAAAAGACCATGGAGATTATCGGGAGGATATCCTCTTCTTTGCAGGTTCGTCCTTTTGATTTTATTCGCAAGACAGAACCCTCCCATTTATTGAACTTTATTCAGTCCGAACACCCGCAGACCATAGCCTTGATATTGGCTTATCTGGATGCGGAAAAGGCCGCTGTTATTTTAGGAGCTCTGGCTCCGGAAAGACAAGCGGAAGTAGCCAAGAGGATAGCCATAATGGATACCACTTCACCCGAAATAATCAAAGAAGTGGAAAGGATTCTGGAACGCAAGCTGTCTTCCATAGCGCCACAGGAATTGACTGCTGCCGGTGGCGTCAAGGCAGTGGTGGAGATTATAAATCGAGTAGATCGAAGTACGGAAAAGACTATTATGGAAACCCTGGAGGTGCAGGATCCCGAGTTGGCAGAAGAAATCAAGAAACTGATGTTTGTATTCGAGGATATTGTCATGATAGACGATCGTTCGGTGCAAAGAGTCTTGCGCGAAGTGGAATCCCAGGATTTGGCCCTGGCCTTAAAGGGTGCCAGCAACGAGGTATCCGAGAAGATTTACCACAATATGTCCATTCGGGCCTCGGATATGCTGCGTGAAGATATTGAATTCATGGGACCGGTAAGATTGCGGGATGTGGAGGAAGCTCAGCAGCGTATAGTTAATATTATTCGCCGTTTGGAGGAATCTGGTGAGATAGTGGTAGCCCGAGGCGGAGGAGATGAGGTAATTGTCTAAAGTAATTAAGGGTTCGAATATGCTCTTATTTCAGCCCAAGGTAATAGATCTTACTGCCATCTATGAATTAAAAAAGCAGGCAGAGGCGGAAAAACCAGAGGCAGCGGAAGAATTCAGTGAGGAAGATTTACTGAGCAATGACATAGCCTTAAAACAGCTGGAATTGAAAGAACTGCAGTTGGAGGCTGAAAGAATAGTTGACGAAAATGAAAAGATAGTCAGGGGATTGCTGGAAAATGTCCGGGAGGAAGCCAGAACAATAGTAGCCGAAGCCCTGGAAGAGGCTGAAGTAATCCGGCAACAGGCCCTGGAAGAGGCTGAAGAACTTTGGGATAGCAAGCGAAAAGAAGGATATGAAAGCGGTCTCAAAAAAGCCCAGGAGGAAATTGAAGCCGATCGCTTGTCAGCAATGCAAGAAAGCCAGAGGATACTGGAGGAAGCCCGGCAAAGCAAGATTCAGATAATGAATTCCAGTGAAGCCGATATGGTGCGCCTGGTTATGGCAGTAGCCAGGAAGGTAATTGGAGGCGAACTGGAAACCAACCCCCGGGTGATTATCAATATTCTCCGGGAAGGCCTCAACTACCTGGACAACCCCCAAAACGTAACCGCCTATGTCAATCCCCTGGAAGTAGATAAGGTATTGGAGGTAATGCAAAGCGAATCTTTTACCGATATTGGAAGTAATGAAATCCCGTTAAAGGTCACACCCGATAAACGTATACAAGCAGGTGGATGTATCCTGGAGAGCGATGCCGGATCAGTCGATGCCCGCCTGGAAACCAGGATTGCCAGCGTGGAAAAAGCCATTCAGGAAGTGGCTCCCGATGAATAAAGCGCCTGCTCTTCCGTTGGAAAAATACTTGGATGTACTGGACAAAACCACCACCTGCCAGCTTAAAGGCCGGATATCCCAGGCTATCGGCCTGACCATTGAAGCTGCCGG
The DNA here is from genome assembly GCF_001570625.1 of Syntrophomonas wolfei subsp. methylbutyratica. Lineage (GTDB taxonomy): Bacteria > Bacillota > Syntrophomonadia > Syntrophomonadales > Syntrophomonadaceae > Syntrophomonas > Syntrophomonas methylbutyratica. The sequence continues at coordinate 82,002 of NZ_BBQT01000006.1, read as the reverse complement.
CCCCCGGGTAAGAATGGGGGAACTCTGCTTTTTACAAACCAATTATTCCGATCGCCAGCTGGTTCCGGCGGAAGTAGTTGGTTTCAAAGATAAGAAGATACTGCTCATGCCTCTGGGCAATTTGGAAGGTATTGGCCCGGGCAGCGAATTGCTGGCCAGCGGAGCTACTCTGAGGGTTCAAGTGGGAATGGAACTGGTGGGCCGGGTTCTTAATGGATTGGGTGAACCGATTGACGACAGAGGCAGGATAAAGTCCGAGACTACCTACCCGGTAATCAACCAACCCCCCAGTCCCTTGAAAAGAAAACGTATTACTGAAGTTTTGCAGGTGGGGATAAAAGCCATCGATGGTTTGGTTAGTATAGGCAAAGGCCAGAGAATGGGGATACTGGCAGGCAGTGGAGTGGGGAAGAGTACCTTGATTGGGATGATTGCCCGCAATACGGACGCCGATATCAATGTTATTGCCCTTATTGGAGAGCGGGGGCGTGAAGTCCGGGAGTTTCTGGAGCGGGACCTGGGGGAAGAAGGTCTGGCAAAATCCGTAGTAGTAGTAGCAACATCGGATCAGCCGGCCCTGGTTAGATTAAAAGGTGCTTTTGTCGCTACCAGTATTGCCGAATACTTCCGTGACCAGGGCAAAGATGTGCTGTTCTTGATGGATTCCGTAACCCGTTTTGCCCTGGCTCAGCGTGAAGTTGGCCTGGCCATTGGTGAGCCGCCGGCTACCAGGGGCTATACTCCTTCAGTGTTTGCCATGCTGCCTAAACTCTTGGAGAGAGCAGGTACTTCAGAAAAGGGAACCATTACCGGACTGTATTCCGTGCTGGTGGAGGGTGATGACCTGAATGAACCCATAACTGACGCGGTACGAGGAATATTGGATGGACATATTGCCTTGAGCCGAAGCCTGGCGGCCATGAATCTCTACCCGGCTATTGATGTGGGGCAGAGCATCAGTCGCGTTATGATTGATATTGCATCTCCAGAACATATCAAAAACGCCAACCGCTTCAGGGGTATACTGGCCACCTATGAAGAAGCCCGGGACCTCATTGACATCGGGGCTTACAAGAAGGGTTCCAATCCCCGCATAGATGAGGCTGTGGCTTTGATTGACAAATGCCGGAGCTTTATTCGACAGGATATCTACGAGGAAGCTAATATCACCACCACTTTGGAAGACCTGGAAGAAGCTGTTCGTCTATAGAGGTGAGCCGTAATGAAAGCATTTCGTTTTAGATTGCAGACCAAACTGGAGATTTGCACCCGCCAGGAACAAATAGCCTGGGAAGAAATGCAGAGCCGTCTTAAGGAACGTGAGCTCTTGCTGGAGGAATTGCTGTACCGGGAGCGAAGGCTGCTGGCAGTGGAAGAAGAAATAAGGCAGGACAGCTGCAAAGCTCAAGAGTATCAAGCCCTGTTGCTTAAAAGAGAATTCGTTCCCGTAATCGTAATGCAGATAGAACAGGCAGAACAAAACTTGTCCCAGGCCGAAGCCAGAGTGGAAGAAGCCCGGGTTCTGCTCTTGGAAAGAAAGCGGGAAACCAGTACCCTGGAAAAATTAAAAGAGAGGGCCTGGCAGGAATACCTTTGGGAACTCCAACAGGAGGAACAAAAGATTATTGATGAAATAGCCATCAACAATCATTTTCGCAGGGATCTGGCCTAAGTTTCTAAAAATTAATTAAAACGGGAGTATTTCAATCTATGACAGGAATATTGAAAAAAATAAAATTTTTATTAATTCTTTTATCACTTTTGCTGTTGCTGGGCGGAGGCTATTACCTCCTGCTCTATTTAAACCTGCTTTCAGCCCCGGCTTTTCTAAAAAATGCGCCTCTCATGGGCGATTTTGTCTCCCGGAGCGCGGAACAGGTCTCCCGGCTTCAGTATGAAGAAATCTTGAAGCAAAAGGACAGGGCCATGGCGGAGAACCAGAAATTAAGCCAGACCCTGGAGGATAAAGCAGAGGAGATGGAAAAAACCAGAAAGAGCCTGGCTGATTTAAAGAAAAAGCTCAAACTTAGTGAGCAGGAAGACGATAATCTTAAAGAGGAGATTGCTCAGCTCAATAGTGAAATACTGGACTTGAAAAGCAAGCAGGAAAGCCGATCGTCCGCCTACAAGGACATGGCTACCTATTTCAGTGAAATGAAGGCCAAAACAGCGGCTGATATTCTATCCCGCCTGGATGATGAGGATGTAATAGGGATTTTCAGCCAGATGGAAAGTGATACGGTGGCTGAATTGATGCAGAATATGGATGCTGCCAGAGCGGCCCGGATAAGCAAGAAAATGCTGGTGGCGGTACCCTGAACCTGAAAATCCGGGGGGTGAGGTCTGGGCAAGGGCCCTGGAAAATTATGCCTAGCCCTGACCCCGCCGGGGGTACAACCAGTAAAGGAGGTGATAAATTGACAGGATTGGCTATCTTGGCCGCAATACCTGAAGCCGGAAAGAAGAACACCGCCCACATCGCATTGCCGGGAAAGCCGTCATCATACCGAAGCAGCATAAGCCTGTTTCAAAGACAATTAAATAATGCCGGCCAGAGGAAGGACGATTTACCAACCCAGAGTGAAGCAATTCAGGTTTGTAAGGCTTTTACCCCTCCGCTGAAGGAGCCGGCAACTGATGCGAGTACAGGGTCTATGGCTCCGGCGGAAATCAGCGCCCCGGAATCACCCCCCCTCATTGACAGTGAATTAAACAAAACTGATGCTTATACTACCGGCGAGACCGGCCTATTATCGGCATTGGCAGTACACCCCGACTCTCAAATAGCGTTAGCGATGCCTAATGAGGATGGGCTGCCCGGTAATCTTCAAGCAACTGGCTTAATTTTGGAGGAGTCCAGAGAGGGGGGCCTGAACTGTAAGCAGGGCAAGCTGGACGGCATCGCGATGGCAGAAGATGTGTTATTCAGCCAGGCTGCCGAAGCTGGGCCAGTAGTGGAGGAAGTGCCGGCAGAGAAAAGTTTAATTGCGTTAATGAGTTCTGTGGAGACAACGGGCGAAGCGGGAGAGCGAGCAAAGCCTTTAAGCAAGGCGGAAGTGCTTGCGGCAAGCCAGAATTCCCCCATGGCCGACACCCCGAGCGTTGCCTCTATTTATGAGGATGGGCCGGGAAGCGAGAGCGGAGAAGATGCCGCTGTGTTACGGGAGTCATTCAGACCCGAACGTACTTACCAGCAGGACGGAGGGAACAAGCAGAATCTAAGCCGAGATGCAGCATCAAGTGAGGAAAGAGGCCAGGCGCAAGAAGGAGCAGGACCAGAAAGAAGTGTTCATAACAGAGGAAACCCCCCTCCCCCGGTGTTTATTAACCGGGCTGCCGGAATACCGGAAAAATCAGCTCTTGACCCGGCGGCATTGGAGGTATTGCTGGCAAACAGGCAAGGCAATAAAGCTGGTGAATCCCTGTCGGCGCTTGAGTCTACAGCTTCTCCCGGTGAAGATGAAGGGGAAAATAAGGCCGCTAAGGCCCCACCCAGGATGGAAGCGGTTCCCCGGCCAGCCACCGCGGCTTTTGCGCGGGAAGTGGAATCAATGACGAAACAATTGCCGCAGCCCGGGGAAGAAGGAGAAAAAGCTACGCCGCCAGAACACTTGGAGGAGGAGCAGCTCAAACCGGAGGAAGGCAAAGAACAGGGCAAAGTGCTGTCCGGGCTAAAAACGGAAAGCATCGTGGCAGAAGATAATAGCAAGCCTGGTTCCAGGCCGGTTCAGGAGAGGATGCAGTTTATTCCGGAAAAGTTTATGGAACAAGTGGTTAAAAAGGCTGAATTAATGATAAGACAGAACTCATCGGAGATGAGGATTCAGCTGCACCCGGAGTTTCTAGGAAGGATGACCATCAAGCTGGTGCTGGAGGACGGACTGCTGACCGCCAGGTTTATTGCGGAAAACCATCAAGTCAAGCACCTGCTGGAAAGCAATCTTAACAGCCTTAGACAAAGCCTGGAGACCCAGGGGATCAGAGTGGAAAAAACCGAAGTCAATGTGCAGTTGAGCAACGGAGGGTTATTCGATGGTTCTGAGGGCAGCCGCCAGGATTTGTGGGAGCAGCCGCGCTTTTCTTCACGCTATAATTACAACGGATCGGGCGTTGATGCTTACCAGGCAAGCAGCGCCGGGGATGAAGCGGAAGCCGGGCTGATAAACTCAAGTGAAACTTATGGTGTAGCCGCAGATGGCAGTATGAATTTTCTTATTTAGGAGGTGAGAATATGGACAGCAGCCAGATTAAGTGGGAAACGGTTCCCTGGCTGAATAACGAAACCCAGAGCAGCGGCAAAAGCAGCAAAGAAATCAATAAGGGTCTGGGTAAGGATGATTTTTTAAAACTTCTCTTAACCGAGCTCAAGTACCAGGATCCGATAGAGCCGGTCAAAGACAAGGAATTTATTTCTCAGATGGCTAATTTCAGTGCCCTGGAGCAGATGACCAATCTGAACAGCAGTTTTAACAACCTTTCCGCCAGCCTCAACAGTGGAATCCTGCCGGGTCTGGTAATGCAGCAGAGCATTGCCATGGTGGGAAGGGAAGTGGTTTATGCCGATCCCAAGTCGGGTGAGTCCAGTACCGGCATAATTTCAGGAGTAGTTTTCCGTGATGGAGTCCCGTATTATCTTATAGACGATAAGGAAATCACCGTGGACAAGATCAGTAAGCTGGGAGCAGTAAATGTGGGATACAGTGATGCCCTTTTGGAGCAGATTCTGGCCATCCTGCTCAAAATACAGAATTCCATGTCCCTCGGAGAGGATGGTTAATTTGACGAGCAAGATATTTATTCCTCCATCAACAGTAATACAGCCAGCACCAAGCAAGCAGGATAAAGCCGTTAAGTCACCGGCGGGGAGTAGTTTTAATCAGGTTCTGACCCAGAAACTGGCCGGTGAACTTAAGTTCTCCCAGCATGCGCGGGAAAGGCTGCAGTCCCGGAACATAGAACTCAGCGGAGTGGATATGAACAATATCCAGAATGCGGTGAATAAGGCCCGGGAAAAAGGAGCCCGCGATTCTTTGATTCTGATGCAGGATCTGGCTCTGGTAGTAAGCATCAAGAACAATACCGTAATTACCGCTGTGGACGGGCAGCATCTAAAAGAAAATATATTTACCAATATTGACAGCGCCGTAATAGTATAAGGCTGGACCTCTTTAGAGGAAGCCTTGGGGGATGCGGAATGAGAGAAGCGTTTCTGGATAATTTATTCTATTCCGGCCTGGCTAAAAAATTAGCAAGGAGGTCATGCAAAATATGATGCGTTCCATGTATTCTGGGGTTTCGGGATTAAGAAACCATCAAACCAGAATGGATGTAATCGGCAATAATATTGCCAATATCAATACCGCCGGCTACAAAAAGAGCCGGGTGGTCTTTCAGGACACCCTCTACCAGACGATGAGAGGGGCTTCTCGCCCTGATGATTCCAGTGGTCGAGGAGGTACTAATCCTATGGGTATTGGCCTGGGGATGTCGGTAAGCAGTATTGACCAGATTCATACCGGGGCACCAACCACAGCTACTAATAAACTTACGGATATGGGAATCGATGGCAACGGTTATTTTATAATTAGCGATGGCAAGCAGGAGTATTACACCCGGGCGGGAAACTTTGAATTCGATACTGGAGGCAAGCTGGTGAACTCCAATGGCTATAATGTGATAGGCTGGATATCTACAATTGATCCAGTCACCGGGGATTGGAGCATGGACACTTCGCCCGGCAGGAGAATACCCATTAATATTGCAAGCTTTAAGACCTGTTCCCCGCAGGCTACTCGGGAAATGATATTCAGCGGCAACTTGAATGCGGAAACCCCTTTCAACGAGGTACAGACCCTGGCTTTTGCCACCAATCCTAATGGGGGGGCTGCAGGAGGGGAGTTCCGCTTGGAGTTTGGCGGGCAGTACACGGAATGGATAAAAGTAGGGTCTAATCCTGCCGCTACCGCGGCCAATATACAGAAAGCCCTGGAAAATCTGGGTTCCATCGGAAAGGACAATGTGGCGGTGAGTTGGAATCCCACCTACAATTTCTATGAAATCAAGTTCCAGGGAGACCTGGCCTCGCGGGGAGTACCCTTGATTGGGGTGGAAGCGGGTCCGGCAGCAGCATTTGATGGTGGGAATCCGGTTTATGGCGGAGCTGATACCCAGAACCAGACCCTGGCTTTTGCCACCATTCCCGGAGGGGGAACTCAGGGTGGGGGATTTACCATCACGGTGGGCAACAAGTCCACCGGGGCCATTCTGGTAGGAGCAGATGAAAATGCCACAGCTGCCAATATTGCAAACGCTTTGAATGCCGTTGGAGCCACGGCGGGGGTGACCTGGAACGTCGGAACCAGCACTTATGATATAGCTTTCACCAGTGACCCGGGGCAGGTCATACAGGTGCATCCCTTTGCGGCGGCTTTTGACGGTGGCGCAGGAACGGTGGGCAACCGGGAGATGGGAGCCACTTCCGCCCATATCCTGACCTTTGGTGTTGCAAATGGAGGAGCCCAGGGCGGGGTTTTTCGCCTGAGCTATAACGGGCAGAACACGGGCTGGATAGCCGTAGGTGCTGATAGCGCGGTCACGGCGGCCAACATGCGGGTAGCCTTGGAGAATCTCTCCAATGTGGGAGCGGGCAATATAGCGGTGAACTGGAATGACAGCAGTCAACAGTACGAAATAAGGCTGCAAGGGACCCTGGCCACAGCTGATGTTCCCACTATTACGGTTACTGCTGGCCCGAACCCGGGCTTTGATGGAGGTGCACCCACTGTGGGCGGAACCACCCAGAATGCCACCCTGGCTTTTGCCACCACTCCCGGAGGGGGAACTCAGGATGGGGGATTCACTATTACCCTGGGAGGCCAAACCACGGATATGATCCTGGTAGGGGCCAATGAAGCTGCTACGGCCACCAATATCCAAAACGCACTCAATGCTCTGGGAATTGCAACCCCGGTAGCAGTAGCCTGGAACGGTGGCACCAACACTTATGATATAGGTTTTAATGCCGACCCGGGGGCTGCTATGACAGTTACCACCTATAATACAGGTTTTACCGGCGGTGTGGCGAACATAGTGCCTCCGGCGGTGGATGTTTATTATCCAACGGATCAACAGTCAATCATTACCGCGCAAGAAGTCTTTGATTCTCATGGCAACAAGGAAACCATATATTACCGTTTCTTTAAATACGAAATCGATGAAGGCCCTCCACGGGTTTCCCGCTGGGCGGTGGATATGTCGCTTAATAATCCCTTGTTCGAAAAGGCGCCTGGCTACAGTGCCAGCACCGGCTTTGAAAGCGTGGACTTGGATACCACAGCTCCGGTTGCCACTATGAGCGCTGGCAGTGCGGAGATTATCAGGCTAACCAACCTGCAGTTTGATGATAAAGGCCGGGTTGTGGGGGGAACTCCGGATTTGGACCCGTTTATCTTGACCATTAACCGTGCTCCTGTGGCGGCCGAGGACATTGTATTTAAAATGGATTTTTCCGTTATGACCCAGTTTGCCGGTAATTCGTTTAGCGAGATATCTCAAAACGGTTATCCAGAAGGCTCCCTGACCGGTTATACCGTAGGTATTGATGGTGTCATCAGAGGTTCTTATGATAATGGTGAAACCAGGGACCTGGCCCGGGTGGCCCTGGCTAATTTCCAGAACCCGGCGGGTCTCGCCCAATTAGGGGGAACCATCTTCCAGAAGTCAGTCAACTCGGGAGAAGCGAGGATAAATCCGCCGATCGAGTCGGGCATGGGGAAGATAGTTCCCAGCAGCCTGGAAATGTCCAATGTAGATTTATCGGAAGAGTTTACCGACATGATTGTTACCCAGCGGGGCTTTCAGGCTAATTCCCGCATAATTACCACCTCCGACGAGATGATTCAAGAACTGGTTAATCTCAAACGCTGATAAACACTCTCTCCGGGAGGATTAGTCCTCCCGGAGAGAGAATATAATGTATTAGAAAGTCTTTTTAGAAATAATTTCATTCGGTTTTAGGGTTTTACGAAAGGATTCTTTATAATTATGATTTACCTGACCCGTTTAAACGGCGAAAAATTTATGGTAAATATCGACATGATTGAACTCATGGAAGAGACCCCGGACACGGTGGTTACTCTCAATACTGGGAAAAAATTTGTTGTAAGAGAGAGGATATGGCAAATCCGGGAAGAAATAATTAGATTCAGGAAACGTTCATTTACCAACTTGAAAAAATAGACCGGACAGGGGGTAGAGTTGTGGCTGACGAAAAAGATAGCGAAGTAAAGCCCAGGTTGGATATCAATATCGACATGAAGCTGATTATTATCGGCTTGTTGGTATTCGTGGTAGCAGTGGGAGGCTCATATTTTCTTATGAAGAGCCTCATGGCACCGTTGATGCCCAAGCAAGAAGGCGCGGGAAAATTGATGACCGGGAACCTGGTAGAAGTGGGGGAATTCACCACCAACATCAATGATGTTAATGGACAAAGGTTTTTAAAGGTGAAGGTCACCGTGGAAGTTGGCTCAGATGACAAGAAAGCCCAGGAGAAGATTACCCAGTATATGCCGGTGATAAAAGACAGTATCCTAAGTATTATATCCGCCAAAACAGTGGCTGATCTGGATGTCAGGAATAGAAACAACCTGAAGGCGGAGATAAAAAACGATTTGAATGCCAAGATTGGTGCTAATACCGTTTTGAATGTATATTTTACTGACTTTATTATGCAATAATCGGCGAAAGAATATCTTTATTAATTGGTGAATAACTAGATACATTTAAACTCTGTAATAATTAAAACTGCTATTATAATTAATGATTCATAATTCGCATCTAGAGTTCATGGTAAAGTTATAACGAGGTGAAATATGTTCCCTGCCAAGTGCTCGCCTATTAACAAAACAGGCGGCGGGCTCTAACCCCACACCTCGTTACAGCGCTGTGTTGAGACTGTTCCGCAGTTTCTTCCGATGCTTAAACCTTAAGGGGGGTTATAATGAGTGAGGTCTTATCTCAATCGGAAATAGATGCCTTATTATCTGCCTTGAGCGATGGTTCGGTTGATGCTGACCTGCTTAAGGAAGAAGAACTGAAAAGCAAGGTTAAGGTTTATGATTTTCGCAGACCCAATAAGTTCTCCAAGGATCAGATACATACCATGCAAGTAATATATGAAAACTATGCTCGCACTTTGGGGACTTATCTTTCCGGGCAGTTGCGCGTTCCCTTGCAGGTGGAATTATTGTCGGTGGAACAGCTGACCTATGAGGAGTTTATTCGTTCCATACCTAACCCAACCATACTCAATATTTTCTCTCTTTATCCCCTGCATGGCAGTGCTATAATGGAAATTAACCCCAACCTGGGATTTGCTTTCTTAGACCGGCTCCTGGGAGGACCGGGCTATGCTCCCAGCAAAGCTCGTGCTCTTACGGAAATTGAACAGACGGTGATTGAGCGTTTATCCCAGCGGATGCTGGATTACCTGGAAGAGCCCTGGGGGAGCATTATTCAGATTGAGCCTTCCCTGGAACGGGTGGAGACCAACCCCCAGTTTACCCAACTGGTTCAACCTACGGAAATTATGATAATTGTTTCTCTGGAGACCCGAATGGGTGATGTGATGGGGATGATAAATATCTGTATACCTTTTCTGGTTTTGGAGTCTATCCTGGATAAATTAAATGTACACTATTATTATTCGACTGCCACCCAGGAGAGGTCGCCGGCTAATATTGCGGCTATAAGAACCAAGTTGGAAAATACCACTATTCCTATCAAGGTAGTTATGGGTAAAACGGTAATAACGGTGAGAGATTTGCTGGCTTTGTCGGTGGGAGATGTCATACCCCTGAATCGGAATATCAGTCAGGAGTTAGATATTGTTATAGGTAATAGAGCTAAATTTCTTGGGAAGCCTGGAGTTTTTGCCAACCGGATGGCAATACAGGTTACCGGGATTGTAGAGGAGGAAAGTGAATGAATGATGGAATCCTATCCCAGGAAGAAATAGATGCCCTGTTGACCGGGGGAAGTTCCTCCGGTACGGATACTATGGACAGCAGCAGCGAGCCTGTCTCCACTTCTTCCATAAATCTGAGTGATTTTGAAAAGGATACCCTGGGAGAAGTAGGCAATATCAGCATGGGAACGGCTGCTACCACACTGTCTACCCTGCTGCGCCAGAAAGTATCCATAACAACCCCTGATGTATCGGTTACCAATCCGGAAGAATTGCAGTTGCTTTATCCTTTGCCTTTTGTGGTAGTGGAGGTCAGTTATACGCGGGGATTGACGGGAACCAATGTTCTGGTCATCAAGGAGAACGATGCTGCCATTATAGCCGATCTGATGATGGGGGGAGATGGTCTATCTGCCCAAGGTAAAAGCTTGGGAGACCTGGAGTTGAGCGCAGTGGGGGAAGCCATGAATCAGATGATGGGTTCGGCCACCACCAGCCTATCTTCCATGTTTAACCGGCGGATTGATATTGCGCCGCCGCAATTGACCGTCATAGATATGGGAAAAGAGTCCCTGCAGTTGTCGACCAATTTCCATGATGTGGTTAAAATAAAATTCAAGATGGAGATTGAGAATCTGATTAACAGTGAAATCATGCAGATCATTCCCATGGAGGCAGTGGAAAACATAATGTCCATACTTATGGGGAGTACGGCTGAGGAATCCAGCGCTGAAGCGGTAATGGAAGAACCTCCTGCCATGTCGCTACCGGAAACAAAAGCAGCGGCAGTTGCTGCCCCCCGCCAGGCGGAAACAGCAATTCCGTCGCCACCGCAAGAAGCAATCTATAGCCAGGCTTTTGTACAAAGTCCCCGGGAAATAAATACCCGGCCACAATTTGCTGTTCAGCCGGTTCAATTTGCTCCCCTGCAGGAGAGCGATATGATCCATAGCCCCCAGAATCTCGATCTCATTATGGATGTTCCTCTGGACGTATCGGTAGAATTGGGAAAGGCCAAAAAAAGCATAAGAGAGATACTGGAGTTGAATCAAGGTGCCATAATCCAGTTGGATAAATTAGCTGGTGAACCGGTTGATTTGCTGGTTAACGGCAAGCTCATTGCCAAGGGAGAAGTTGTCGTAATCGATGAAAACTACGGTATTCGCATTACGACCATAATAAGTCCGATAGACCGTATGAATAAGCTACAATAATTGCTGGGGAGGTTTACCATGGGTAAAAGAGTATTGATCGTTGATGATGCTGCTTTTATGAGGATGATGATAAAAGACATATTAACTAAAAACGGCTATACGGTTGTGGGGGAGGCGGAAAACGGTACTGTAGCTATAGAAAAATACAAGGAACTGAAACCGGATCTGGTAACCATGGATATAACCATGCCGGAAATGGATGGTATTATTGCGGTTAAAGAGATAAAAGCAGTAGATCCCGCAGCTTGTATCATAATGTGCAGTGCCATGGGCCAGCAAGCTATGGTAATTGATGCCATACAGGCAGGGGCCAAAGATTTTATTGTAAAACCTTTTCAACCGGAAAGAGTGATTGAAGCAGTAAGCAAAGCATTGGTCTAACTAGCTGGTTTGGAAGTGAAGAGATATGATTGCCTGGCGTAAAAGGATTTTCCCTCTGGCAATCCTGGCCTTGCTTGTAATAGCTATGCTGGCTGGGAATGTTTGGGCTATTGATAATATGAGTGATTTGAACCAGGAACTGGACAAAGAACTCCCCGGTAACGATCGCTCCTCCAGCCTGTGGTTGGATTTCCTTAAACTTATTGTGGTGTTGGGACTGATTATTGCTGCTGCCTGGTCGGTGATCCGCATATTCGGAAAACAAGTTGATCGAAAATTGCAGGGAAGCTGGTTGCATGTGGTTGACGAGGTGATTATGGGCCAAAACCGGGGCATAGTCTTATGTGAAATTGGTGAAAGGCTGTATGCTATTGGAGTTACTGATCATAGCATTTCTTTTCTTTTCGAGGTAGACAACCCTAAACTCCGCGAAGAGATTAGTCAGATAGATATTCCGCCCGGGGATAAGCTGACCGGGGCTGGTTTATCGCAGCTCAAAAAAAAATTAGGCGCTTTGGGGTTAAGGAATTCCAAGCCGGATCGGAAAGATTTCAGCCTGCTTATGGGCGAACAGGTCAGGCGATTGGAACAGCTTTCATATAAGAGTATGGAGGAAAAAAGGCTTGGCAGCAAAAGAAGTGATGAAAACAAAGACTAATATATGGGGCTTATCCTCTACCAAAATACTGTTTCTGCTTTTCTTGCTTTTGCTGGTTTTTCCCGGCTCAGTGGCCGCAGAACCATTGCAGTTGCCTAATCTAAACCTGCAAATTGGCGGAGGGGCAGGTGAGCCCCAGGATTTGTCAGCAGTCTTGCAGCTAATAATACTTATTACCGTCCTTACCCTGGCTCCCGCCATATTGATTATGCTAACCTCTTTTACCCGGATCATGGTAGTACTGGCCTTTATTCGAACCTCACTGGCCACCCAGCAGATGCCCCCTAACCAACTCTTGATTGGCATGGCCCTTTTTCTGACCTTTTTTGTCATGGCCCCAACATTTCAAGAAGTCAATTCTAAGGCTTTACAACCTTATTTTAAGGGAGAAATTACCCAGGAGCAAGCCTTTGAAAAAGGGATGAGTCCTTTGCGTAGTTTTATGTTTAAACAAACCCGGGAAAAGGATCTGGCTCTTTTTGTTAAAATGTCCAAGATGGAAAGGCCGCATAATTTTAAAGACATTCCCAACTATGTTTTGATTCCGTCTTTCGTAATCAGTGAATTGAAGACGGCTTTCCAGATAGGCTTTATTATCTTTATTCCTTTTCTGATAATTGATATGGTGGTGGCCAGCGCTTTGATGTCCATGGGCATGATGATGCTGCCTCCGATGATGATTTCACTGCCCTTTAAGATATTGCTCTTTGTTCTGGTTGATGGCTGGAACCTGGTTATACAATCCTTGATACTGAGTTTTAAATAATTCTGAGGGTATGAAGCGAGGTCCTGGCAAGCGGCAGGGAGGAGAAATCTGCATTGTACGAGAATATAATTCTGGGAATAGCCAATGAAGCTTTGCTAGTGGTTCTGTTGCTTTCCGCTCCGGTTCTGGGGGCTGCTTTGATTACCGGTTTGCTTATTAGTATTCTGCAGGCCACTACTCAACTGCAGGAGATGACCTTGACCTTTGTGCCCAAAATAATTGTAGTTTTTTTGGTGATAATTATATTCGGTCCCTGGATGCTCAATGTAATTACTGCTTTTACCCATGACCTTTTCCTGGCTATCCCCAGTTTTGTCTCGATATAACTGTGTTGAAACTGCTCCGCAGTTTCTTCCGATGCTTAAAAAGGACGGTAAAGGTATATGCCCTATGCTTTGGAAAGCTTTTTCTTTTTGCTGGCCCGCCTGTCCGGACTTTTTATCACTGCTCCCATATTAAGCAGCAGGATGATGCCGGGGCGGGTTAGGGCTTTAATTGTTATAATGCTGGCGGCTACCCTGGCCTATTTTGTACCGGTGGAATATAGCCGGAATATCAATACACCCGCTTTATTCATTGCGGCTCTGGCGGTAGAGATCTTTATCGGTTATACTATTGGCTTTGTCATTTATGCGGTTCTAGCTACCATACAACTGGCCGGGCAGCTAATGGATATGCTGATGGGTTTTTCTATCGTTAATGTGGTTGACCCGCAGTCAGGTACCCAAATTCCCTTAATGGGCAACTTTACGCAGGCCCTGGCTTTATTGAGTTTTTTGGCTATTGACGGTCATCATTACCTTTTGCAGGCAATAGCCCAGAGCTATGCCATAGTTCCGGTTATGGGCGCCCATTTACCGGGCGGATTCTTGGAACTGCTGGTGGAAGTAGGGGCTTATATCTTTGTGGTAGCGGTAAAGATTGCGGCGCCCATGCTGGTTGCCATTTTGACCAGCGATGTGGCTATGGGTTTTATAGCCAGAACCGTACCGCAGATGAATGTATTTCTAGTGGGGCTGCCTCTAAAAATATTTTTGGGCTTGATCACCCTGCTTTTTCTTTTACCCATTTATCTCTGGGTATACAATGTTCTTTTTGCCGAGTTTTTCGGCTACCTGGATCGAATTATTCTTATTATGGGGTAAAGAATTATGGAGGAACCATACCGGTATTTCCTCATGGACCTGCAGCTTTTTGCGGATGATGGCATGGGGGAGAAAACAGAAAAGGCTACACCACGCCGGCGGGAAGAAGCGCGGAAAAAAGGCCAGGTATTCAAGAGTAATGACCTTAATTCAGCCATTATCCTTATAGCTGGTTCCGTAGCCAGTTTTGCGGCCTTTCCCTATATGGTCAATAATCTAAAGTCCTTCACGGTTTTATACCTATTGGAGAGAACCCAGCAGGATTTTTCCAATGATTATATATATTTCATGCTGCTCGAGGTCGTGATTATAATGGGGAAAATGATTCTTCCCATATTTTTGACTACTTTCATAGTAGCCCTGCTAATTACCTATCTGCAGGTGGGATTCGTCTTTAGCGGGGAAAGCCTGACCCCCAAGCTGGAGAGGCTTAACCCGGTGGAAGGATTTAAAAGGATCTTTTCCAAGCGAGCTCTGGTAGAGCTGGGCAAATCCTTGCTCAAGGTAATAATCACCGGATATATAGTATATTCAGTCATGAGAAAACATTATATCCTTTTCCCTCGTTTTATTGATATGGAGCTGATTGCCGGCCTGCAGGTCTTAAGCAGTATCGTTTTCGAGATGGCGATGAAAGTGGGCCTGGTCTTTATCATTATAGGGATAGCAGATTATATCTTTCAATGGTATGAGCACGAAAAGTCCCTGAAGATGAGCAAATATGAGATCAAGCAGGAATATAAACAGGCAGAAGGAGATCCGCAGCTGAAATCACGGCAGAGACGAATTCAAAGGGATATAGCCATGCAGAGGATGATGGCGGAAGTTCCCCGGGCGGATGTGGTGATAACCAACCCGACTCATTTTGCGGTAGTATTAAAGTATGAGGCGTCTAAGATGGAGGCTCCGGCGGTGGTAGCCCGGGGCAAGGATTTCATGGCTTTAAAAATAAAAGAGATTGCCCGAATCCATGGGGTAGTAATAGTAGAGAATCCTGTTCTGGCCAGAACGCTTTATTACAATACGGAAATCGGTGACCTGGTGCCAGAGGAACTCTACCAGGCCGTGGCCGAAGTCCTGGCCTTCGTCTACAAGCAGAAGAAAAGAGTAGTGTAAGACTGATAGATGATGTCATCCCTGGAGATAGGGACGGGAGGATAAGCTTATGGAGTCGAGGGTATGGATGAATAGCTTGTTCAAGCACAGCGATTTGATGATAGCTATACTGGTAGTCAGCATCGTTATGATGATGATTATTCCTATGAAGCCAGTACTGCTGGATATCTTGCTGAGCTTTAATATCAGCTTTGCCCTGATAATATTGATGGTCTCCATGTTCAATACCGAACCGCTGGAGTTTTCAGTATTTCCATCGTTACTGCTGGTCATGACTCTTTTTCGTTTATCTCTGAATGTATCTTCCACCCGGCTGGTACTCTTATATGCCTATGCTGGAGAGGTAATCCAGTCTTTCGGCAATTTTGTGGTGGGGGGCAACCCCGTAGTGGGAATGGTTATTTTTCTCATTTTAGTGGTAATTCAGTTTATTGTTATTACCCGGGGAGCGGAGAGGGTATCTGAAGTTGCCGCCCGCTTCACCCTGGATGCCATGCCGGGAAAACAGATGGCTATCGATGCGGATTTGAATGCCGGGCTTATCAATGAGGACATGGCCAGGAATCGGCGGGAAAACATTCAGCGGGAAGCTGATTTTTACGGGGCTATGGATGGTGCCAGCAAGTTCGTCAAGGGTGATGCTATTGCGGGGATAATTATTATAATAATCAATATCGTTGGTGGCTTTATCATAGGTATGGTCCAGAAAGGCATGAGCTGGGATGAGGCCTTGCAGGTTTATACTCTTCTGACGGTTGGAGATGGGCTGGTTACGCAGATTCCCGCCCTGCTTATTTCAACGGCTACCGGAATTGTGGTAACCCGGAGCGCCTCCAAGCTAAGCCTGGGACAAGAAATAACCACCCAGTTGTTTGCCTATCCCAAAGCCATGGGTTTGGCCGCGGTTATTCTGCTGGTCCTGGGTACCATAGGCTTACCCCGGGGGCCCATGTATTCGCTGGCGGCATTTTTTGGCATGCTCTATCTGCTTTTCCGCAATTCTACCGGCGAATTAGCGGATGAAGAACATTTGGAGGAAGTAGAAGAAGCGGAGGCCATCAAGAAACCGGAAAATGTGGTAGAGCTGTTGCAGGTAGAAAAGATGGAGATGGAACTGGGCTATGGCCTGATTCCCCTGGTTGATGCCGAACAGGGAGGGGATCTCCTGGAGCGGATTGTTATGATTCGGCGACAATGTGCGGTAGAGCTGGGTTTTGTAGTGCCTCCCATTCGTATCCGGGATAATATGCAATTAAAGCCCAACAACTACGTGATAAAAATAAAAGGATCGCAAATTGCCGCAGGAGAATTATTGCTGGATAATTACCTGGCCATGGGACCAGGAATAGAAAATGACCAGGAATTCCTGGGTATTGATACTATCGAGCCGGCGTTTAACCTGCCGGCACGCTGGATCGACACAACAGCAAAAGACCAGGCCGAACTAAAAGGCTATACGGTGGTGGATCCACCATCGGTACTGGCTACTCACCTGACCTCCATTATTAAAACCCATGCTTTTGAGTTGCTGGGAAGACAGGAGATACAAAATACCATAAACTTTATCAGAGAGCATAATTCTGCAGTAGTGGAGGAATTAATACCTGATTTGATGAATATTGGCGATGTACAAAAAGTTCTGGCCAATCTGCTCAAAGAACAGGTAGCTATCAGGGATATGGTGAGCATCCTGGAAACTCTGGCTGATTACGCTAAAATTACCAAGGACAGCGATGTATTAACTGAATATGTGCGGCAAGCTTTGAAGAGACAGATCAGTACGCAATATGCCGGCGAAGAGGGCAGGTTGACCGTGCTTACGCTTGACCCCTCTCTGGAGGGAATACTAAGGGATTCGGTGCAGCAGAGTGACTTCGGTTCCTATTTGGCAGTTGATCCAGATATTGCACAAAAGATGGTGGATAAGTTATCTTTGTATTATGAGGATTTAAGCAATAAAGGGATAACACCTGTGCTTTTGTGCGCACCGGTTTTGCGTTTGTATCTGAAACGCCTGTTGGAGCGTTTTATTCCCCATTTGCTGGTGCTGTCTTATAATGAGATTGATGCGGGGATTAGTGTTGAAGTGATTGGGATGGTGTCACCATGATAATTAAAAAATTTATAGCCAATGATTTTAAGGGAGCTTTAAAGCAGGCTAAAAAAGAAATGGGCAGCGATGCCATAATCTTACATACCAGCAAGGTGAGAAGGGGAGGTATTTTTAGTTTTCTCTTTTCACCCCAAGTGGAAATAACGGTGGCTGTTGATGAAAGTTTGCAAGTAAACAGTGACCGTTTGAGAAAACCGGTATCTTCCACGGCAGTATCTTCCACGGCAGCTGCCGCCGAACCCAATAGACCCGTTTTTTCCCCGCAAGACGCGAATCCGGGAGCGCAAGCCATAGCTCAAAGCGCACCGGGCGAATTATTGCAAGAACTACAAACCATGAAAAACCTTATAAACGATGTGAAAGTAAAGATTTATGAAGTTGAGCAAATTAAAGGCATTTCCGGAGAGGTGCAGGCTTTTTATGAAACCCTTATAAACAACCAGGTGGAGAAGGAACTGGCCCTTAAGATAATCAACCGGGTCGAATCTCGTTTACCAAAGGATAGCAAAGGGGATGAACTCTGGGTACGGGATTTGTGTTTGCATACTGTTCAAGAATACATAAATAACATTAAACCCATTGAGTTGCAGCGGGAGCAGAAAGGAGCTCTGGTTTTTATGGTGGGGCCTACCGGTGTAGGCAAGACCACAACCATAGCCAAATTAGCCGCCAATATGAGCTTTTTGGAAGGCAAGGAGGTAGCCTTGATTACGCTGGATACCTATCGTGTTTCAGCCGCTCAGCAGCTTAGAACCTTTGCTGAAATAATCGGTATACCCATAAGTGTAGTATTTAATCCCCAGGACCTGGGAGAAGCCATTAAACAGTATCAAGAAAAAGACATTATTTTTGTGGATACGGCGGGGCGCAGTCCCTATAAAGACGAACATATGGAGGAATTGCAGGACTTTATTGAGGCCGCAAATCCTGACGAAATAATCTTGGTATTGAGCGTTACCACTGACAGCAGTGATTTAATCAATATTTACCAGCAGTTTAATCTTATTGGTGTGGATAAAATTATTTTTACCAAGCTGGACGAAAGTTGCAATTACGGGAGAATCCTAAATACTGTTTATCATATTCGCAAGCCTATTGCCTATTTAACTACGGGGCAAAGTGTTCCCGATGATATTGAGGTGCCTGATACCCTTGAACTGGCGCGAGCGTTGCTCAGGGAAGGGGGAGCAATATGAGAGACCAGGCGGATAGATTGAGAGAAATGGCCTTAAACCTGAAACAGGAAATAGAGGCGGAGATAAGACGGGACTTGAGACATAGCCGGGTAGTAGTGATTAGCAGCGGCAAAGGCGGAGTGGGGAAAAGTACCCTGGCGCTCAACCTGAGTATCAATCTTTGCACCCGGGGCATGAAGATCATACTGATGGATGCCGATATGGGCCTGGCTAATCTTGATGTTATGCTGGGCCTGGTTTCAAAATACAATATCTACCACTTGCTGCAAGAAAAGAAGACTATGGAGGATATCACCATATTTGGTCCTGAGGGTTTAAAAATCATTCCAGGAGGATCAGGCATAAGTGAACTGGCCAATCTTAAGGATACAGAACTTAAAAGAATACTGGTAGAATTGCGCAAGCTGGATGGTGCATATGACTATATGATTATCGATACCGGTGCCGGTATCTCCAAGACGGTTATAAACTTTCTCCTGGCCGCCGAAGATATAATCGTTATAACTACTCCGGAACCAACGGCCATAACTGATGCATATAGTTTAGTAAAAAATGCAGCTAAAAATTCCTTCATCGGAAACATATACCTGGTAGTCAATAAGGTAGCCAATGATTCGGAAGGTATAATGGTGGCGGAAAAATTTAAACTGGTCTGTCAAAAATTCCTCTCCTGTGAGATTAAACCTCTGGGTCATATTGTAAATGAATCCTTAATTGGAGAAGGGATCAGGCGTCAGAAGGCTTTTGTCCAGATCTACCCCCGCAGTACCGCTACCAGGAATATCAACACTATTGCTGATCGCCTGATTGAAGCCAGTGGGCATAAAAGCCCGGGCCTGGAAGCAAAACGTGGGGGAATAAGATATTTTATTGAGAAAGTTGCCGGTTTGGTTAAGTGATATAAGGGAGAACTAATCAATGAAAGCGAATCTTATCAAGGTTAATCACCTGCTGGAAATTGAAATGGAAAAAAATAATAATGAAAAGGAATACCTGCCCAGTCGCCTGGAAGAGATAAATGATAACTACTGGTATATTTCCATGCCCATGCGCAAAGGTGTGTATATCACCATGAGGGTTGGTCAAAAGATTAGAATTATTTTGCGCTATAAGAAAACTATGTTTGCTGCCTCTACAGTTATTACTGCCCGCAGGAGGGGGCATATTCCGGTATTAATAGTTAATAAACCGGAGAATTTAACAGCTATTAACCAAAAAAGGACCTATGTCCGTATTAGTGTGGCTATTCCCGTAGCCTTCAGGTTGCTATTGGCTGATGGGGAGAAAGGGGAGTTGCTGCAAGGAGTTACCGGCGATATCAGTGCCGGGGGTATGCTTCTATTGTCTTCTCAGGATATGGAGAAGGATCAAAAGATAGAAGTCGAAATTAAATTACCGGATAATGATTCAATATTTTGCCAGGCACATGTAGTAAGGATACTGGACAAAGCCAGTGAAGAAGGAAGCAACAATAAATATGCCATTGAATATGACGATATTAACGAAGGGCAGCGGGACCGGATATTCAGGTTTATTTTTGATAAACAACGTGATTGGCTTAGAAAAGGAGTAACAGAATAGAGGAGGCTGTCATATGCCCAGGAACAGGGTGCTGGTGGTCGATGACTCCGCCTTAATGCGCAAGATGATTGCTGATATGATAAATAGCGATGATGAGTTTGAGGTAGTGGGCAAAGCCGGTAATGGGCAGGAGGCCCTGGAGAAGATTAAAGAACTGCAACCGGATCTAGTTGTCATGGATATGGAAATGCCGGTTCTTGATGGCTTGTCAACTCTGCGCCGGATAATGGAGTCCCAACCTCTTCCGGTAATAATGTTCAGCGGTTTGAACAGCAAAGAAACGGAGCAGACTTTAAAGGCCTTGCAGCTGGGTGCGGTTGATTTTATCCTCAAGCCATCAGGGCAGATATCCCTGGATATAGGCAACATTAAAGAGGAGTTTATTGAAAAGCTCAAGGTGGCGGCAAATAGCAATAGAAAACTTCAACTATACCAAAGCCCTCCTGCCCCGGCCTTGAAAACCAAAAAATCGTTGCCGGATGAGGGGGGAAGGCTAAATAAACTGGTGGTAATCGCTGCCTCTACCGGGGGGCCCAAAGCCCTGCATCAGGTCATACCGCGTTTTCCGGCGGGTATTGATGCCGCCGTTTTGGTAGTGCAACATATGCCGCCAGGTTTTACCGGAACGCTGGCGGAAAGACTGGATTCATTGTCTGAACTCAAAGTTAAAGAGGCCGAACAAGGAGAAAAAGTGTTGCCAGGTTGCGTTTATATAGCCCCCGGCGATTACCATTTAAAAGCCCAATCTCGCTTAAAGGGAGCTGAGAATGAACTTTATATAGAGCTGGATCAATCAAAACCCCGGGGAGGATTGCGCCCGGCGGCTGATATTATGTTGAAGTCGGTAACTGAGCAATTCTGGTCCCATATAGTATGTGTTATTTTGACGGGTATGGGTAATGATGGGAGCGCAGCGTTGCCGCTTATAAAGGAGAAAAAAGGAAAGATTATTGCGGAACATCAATCAACTTGTGTTGTATATGGTATGCCCAAAGCGGCAATTGAAACAGGTTTGGTGGATAAGATTGTTCCCCTTTCAGAAATTACTGAGGAAGTATTAAGTATGCTGTAATTGCTTGGCCGTATTGGTAAGCTATTTCTTAATGGAGGTGGTTGAGATGAAGAAGGACATGTCCCAGTATCTGGACGTTTTTTTGGAGGAGAGCAAAGAGCATTTGGAGAGCCTGAACCAAAAGCTACTGGACTGGGAGAAAAACCCCGGTGATATTGCGGCTTTGAACGAAATATTTCGAGCCGCCCATACTCTTAAAGGCATGTCTTCAACTATGGGTTTTGAAGATTTGGCTGACCTGACTCACCACATGGAAAATATTCTGTCTGATTTGAAAGAAGGACTTTTGGAGACAAATCCCCAGGTGGTGGATATTCTATTCCAATGTTTCGACCGGCTCCAGCTAATTATTGAGCGGATTGAATCCAATGGTTCCGGAAAGATAGATAACAGTGAGTTGTTGATGATTCTGGAAGGTATAAAGAGCGGTGGTTTGCAGATGGCAGCTCCTACAGCTGGCAACGGGCAAGACTTAAAGGGGGAGGAAATCCTTATTCCGGCGCATTCTAATATTTCATCATTTGAGTTTAACCAGTATGATATGACAGTTATGCGCGAAGCCGCCAGCAGGAATTTTTCCAGTATATATATTAGACTCTGCGTGGATCCCGGTTGTTTAATGAAATCAGTTCGTGCTTTTATGGTTTTTAAAGCCCTGGAAGAAGATAGCGAAATCATAAAATCTCAACCTCCGGCCTCGGACCTTGAAGAAGGAAATTTTGAGGAGGAAATCGAACTGCTGGTAATTACTGCTTCACCCATTAAGGAATTGGAAAAGCGTGTTAATGCTATTTCTGAAATCAAAGTAAGGGAAATCAAAGAAATCGACCTGGCTTCATTGAGCCCAGGCAATCGAACAGAGACCAACGATGATCTACTCGGCGATAGTCAGGACGCGGTTAAGGAAAGCAAGGAAATGCCAAAAGGGCACAAAGTCAAACAGACCGTCCGGGTTGACATTGATCGATTGGACATATTGATGAATTTGGTAGGCGAACTGGTTATGCACAAGGGACGCCTGGAACAAATCGGAGCGAGCAGCAAAATCGATGAGCTCAATGAGACCATTGAACAGATTGACCGGATTAGCGGTGATCTCCAGTCAGTGGTCATGAAAGTACGTATGGTTCCGGTTGAACAGGTATTTAACCGTTTTCCCCGGATGGTAAGAGACCTGGCCAAGGAGTTGAATAAAGAAGTCGATTTTCTCATCGAGGGCAAAGAAACGGAACTGGATCGTACCGTTATTGATGAAATCGGGGATCCTCTGGTGCACCTGTTGAGAAATGCCGTTGACCATGGTATTGAGTCGCCTCAAGATCGCTTGAAAAGAGGAAAGCCGCAGAAAGCCACCGTAATTCTGCGCGCCCGGCATGAGGGAAACAACGTATATATTGAGGTCGAAGATGACGGGGCGGGAATTAATATCAAAAGAACACTGGGAAAAGCGGTGGAAAAAGGAATTCTAAGCACCAAAGAAGCGGAAGTGATGAGCCCCGAGGAGGCTATTCAAATCCTCTTTAATCCGGGCTTTAGCACCACCGAGAATATTACCGATGTTTCAGGGCGAGGAGTGGGGCTCGATGTAGTAAAAACTAAGATGGAGTCTCTCTCCGGGGAAATATTTGTTGATTCCCGGCCGGATCAGGGAACCCGGTTCAGGATTAAATTGCCCTTAACTCTGGCCATTATTCAAGCCTTGATGATTTCCGTTCGTGATGAAATCTATGCCATACCTCTGGGTTCAGTGGATGAAACCACTATGATTAATAATGAAGACATTAAAATGGTACAAAACCAGGAAGTCATCGTACTCAGAGGAAATGTATTGCCATTATTCCGGCTGGCCAGCCTTTTGGAAATACCAGGTGAAGCAGCTGCCAACGAAGATGAAATGTATGTGGTAATAGTACGTAAAGGAGAACGGCAAATCGGCCTGGTGGTTGATACCCTGATAGGACAGCAGGAAATAGTAATCAAATCCCTGGGTAAAATGCTAGCCGGCATACCCGGCATTGCAGGAGCAATTGTGGCTGGTGATGGTTTCGTAAGGCTCATCATCGATGTAGCCACCCTTTTTTAATCGGAGGTGTAAATCGTGGATAAGATGGTAAATCTGCCAGGTGAAGAAGAATTGAGTGGCGATGATGGTATCCAGGTAGTGGCTTTCCGGCTGGGAAAAGAAGAATATGCCGTAGATATTTTGCATGTACAGGAGATTGTCCGCCTTTTAAGTATTACCAGAGTACCCCGGAGCGCCAGGCATATTGAAGGGGTGGTAAACCTCAGGGGCAACATTGTTCCTATAATTAACCTGCACCGGCGTTTCAATATTGAATCTGCCGGGGAAGAAGAGGATAAACGCATTGTGGTCTTTCACTTTGATGATTTTAAAGCGGGAATTATTGTAGATGAAGTGTCTGAGGTTCTAGCCTTGAACAGTAATAATATAGAAGAAACGGATAAGGTCTATAGTTCAATGAGTTCGGATTTTATCAAGGGAATTGCCCGGGTAGATAATAGACTGTTTCTTTTGCTGGATTTGCAAAAGATTATCGAATAAAGGATTTGCCATATGAAAGTAGTATTCATATGTTGACAGAGTAATCAATAAAGGGAGTTAGGTGAAGATAATTGGTATACGATTTCAGTGAGCTTTCCGGTATGCAGCTGGATATTCTCAGGGAGATTGGCAATATTGGCTCGGGAAATGCGGCTACAGCCCTGGCTCAGTTGCTAAATGCCAAGATAGACATGAATGTCCCCCAGGTCAATATTTTGCCTTTTGCCGAGGTGCCTGCTCTGGTAGGCGGAGCTGACCTTCATGTAGTCGGTCTTTTCCTGGTTGCCACCGGCTCCGCTCCTGCCAGCATTCTCTTTCTCCTCCCGGTGGACAAAGCCTGTTTGCTGGTGGATATGCTGATGGGAAAAGAGTGGGGAAAGACTGATCCCACCAATCTTTCCGATATGGATTTCTCTGCTCTTATGGAACTGGGCAATATCATCTGTGCTACCTATCTAAACGCCCTGGCCGTGTTTACCCAATTGGACTTTCGTCCTTCAGTACCGGCTCTGGGTATTGATATGGCAGGGGCGATTTTGAATGCAGTATTGGCTCAATTTGGAGCTGTGGCTGACCATGTTTTAGTCCTGGAAACAGAGTTTAAGAGGGACGAACAGGAAATAGTAGGTCATTTCTTTCTGTTGCCTGAGCCGGGTTCTTTGGATGTTATTCTAGCATCGCTTGGGGTGAGTCTATAATGAGCAAAATCATACAAGTCGGTATGGCTGACTATAAGATGGCTACAGCACCAGATAAATTGATAACCGCTGGATTGGGGTCCTGTATCGGTATATGTCTTTACGATAAAGTTATTAAACTGGGAAGCCTGACCCATATAATGCTGCCCTCCAGCAGTCAGGCCAAAAATGCCAGCAACGAAGCCAAGTTTGCCGATACCGGGATAAAATTGGCCATCAGAGAAATGGAAAAAAACGGTGCCCAGGCCTCGCGTCTCCTGGCTAAAATAGCGGGAGGCGCGCAGATGTTCAAGTTTTCCGGGGAGAGCGACATCATGAAAATCGGAGAGCGCAACAGCGTAGCGGTAAAGGAAAACCTGCAGCTCCATAGAATCAAGCTGCTTTCCAGTGATACGGGCGGCAACTATGGCCGCACTATTATTTTCGATCCCGAAACCGGAGATTTGCTGGTGAAGACCATTGGACATGGGGAGAGAATTATTTAGATGAAACCCGATTTGAAGCCTGATCTCGCTACATTATGGATTCAATTAAAAGAGAATGAGGACATAGAGGCCAGGGACCAGCTGATAATTCATTTTGCCCACCTGGTAAAGTATGTAGCCAGCCGGCTGGCTATTCATCTTTCCTCGCTGGTGGAATTGGACGAGCTGATTTCTTATGGAATTGAAGGTTTAATAGATGCCATTGAAAAATTTGACCATAAACGGAATATCAAGTTTGAAACCTATGCCATCACTCGTATAAGGGGTTCAATGATAGACGGTTTGCGCTCCATGGATTGGATTCCCGTTTCTCTGCGGCAGAAAAGCAAGGAACTGGAAAAGGCCTATATAAATGTCGAAGCCAGGTTGGGACGATCAGCCAGTGATGCGGAGGTGGCCGAAGAGTTAGGACTGAATCCAGGTGAATTCGCACTACTCTTAAGGGATGTAGCTGCAACTACGATAATATCTTTAGATGATTTTTTGCCGGGTGAAGATGGAGAGCAAAAGAAAAAACGCATGCTGGATTTGTTGGAAGACCATAACAGTATAAGTGCATCGGAAATAGTGGAATTCAATGAGGTTAAGGATTTACTGGCTAAAGCTATTTCCCGTTTGCCGGATAAAGAAAAGATGGTGGTCTATTTATACTATTATGAAGGATTAACTCTGAAGGAGATAGGTGCTACCATTAGCCTATCGGAATCACGGATATCCCAGTTGCATACCAAGGCCATACTTAGGTTAAGGGGAAGCCTGAGCAAAAAGAAAAACCTGGTAATATAAGGGGATGGTGAACAATTATGGCAGAGGAACCGAGAATAGATGGTCAAGTAAATGTCAGCGTTGACAAGGATATGATGCGGGCCTTCGTTGAAGTTACCGGTCCTGAGGAGGGAGGAGTGCCCTGCTCCCTGGAACAAGTGAGAAAAGTGCTGGCGGAGAAAGGAGTAGTATACGGAATAAAGGAAGAGGCTCTCCAGCAAGCTGTGCTAGCAGAGAACTGGCGCCGAGATATATTGATAGCTGAAGGTGTGGCACCGGTAGATGGTGTTAATGCCTCTATTATTTTTAAATTCCCCTTGCCCAAAGAAAGGATTGGTCCTAAAGTAGATGATAAAGGTAATGTTGACTATCATGATTTAGGTTTGATTTACAATGTTAAAAGGGGTACTTTGCTGGTTGAGCGGATTCCGGCCATTGAAGGGGAACCCGGGACTAATGTTTTGGGGAATCAGATTCCCCCTAAAAAACCTAAAGAACTGCGCTTGCCCCGGGGTAAAAACACGGTGGCAGATAACGAAGAGAGATTCCTCTATGCAGCTGCTGACGGGCATGTCACCATAATGGATAACAAAGTCGTAGTCGACCCGGTACTACATATAAATGGAAACATAGATTATTCAACGGGAGATATTGATTTTATCGGCAACGTCTTAATAAGTGGAATGGTGAATTCCGGTTTTAAGGTCAAGGCCGAAGGAGATATAGAAATAAATGGCTTTATTGAGGGTGCGGATGTCACGGCCACGGGAAGTATTGTGGTTAAAGGGGGCATTGCCGGGGGACTTAAGAGCCTGGTAAAAGCCGGGGAGAATATCTATGCCCGTTTTATTGAGAATTCCCGGGTAGAAGCAGGAAAAGATGTAATCGTAAAAGATGCCATAATGCAGTCCTTCGTAAAGGCTGGCGGGAGTGTTCGGGTTAGCGATAGAAAAGCCCTGATTGTTGGTGGCTGCATTCAGGCTTTTCAAGAAATCGAATCCAAAGTTTTAGGATCTCAGTTGGCTACTCAAACCATTGTGGAGGTAGGAATTAATCCCTTGTTCAGGAGCGAGTACCAGAATCTGGTCAAGCAAAAGACGGAAAAGAAAAAGCTGTTCGACAACCTCAGCAATAACCTGCAGATTTTTCAGAGGAGTGGGGTATCTCCGGATAGTCTTACTGAAAACAAACGAAGGACTTTGTTAAAGATGTTGGAAGACTTTAAAAAATTGCGCCAGGAAATAGCCGGGATAGAAGAGAGGATAATATATCTGGAAGAGGAATTTGAAAAGGGCAGTATGGCCAGAATTAAAGTATTGGAGACAGTATACCCCGGAGTACGAATAAGCATAGGGCAATCCATGTATATTGTTAATGATATAGTAAAATTCGCCGCCTTTGTTTCGGATCAGGGGGAGGTAAAGTTAACATCGCTGCGTTAGGCCTGAGGAGGATGATAGAATGACCATTAGAAGTGTTGATATGCAAGTCCTCATTCAGAAGGTTGGTGATGTAGCCCGGATACAACAAAGCCAGCAATTGGAGAACAATAGCAGGCAGCAGGAATTCGCACAGCAGATTAGCCAGCAGACAGATAAAAACGTCAAAACGGTAAACCAGATGTTAAGAAATGAACGAACTTATGTACATGAAAAACAGGAAAAGGAGGAATCAGGGAAAAAGAAGCAGGCCAAAAAAGGAAAAAGCGAAAAGATGGCGAATAGAGATAAGACGGATATACGGCCTGACATGCGCGGCAATGAGCTGGATATTATTGTTTGAAGAAGGTGAATCCCATAACAAGTTATTCACTATTGGTAGCCCTGGTTCTGGCGATCTTACTTATCTTTATTTTTTTTATACAAAAGTCTCATATGAGTAATTACTCCCAGGAATTAAAGCAAACCGTGCTGGAAGCCGGCTGTATAAGAGATGAACTGGAAAAAATGATGGAAAATAGCCTGAGTATTTCCGAGTTGATAGTTGAGCGCCTGGATACAGAAGCCAGCGGTGTTAACTACAGTTCTTCCCGAAAAGACGATTTGCTTGCTATTCAGGAAATGGAAGAGGAAACGATTTCTCCTCATCTCCCGCCGGGCGAAAAGCCGGGAAGTGCGTCAAAAGTAAGGCTTTACGAACTGGCCCGGGAATTGGAGATGGATAGTAAAGAATTGATTCATCTTCTTAAGGATATGGGATATACTTATTTCCATCACATGAACCGGATAAGTCGGGAAACAGCAGAGATTATCAAAGACCAGATTTTATGGAGAGATGATCCTATCTCTTTACCTGATTCCTTTATGGAGAAAGCTTTATTATCTGAAGAAGAAACTACTACCAGGGAAGAGTTGCCTTGGCTCGGGTTTTCCCTGGATGAGCTCAGGACTGCCCATCCCTACCTGGCAGTACGCAGCCTGCATGAAAAGGGCTATAATGTCAAAGAAATAGCCCAGTTGCTGGAACGGGGTCAAGGAGAAGTGGAATTGATACTTAACCTGACTCGGAAAAAATCAGTAATATAGTATAAGAAGTCGTCGGTATTTTTTACTTATCTTTGATTCCCCCAACTTGCCAATCAATATAAATTTGTGATATATTATCTTTTGGAAAATACACACGCCAGTGGACTTCTTGAAAGGTGCTAATAATAGTCTTCATGAAGGATGAGACGGCGGAGGAAAAACTGAAAGGATGTGCATATTTTTGTCAGTAGTAACTATGAAGCAACTCCTGGAGGCAGGAGTACACTTCGGACACCAGACCCGCCGGTGGAATCCCAAGATGGCAACCTATATCTATATGGAGAGAAATGGCATCTATATTATCGACCTGCAACAGACAGTAAAGAAGTTTGATGCCGCTTATGAATTTGTCAAGAGCGTGGCCGCAGCAGGAAAAGGGGTTCTCTTTGTCGGTACTAAGAAACAAGCCCAGGAGACGATTAGAGAAGAAGCAAGCAGATGTGGTATGTATTTTGTTAACCAGCGCTGGCTGGGAGGGATGTTAACCAATTATAAAACCATAAAAATGCGGGTTCTTCGTCTTAAGGAACTGGAAAAACAGGAAGCCGAGGGGGCTTTTGAGGTTTTAAGCA
The DNA here is from genome assembly GCF_001570625.1 of Syntrophomonas wolfei subsp. methylbutyratica. Classification (GTDB taxonomy): domain Bacteria; phylum Bacillota; class Syntrophomonadia; order Syntrophomonadales; family Syntrophomonadaceae; genus Syntrophomonas; species Syntrophomonas methylbutyratica. Next base: position 53,185 of record NZ_BBQT01000006.1, on the reverse strand, counting down.
AAAAAGAAGTAGCCCGGCTGCTGAACGAAAGAGAGCGCCTGGAAAGGTTCCTGGGCGGGATTAAAGAAATGGACAAACTGCCGGGAGCAGTTTTTGTAGTTGATCCCCGTAAGGAAAGGATAGCGGTAGCGGAAGCCCGCAAGCTTAATATTCCTGTGGTAGCTATTGTGGATACCAACTGTGATCCGGATGAAATTGACTATGTTATACCGGGAAATGATGATGCCATACGAGCGGTGAAATTAATCTCCTCCAGAATAGCCGATGCGGTATTGGAGGGTAAACAAGGGGAACAGATTACGGCATAAAGGGGAAAGGGGGGTGCTGGTTTAATACGCCCCCTTTTTCGTGCAAAAAATTAAGGAGGTTATAATGTGATTACAGCTGAAATGGTTAAAGAGCTCCGGGAACGAACTGGTGTCGGCATGATGGACTGTAAAAGGGCCCTGGTCGAGACCAATGGTGATATCGAAAAGGCAATTGATGAATTGAGAACCAAGGGCCTGGCCAAGGCCGCTAAAAAAGCTGGACGAGTAGCCAGTGAAGGGGTGGTAACTTCCTATATACATGGTGGTGGCCGGATAGGGGTTCTGGTGGAAGTGAATTGCGAAACCGACTTTGTAGCGAAAACCAATGATTTTAAGCAACTGGCTTATGATATTGCCATGCAGGTAGCTGCTTCCAACCCGGAATTCCTGAATCGCGAGAAGGTACCCCAGGAGGTTATTGACCGGGAAAAGGAAGTCTTGAAAGCTCAGGCCTTGGAAGAGGGAAAACCGGAAAAAGTTATCGAAAAAATGGTGGAAGGCCGGGTAGAAAAGTTTTTCAAAGAGCGCTGCTTATTGGAGCAAGCCTTTATAAAGGATCTTGATAAAAGCGTTCAGGAGCTGATAAATGAAAATATAGCCCGAATGGGTGAGAACATAACCATAAGAAGGTTTGCTCGTTACGAAGTGGGCGAAGGAATTGAAAAAGAGAGCTGTGATTTTGCCAGTGAGGTTATGTCCCAGTTAAAATAAAGGGCAATATACTAATACCTGGTAACTCCGATAATTATGTTTTAGATTCTGCTTTTAGGAGCAGTCCGGGAGGTAATCACTTGCAAAAGCCCAAGTATAAACGTGTAGTTTTAAAACTCAGCGGGGAAGCACTGGCCGGCCATAATACTTACGGTATTGATAATGAAGTATTGAACTCCATCGCCCGGCAGGTGGTGGAAGTGGTTCGGCAGGGAGTACAAGTTGCTATTGTTGTTGGGGGAGGCAATATTTGGCGTGGTGTAGCTGGCAGCGCCAAGGGTATGGATCGGGCTACAGCGGATTATATGGGGATGCTGGCCACGGTAATCAACGCCCTGGCCCTGCAGGATGCCCTGGAACAGGAAGGTATGGGAACCCGGGTAATGTCAGCCATTGAAATGAAAGAAGTCTGTGAGCCCTATATCCGGCGCCGGGCTATTCGTCACTTGGAAAAGGGGCGGGTAACCATTTTCGCCGCTGGAACCGGTAATCCTTATTTTTCTACGGATACTGCCGCGGCTCTGAGATCAGCCGAAATTGAAGCTGAAGTTATACTTATGGCTAAAAAAGTGGATGGGGTCTATGATGCGGACCCGATCAGGAATCCTACGGCCCAAAAATTTGACCGCCTGAATTACATAGATGTGCTAAGCCGGGGATTGGGGGTTATGGACTCCACTGCGGCATCCCTGTGCATGGATAACGGGATTCCCATAATTGTTTTTGATTTGACCCGGGAGGGTAATATATTAAAGGCAGTAATGGGCGAAGATATAGGAACCTATGTAGGGAGGTAATATAATGATTAAGGACATTTTAAGCGATACGGAAGAGAGAATGAAAAAAACCATTGAACACCTGAGAAAAGACCTGGCATCGTTAAGAGCCGGCAGAGCCAATCCGGCCATGCTGGAAAAGATTATGGTTGATTACTACGGGCAGCCTACTCCCATTAATCAGCTGGCCAATATAACCGTACCTGAAGCACGATTGCTGGTGATACAGCCCTGGGATAAGACCATCATTGCTTCTATTGAAAAAGCTATTATGAAATCCGATCTGGGAATAAATCCATCCAATGATGGCAACGTAATACGGCTGGCCATCCCCCAGTTGACCGAAGAAAGAAGAAAGGAACTGGTCAAGGTGCTGCGGAAAAGAGCGGAAGAAGCCCGGGTCGCGGTAAGAAATATTCGTCGGGATGCCAACGAACTCTTGAAGAACGGCGAAAAGGAAAAGCTTATTTCCGAAGATGAGAATAAAAAGGGCATGGATGATATCCAAAAGGAAACAGATCGACAGATTAAGGAAATAGATAGCGTTTTACAGGGTAAAGAGAAAGAAATAATGGAAGTCTAGATTTTTCTTTCGCATTTTCCTGGCTATGGTTATAATATTACTAGCATGCAATACCCCCTGACGGGGGTTTTTAGTTTAGGGTGAAAGCAGATGGCCGTAAATAAAAAGGCGAAACTGGAAGAATCTATCGATCGGAACAATCTACCGCAGCATATAGCTATAATCATGGATGGAAATGGGCGCTGGGCCAGTAAACGTCTTATGCCCAGAACCATGGGTCACCGGGCCGGTATGAGTTCCCTGAAGGAAGTGGTGCGGGCCTGTTCAGATCTTGGCGTATCTGCTCTAACCGTCTTTGCTTTTTCTACGGAGAATTGGAAAAGGCCCCTGCAGGAAGTTGACTATCTCATGAAGCTGCTGGTAGAATACCTTCACCGGGAATTGGATGAATTACATGCCAATGCGGTTCGTATTAATGTATTAGGGGACTATAATTCTTTGCCCCATCAATGCCGGCTGGAAATAGCGGAAGCGCTGGAGAATACCCGATATAATAAGGGCTTAAAGTTTAATATTGCCCTGAACTATGGTTCCCGCGCCGAGATCATAGCTGCGGTTAAGAAGCTGGCAAGCGGGTTATTGGCTGGGGAAATAAGCCTGGAAGAGATTTCCGAGGAAAGCTTTGCTGCTTGTTTAACCACTGCTGGGATGCCCGATCCGGACTTATTAATAAGGACAGCGGGAGAAATGCGAATAAGCAATTTTCTCCTCTGGCAGATAGCCTATACTGAGCTCTGGGTTACTGATTGCCTGTGGCCGGACTTTTCTCGGGAGCACCTTATGCAGGCTATTTGGGATTACCAGCATAGAGAGAGACGTTTTGGCGGGTTGAGTAGAAGCCAACAGGGGGAGGAAAATGTTTAAAACCAGGCTGATAACTTCGTTTGTCGGGATTCCCTTGTTACTTGCCATCTTATACCAGGGTGGATGGTACTGGAAAGGCTTCTTTGTTTTGCTGGCCATTATGGGACTTTTTGAGTTCAATCGTATGATTATAAACAGGGGACATAAGGTTCTCCAACTGCCCGGTTATTTCTTGCTCTTAATTTTATTGCTAGGAGCGGATTATCCCCAATACACGCTTCCGGGTATTTACCTCTTTTTGGTGATGACATTGCTGTATTTTGTACTGGGCTATCCACGTTTTTTACCGCTGGATCTGGCCTGGACCCTATTGGGTTCTTCCTATATTGGTTTTTTGCTGTCTTACGCTATCCAGATTGCAGACCTGTCACAGCCTTTTTTAATAATACTCCTGGCCTTTCTTCTAACCTGGGCCAGTGACGTAGGTGGTTACCTTTTTGGCTCTGTTTGGGGCAAACATAAAATGTCTCCCCTGCTAAGCCCCGGAAAGAGCTGGGAAGGAGCAGCAGGCTCCCTATTATTATCGCTGTTAGTTTCCCTGGCGTTTTTTAAACTATTGGATCTGGGGCAGCTGGGAATTAGCCCGGTAGTTTTACTGGGGGTAGCAGCAAGTATCCTGGCTCAGTGCGGGGACTTGTTTATTTCCGGTATCAAAAGATACTCTGCGGTTAAGGATACCGGAAAGATAATTCCTGGCCACGGGGGTGTCTTGGACCGTTTTGACGCTTTTCTACTGGTAGTGCCGGTGGTTTATTATTTCTTTGTCTACTGGGGATAAGTGTTTTGGCAGAAGGAAAGTTGACTCTACTGCAAAAACCCCTTTTGTTGCATGAGGGTTGCATAAATATACAAAGCGAGCGTTGGCGAAGCATGGATGCAACACCCGGCGAAGGCGAGCAGGCGAAAGGGGGCGAGCGACAGGACGTCGCGAGAGCGCTACTGACCAGGATGGGAGATTAGCGCGGCACCCCTTGAGCCACGAGACAAGCCGCAGGTGTTGCCCATGCGAAGACTGCGAGCGGTATATTTATGCAAGCTAATGCATATTTATAACTTTTTGCAGTGACATCAAATATGCTTTAAGGAGTTAATGCGCTTGGATCCGGAATTACAGAAATACTTAAAAATATTGAGCAAGACGACTATTGCGGTAATGGTGCTGCTGGCCATTTACCTTTTGTTTCATTATGTCTTTCCCCTGACCGGAAAAATCCTGGCTCATCTTCCCGTCCTGTTTTTACCCTTTATTTTTGCCATCCTGCTAGCGGTAATCATTGAACCGGTGGTAATTTTCTTTGAAAAAAAGGCCCATTTAAACCGGAATTGGTCGGTAGTAATTAGCCTGCTGCTGGTAGTGGGAGGTTTTTTTACCCTCTTGTCTTTACTGGTTTCCCGGATAATAAATGATATGTCTCGCCTCTATCCCCAGGTTCTGCGTTATTCGGATCAAATCACGGCTAGCTTTATGGCTGCAATCAGTGATTTGAAGCTCTTCTACCTGGGTCTTAATCTCTCCCCCCAGGCGCAAAATGCCCTGCAGCAGAATATGGAGAACGGGATAAAGCTGGTAAGCAGTCTGATGGAAAAGAGCATCAATGGATTGATTCATGGCTTGGCCATGCTGCCAGGCATACTGGTTTTTTTGATGATTGCCACCGTTGCTACCTTCTTTATTATCAAAGACCGGGCTCTGATAAGAAGTTTCGTCATGCAATGGATTCCCGGTACTGTTCGTTCCAAGACCCGGGAAGTTTTTGCCGAACTATTCCGGGTTCTGGTAGGGTTTGTCAAAGCTTACGGCATACTTATATCGGTTACCACCATCGTTACTATGGTGGCTTTACGGGTGCTGGGCTTCGATTATGTAATTACCATTGGTATAATCGTAGGTCTATTGGATATTCTTCCGGTGCTGGGACCGGGCGCCTTTTTTATTCCCTGGATTATATGGCATTTTGTGGCGGGAGATTTGCATTTGGGGATAAGCCTCCTGATTGTCTACCTTTTGATTTCAGTAGTCAGGCAGTTTCTCGAACCCAAGATCGTGGGAGATAATATCGGTTTGCATCCCCTGGCTACCTTGATATCGCTTTATGCCGGTTTGCAACTGGGCGGGCTTACCGGGATGATAATGGGACCGGTTCTGCTGGTGATATTTATTGCCAGTTACCGGGCGGGTTTATTTGACAGTCTTAACTGGAGGAAATGATAAAATGAACAAGAAAAAGTCCAATGTAATTATTCTTGGCTCCACCGGCTCCATTGGCAGACAAGCCCTGGATGTAATCCGCATGCACTCTGATTCGTTCAGAGTACTGGGCCTGGCGGCCAAGGATGAAGTTGAGCTCTTGCGGGAACAGATCGAACTCTACCGGCCGGAATATATTTCTTTGGCTGATAAAGAAAGCATAAAAAAGCTTGGAGAGCTGGGTGGCAGCGGAGTTAAAAAAGCTCTGCCCGGGGTGGAGGGATTGTGCGAATTAGCCAGCCTGCCTGAAGCGGATATTGTGCTGGCAGCCTTGAGCGGAGCCATAGGTATTTTGCCTACCCTGGCGGCCATTAAGGTTCGGAAAAGGGTAGCTCTGGCCAATAAGGAAACCCTGGTAGCAGCCGGGGATATTGTAATGCAAGAAGCACGACAGCAGGGAGCTTTAATTATTCCGGTTGACAGCGAACATTCAGCCATATTCCAGTGCCTGGCGGGTGAAGCCCGGCATCTGCAGCGGATTTGGCTTACCGCTTCCGGCGGTCCTTTCCGGGATTTTACCCGGGAACAGCTGAAGGCGGTTAATTTAGAGATGGCCTTGCAGCATCCCAACTGGTCCATGGGACCTAAAATAACCATAGACTCCGCTACCCTGATGAACAAGGGACTGGAGGTTATTGAGGCACATCATCTGTTTGGAGTGGGGTATAATGAAATTGAAGTCCTGCTTCAAGCCGAGAGCATCATCCATTCCATGGTGGAACTGCAGGATGGAGCATTCCTGGCCCACCTGGGAAGGCCCGATATGAGAATACCTATACAGTATGCTTTAACTTATCCGGAGCGAATCGAGTCTCCGGTAGAAAGGCTGGATTTCAGAACGCTGGGGGCTATTCATTTTGGCCGCCCGGATACCCAGGCTTTTCCCGCTCTGGCTCTGGCTTATGAAGCGGGTAAAGCGGGAGGTACCATGCCGGCCGTGCTGAATGCGGCTAATGAGGTGGCGGTAAACTCCTTTAGGCAAAGAAGGATTGACTTTACCCGCATCCCTCTCCTGGTGGAAAGAGTTATGGAAATGCATGATATAGTGAAACAGCCTGACCTGGACAGCATACTGGCAGCTGATGCCTGGGCCCGGGTACGTTGCCAGGAGCTTATATGAGGGCGGAAGACGGAAGACGGAAGGCGGAAGGCGGAAGGCGTCAGTAGGAAATTTAGCTGCTATATTTAATATTGACTCTACTGCAAAAAATCCTTTTTGTTGCATGGGGTTGCATAAATATGCAAAGCGAGCGTTGGCGAAGCATGGATGCTTCACCCTTCACCCTTCGGGTACGCCTAGTGTTCCACCCTACGGGTGTCACTATTAAGGTTGCCTCCCATGGACGGGAGATTGGCGCGGTACCCCTTGAGCCGCGAGACAAGCCGTTGGTGTTGCCCATGCGTAGCGCCCTGTCGGGCACAACTGATGCTCCCTGCGGTCGCTATTAAGGACGCTGCAAGCGGAATATTTATGCAAGCTAATGTATAATTATTACTTTTTGCAGTGGAATCAATATTCAAGCCCTTGGTAATTGTTCAACAATCGTTAAATCATAAATCTCGAAATAGCTTTTAGGAGGCTTGCATGAACACTATTCTTATTACTCTATTGATTATCGCGTTGCTGATTCTGGCCCATGAATGGGGTCATTTTATAACGGCCCGCCGGATTGGCATACCGGTTTACGAGTTTGCTATCGGCTTTGGCCCCAAAGTATTCTCCTGGAAAAGAAATGGGGTAATTTATTCTCTGCGTTTGATTCCTTTAGGAGGCTTTGTGCGCATGGCCGGGGAAGAGCCTGGTGATCCCGAAGAACCCAATGGTTTCAGCCATAGGACTCCTCTGGAAAAGATTCGGGTTTCCTTTGCCGGGCCTTTTATGAACTTTGTTCTGGCCCTGCTGATTTTTGTTTTCAGCTATAGTGTGATCGGCCTCCCCCATAGTTCCAACGAGCCGGTAATTGGAACGGTAATCAAGGGGAAACCGGCGGAGCTGGCAGGTATCAAGGCCGGTGACAGGGTAGTTTCGGTGAACGGTATTGCCGTCAACAGCTGGGCTGATTTTAACCGGCAGACCTCCCGCAGCAGCGGCCAGCCCTTGGAGCTGCAGTTGGAGCGAAAGCAGCAACGGCTAAGCCTGGAGGTTTCGCCGGTAAAACTTGATTCTTCCGGCAACATGGGCATTGGTGTTCTTAACCGGGTGGTTTATGAGAAACAGGGGATTATAAAATCCATGGAACTGGGGCTGAAACAAACCTACGAACTTACTCTTTTGCTCTTTTCCGCTTTGGGAATTCTAATAAGCGGTGGTGCTTCCATGGGAGATTTGGCCGGTCCGGTGGGAATAACCCATCTGGTGGGTGAGTTTGCCCAGATGGGTATAATATTCCTGCTTAATTTTACGGCTTTCTTAAGCATTAACCTGGGAATTATGAACCTCTTGCCTATTCCAGCCCTGGATGGCAGTAAAATTGTATTCGCCGTGGTGGAGGCCATACGCAAGAAGCCTCTGGACCCGGAAAAGGAAGGTTTTCTTAACTGGATAGGTTTTCTTTTTCTGATTGGTTTAATGATAATAGTGACTTTTAATGATATTGTAAGATGGATACGAGGATAAAGGGTATGCGTCATAAAAGCAGGGTAATCAAAGTGGGAACAGTCCCGGTCGGGGGAGAGCACCCGGTGGTTGTGCAATCAATGACTAGCACCGATACCCGTGATATTGAAAGGACTGTAAAACAGATTCAGCAGATGGAAGCCGCCGGCTGTGAACTGGTACGGGTGGCGGTGGTTGATGAGGAAGCCGCCCGGGCGCTTGCCCGCATCAAAAAGAAGATAAATATTCCCTTGATTGCCGATATCCATTTTGATCATCGCCTGGCCTTGAAAAGCCTGGAGGCTGGAGCCGATGGCTTGCGGATAAACCCGGGCAATATAGGGGAAGAGAAGAAGCTGCGTGAAGTAGTGAAGGCTTGCTCGGAGAAAAAAACGCCCATAAGAATCGGGGTTAATGCCGGCTCTTTGGACAAAAGGATCTTGGAGAAATTCGGCGGAATCTCGGCCCCGGCCATGGTGGAAAGCGCCCTGGAAAATGTAAAGCTTTTGGAAGATATGGACTTCCATGAAATAAAGCTGTCATTGAAAGCCTCCTCGGTTATGCTGACGGTGGAAGCCTACCGCCTGCTGGCCGCAGAAGTTGATTATCCCTTGCATGTGGGAATTACTGAAGCTGGCACCAAGGATCGTGCTTTGATCAAGTCGGCTCTGGGAATAGGAATGCTTTTATACGAAGGGATTGGAGATACCATAAGGGTTTCCTTGACTGCAGATCCGGTGGATGAGGTATGGGCAGCCTATGAAATATTACGCAGTTTGGGCTTGCGCCGGCGGGGAATTGAACTGATTTCCTGCCCCAGTTGCGGCCGCTGTGAGATTGACTTGATAGAAACTGCCGAAGAGGTGGACAGGAAAATCAGGCATTACCAGCAAAATTTGAAGGTGGCGGTTATGGGTTGTGTGGTCAATGGACCGGGGGAAGCCAGGGAGGCTGATCTTGGTATTGCCGGAGGACGGGGATTTGGTTTATTATTCAAGAACGGTGAGATAATTAAAAAAGTACCGGAAAGCGAGCTGGTGGCAGTGCTTTTGCGGGAAATCGAGGATAGCAGTAAAAAGTAAGGGGGTTGGAACTCTTGAAAGCTTCAGAATTATTCTTTCCCACTTTGCGGGAGGTGCCCAGCGAGGCTGAAGTCTTGAGTCACCAGTTGCTGTTGAGAGCCGGCTTTATAAGAAAGGCCACTGCAGGTGTTTATAGCTATTTGCCTTTGGCCAGCCGGGTTCTCAAAAAGATAATGAATATTGTCCGGGAAGAAATGGACCGGGCCGGGGGGCAAGAAGTAATTCTGCCTATAGTCCAACCGGCGGAACTGTGGAAGAAATCAGGCCGTTGGGAGGTTTATGGCGATGAAATGTTTCGGCTAAAAGACCGGCATAATCGCGATTTTGCCCTGGGACCGACTCACGAAGAAATAATTACTACTCTGGTGGATGCCGATGTTCATTCCTACCGTCACCTGCCTTTGCTGCTTTACCAGATACAGAACAAATACCGGGATGAAATTAGGCCCCGTTTCGGCTTAATGCGCGGGAGGGAATTTATCATGAAAGACCTCTACTCCTTTGATATCGATGAAGAAGGGCTGGATGTTTCCTATCACAAAATGTACGAGGCTTATAATCGCATATTCCAGAGATTGAAACTGCAGTACCGGGTAGTGGAGGCTGACAGCGGGGCTATAGGCGGGAATGAAAGCCATGAATTCATGGTTCTGGCGGAAAACGGCGAAGCGGAGATAGTATACTGCGAAAACTGCGATTATGGAGCCAATACGGAAAAGGCGGTTTGTTCCCTGGAGGAACCAAAGGCTGCGGAAGAAGAGCAGTTGGAGCGGGAAAAGGTCCATACCCCGGGACAGAGAACCATACAGGACCTGCTTGATTATATGAATATTCCCAAAGAAAAACAGATAAAGACCTTGATTTATTATGCGGATGAAGAGCTGGTGGCAGCATTAGTACGAGGGGATCGCGAGCTAAACGAAATCAAATTCAAGAATGTGCTGGGCTGCAATCAATTGTTTATGGCGGATGAGGCTGCGGTAAAACAGCTTTGTGGTGCCGGTTTCGGCTCGCTGGGTCCGGTGGGACTGCCTTTGAAAACTTATATCGACCTGGAAGTCAGTCAGATGAAGAATTTTGCCTGTGGGGCCAATGAAGATGACTACCATTTCATTAATGTAAATCTGGGAAGAGATTTTACGCCGGCAGGCATCAACGATATTCGCAATGCTGTGACGGGTGACAGCTGTCCGGTTTGTTCAGCTCCTTTATACAGCATGCGGGGGATTGAGGTAGGACATATATTTAAGCTGGGCACCAAGTATTCTGAGGTTCTGGAAGCCAATTATCTGGATCAGAAGGGACGGGAGAAGCCTATGGTTATGGGTTGCTATGGAATCGGCATCTCCCGCACCATGGCAGCGGCAGCCGAACAGGGTGCCGATGAAAATGGTATTGTCTGGCCGCTCCCCATTGCCCCCTTTGAAGTTATTATTGTTCCGGTCAACAGTAAAAATGAGGAACAGATGCAGGCGGCCTGGTCACTTTATGAAGAGTTTAAACAAGAGGGATTGGAGACTATTATTGATGACCGGGATGAAAGAGCGGGTGTAAAGTTCAAGGATGCCGATCTCATTGGGATCCCGCTGAGGATTACTATTGGCCCTCGCTCACTGCAGGAAAAGCAGGTGGAAATCAAGAAAAGAACCGCTAAGGATGTGGAACTGGTTCCGCTGGACGCGGTTAGCAGCAGGGTGAAGCTTATGCTGAAGGAAATGTCTAAGTAGTGAGGAAGCCTTGATGTAATCGCAAGAAGGAAATATAAATATACTGCTCGCAGTCTACGCATGGGCAACACCTGCGGCTTGTCTCGCGGCTCAAGGGGTACCGCGCGGACCTCCCATCCATGGCCGGCAACCTTAATAGCGACCGAAGGGAGCACTAGGAGTACCCGAAGGGTGCCGCGCGCTCGCGACGTCCTGCCGCTCGCCCCCTTTCGCCTGCTCGCCTTCGCCGGGTGAAGCATCCATGCTTCGCCAACGCTCGCTTGTATATTTATGCAATCCTTATATCAAAAGGAATTTTGCAGAATAGTCAAGATTAAAGTAATACCAAAAACATTGTCCCTTTACACTGTTGATAGCTGAAATTTTGGAGTGAAAGTATGGGAATTTATGAAATAGTGTTCAAGCTTGCTCTGGCCAGTATTCTCGGGGCTTTGATAGGCCTGGAGAGAGAGAGCCTGAACCGGCCTGCCGGGCTCAGGACCTACACCCTGGTATGTGTAGGTTCGGCTTTGGCCATGATTGTATCTATTGATATCTACCTGCAGTATTATCATACGGTAAACGCTGATCCTGGTCGGATTGCCGCCCAGGTGGTGAGCGGAATCGGTTTTCTGGGAGCAGGTACCATCATCAGAGAAGGTGCCACAGTCCGTGGCCTGACTACTGCCGCCGGATTGTGGGCGGTAGCTTGTATAGGACTGGCCGTAGGTTCAGGTTTGTATATTCCTGCTGTGGCTGCTACAGTTCTGATTCTTTTTGTATTGATTTATTTTGTTAAATTTGAAGAAAAAATTATGGGAATGCGTGATTACAAGGGATTGGTTATGGTAGTGGATGATCGGCCCGGACAGGTGGGAAGCATAGGCTCAATACTGGGTGATCTCTGTGTTTTAATAAAGAATATTCAATTGACCCGAATAGACGAAGGAGACAGCCTGGAAATTGAATTACTGCTGCAACTGCCACCCAACTTGTCTATCGAGGAAGTAATACAGGAGTTGTCCATCATCAAGGGATTACGCAGTATTGACCGCCTGGGCTAGGTAAGAGTGGGAGAATAGAATGATAAACGGCGATTTTTATAGTTTTATTTCTAATTTTAATGATTCATTGAGCAAGTATTGGAAAGATTCTTATGTTGAGAAACTGGAGGTTTTTCGCAGTAATAAGAAGTGGAAAATATATGTTGCGATAATGGAACCGTTGCCTGCTCATATTCTTCAGCAAAGCATCGTTAAGCTTAAAGATTCCCTGCCTTTTCTAAACGAACTGGAGATAATACCCCGGCTAGCAGATTTTGGCCGGCAAATGGAAAATATACTGCGATTACGACAGAATGAAGTCTTATCAGAGGTTTTCCTGTCCGACCAGGCAGATTTTGCCTCACTGGGATGGCGTTTTAACGAGAATCGCATAGATATGTTGGTTCAGGATAGGAATGTTTTTAATAAGCTGCTTGAGAAGGAAAGCTGCAACCGGCTTTCCCGCTGGATAGGACAGGAATATGCCCTGCGCGTTGTGGTGAGGGCCATATGTACTGAGAATAACGAAGATAATGTTCCTGACAACTACTATCTGCTGGCCGGGCAAAAGATAGAAGTCCTGGCGGGAGATACTGAGTTTAAGGGGAGAAAAAAGCGCTACTCGTCAAGAAATAGCGGAGGGATAAAATTACTGGAGAACAGTGGGATTATTAAAATCTCCGAGTTGCAAGAGGGTATGAAGAATGCGGTAATTGAAGGTGAGGTATGGCATAAGGAGATTAACAGTCTAAAAGACAACAGTATTGTCGCTGCTTATTATATAAGTGATTACAGTAATAGTATCGTTGCCAAACTATTCCTGGACAAAGTGGAGGATGACAAGATTAAGCTCGGTGATTGGATAAAGCTATGCGGAAGTATACGCTATGATAATTATGTAAAAGAAGCGGTGTTGTTTATAGATGCCTTTGTCCATTTGGAAAAACCGGAAAGAAAAGATACGGCCACGGAAAAAAGAATCGAACTTCATGCTCATAGCAAGATGAGTGCTATGGATGGTCTGACCGAGGTAAGCAAGCTAATTAAAAGGGCTGCGGAATGGCAGCATCCAGCCATTGCTCTCACTGATCACGGCTCTATACAGGCCTTTCCCGAAGCCTACCAGGCAGCGAAAAAATATAAAATAAAGGTTATATATGGTGTAGAAGCTTATTTGGTCGAAGAGGACAAAAAGGAACGACCTTATCATATTGTATTGCTCGCCTTAAATCAAAATGGCTTAAAGAATCTCTATCACCTGGTCAGCATATCTTATATGGATTATTTTTACCGATATCCTAAAATACCCCGCCAGGAATTAATCAAGAAGCGGGAAGGACTTCTTCTGGGCAGTGCCTGTGAAGCAGGGGAGCTTTTTCGAGCTATGGTAAGGGGGGCAAAGGAGAAAGAGATTGAAGAAATAGCCGGTTTTTATGACTACCTGGAAATACAACCCCTGGATAATAATGATTTTCTGGTGAAGGAAGGCAGTGTTAAGTCCCGGGAAGAATTACAGGAGATAAACCGCAGGATTATCCGCCTGGGTCAGAAATTCCAGAAACCGGTTGCAGCTACCGGTGATGTTCATTTTCTCGACCCTCATCACGAAATCTTCCGGCGGATTATTCAAGCGGGACAGGGCTATGAAGATGCTGAAAGCCAGGCCCCTCTTTATTTTCGCAGTACCGATGAAATGCTGGCGGAAATGGATTATTTAAGTGAAGAAGAGGCCCGGGCGGTAGTAATCCATAATCCTGCCTTAATAGCGGAAATGATAGAGGATATACGGCCGGTGCCGGAGGGTTTTTATCCCCCCAAGATTGAGAGTGCCGCCGAGGAGGTTACCCGGATAAGCTGGGATAAGGCTTACTCTTTATATGGAGATGAACTGCCAACCATTGTGGAGAGCCGTATAATGAAGGAATTAAATTCAATTACCCACCATGGTTTTAGTGTTCTTTATCTTATTGCCCATAAATTGGTGGAGAAGTCCAATCAGGACGGGTATATTGTTGGTTCCCGGGGTTCGGTCGGCTCTTCTCTGGTAGCTTTTTTGACCGGTATTACCGAAGTCAATCCGTTGGCCCCCCATTATTTGTGCCCGCTCTGCCGCTTCAGTGATTTTGTAGTTGATGGTTCCGCCAATTGCGGAGCTGACCTTCCCGAGCGCTCTTGTCCTGAATGTGGAGGCAAAATGCATCAAGACGGTTTTGATATTCCCTTTGAGACCTTTCTGGGTTTTGAAGGTGATAAGGTGCCGGATATAGACCTCAATTTTTCCGGGGATTACCAGAGCCGCGCCCACCAGTATGTGGAGGAATTGTTTGGTCAAGAAAATGTTTATAGGGCCGGTACCATTTCGACCATTGCTGAAAAGACCGCCTATGGTTTTGTTAAGAAATATATGGAAAACAAGGAAATAGACATTAGTAATGCTGAAGTTAATCGCCTGGTTAAAGGAATAACCGGGGTAAGAAGGACCACAGGGCAACACCCCGGTGGGTTAATAGTTGTTCCTCAGGATCGGGACATCCTGGAGTTCACCCCCTTGCAGCATCCGGCCGATAACAAAGATTCCGGGGTAATAACCACTCACTTTGAATATCATGCCATTGGCGAACAACTGGTCAAGCTGGATATACTAGGCCATGACGACCCCACCGTACTAAAGGAACTGGAGGATCTTACCGGCAGGAAAGCCTCCAGCATAAAACTAAATGAAAAGGAAACTATGAAGCTTTTTTCCGGAGTCGAGCCTTTAGGGTTGGAAGCCGCAGATATTCTTTCTACGGTGGGAACTTACGGGATTCCCGAGTTTGGCACTCGCTTCGTACGGCAGATGCTTGAGGCTACCCGGCCGACCACCTTTTCGGAACTGGTCAGGATCAGCGGGCTTTCGCATGGCACCAATGTATGGCTCAATAATGCCCAGAACCTGATAAAAAACGGAACGGCCGGCTTGAGCGAAGTTATTTGTACCCGGGATGATATAATGAGTTATTTGATTCAAAAGGGCTTGGACAAGAAACAGGCCTTCAAGATCATGGAGAATGTGCGCAAGGGCAATGGGCTGAATAGTGGCGAATGTGAGCTGATGGCAGGGCAGAATGTGCCTTCCTGGTATATAGATTCCTGCCAGAAGATTGAATATATGTTCCCCAAAGCCCATGCGGTGGCTTATGTCACTATGGCTTTTCGTATAGCTTATTTCAAGGTTTACTATCCTCTGCCATTCTATGCCAGTTTTTTCAGCATCAGGGCGGAGGATTTTGACTCCCAGATTATATTGGAAGGTTATGAGGCCTTGAAAAAAAGGATACAGGAGATTGAAAAAGCCGGTTTGTCCGCTTCACAAAAGGATAAAAAGCTGCTTCCCGTCTTGGAAGTGGCTATGGAAATGTACGCCCGGGGATTTACTTTTCAACCGGTGGATATTTATGAATCTGATGCCAGTAAATTCCTGGTGGTAGATAATGCCTTATTATTGCCTTTTTCCGCTCTGCCTAATGTGGGTGCAGCTGCAGCTCACGGCATAATTGAATCAAGGGAAGGCGGCAGTTTTATTTCCGTGGAAGATTTTCAACAGAGATCGCGGCTTAACAAGACGGCCATGGAGGTCTTGCGGAAATTTGATTGTTTTAATCATCTTCCGGAAACCAGCCAGGTCAGTCTCTTTGGCTAGCAAAACGGAAGGCGGAAGACGGAAGACGGAGGGCGGAAGGCGGAAGACGGAGGGCGGAAGACGGAAGACGGAGGGCGAAAGACGGAAGACGGAGGGCGGAAGACGGAGGGCGGAAGACGGAAGACGGAGGGCGGAAGACGGAGGGCGGAAGACGGAAGACGGTAATAAAAAACGCTTGACAAAGCCAAATAGCTTGAATTGATTTATGTGAATATGCTATACTAATCGCAAGCATACTAATACCATTAACCACAAAGTGGGTACCTGCCCACTTTTTCTATTGTTAAATCAATCTTATCATAAAAAAACCGGGGGGTGGGACTAATAGATAGAGCTGCATTCCTGACCAGGGTAGAAAAAATGGTCGAAGAGAGACTAAATGAACTGGAACTGGAGCTGGTTGATATAGAATATCGCAAGGAGAACAAAGAGCAATTCTTGCGAGTTTTTATCGATAAAGACAGCGGGGTTGATTTGGAGATGTGTAGCCAGGCCAACCGGGCCATAAAAGAGAGCCTTGATGAACAGGAAATTCCTTACGATTATCTGGAGGTCTCATCTCCGGGTTTGGAACGAGTCTTGAAAAAGGAACGGGATTGGGAACGCTTTTCCGGATACCGGGTTAGAATTAAAACCAGGAAATCATTTCCGGGTCCGCAGCGGATAATCGGCATATTGTTAGGATTTGATAGTGAAAACATAGCGGTAGAGGTTGATGGAGAACTGTATAAAGTACCGCGTGACATGATCACTATAATCCGCTTGCATCCAGAAATTTAAGAGGAGGAAAAACAATGTCTAATGATTTAGTACAGGCATTGAATGACATAGAGAAAGAACGCGGCATTCCTAAAAGGGCTCTGGTTGAAGCTATAAAGTCAGCCTTGAGCACTGCTTATAAGAAGAATTTTGGGATTGCTCAGAATGTAAGTGTGGAATTTAATGAGATTAATGGCGAAGTCAAGGTTTTTTCTCAGAAGAAGATAAGTGATGAAGTTAAAGATCCCCGTTTGGAGATGTCTTTGGAAGAAGCCAGGGAACTTTATCCTGATTGTAAAGCTGAAGATCTGGTCTATGTTGAAGCTACACCATCAGATTTCGGGCGCATTGCGGCTCAGACGGCCAAACAGGTAGTGATACAGAAATTAAGAGAAGCGGAGAGAAGCCTGATATATGAAGAGTTTTTAGAAAGAGAGGGCGAAATAATAACCGGTACTATTCAGAGGATTGAATCCAAAACCGTTTATATCAGCCTGGGCCGAACGGAAGGAATAATGCTGGCTTCGGATCAAATCTTCGGGGAAAGATACGAAGTTGGACAGAGGATTAAGGCGTATATTTATGAAGTTAAGAATACTTCCAAAGGGCCCAATATATTTGTGTCCAGATCCCATCCGTATTTTTTGCGACGTTTGTTTGAAATGGAAGTACCGGAGATCTATGATGGAGTAGTAGAAATCAAGTCTATAGCTCGCGAAGCGGGAGCCAGATCCAAGATTGCGGTCTATTCCCTGGATGATAAAATTGACTCGGTGGGGGCTTGCGTAGGGCCCAGAGGTTTGAGGGTACAGAACATTGTTTCCGAATTGGGTGGAGAAAAAATAGATATTATTAAGTACGATAAAGACCCGGAAAGGTATATTTCCAATGCTTTAAGCCCTTCCCGGGTGGTTGCGGTTAATATCAATGAGACCGATAAAGTAGCTCGGGTTATTGTGCCTGATTACCAGCTTTCACTGGCTATAGGGAAAGAGGGGCAAAATGCCCGCCTGGCCGCAAAACTTACCGGATGGAAAGTGGACATAAGAAGCGAAAGCCAGATGAGTGATTACTATAAGGATATAGATGTGGAGATTGATGATGAGGTGTTGGAACAGGATTGGATTGAAGAAAATCCCGGGGAGACGGAAATAGATGAGCAGGATTCGTAAGCAGCCCCAGAGAATGTGTGTAGGCTGCCGGGAAATGAAAAACAAGCGGGAATTGGTCAGGATAGTTCGCAGCCCTCAGGGGGATATAGATTTGGATACTACGGGTAAAAAGCCGGGGCGGGGAGCTTATATTTGTCCTGAACCGGAGTGCCTCAAGCAGGCCATCAAGGGAAAGAGGCTGCAAAAAGCCCTGGAACAGAATATACCTGATGGGGTTTTAGAAAAGCTCAGAGAGCAAATCAACCAGGATAAAACCAGGCAATAAGGTGAGTGATAGTTTGAGAAAGAGCTATGCAATTTTAGGTTTTGCCCAGAAAGCCGGGAAAATATCTTCCGGAGCTTTGGCGGCAAAATCCAGTATATTAAGGCGAAGAGCATTTTTATTAATCGTTAGCAATGACATAGCGGAAAACGCCAAGCAGGGTTTGATCAGCAGCTGTCAAAAACAGAAGATTCCCTGGGTCGTAATGGGTAACAAGTATGAAATCGGGGCTTGTATCGGAAAGGCGTACCGGGTTGCTGTGACGATAAATGACCCGGGAATGGCTGAATCCCTGATAAAATCGCTTGAGGGTGTCGGAGTTAAAGTAAACACGGGGGTGGTTGAATGGCAAAAATAAGAGTACATGAATTGGCCAAGGAATTGGGAATTGCCAGCAAAGAGATGGTTGAGGTTCTGGTCGAACTGGGCTTAGATGTGAAAAACCACATGAGTACAATAGAGGATTCACAGGCTAGCTGGGTTAAAAAGCGTTTGAGCAAAAGAGGCGAGGATAGCAAAAAACAGCCAGCCCAACCAGTGATCAGGGATGAAGCTGTCAAGAAAAATTCCGGGGAACCAGCACCGCAGACCACCCAGAAAAAGCCGGACAATCAGCTGCCTGGGTCACCCAGGCTTGAATCAGGAACACGTCCTCAAGAGGGCTCTAAACCAGGTGAAAGTATGGGAAGGCATGATTTTTCTGGAAAAAGGGAACAGCCCAGAAAAGGGGAAGAAAGCCATTCCGCTGGTGCTAAGCCAGCTACTCAAATGAAAAGCCCGAGAAACAGTGCACCCCGGCCTACAGCAAGACCGGAACATCGATCTTCCGGAGCAACGGGCAGAACGGACCATAGAGCCCCTGGAGCAGCCGGAAGAACAGATAACAGAGGGGCGGGGTCGGCCAGCAAACCAGATAACAGGGGAACCAGGCCAGCCGCCGGTAGGCCTGATAATAAAGGCTCCAGGCCAGGTGATGCCAAGCGCCCCCCCCAGAGAGCAGTGCCCAGTAATACCCCCAGGCCGGTATCATCTCCAGAACGAACAATGGAGAAGAAAACCAGGGAAACAGGTTCCAAGACATTGCCTGGTGGTGACCGAACTGCAGGTGATAAGAAAGCTTTCCGGAAAAATACTCCTGCACTTGGACAGTACCAGAGTAAAGACTACAGTCGCCCGGGGCGGAAATCAAAACACAAACGCAAGAAGGAAAATGTAGAGTTTAAAACCCCTGAAAGCATAAAGATTGAAGGCTCTATTATGGTTAGAGACCTGGCGGAGAAGCTTAATAAGAACCCGGCTGAAATAATGAAGAAACTAATGGAATTGGGAATAATGGCTACTATTAACCAAAACATTGATTATGAAAATGCGGAAATAGTATCCAGCCTTTATGATGTTAAAGTTGAACGGGAACTCTCCGAAGAAGAAAAGATACTGGAGGAACTTGTTGATATTGATGATGATGATGAACTCAAAGCGCGCCCTCCAGTCGTTACCGTAATGGGACATGTAGACCACGGTAAAACTTCCCTGCTCGATCGTATCAGACAGGCTAATGTGGTTTCGGGAGAAGCAGGGGGGATTACCCAGCATATTGGTGCTTACCAGGTAACTATAAAAAATAATAAAATAACTTTTATTGATACTCCCGGACATGAGGCCTTTACTGCTATGAGGGCTCGCGGAGCCAATCTTACTGATATTGTAATCCTGGTGGTAGCCGCAGATGATGGGGTAATGCCCCAGACCGTTGAGGCCATAAACCATATCAGGGCTGCCAAGGTTCCTTTCCTGGTAGCTATTAATAAAGTTGATAAGCCGCAAGCGGACCCGGAAAGAATAAAGCAGCAATTGACCGAATATAATATTGTCCCGGAAGAATGGGGCGGAGATACTATATTTGTTCCTGTTTCGGCCAAAAGTGGGGAAGGAATAGAAAACCTGCTGGAAATGATTCTGTTGGTGGCGGAAATGAACGAAATAAGGGCCAACCCGGATAGAGCTGCTTACGGTCTGGTAGTCGAAGGGGAACTGGACAAAGGGCGGGGAGCAGTGGCCACAGTATTGGTATTGAACGGAACCTTGAAGATAGGGGATTATGTAATCTGCGGCACCAATTGGTGTCGGGTGCGGGCTATGATTGATGATCGAGGTAAAAGGGTGGAGAAAGCATTGCCCTCCATGCCGGTTGAAATAATGGGATGGTCCGGTGTGCCAGAGGCCGGTGGCAAAGTTCAGGTTTGTGATGAAAAGGTGGCCAAGGAAATCATCAGTCTGAGATTAAGCGAAAAGAAGATTGAAGAACAAAAACAAAGCAGCCGGGTATCTCTGGATGAGTTTTTCCAGCAGATGAAGGATGCCGAAATCAAGGAACTCACTTTGATTATAAAGGGCGATGTTCAGGGTTCAGTTGAAGCTCTCCGGCAATCGCTGTTACGACTGGCCACCAGCGAAGTAAAAGTAAATGTAATCCATTCAGCGGTAGGTGCTATTACGGAAACCGATGTTATGCTGGCTTCAGCTTCCAATGCTATAATTATTGGATTTAATATAAGGCCGGATAGCAAAGCCAGAAAATATGCAGAAGATGAAAAAATAGATGTTCGCATGTACCGGGTTATATACGAGGCCATTGATGATGTCAAGAAAGCCATGAGCGGGCTGCTGGATCCGGAATACAAAGAGAAATTTCTGGGCCGGGCTGCAGTACGGGCGCTTTTCAAGGTACCCAATGTGGGGGTAATCGCCGGGTCTTATGTTATTGATGGTAAAATCCAGAGAAATGCCAGTGTACGGGTCTTGCGGGATGGGGTAATTGTATACGAAGGCCAATTATCTTCTTTAAAACGATTTAAGGATGATGCCAAAGAAGTAGTGGAAAACTATGAATGCGGCATTGGAATTAGAGATTTCAATGATGTCAAGGAAGGAGATATCATCGAAGCTTATACCCTGGAGGAAATACCCAGAGAGTTGTAGAGGTGTCAAGGGGACCGTCCCTTGACACCCAGGTTAGCAATAAAAGTGAGGGATAGATATGAGTAAACGCCGGCAGGAAAGAATGTCTGTAGAAATCATGCGCGTTTTATCCCAGATAATACAGGAGGAGATAAAGGATCCTCGTATTGAATTTAAGAATCTCTCCATAACTCGCATAGATCTTAGCAATGATTACAGTCATGCCCGGGTAAATATAAGTATACTGGGTGATGAAGTACAGAGGGAAGAGGCGATGAAAGCCCTGCAAAAAGCCAAAGGCTATATTAGAAGCGCTCTGGCCCAGCAGCTAAAGGTGCGTCATGCGCCGGAGCTGGAATTTCGTCTGGATCGCTCTATAGAACATGGAATAAGGATTTCTTCCCTTCTGGAAGAGATTAGAGAAGAGGAAGAGGCAAAAGGCAGTAATGAATAAACTCAAGGAAATCGCCAGGAAAATAATGGATAAAGATGATTTTTTGCTGCTGGGACATAAAGCCCCGGATGGGGATTGTATTGGCTCTATGCTAGGCCTGTACCTGGGCCTCTTGGCCATGGACAAAAGGGTCAGGATGCTATTGTCCGACCCGGTTCCTCCTGTCTACCACTACCTGAGCGCGGCGGAACAGGTAAAATTACCTGGAGAAATAGGGTCTATACCCCAAAACCTCATTTTCCTGGATTGTTCGGATGAACAGCGGGTAGGCCAGGAAGTATTCTCCCTCATACAGGAAAGGAACTGCAGTTTTAATATCGATCATCACCTAAGCAACGATCTTTTTGCTGATTTTAACTATGTCGATACCAATGCTGCAGCCGCTGCTGAAATCATTAGCGAATTACTCCTGCTTATGCCCATAAATATTAGCGCTGCTATGGCGGATGCTCTTTTGGCCGGTATCATTATGGATACAGGTTGTTTTTTGAATGCCAATACCACGGCTAAAACCTTGAGCATAGCTGCCCAACTACTAAATTTCGGCGCCAATGTTAATCTCGCTCGGATAAACCTTTTTGAATCCAAGTCCAGAAAAGAAGTGTTAATACTGCAGCATGCATTGCAACACTTGGATTTCTCATCTGATGGTAAAATAGCCTGGATGAGCTTGCCCTATAACGAATTAGTGGCTATAGAGGCCGAAGACTTGTATCCGGAAGGGCTTATAAACCATACTCGTATGATTGAAGGTGTAGAGGTAGGGATTTTATTTCGCGAAATGCCGGCAGGAAAGGTTAAAGTCGGTTTACGTTCGCGGGGGCAGGTTGATGTTGCTGCACTGGCGGCACAATTTGGTGGTGGCGGGCATAGGCAGGCATCAGGCGCCCAGTGTGAAGGTGAGTTGGAGGAAGTAAAGTCAGCAATTATTCAAGCGGTTGAGGATGTGATTTGATTTTTGCATGGGTTTCTTAACATCAATAAACCCCAGGCTATAACCTCTTTTGATGTTATAAGAAAGCTTAAAAAAGCTTTACCTCGAAAATATAAGTTGGGGCATCTGGGCACCCTGGATCCTATGGCTGAAGGAGTTTTGCCCGTGGCTGTCGGTCAGGGCACAAAAATAATTCCTTTTGTCGAAGATGAGACCAAGGAATACATAGTGACCATGACCTTGGGAGCATCATCCGATACCCAGGATGCCTGGGGAGCAATTACATACAGTATGCGAAAAGTAGAGCCCGCCCAAATAGAAAGAGTGCTGGCATTGTTTCGGGGTAAGAGCAGGCAAGTTCCTCCCATGTATTCAGCTGTCCACCATGAAGGCAAAAGACTTTATGAATTGGCCCGCCAGGGTCTGGAAGTGGAGAGAAAAGCGAGAGAAATTGAAATCTTCGCGTTAGAACTGCTGAATGCCGATTGGGAGCGGGAATTACCCCAATTGAGCTTGCGGGTAAGCTGTTCCCGGGGGACCTATATTCGCACACTATGTCATGATATTGGTCAGGAATTAGCTTGTGGAGCTTTTTTATCCAGCTTATGCCGAAGCCGCTCTGGCTGCTTCAAGATAGAAGAGGCGGTAAGCCTGGATTATCTTTTAGAGAAGCGGGAGAACCTGAGCCGATCCTTGCTCCCCCTGGACTACCCTCTAAATAACTTACCGCTTATAAGCCTAAAAAATACGGAATTACCAGCTATAATAAACGGAAGAAAGATAAGCCGGACAGGAAAGCTGGCTAGTCCCCGGGTAAGGTTATATACGCCGGAAGGACAACTGCTGGCTATTGCTGAAGCAAATAACTATAATGAAGATACTGTACTCCAGCCCTGCCGGGTATTTAAGATTGGTGAATAAGGGAGAGTAGCATTAAGATAACCCTGACGAAGGAATAGAAGGAGTTGCTGTATGGAGGTAGTAAGAGAAATAGAGAATTTTACCAATAACGAGTGCCCTTTATTTTTGGCCCTGGGTAATTTTGACGGAGTACATCAGGGGCACCAGCGTTTGATAGGTGATTTGGTAGAGAAAGCCCGAGCCAGCAATGGAATCGCGGCGGCTTTTATTTTTGAACCCCACCCGGCTATGGTGCTTAACCCCAGCCGGGCTCCCAAACTTTTGGTAACTGCGGAACGAAAAGCAGAATTATTAAAGAAAATGGGTTTGGATAAACTGATTTACAATACCTTTGATCTGGCCATATCCCAGTGCTCTCCGGAAGAGTTCGTAAAAAGCATCCTGGTTGAGAGATTAAAAATAAGGGCAGCGTTTGTGGGATTCAACTATTCCTTTGGTCATAAAGGAAGTGGTACGCCCCAATTATTAAAAGAGCTGGGGGAAAAATATGGTTTCCAAGTTAGTATCATTCCCCCGGTGGAAATCAAGGGGCAGGTAGTATCCAGCACTATCATCCGCCAGGCCCTGGATGCCGGCGATATGAAATTGGCCCGGGAAATGCTGGGTTACTATCCCATGATAGAAGGAAAAGTAATTGAAGGGGAAAAACGAGGAGCAACTATTGGTTTCCCTACAGCCAACCTGGGGATTGGGGCTGAATTAAATATACCGGGAAAAGGGGTATATGCGGCTCTGGCAGTGCTGGAAGGCGAAAATTTCGGGGCCGCCGTCAACATAGGCAGCAAGCCCACCTTTCATCAGGAATATCCAGTTTCGGTTGAGGCTCATTTAATCGGTTTTAATCGACAGGTATATGGTCAGGATTTAAGGCTGTTTTTCCTCCAAAAAATCAGGGACGAAAAAAGATTCAGCAGCGTTGACGAACTAATTAATCAGATTAGGCTTGACCGTGAACAGGCTGGAGAAATATATGAGTCTCTGGAAAGCAGAGGAAAGATAGATATAATATGAGAAGCCGCAGGTGTTGCCCATGCGAAGACTGCGAGCGGTATATTTATACAAGCCAAACAGGAAAGGCTCTTGCTTATCAAGCCATGATTGTATAAAATTAGGATTGGATTGGTTAAGGCTTTAGAACCTCGGGCTAGGGATGACGATTCACCAGCGTTTTCCTTGGCCGGTGGCGATTATTTGGTAGAGGAGGTGAAAACTTGGCATTATCTCTAGAAAGAAAAGGGGAAATAATTAAGACCTACCAAATTCACGAAAACGATACCGGTTCACCGGAAGTCCAAATTGCCATATTAACGGAAAGAATAAACTACCTTAATGAACATCTGAAAATAAATTCCAAAGACCATCATTCTCGCAGAGGCCTGCTGAAAATGGTAGGACAACGTCGTTCACTCCTGGACTATCTCAAGAAGAAAGACTTTGAACGCTACCGGAGTATTGTTACCCGGTTGGGTCTGCGCAGGTAAAGAGCGGTAATCCGCTCTTTATCTTTATGGCTAGAGCTCTTACGGGAAACGAGCATGTCCATTTACGGGCCTGCTCGTTTTCCCCCAATCGCTATACCTTTAAAACAGGCTTAAACGAGGCGGCATGTTGAAACTGCTTCGCAGTTTCTTCCGATGCTTAAAGCGAATAGAAAAAGGTAACAATGTTCTTGTAGGAAGTAAGAAGTATAAAATCAATCTCATTTTGAAAGGAGGAAAACGTGATAGTTAAGAAGTATCAAATGGAGGTAGCAGGGCGACCATTAATTGTAGAAATAGGACAAGTTGCCCAGCAAGCCAATGGAGCTGCTCTTATGAGATATGGAGATACAGTTGTATTGGTCACAGCTACAGCTGCCAAAGAGCCCCGCGAAGGAATTGACTTTTTCCCGCTAACGGTTGATTACGAGGAGAAACAATATGCGGTAGGGAAAATACCAGGAGGCTTCATTAAAAGAGAAGGCCGGGCTACAGCCCAGGCTACCCTATCCGCCCGCTTGATTGACCGGCCTATCCGCCCGCTTTTCCCTAAAGGTTTCCGGAATGAAATACATGTAGTAGCCACTATTTTATCGGTGGAGAAAGACAATGCACCAGATGTCACCGCTATAACCGGAGCGTCTGTTGCTCTTTCCATTTCCGATATACCTTTTGCCGGACCGGTGGCAGCGGTAATAGTGGGACTGGTGGATGGGCAACTGATTATTAATCCTACAGTGGAGCAACACCAGAAAAGCGATCTACACTTGGCGGTAGCGGGAACCAAAGAGGCTATCATGATGGTTGAAGGAGGTGCCAATGAGGTTCCTGAGGAAACTATGCGTGATGCTATTTTCTTTGCTCATGAAGAGATCAAGAGAATAGTTGATTTTCAGGAAAATATCATAAGAGAAGTTGGCCTGCCCAAAATGCAGGTGGAAATTCCGGTTTTGGATGAGGGAATAAAAAAGGCCGTTGTTGAATATGCTGCTCCACTATTTGAAGAAGCGGTCAAGAATCCAGATAAGAAAACGAGGGAAGCCCAGATGGATTCATCCCAGAAATCTGTTTTGCAGCACTTTGCCGAGAACTATCCGGACGAAGAAAAGATGATTGCCGATGTATTGGACAAGACCATGAAAGCCGTAGTCAGAAGGATGGCTCTGGAAGAAGGCGAACGGGTAGATGGGAGAAAACTTGATGAAATCCGGCAAGTAAGCTGCGAGGTTGGTTTCCTGCCCCGGCCTCATGGCTCAGGTCTTTTTACCCGCGGTCAGACCCAGGTTTTGTCGGTTACCACCCTGGGAGCGATCAGTGAAGAACAACGACTGGATGGCTTGGGAATCGAAGAGAGGAAAAGGTATATTCATCACTATAATTTCCCTCCCTATAGTACTGGTGAAACCAAACCTATGCGTGGTCCGGGAAGAAGGGAAATCGGTCACGGAGCCCTGGCTGAACGGGCTTTGCTGGCAGTAATACCATCAGAAGAAGAATTTCCATATACTATCAGGATAGTTTCCGAAGTTTTGGAATCAAATGGTTCCAGCTCCATGGGGAGTGTATGTGGCAGTACGCTATCTCTGATGCACGCCGGTGTTCCTATAAAAGCTCCGGTATCTGGAATTGCTATGGGACTGGTCAAAGAAGGCGAGCGTTTTGCCATTATGAGTGATATTCAGGGAATAGAGGATGCTCTGGGAGATATGGATTTCAAACTGGCTGGAACCGAAAAAGGAGTTACCGCCCTGCAGATGGATATAAAAATTACCGGGGTTAACCGCGAAATAGTCGAAGCTGCACTTAAACAGGCCCGTGAAGGCAGGATGTTCATTTTAAAGAAGATGCTGGAAGCCATCGAAAAGCCCAATGAGGAACTATCTCCTTATGCTCCGCAGATGATACGGATGCAGATTGACCCGGACAAAATCCGGGAAGTTATTGGACCAGGTGGCAAAACCATTCACAAAATAGTAGATGAGACCGGTTGCAAAATTGATATTGAAGATGACGGCAGCCTGTTTATAATGGCTACGGATGAAGAAGCCGCGAAAAAGGCCCGATTCTTTGTGGAATCCATTGTGGCTGATGTTGAGGTGGGCAAGACCTATATGGGAACCGTTAAGCGCATAATGGATTTTGGGGCTTTTGTGGAAATCATTCCCGGGGTGTTGGGAACATCAGGAAAAGAAGGTCTGGTACACATTTCCCAGCTGGCCGAGGAAAGAGTAAACAAGGTTAGAGATGTGGTGGACATCGGGGATCAGATACTGGTCAAGGTTACCGAAATTGATAGACAGGGGCGGGTAAACCTTTCCCGCAAAGCCGTATTAAAGAGCGCTGTAAGAAAATAACAAAGCATATTGGCAACTGCATAGACTATTCCAAGTAAACCGAGTAACCTCGGTTTATTTGCATTTAATGCGGTATTGGTTTCACTGGCTTGTATAAATATACCGCTTGCAGGCTTCGCATGGGCAACACCTGCGGCTTGTCTCGCGGCCCAAGGGGTACCGCGCTAATCTCCCGTCCATGGGAGAAAGCGCTCTCGCGACATTCTGTCGCTCG
The DNA here is from genome assembly GCF_001570625.1 of Syntrophomonas wolfei subsp. methylbutyratica. Classification (GTDB taxonomy): domain Bacteria; phylum Bacillota; class Syntrophomonadia; order Syntrophomonadales; family Syntrophomonadaceae; genus Syntrophomonas; species Syntrophomonas methylbutyratica. Next base: position 26,080 of record NZ_BBQT01000006.1, on the reverse strand, counting down.
CCCCCTTTTGCCTGCTCGCCTTCGCCGGATGTTGCATCCATGCTTCGCCAACGCTCGCTTTGTATATTTATGCAACCCTTATTCATAAAAAGGGGTTTTACAGGGAAACCATTATTTTTTTCAAGCAAAAATCGAATAGTAGTAGATGCCAAGGAATATGAATGTAGAAAAAAGCCGGGAGGAGTGAGAGCGATTTTTTAGGATTCCATACCATCAAAGTGAACGGCAGGGCTCTGTTTCTCTTATGCTTTTTTATCAGCATTTCGCTATTTACTGCCTGGCTAGATCGGGCGGAACGAAAAATATACGGAGTTAAACCAGGAGTTACTATGGCCGGAGAGAAACTGGAAGGCTTGCTCCCGGGTGAACTGCGTTTGCTGGTGGAAAATATGGCTCTTAAGGAGCAGAAACTACCTTTGGAACCGGCTTTAGACAAAGAAACAGGAGAAGTAATTCCCGAGCAGGAAGGCTGCATCGTTGATATTGAAGGCAGTGTGAGTACAGCTTTGCAGGCGGAAGAAGGCGAGAAGCTGGAATTGCTGATGCGGGCAATTCCCTCCCGTTATTCCAGCCGGGACTTGCAAAAAATAACCTTTAGCCGGGGCTACTTCGAAACCTGGTTTACCGGGACTTATCAGCGTTATACCAATGTTTCCCTGGCCTGCAGCAGTGTTAACAATAGTGTTCTATGGCCCGGACAGGAATTTTCTTTTAATGAAACAGTAGGTCCCAGAACGCCGGAGAGAGGCTATATGCCGGCACCGGTGTTTTTAATGGGGGCCAGCGAACTGGACTATGGAGGAGGGGTTTGTCAGGTATCAACTACGGTTTTCAATGCGGCTGAAAAGGCCGGCCTGATAATAATTGAGCGTCATGTCCATACCCGTAAGGTTTATTATGTAGCTGAGGGTAAAGATGCCACCGTAAGCTATGGAGACCTGGATCTCAAGTTTTCCAATAATACAGATAGTCCATTGATCATCAAGGCCGGAATCAACCGGGGCAAGGTTTGGGTAAATATTTTGGGGGAGGAAGATTAAAGTGAAAATATATTTTATTTCCCGGAAAAAACTAATAGTAATGCTGTTGTCCGTTTTGTTGCTGGGCCTATTTACCGCAATCTTACTTATGCGCGGGGATGACAGCAGTGTAGCTTCCCGGGTGCTTGATCCCATATATCAGGGCAATAGCGGAGAGAAAGCGGTGGCTATAGCCGTCAATGTGGATTGGGGCGAGGAATATATCCCCCAGATGCTCAAAAGCTTTAAGGAAAACCAGGCTGAGGTTACCTTCTTTGTTAGCGGAAAGTGGGCAGAAAAAAATCCGGAGCTTTTAAAAGAAATGAAAGCTGCCGGACATAGCATCCAGAACCATGGGTACAAACATTTGCATCTTAATAATATTTCAGCGGAAGAAGCCAGTGAGCAAATAAGAAAAGCTGAGGAGATTATTAATAGTACCGTAGGTGAAAAACCCCGGTTTTTTGCTCCTCCCTATGGGGAATATAACCAGCAATTGCTGAATGTGGTGGCTGCTTTGGATTATGAGCTTATTATGTGGAGCATTGATACGATTGATTGGCAGCGCCCTGATCCCGCCACCATCGTTAAAAGAGTCAGCAACAAGTTGCACAACGATGCCATCATCTTGATGCACCCTACAGATCCTACGGTTAAAGCCCTTCCTGCCATCTTGGAGAGAATAAAGCAAGACGGTTATAAAATGTTAACTATCGACAAAATTATTAATCAGAGTAAAGGAGATAATATTAAAGGAGATAATAATTGAGGGCTATTGGTAGGGAAATTAGATTTATTATACTATTGCTGTTATTAATGGGGCTAATAGCTTCTCCCGTAAATGCGTCTCCATATATCAGCTCCCCCTGCTATTGCTTGATGGATGGGGAAAGTGGGCAGTTGATACTTTCCAGTAACGGGGATGAAACTCGTCCTGTTGCCAGTACGGTAAAGATGATGACGGCCATATTAAGCGTTGAATATGCCAGTATGTATGAAGAAGCCACAGTAAGCAGCCATGCTGCCCAAACCCCCGAATACAGCATTGGTTTGAAGGCGGAGCAGAAGATTGCAGTAGGCGAACTGCTGAAAGTGGCTCTTATCCGTTCTTCCAATGATGCGGCCATGGTCCTGGCCGAACATATTGCCGGGGATGAGGGCTTTTTTGCCCACTTGATGTCCAAAAAGGCTTTTTTGATTGGAGCATCTAATACCCGTTTTAGCAATGCCTCCGGTCTCCCGGGTGGTGAACAATTCAGCACCTGCAATGATCTGGCTCAGATTGGCCGTTATGCTCAATCCCACCCCCAAATCAAGGAACTGGTGGCTACCCGGCAAAGCGAATTCAAGCATCCCTCTTATAGTCAGCCTTTAAGGATAAGCAATACCAATTCCTTGCTGGGCAGCTATCAGGGAGCTGATGGTATTAAAACTGGTACGGCCAACGCTGCGGGGAAATGTCTGGTGGCTTCCGCCACCCGGGATGGACGCCATTTAATAGCCGTTGTTTTAAAATCCAGCGATAGAGCAGGTGATTGTATGCGTTTACTCAATTATGGATTCAAGGAAAGCTATTATCAGCAAATAATCAATGCTTCTACTCCGTTTAAAGAATTACGGGTATTAAAGGGCCAAACTCCTAAGGTTAAGATATATCCAGCCCGGGATCTCTATCTCTGGGTAGGAGATAATAGCCCCGATATCGAGAAAAAAGTAAATATGAAATATGAACTGCAAGCTCCGCTGAGCAAGGGGCAAGAAGTTGGCAGCCTGGTGGTTTATGCTGATGGAAAGCTGGTTGAGAGCATGCCGCTGCTTTGCGGGGATAATATTACCCGGCAGGCCAATCTCTTCCAAAGGATAATTAAGGACTTTATTTTACCTTAACTGATTTGTAAGGAAAGTGAGGAGTGAGAGGGCGGAAGACGGAAGACGGAGGGCGGAGGGAGTTACTCTACTTGTGTATTTATTCAACCCGTCTGCATCAAAAGGAATTCTTGCAGTTGAGCCCTTAACTACTATAGTGAAAAAACTTGCTCTGCTATCTTTTTTGTCCTGGAATCGGATAGAATAAGATTATATGTTTTTACATGGAGGTATGGAAGTGATAAATACATGGTTGCTGGACAAGCAGGCCAGGCTGATAGTGGAGGAGATTCCCTATTTGAAATCGGCCGCTCTTGGGGTCTATATCAAACTGGGTTCCCGACATGAAAAGGAAGAAATGGCGGGAGCCAGTCATTTTATCGAGCATATGCTTTTTAAGGGTACCGAAAGCAGGTCCGCCCGGGATATTGCGGAGAGTTTTGAAGAGATAGGAGGGCAGCTGAATGCCTTTACCTCCAAAGAATTTACCTGTGTTTATGCCCGAACCCTGGATGAAAATATTTCTTCAGCTATGGAGATAATTTTTGATATGCTCTTTAATTCCACCTTTGCTACCCGGGATTTTGCCACCGAGAAAGAGGTAATTATCGAGGAAATAAATATTTATGAAGATACCCCGGATGATTTGATACACGATTTATTTGCCCGCAACCTCTGGCAGGGGCATCCTATGGGCTCCCCCATACTGGGAACCCTGGATTCGGTATCTGCTTTCAGCCGGGATGAAATATTTGATTTCTATAAAAAATGCTATGCTCCCTCCAATATGGTAATAGCTGTGGCCGGTAATGTAGATAAAAGCCATATAAAAGAGCAGGTGGAAAAATGTCTGGCCCGGCAACCACTCACTCAGGTAAATTGGCCTGAACCCAAGCCAACGGAGTATTCCAGTTTTGTAAGATTGCTGGAAAAGGAAACTGAACAGGTGCAGATTTGCCTGGGAGTTCCCGGGATATCATATTTTGATCAGAACCGCTATGTGCAGAATGTTATGAACAGTATACTGGGAGGAGGGATGAGTTCCCGTCTCTTCCAAAAAATTCGTGAAGAATTGGGCCTGGCTTATTCTGTTTTTTCCTCGCCCTCTACTTATTCCGATACCGGCTCTTATTCATTCTATATCGGTACCGGGCCGGGCAAAATAGCTACTTTTTTTGAGGCGCTGTATAATGAACTGGAGTTTTTTGTGAGCAGAGGGGTCAGTGAGCGGGAAGTAAGCCGAACCCAGCAATTGATCAAATCCAGCATGTACCTGGGTCTGGAAAGCGTAATGAATCGCATGAGCCGCCTGGGCAAGTCTTTATTGATGTATGACCGGGTAATTCCGGTTGAAGATGTAATCCAGGAAATCCTCGCGGTTGATGCCGGAAAGGTGCAAGGCTTCTCTTCCAGCATCCTGCAAAAACCGGCTTTTTCCCTGGCGGCCATTGGACCGGCTGAGGTCCTTCCACAGGTGGAGAAGGAATTTCGCAAATGGTGGGGCTAGAAAGGAGAGGAAAAGATGAAGGTGCTTTTTACCCGCTTGCACTCCCATGACCTGCCTTTGCCGCGTTACATGACCCCGGGTTCCTCGGGTTTGGATCTCTATGCTGCTGTAGATGAGGAAATATTGATCCCCAGCGGTAAAATCGTGTTGGTTCCCACCGGCCTGGCCCTGGCCATACCGGAAGGATATGAAGCCCAGATACGCCCCCGCAGTGGATTGGCCTTGAAGTACGGTATAACCCTTTTGAACACCCCTGGTACTATTGATGCTGATTACCGGGGAGAGATAAAAGTGATTGTCATAAATCTGGGGGACAAAGACTATATTCTAAAAAGGGGCGAAAGGATTGCCCAAATGGTTTTTTCTCGGGTGGAAAAGGCCGAATTTATGGAAGTTAAATCCCTGGATGAAACCTTGCGCGGGTCGGGGGGATTCGGTCATACCGGTATCTGAAGGAGGGTTTTTGGTGCGGCTTAATGAGCTGGTGGGAAAAGAAATGGTCAATATATATGACGGGATGCGGATGGGAACAGTAGGGGACTCGGATATGCTTATTGATGAAGAGAGCGGTTTGATTATTTCTATCATACTTCCTAACCGCAACAACGCCTTGAACTTTTGGGTAGACCGGCAAAAAATGGTCATTCCCTGGGAGGCGGTGAAGAAGATTGGCCGCGAGGTAATTGTAGTTGATGTGAACAATACCCATATGCGACTGAAGAACAACTCGCTGTAACAATTTATTCCCGCCAGAAATCGGGGAGGAAGAGGAGGAGCAGGGGATAGATTTCCAGGCGCCCGACCAGCATCAGGAGGCTAAGAAGGTATTTACCGCTATCGGCGATAAATGAGTAATTGTCCATAGGTCCCACTTCTCCCAACCCGGGACCGATATTGCCCAGGCAGGAGGCGGCAGCCGTTATGCTGGTAATCAGGTCGACATCCAGGCAGCTCAGGCCAATGGTTCCCAGGGCCAAAAACATTATGTAGAGAAAGAAAAACTGCAGGACATTGATTAAGAGGCTATCACTTATTATTCTGTCGTTAAAATGCAGGGAAATCACCGCTTTGGGATGGATAATCCTTTTTATTTCGATAATTGACCGGTGCAGCAATATCAGGTAGCGGCCTGGTTTGATGTTTCCACCGGTTGATCCCGCACAACCTCCCACAAACATCATTAGGAAGATAATGCCCAGGGCCATATTAGGCCAGAGCTCAAAATCAACACTGCTGTATCCCGTGGTGGTAACGATGGTAACCACCTGAAAAAAAGCCGCCCGTACTTTGCCTTCGGTAGAAAGCTCACTCCCGCCAAGGCTAAGGGAAAGAGTAACTAAGAGACTGGCAACAACGACAATGGCGGTATAAAAAAGGAACTCCCGGTTTTTCAGGTAAACCTGCAAATTGCGTTGTTTAAAACCCAGATAGTGCAGAGTAAAATTGACCCCGGCGATGAACATAAATATGGTAAGGGTCCACTGAATGAGGGGGCTGTTATAATAACCAACGCTGGCATTGCGTGTAGAAAAGCCCCCGGTAGCCATAGTGGCAAAAGTGTGGCAAAGGGAATCGAAGAGATCCATGCCGAAGAGGTAAAGCAACAGCGTACAACAAACACTCAAGACGATGTAAGTTATCCAGAGTTTTTTCGCGGTTTCTCGCACGCGGGGGCTGATTTTATTGGCAACTGGTCCTGGAACCTCGGCTTTAAACAGGTGGTTGGCCTGGGCTCCCATACCGGAAATAATGGCCACGAAAAGCCCGATTATACCCATGCCTCCCAGCCATTGGGTAAGGCTTCTCCAAAATAAAAGGCCTTTGGGGGTAGCTTCCACATTGCTTATTACACTGGCTCCGGTGGTAGTAAAACCGGAAACGGTCTCAAAAAAAGCATCGGCAAATGAAGGCAGGCAACCGGTAAAGATGTAAGGGAGGCTGCCAAAGAGGGAGGCCAGCAGCCAACCCAGGCTGACAATCACAAAGCCTTCTTTGTAATGAATGGCCTGCTTTTCGGCAGAAAAAACCAGTAAGAGCCCGGTGACAATAGTTACTCCAGCGGCCAGGCTAAAGGGGATTATTATTGATTCCCGGTAATAAAGGGAACAGAGCACACTCGACAGCATGGAGATACCGATGATTAAAATAATTCTTCCCAAGTAGCCCAATATTACACGAGTTCTAATCAAAAGAGCCAGGCCCCCTTGAGAAAGAGTTTTTCCACTTTGGGCAGGTCCTGGGGCAGGGTAAAAACAATAACCCGGTCAAAGGCATTAATCTTGAAATTGCCATCGGGGACTATAACCTGCTCTCCCCTTACCACTGCGCCTACCACTGAACCGCGGGGAAATTTGATATCCTGAATCTTTTTGTTAACCGCTATCGAACCCGGCTGGGCAAACAGTTCCAGCATTTCCGCCTTCTCTTCGCCCAGAATCGTTACGGAAACAATATCTCCTCGGCGAATGTATTTTAATATAGCACCGGCGGTAAGAATACGGGGACTGAGGACAATATCGATGTCAATCTGCTCAACCAGGGGAATAACCTCAAAGCGTTTGAGCTGGCAGATGGTGGTTTTAACCCCCAGGTTTTTGACAATAAGGGAGCAGAGCATGTTAATCTTGTCGTCATCGGTTACCGCCACAAAGATATCGGATTGGCCTACATTTTCCTCATCCAGCAATTGATAGTCGCTGCCATCCCCGTGAATTACCAGGGTATTATTGAGTTTCTCCGATATTTTTTCGGCGCGTTTCAAATCCTTTTCAATTATCTTGATATTTATTTTTTGCTCTTCCAGGATTTGAGCCAGGTGGTAACCGGTACGGCCTCCGCCCAGTATGGTAACCTGGTTGATTTTCTGGCGATAAAAGCCCAGGAGCTTTTCCACTTCAACAATGTCAGAACTTTGAGCCATTAAATTGATGTGGTCACCCGCATAAAATGTATCCTGACCCCGGGGAACTATCGTCTTATGGTTGCGAACTATAGAAACGATATTATAGGGTAAAGAGCTATCCGCATCTGTTAGCGTTTTCCCCACCAGAGGCGAATTTGGCTGAATGCGGAGTTCTACCAGTTGCACCTTGCCCTCAGCATAGTAATCCACATTCAAAGCCTCTGGATTTTTAACAATCTGAGCAATGTGAAAGGCAGTAACCCGTTCCGGGTTTATGATGAGGTCGATGCCCATAAGCTGATTTAAGGAGATGTGTTTAAGCTCCAAATATTCAGTATTGCGCACCCGGGCAACAGTAACCCTGGTGCCGTACTGCTTGGCCAGCATACAGGCCAGCATGTTTAATTCGTCAAATTCAGTTACGGCTAAAAGAATGTCCGCTTCCCTTACCCCGGCCGCCTCCAGCACCGAAAAGCTTGAAGCGCTGCCATTGATAACCTGAATATCCAGGGTGTCTTCAAGAATTTGCTGCCTTTCCGGAGATTGCTCGATTACCACTACATCGTGGTTCTCTTCGGAAAGCATCTCCGCCATACTGAATCCTACTTTTCCTGCACCGATAATAATTGCCTTCATAAGCTTACCACCTGTAAAACAAAATTATAACTAATAATCCTGCTCATATTACTCAGTTAACTGCGATTCTATCATATTTTAATATTTTGGGCATCTTTTTATAATAGATACATGTACGGAAGGCGGAGGGCGGAAGACGGAGTGGTCGTCAGGCACATGATAAAAGACAATAATGGCATAATAAGAAAAGTAAGGAGTGAGGGCAAAGGGTGAGTTTAGGAGGTGCGATAGATGGAGCGAAACAAAGGACAGGGTTCTTTTCCGCCCTGGAGCAGGATAGCTTCTTTGGAGGAAATGAGCCGGGAAGCGGGAGTTGATTTTGATGAACTGTTGGATTGTATAAAAAACGGAAAGAGCAAAGAGGAGATGGCGGAGAAATTTCGGGTTAGTGAAGAAACAGTGGAGTCTCTTCATCAACACTTCCTTCACTATGGAATAAGTTCGGTAATGGGTGGAGATTAAGCATATTATTAAGGGTTCACCTTGAAAAATGCTGAATAATAGGATACTATATTCTAAATTTCTAAAGGGGGCCAGACAATGAGTGAGAAATTTGGCAAAGAAGGTCTCACCTTTGATGATGTGCTGCTCGTTCCGGGAAGGTCTGAGGTTCTCCCCCAGGATGTTGATGTCTCTACTATGCTAAGCCGTAATATAAGGCTAGGGATTCCTATTTTAAGTGCGGGGATGGATACGGTTACTGAAATCAGAATGGCTATTGCTGTGGCCAGGGAAGGCGGCATTGGCATAATTCACAAGAATATGTCTATCGAAGAACAGGCTAGAATGGTGGATCGGGTAAAACGTTCCGAACATGGCATTATTACAGATCCGTTTTTCTTGTCGCCGGATAATACTATTCGGGATGCTCTCGATATCATGGAGCACTATCATATATCGGGAGTGCCTATTACTGAGGGGAGCAAGCTGGTTGGGATTATTACCAACCGGGACATACGCTTTGAAACCGATTTTACCCAACCCATAAAAAATGTTATGACCAGTGAAGGCCTGGTTACTGCGCCGGTAGGTACCAGTATGGACCAGGCTATGGATTTGCTCAGGAAATACAAGATAGAAAAACTCCCCTTAGTTGATGATAATTTTAATTTAATGGGCTTAATAACCATTAAGGACATCGAAAAAACCTCAAAGTATCCCAATGCGGCCAAGGACCAGCGGGGACGATTGCTGGTGGGAGCGGCTGTGGGCATAGCCCATGATACCCTGGAACGGGTGGAATGCCTCAAAAAAGCCGGGGCGGATGTTGTTGTAGTGGATACGGCTCATGGCCATTCGCTAAGCGTAATAAGAATGGTAGCCACCATCAAGAAACAATTTCCAGATATCGAGCTTATTGCCGGTAATGTAGCTACGGCGGAAGCCACCGAAGAATTGATAAAAGTGGGGGCTGATGCCATAAAGGTGGGAATTGGTCCGGGCTCTATTTGCACCACCCGGGTAGTAGCCGGAATAGGGGTTCCTCAGATAACTGCCGTTTTTGATTGTGCCCAGGTAGCTAAAAAACACAATGTACCCATAATTGCTGATGGCGGCATTAAATATTCGGGGGATATCGCCAAGGCCATTGCCGCCGGTGCAGATACGGTAATGCTGGGTAATCTTTTAGCGGGAACTGATGAAAGTCCAGGCGAGACACAGATATACCAGGGTAGAAGCTACAAGGTTTATCGTGGAATGGGGTCTTTGGGAGCTATGGTACAGGGCAGCAGTGATCGTTACTTCCAGGAAGACGCTCACAAACTGGTTCCCGAAGGTATAGAAGGTCGTATCCCCTATAAAGGTTATGTATCTGAAACCATTTTCCAACTCATCGGGGGGCTAAAAGCCGGTATGGGTTATTGTGGAGTGAAGAATATCGAGGAAATGCAAAGCAATACCAGTTTTATTCGTATTACCAATGCAGGTTTGATTGAAAGCCACCCGCATGATATATCCATTACCAAAGAAGCTCCAAATTACCAGGTAATATAGTAAGAAGACGGAGGACGGATGGCGGGGTAAGGTGTAGGTTGCAGTGTCAAAAGGACCGTCCCCTTGACACCCGGCTGGGGGGTTAGTATGGAGATTTGGGTCGGGCGCATAGTATTGGCCGCTATTATGGGATTTATTTTGGGTGTAAGTACTGACAGGTCGATATCCACTACCCGCACTTATGCCATCACCTGTATGGCGGCAGCTCTGCTTACGATTGTTTCCAATGAGTTTTTTAGAAACCTCGGCCATCCATATTACAGCGATCCGGGTAGGCTTTCGGCTCAAATCATATCAGCTATAGGATTTATTGGCACCGGGTTGATTTGGATGGCGGAAGACAAGCCAAGCGGCAGCGGGCTTTCTCTGGCGGCCAGCTTATGGATAACGGCTATTTTAGGAATGTTGATTGGTGCAGGGTTGCAACAAGCCGTGGTTCTGGCCACATTCTTGGTAATAATTATTATTTGTTTTTCCGATCGCCTGATTAGATGTAAGGATTATTTATGGAGAATACTATCGGGAAAACATAGAATAGATAAGGGGGAATAATCCCCCTTTTGAATGCGGGTTATTTCGGTTTATTACAGCTGGTTGGAGATACTCCTCTCGGCCATTTCGATTGCTTTACTTACCATGCTGCCACAGTCTCGGGAAGATACAGCACCCCAACCCTGAGTTGACACGAGCTGGTCAACTCCAAGTTCACGGGCAATTTCATATTTGAGCTGTTCGGACATCAGGCCTCTTTTACGGCTCAATCGAAAAACCTCCTTAATTCCCGCACCCATTTAGTATTTTGTGATAATATAATTAGAATTATGGCTAGATTTTAAAGCTTTATTTGTAAAGTGTTTCACAAAATACGACTTATTGTATAAACTTAAATAAAGCCAAGGAGGTAATAATTCATGAGAGAGGTAATAATTCATGAGATATGAAGGAAGTGTTTACCGTCCACCCAGTGAGGCCAGGAGTTATATCCTGCAGGTCACTTTAGGTTGTTCTCATAATAGATGTACATTTTGTTCCATGTATAAAGACAAGAAATACCGGGTCAGGTCGTTGGATGAAGTAATGGCCGATATTCGCATGGCTAAATTATACTATGGAGACCTGGAAAAGGTCTTTCTGGCTGATGGAGATGCACTGGCGGTGGAAACCGGTGATTTAGTAAAAATAATTGCTGAGCTTAAAAAGAATTTTTATAGCCTCAGGCATATCGGGATTTATGCCAGTCCCGACAGTATCCTTTCTAAAGAGATGGAGGAGCTTAAAAGATTAAAAGAGGCGGGGCTTACTATTGCTTACCTGGGTGTGGAAACCGGAGACCCCGAACTATTGAAAGATATTAAAAAAGGAGTTACTTATGAAGAGATGGTTGAAGCAGGAAAAAAGATTCGGGAAGCTGGTATTCTCCTGTCAGTTACAGTCTTGTTGGGTTTGGCAGGGAGAACTCCGCAAGCAGTTGATCATGCCCGCAAAACAGCTCAGATCCTGAATGAAATGAATCCCGACTATGTTGGTGCTTTGACCCTGATGCTGGAGCCGCGTACACCTCTGTACCGGCAAATGCAAAGAGGGGAATTTGAACTGCCCGGTCCTTTTGAAATACTAGACGAAATGCGTATTATGATAGAAAATTTGGAACTCGAAGGAACAGAATTTCGCAGTAACCACGCTTCCAATTACCTGCCTATCAAAGGAAGGTTCCCGGAAGATAAAGAAAATATCCTGGCCTTGATCAATACCATAATTAACCGCAATGATGCCAGTTATTTGCGCCCCGACTATTTAAGGGCACTCTAATAATAGGACTCAATAATAATTAATCTCTTTATATGCAAAACTCAAATCAGGGGGTGGAACAATTGCGTTTATTCGGCACCAAAGACGAGCAGCTGTTTATGTTATTCAGTGAAAGCGCCCGCGTAGTAGTAAGAGGTGGGGACATATTGCAAAATGTGGTCAATGATTATAATGATCTGGATATTAAGATGGCGAAATTAACCGCCATGGAACATGAAGGAGATCGGATTATTCAGGAATTGATACGGCGCTTGAACACCAGTTTCATTCTCCCTTTTGACCGGGAAGATGCTTTTCAACTGGCGCAGAAACTGTCCACAACCCTTGATTATATCACCGGGATTATTGACCGTATGATTTTATATAAAACCGGACGACCCAACAAGAGGGTAAAAGAAATGGTAAACGTTCTCTGTGAAGCTTTGCTTCTGCAGGAAAGAGCTTTAAAACTGCTGCAAAGCTTAGAGCACAATAAGAGAGAAATCCTGGAATGCTGTGAAGAAATAAGACAGTTGGAAAGAAAACAGGATAATCATTATCGGCAGGGTTTGGCCCTTTTATTCGAAAATGAAGAGGAACCAATTGTTATAATAAAATGGCGCGAGGTCTATGAACATATTGAAATGGCTCAGGATTATGTTCAGGATGTGGCGGAATTAATCAGTAATATTTGTGTCAAGTATTCTTAATATTCTTATGCCTTCAAGAAAGGCGAAAACGGGTTATCAGTCGTCAGTCATCAGTCGTCAAACATCGGAAGGGGTAGGGAGTTGTTTCCTATCCCTTCTTTTTTATATAACAAGCGCTTTATTGATTCCGCTGCAAAAAGTAATAATTATGCATTTGCTTGCATAAATATTCCGCTCGCAGTCTACGCATGGGCAACACCAACGGCTCGACTCGCAGCTCAAGGGGTACCGCGCCAATCTCCCGTCCATGGGAGGTGGCGCTCTCGCGACATCCTGTCGCTCGCCCCCTTTCGCCTGCTCGTCTTCGCCGGTGCAACCTTAATAGTGACATCCGAAGGATGGAACATCAGGAGTACCCGAAGGGTGAAGCATCCATGCTTCGCCAACGCTCGCTTTGCATATTTATACAACCCTATGCAACAAAAAGGGGTTTTTGCAGTAGAACCTTTATTCAATCCTCCGTCTTCCGTTATACCGCCTGCCGCACCGACCTCAATCTTCCGCCCTCCGTCTTCTGCCTTCCGTCTTCCGTCCTCCGTCTTCCGTTATGCCAGGGATAAAGATTATAAAACTGGGGTATTTTACTAAAAGGAGGGATACTATTTGCGTAAATTTATCCTTAGCAGCATAATTTTGGCCCTGATAACTTGCCATACTGGCTTTACATGGCCTTTGCCCCGCATTGAAGTACCCCAGGCATCGGTGGTATATGATGTTAATGGAGAAGCAATAAAGGGACTGGGAGAGCAAAACCGTATTAATATTGAGCTGAGTGAAATGCCGAACTATTTCATCAAAGCCGTTATCGCGGTGGAAGACAAGAATTTTTACCAGCACCATGGTATTGATATGGCAGGGATTCTAAGGGCCATCTATGTAAACATCCGGGAAAGAAAGATTGTAGAAGGCGGAAGTACTATAACCCAGCAGACTGCCAAGAACCTTTTCTTGAGCAATGAACGCACTTTTTTGCGCAAGTTTAAAGAGCTTTTTTATGCTCTGGAATTAGAGCGTCAGTATAGCAAGGATGAAATCCTAACCATGTATTGCAATACCATCTACTTTGGCCAGGGGGCCTACGGCATCGAAGTCGCCGCCCGCACCTTTTTTGGCAAAAGCGCCCGGGATTTAAGCCTGGCGGAGTCAGCTCTTCTGGCCGGTATTCCCCGCTGGCCCAGCAACTACGATCCCTATATCAATCCCGAAGCAGCCAAAAAGCGTCAATTGGTTGTGCTGCAACGGATGCAGGAAGAAGGCTATATTGATGAAGAAAGCAAAGCCCGAACCGCGGAAGAGAAGCTCCAATATAAGAAAACCAGTTATATTAAAGGGGAAGCCCCCTATTTCATTGCGCTGGTAAAGGATTATTTGAGCAAAAAATATGGAGAGCAAATGATATATCAAGGGGGATTGAAGGTTTATACCAGCCTGGACCTCTATATGCAGCGGGCCGCCAACCAGGCCTTGCAGTCAGGTTTGGAGAACTATGATCCCAATTTACAGGCAGCTCTGGTGGCAGTGGATCCCGGCAGCGGAGGGATCCGAGCGCTCATTGGAGGAAGGGACTATGCCAGTTCAACCTTCAACCGGGTTTTTTCCAAGCGTCAACCAGGGTCGACCTTCAAGCCCTTTATGTATTCACTGGCTCTCTATTCCGGTTTTACTGCCGCTGATAAAATAATGTGTGAAGAAGTGGAGTATGAATTACCCAACGGTGATATTTACCGGCCTGGCGATTATGGCAAAGAACCCTATCACTGGCGCGAATTTACTTTGAAAGAGGCGGTAATGAAATCGGATAATGTGGTTGCGGTTCGGGTAAACAGTATCTTAGGTCCAACGGCTGCCGCCAGCTATGCCGAAAAGTTTGGTTTCAGCAATATTCAACCGGTGCTTTCGCTACCTTTGGGTGCCAGTGAGGTCAGACCTATAGACATGGCTTTAGCCTATGCAGTTTTTGCCAACCGCGGCATATATAGTAATGCCAACTACATATTAAAGGTAACGGATAGAAACGGAAAGGTCTTAGAAGAAAATTACCCCCAGCAGAGAAGGGTAATTGGGGAGGATAATGCCTATATAATTACTAATATCCTGGAAGGAGTCCTGGAAGCGGGTGGAACGGGGGCCCATCTGCGCAACATCATTGGAGATAGGATTGCTGCAGGGAAAACGGGAACTACCGATGAATTCAAGGATGCCTGGTTTGTTGGCTTTACCCCCCGTATTTCTTGTGCGGTTTGGGTGGGTTATGACAAAAACCGGGATGTTAATATTTCCGGTGGGGTAATTGCCGGGCCGATCTGGGCTCATTTTATCGAGGGAGCTTCCCGGAGGTTGGCGGAAGGTGATTTTTATCGTCCGGATAATATAAGATTGCTCAATATCTGTTTGGATAGTGGGCTGGTTGCCAGCGAATCCTGCCCCCGGCAAGTGGAAATGGCCTTTGTAGCGGGCAGCGAGCCCGAAGATATCTGTTATGAACACCGTGAAGAAGATGATTGGAGCATGGATGATGGTACCTTTCCCTGGTGGCAAAGCTGGTCTCCATAAAGGTGGGAGATCGGGAAGCTTGTTAAAGATGAACCAATAATGTTTGAGCGTTACTTTTAAGCCCATATTGCCTATATTATGATTCTACTGCAAAAAGTTATTAATATTCATTGGCTTGTATAAATATACCGCTCGCAGTCTTCGCATGGGCAACACCTGCGGCTTGTCTCGCGGCTCAAGGGGTACACGCTAACCTCCCATCCATGGTCGTATAGCGCTCTCGCGACGTCCTGTCGCTCGCCCCCTTTCGCCTGCTCGCCTTCGCCGGGCGTTGCAACCATGCTTCGCCAACGCTCGCTTTGTATATTTATGCAACCCTTATGCAACAAAAGGGGTTTTCGCAGTGGAGTCATATTATATATATCCAAATCATCAGATAGTCCCTGATTACAGCTTATCCATATTACGATTTTCTCATTGCCAATTTATTGCTGGCTAGCTCTGGCCCTTAATGGTAGAATTTCCTTAGCTGTCCTTTTTTGCATTAAGGGCTTTAGCTTATTTCAAGAAGGAGAAAAAAATGTGTAATATGGAGCTCCGGGAAGGTATAAAAGATTCAATCCCCATTGTTTTAGGTTATTTGCCTCTGGGTTTCGCCTTTGGTGTTCTGGCCACGGAAGCCGGAATGAATCTGCAACAAGCCACGGCTATGTCTGTATTGTGCTTTACCGGTGCCGGGCAATATATAGCCATCGGGGTTATGCAGGCGGGAGGGGCAGTAATTACGGCTATTCTGGCCAACCTTTTAATAAACCAGAGATACACCCTTTTTGCTACTTCCATGGTCCCCTATTTAAAAAAGCTCCCTACCCGCTGGGCGGCCTTTTTATCCTATGGCCTCACTGATGAAACCTATGCCGTAGCCATGAACCGGTACCGGCAACGCGAAGCCAGTATTGCATATATGGCGGGACTGAACCTGACTTCACATTTATCCTGGATCGGCAGTACTATTTTAGGGGCCTGGCTGGGCAGCATGATTAGCAATACCGAGCGTTTTGGCTTGGGTTTTGCTTTACCGGCTATGTATACTTGCCTTCTGGTTTTTATGGTGAACAAAAAAAGTGATGCTCTGGTAGCAATTATCGCTGCTCTGGTATGTATCTTAACCGGCTATTTGCTGCCTGAATCCATGAAGAACCTGTCTAATATTATTATTGCTACCTTAATCGGGGCCAGTTTGGGGATGTTGATTGATGAGCGCAACTAGCATTTACTTAATGATAATGGGGGTTTCCCTGGTCAGTCTTTTGCCGCGTATATTGCCCGTAGCCATACTGTCACGCTTTGAATTTCCTGAAGCATTGAAAAGATGGTTATCTTTTGTCGCTCCGGCGGTTCTGGGAGCATTGACCGCCTTGAGCATAATCGCCCCCCGGGGTAATATAGATATTAATACCGGAAATATTTACTTATGGGCTTTTATACCTACATTTTTGGTAGCTATTAAAAGCAGAAGCCTGTTCTTCACTCTGCTTACCGGTATTTTAAGTATGGCCTTTTTGTATAATTATTTTAGTATATGAAGTAAAGCATAAACGATAAGAAGATCTTATCAAAGGAGGAGTCAAATAATGAATGCGCTGGTGAGCATTCTGGTGGAAAATACTACTCCGTCACCGTCCTTGATTGGAGAGTACGGCTTTTCCGCTCTGCTGGAAGTGGATGAGAGAAAAATCCTCTTTGATACCGGCAGCAATGATGCCCTTTTTAAAAATGCAGAAAACCTGGGAATAAACCTGGAAGAAGTTGAAGCACTGGTTATCAGTCATGGCCATTTTGACCATACCGGGGCGGTAATCCCTTTTTTACAGAGATTTGGTCCCAAAAAGCTTTATCTCCATCCGGATATTTTTTCTCAGCGTTTTTTACAGATGAAAAAGGGCTTGGGCCCGAATATTGGCTGTCCCTTTGAACCAGAGGATCTAGTGAAAAATGGAGCCGAAATAATCTTTATTGATAGTTTTAGCGAAATCATGCCCGGGGTTTTCATCAGTGGAGAAATACCGCGGAGAAACAGCTTTGAAAATACCGGAGGCAATTTCAAAGTCGCTACCGGCCATGGCTTAGTTGAAGATAAGCTGCTCGATGATATGGCCTTGCTGGTAGATCATCCTGAAGGCCTAATTATAATCAGCGGATGTGCTCATTCAGGGATGATAAACACCATAGAATATATTCTGGAAAGAACTGGACGTTCCAAGATACTGGCTTTTATTGGAGGAACCCATTTGATAACGGCTTCCGAAGATAGAATGGCCCAAACCATTGCTGTTTTGAATATGATGGATATTGAAAAAATTGCCGTTGGCCATTGTACTGGTTTCTATGCTGCGGCCCGGTTATTAAATGAACTTGGTCCCAGGGTAATTAAGGCAGATACGGGTATGAGTTTCTCTTTTTAACATGTGCTGCAAGTAAATTATACGGGGGTATGATTTCTGAATCTGAATAAATATAAAGTAAAAACCAAAGATTTAAGAAAGAATTGCAATCCGTCTATCTTTAAATTCAATTCTACCGCTGAGATTGAGCCCTTGCCTGGTATCATCGGTCAGGAACGGGCTTATCGTTCCCTGTCAATGGGTGTGGATATTGAAAAGCAGGGTTATAATGTATATCTGGCTGGAGCCATGGGGACGGGCAAAACCACCCTGGCATGGGAAATATTAGGGGAAAAGGCAAAAAAGGAACCCCCTCCCCCTGACTGCTGCTATGTGCATAATTTTAAAAATCCGGATTGTCCACGGGCGTTACTCTTGCCTGCAGGCATGGGAAGCAGTTTTAAAAAAGACCTGGAGGCCGGAATAGACCGGGCCATAAAAACTTTGCTCAAGGCTTTTGAAAGCGAAGAATACGAGTATGAAAAAAACGCGATATTGGGTGTTTTTGTTGATGAAACCAATAGAGTGTTTATGCAGTTGGACGAAGAAGCACACAGCTATGGTTTTACCATAAACCGTAACCAGAACAGCATCAACAGCGTTCCTCTGAAAAACGGCGAACCCCTCAGCCAGGAAGAATTCATCTCCCTGTCGGAAGAAGAGCGGGCCGAGATAATGAAGAAAAGTGCTATTATTCAGGAAAAGCTTAACCAAGCTTTTCGTCATTTCAAGGAATTGGAGAAAAAAATTAAAGTAAAGGTCAAAGAGCTGGAAAATGAAACTGCCAGGTCGGCACTGGCACCATTTTTCGCTGAACTGTTTGAAAAGTATCGTTTATGCAAAGAACTGGTGGAACATATCGAAGCTGTACAAGAGGATCTCCTGGCCAACTATGAAGTTTTTGTTCAGCCGGAAGAAAAATCCCCTTTAAGCCTGTTTCGGCTAATTGACCGCAGGAGTTCGTTGCGGCGCTACCAGGTAAATTTAATAGTTGATAATTCAGAATTGAAACACTCCCCCGTAGTCTTTGAAAGCAATCCTACTTATGCCAATCTTTTTGGACAGATAGAATATGAAGGAGAGTTTGGGATCCTGGCTACAGATTTTTCCAAGATTAAAGCCGGAGCCATACACCGGGCCAATGGAGGTTATCTGATTCTAAGGGTTTATGATGTAGTTAAAAACTACTATGTATGGGATGCTCTCAAGCGCTGTCTTATCAACCAGCAAATAGTGGTGGAAAACCTGAACCGGATGTTGGGTATAAGTAATACGGAGACTCTGCAACCGCAGCCCATTCCCGCCCGGCTTAAAGTGGTATTGATTGGGGAACCGCTGTATTATTATCTCCTTTATAACTGGGATGAAGAATTCAAACGGCTTTTTAGGATCAGGGCAGATTTTGATATTGAAGTGGGAAAAAGCCGCAAGCGCATTAAAGAATATGCCTGCTTTATCAGTTCCGTATGTCGAAAGGAAGGTCTGAAACATTTTGACCCGCAAGCAGTTGCTGCTGTGGTTGACTACGCTGCCCGTCTGGCGGAAGATCAGAATAAAATTTCGACTATGCTGAATAAAGTGGTGGAAATAGTGATTGAGGCTGACTGCTGGGCTAATTATGAAAGAGCGGAGCTGGTTGGCCTGGAGCATGTAAAAAAAGCCATAAGGGAAAAAAAATATCGTTCTTCCCTTTTGGAAAATAAAATTCAAGCAATGATGGTTGAAGAAAGTCTAATAATTAATGTAAAGGGCAAGAAGGTGGGAGAACTTAATGGCCTGGCAGTATATGAAATAGGGGACTATGCTTTCGGTAAGCCGGTGCGTATCACCGCCAAAACCTTTATGGGAGAAAAGGGATTGGTAAATATTGAACGAGAAATCCGTATGAGTGGGAATATTCACAGTAAAGGAGTTCTTACCTTGAATGGCTATCTGGGAGCTAAGTATGCCCGGGAAAATCCTCTAACCCTTTCGGCCAGTTTAACTTTTGAACAAAGTTATCAGGGAATTGAAGGAGATAGTGCCTCCAGTGCCGAATTATTTGCATTATTATCCAGCCTAGCGGATCTTCCTATTAAACAAGGAATTGCAGTAACTGGCTCCGTCAATCAAAATGGTGAAATTCAGCCGGTAGGAGGCATTAACCAAAAAATCGAAGGATTTTTTAGACTTTGCCAAATGAAAGGTTTGAATGGAGAACAGGGAGTTATTATACCCAGGAAAAACTTATCCCAGCTTATGTTAGAAGAAGAGCTGGTTGAAGCCGTAAAAAAACGACAATTTAGCATATGGGCTATTGAAGATATTGATGAAGGTCTGGAGATACTTATGGGCAGGCCAGCTGGAAAAAGGGAAGAGAACGGAAGATTTTCGCCGGACAGTGTTCATGCTCTGGTAGACCAGAGATTAAAGGAATGGAGCAGCAGAAAAAGACGGGAACTTGTATTGCCGGATAGGGCTATCAATGAGCGTCGTCGCCCTCGAAAGAGCAGAAGGAGGAAAGGCCATGAGTAAAGGCAGAATCTTGGGGGGAATACTGCTGATTCTTCTTTTACTGTTTAACAGTGGCTGCAATTTTGAGGGCAAGAGGCTTTTCCAGTCATCCTCAGCTCCTGAGGAGCAGCTTATTAAAGTACGGATAGTTTTCACTGACGATCAAGAATTGGAAACCTATATAAAAAATTTGGGTATTGATGAAAAGGGCAAGGTTTATGTAGGAGGCTCTTCTTTGAGCTATTTCTATGATGCTAATGGTAAGGTTCTTGGTTCTTACAACTATCAGCGGGTATTATATATAGAAATAATCCCGGAGAAAAACAAGGAAAAATAAGATTTTTGTGGAATAGTGTCAAATAAAAGAGCGGCGTACCAAAGAAGCAAGAAAAGTGAGGTGTATAGAGTAAGTCTCGGGGGTGCCCTTTGCAGCTATTGCTGTTTTTGCGAGCCAGGGAGCTGATAAGAAACCAAGGAAAGAAATAGTGGGAAGGAGCGGGGGTATTGTGAGTTTAATGGCTAGAGTAGAAAGGTTGCTGCGATTATTAGATGTCCGCCTGCGATTAATGCTGGCTTTTACCCTGATTGTAGCGGCGGTAACGGGTTTAATGGGGTTCTATGCTACCTATGTTATGTCGGATAAAATCGTATTTACGGCCCAGGAGAAACTTAAATCTGACTTAGCCTTAGGAAGACAGATTATAGAGCTAAATTTCCCGGGGCAATGGGAAGTAATCGATGGCAAGCTCTACAAAGGCGACATTTTAATGGAGGAAAACTACGATGTAGTAGACAAAATAGGCAGATTAACTGGGGATACGGTGACTATTTTTAAGGGAGATACCCGGGTATCTACCAATGTTATGAAAGATAACCAGCGGCAGGTAGGGACTCAGGTTTCGGAACAGGTAGCAGATGCTGTCCTGAAGAAAGGTGAAACTTACATAGGCAGGGCTAACGTCGTAGGCACCTGGAACGAAACGGCCTATGAGCCCATAAAGAATGCAGCCGGGCAGACGGTAGGCATCTGGTATGTCGGGGTTCCGGCTACCCCCTACGATGAAGCGGTAGGGCATTTCCGCAATTCTATGGTCACTTACTCTATAATCGGAATATTAATAGGATTCTTAGCGGCTTTCCTTATAGCTGCTAGTGTGCATAGGCCCCTAGACAGGATTAAGGTTGCGGTAACTGAAGTTAGCGGGGGTGACTTGACCCAGAAGGTACCGGTATTTGGTAAGGACGAACCCGCCCAATTAGCTCTGATGGTTAATTCGATGGTAGAGAAGATATCGGAGCTTATCGGCAAGACCCGGCGATTGGCGGAAAGCGTAGGCGAAGCCAGCGGTATTCTGCTGCAGACCTGCGAGATGAGCAGCACCCAGATGCAGGATATGACTGTTAAAGCTAATGACATGAACAATAGTGCCAATAGCCAGGCTGATTTAACTGATCGCTCTAAAGTGGTCATAGGGGAAATGTCTGAGGTTATCCAACAGGTAGCCCGGAATTCGCAGGAAGTATCTTCCTCGACCATGGTGGCTAATTCCAAAGCCCAGGAGGGGGAGAAACAGGTAGAGAAAGCGATAGAGCAGATGGGTGTAATAAGCCATACGGTCAATTCTACTGCCCAAATAGTTCAGGGCCTGGGTGAAAAATCGCAAGAAATCAACCAAATTGTCGATTTGATAACCAATATAGCCAACCAGACCAATCTTTTGGCCTTAAACGCTGCTATTGAAGCGGCCCGGGCGGGAGAACAGGGTAAAGGATTTGCCGTAGTAGCGGAAGAAGTCCGCAAGCTGGCGGAAGAATCCGGGGAGGCGGCCAAGCGTATTGCCGGTCTCATTAAGGAAGTGCAGAATGAAGCTGTTCGAGCCGTCAAGGCTATGGAAGAGGGAACTAAAGAAGTAGCTTACGGGACAGAAGCGGTAGCCAGTGCTGGCGAAGCTTTTGAATTGATAATCAAAGGGGTCACCGAAATTAGCGAAGAGATTCAAGAGATGTCTGCGGCCAGTGAAGAGATGGCAGCCAGTGCGGAAACCGCTCTCGAGTCCATAGAGAAGACCAGTGCAGCTGCCGAGGATAATCTGGGCTATACCCGGATGATTGGCCAACTGGCCGAAGAACAAATGGCCAGCGTGGAAGAAGTCAACGCTTCTATCGAAAGCTTAAATAAAATAGTAATAGAAATGGAAGAGGCTATTTCCTATTTTAAAGTTTGATTTGGCTAGTAAGAAAAGTGAGGAGTTAGGGGTTTAGTTTATTTTCTGCTGCATCTTACCGTTCAAGCCCCTACCAACTCAATTTTCATCGGTGGTTGTGGCCCCGGCCATGGGGGGTTAGTACAAAAATATAATTCCCCCCTATTTTCATCAGTGCTTGTGTCTTTTGGCTCGGTTATGGGGGATTAATATGAATTGCTAAGAGTTTTGCGGCCCGTTCTTATGTTTAGAATGGGCCATGTTTATTGGAGGGAAATCTTGGCGAAGTTTGCAGTTGAAGAAAAACAGGATGGCTGAGGGGCAGGCTTGCGAAATAGTCTCTTCAGATTTACTAAGAGTTCTGTTACTATAGATTTAAGTAGAATGAGATGGGGATAAGCTTAGTAGTATTGACCTAGGGGAAAGAATAAGCAAGAATACCCCAGTTCGAGCGTCTTTTTGTTCAGGAATGCTTATCGCACAGACTAGTAATTCAGGGGAGGTAAAAAAACTATGAAGCAAGTTGCGGCGCGATGCCTGCTTTGTGGTAAAACCTATGATGTAGAGGAAGACCACAAGGATTTTAAAAAACTAAGCGAGCAGGCTAAAGAAGTTCCTAGTTTTATCTGTGATTTTTGCAGTAACCGGGTTCGTCATGAATCAGATGAAAAAAGGAAAGAAAAGAAGCCGATTTAATTTGGAGGATAGCTTTGGAAAACCTCAGAATAAGAAAATATGATGGTCAAGAACTGGCTGCTCTGGCTTTTATCCCCGTGGAGCCAAGCATGGTATTGCTGGTAGCTCACGGTTTTCGCGGAGCTAAGGAAAACGGGGGCAAGATATACTCCTTTGCTTCCCGCCTGCAGGAACTGGGAATAGCAGTGTACGCCTTTGATTTTATAGGCAGCGGGGCCAGTGACGGCAGTTTTGCCGATATAACTCTCTCTCGCCAGGCCGATGATTTGGCGGTTGTAATGGATTATGCCTATAAAAGACATCAACTCCCCCTGCTGTTATTAGGGAGGAGTTTTGGCGGAAGTACGGTCCTGGCCAGGGGGAGCACGGACCAGAGGGTAGCTGGCTTCATACTCTGGTCTACCCCGGTGATGTTAAAGGACTGCTTTGCTCGCATAATGGGCTCTGATTTTAATAAACTGAAAAAAGGACAGAGCGTTCGCTTCCAGGATGAAGCCGGGGAATTTGCATTAAATCCTGGTTTTGTGCAAGATTTCGATTTGCATGATATGGAGCACTACCTGGCCGCAATTGCTTCCCGGCCAGTTCTCATTGTACATGGAAAAGAGGATGAAGCAGTAGACTTTGCCAATGCAGAATACGCAGCCCGCCAACTTACCAATGCCTGGTTATATCTGGTAGATCAGGCTGACCACCGCTTTACCTGGCTAACGAAAGAAAGGGAAGACATAACCATCAACTGGCTTCGCGAAACATTCTTGACAAGGGGACGCTGACAGGTTGACAAGGGGACGGGGTTGTTGACACACTCGCTTGCGGGTGTGTCAACAACCCCGTCCCCTTCACCCTTCAACTCACTTTTCGTCAATGGTTGGGGCCCTCTGGGCCATGGGTGGTTAGTTGGGCAATGAAGACCAGAGCTTTTTCCAGCCGGGAAATACATTTTTCCTGTCCCAGCACTTCCATCAGCTCAAAAAGTCCCGGAGTTGCAGTACGCCCGCTTAATGCCAGGCGGGTGGGGTGAATCAAATCCGCCGCCTTTATTTCCAGTTCCTGAGCCCGCTGCCGGAAAGCTTCTTCCAACTCTGCTGCCGAAAAGGAACCCATGTTGGAGACGATCTCCAGAACTTCGCTCAGCATGGTTGAGGCTTTTTGCTGTCCAAAGTGCTTCTTAACGCCTTTTTCATCATATTGCTTAACTTCTTCAAAAAAATAACCAAGGGCATCCAGGAGCTCATCCCGGGTTTTAGCCCGGTTGCGTACTAGCTCTACCGCCTGCTGGAAGTAATCAGAGTTATCTTCATTTAGCCATCCCCGTTGTCGGGCCTGGGGCGCAAGCAAGGTCATCAAGTTTTCTATATCAAGCCGCATCATATATTGACCATTCATCCACGCCAACTTCTCCAGGTCATATATAGCCGGGGATTTGGAGATATGCTCCAGGGAGAATTCCCGCATCATTTCTTCGCGATTCCAGATATCAATATCTTTGCCAGTTGACCAGCCCAGAAGTGCCAGGTAATTTACCAAAGCTTCGGGAAGATAGCCCTGGTTTTTGAACTCCTGAACCGAAATCGCTCCGTGCCTTTTGGACAACTTGCTCCGATCCGGCGCCAGAATCATGGAAAGATGAGCAAAAGAAGGTTCTTTAAATCCCAGAGCTCGATAAATGAGCAGTTGGCGAGGTGTGTTCGAAAGGTGTTCCTCAGCTCTTAACACATGAGAAATCTGCATGCTAAAGTCATCAACTACCACGGCAAAATTATAGGTGGGCCAGCCATCAGATTTGGCTATTATAAAATCATCAAAAAGAGCATTGGAAAAACTTACATCTCCCCGAATGAGGTCTGGAACTATTGTATTACCATCTAATGGAACTTTTAGACGGATAACCGCCGGCTTTCCCGCCTGCAGCATTTCGCTGGCTTCTTCCGGTTTTAATGCTCTACACCTGCCCCCGTATTTGTAGTCCCGTTTTTCCTGGGCGGCCTCTTCTCTCTCTTTTTGCAAATCCTCCGGGGTGCAAAAACAATAATAAGCCCGACCAGAATCCAGAAGTTCTTGCAGGTAATGGGAATAGATATCACCCCGTTCACTCTGGCGGTAAGGCCCCAGCGGACCACCAATATCCGGTCCCTCATCCCAATCCAGACCCAACCAGCTTAAGCCTTCCACTATCCCCTGGGCTGAATCTTCACGAGAGCGCCTGAAATCAGTATCCTCAATGCGCAAGATAAATTTCCCACCTTGCTGCCGGGCAAACAGCCAATTATAAAGGGCTGTACGGGCTCCCCCAATATGTAAAGCCCCCGTTGGACTGGGAGCAAAACGAACCCTTATATTTCTCATAAATCAGCATCACTCCTTTACCAGTATAGTCTAGTACAAAGCCCCGCAATTTTCAAAGGGCTGGCCTCATCTAAATTGTTAACACTTCAGGCACCAAATGTAACTACTTTTCATATATTTATAGAGCGGGGTGATAGAATGTTTGGACCCAGAATCAATTGGCTTCCTATAGTGCTGGTATTAATTCTTTTTGCTTCAATAATAATGACCCTGGCTTTACTGGATTTTGAGCTGAAGTCCAGCATTCTGGCTATTGCCAGGTCCAAAGCCCAGATTCAAGCTGTGGAAAGTATAAACCAGATAGTCGCTAAAAAGATTGTTGCCCAGATCCAATATACCGATATTGTTTATGTTCACAAAGATGAACAGGGCAGAGTGGTTTTAATTCAGCCCAATACCATAGAACTTAACCGGCTCATGACCGAAACAATGGTAGAGGTTACCCGGGCTATGAGTTCAATGCAGGAAAATACTATTAGTATCCCTTTAGGCCAGCTTACCGGCTCAAGAATCCTGGCCGGTTACGGACCTAAAATTAAAGTAAAAACCATTCCGGTTTCACAGATAAATGTAAATATATTAAACAAATTTGAACAGGCTGCTATCAACCAGAGCCGCCATCTAATATATTTTCAGATTGAAGGGAGAATAAAAGTAGCAGTACCTTTCCTGGATGATGAGGTTAAGATTTCAACCACCATACCCCTGGCAGAAACAATAATAGTGGGCGAAGTACCCAAGACCTATGTAAATTTTTCAGGATCGGGAAGCGGATTAAACTCCCTGTTGGGAGAATAGTATTAGCATTAAATACGGTATCAGGACGATTTATAAAATTTACGATTTCTAAACTTGACAGAGGAAAAGGGGCATGATATTATAATTCTTGCGCGCAAGCAGGCAGCTTGAAAGCGCAAAGCTCTTGATAAAACTGAACAGCAAGACTAGAAGTGCGAAAAAGTTAGATAAGTCTTAAGA
>NZ_BBQT01000005.1 GCF_001570625.1 Syntrophomonas wolfei subsp. methylbutyratica | reverse complement strand
TAGCCTCGCCTTTTCCTTAACGCTCACTACCGTGGCTTTTGACCAAAGCAGCTTAAGGTGGTTTGAAGCCTCCACCTGTATGGCGGCTTCGAGGGGCCCTCCCTCATCTTCTGTGCAGCATGGCTGCGCTCAGTTGCATCTCTGCGCCTTCGTGGCGCACAGTCATCGGCGTATCTGATGATATGCGCCTCGCCTTTACACTGCTTCTTTACCACCTTGTCAAACCACATATCCAGCACATAATGCAGATATACGTTTGCACATACCGGCGAAATCAATCCACCCTGGGGTGTACCCCTGTCGCTTTCGTGGTATTTCATGTCCTCCATGATGCCTGCTTTCAGAAACCGCTTGATGTACCGCAGAAAATTCTTGTCCGCTATATCATGCTCCAGAAATCTCATCAGCCACTCATGGTCTACATTGTCGAAGAACCCCTTTATGTCCGCATCAACAATGAAGTTTATCTTATTTGTCATTATCAGCTGGTTTACTTCCCTTATTGCTTGATGACAATTCTTGCCTTTTCTGAAGCCGTAGGAGAAATCATAGAACTTCCCCTCGTATACCTGGTCAAGCACCTTCCGCATTGCTCCCTGCACCAGTTTATCCTCATATGCAGGTATCCCCAGCGGCCTCATCTTGTCGCTTCCCGCTTTGGGTATATATGTCCGTCTCACCGCCTGTGGCCTATAGCTGAACATTTTCATTCTGGTGAGCAGGTCCTCTATGTTCGCTTCGAGGTTTTCCCCATAGGCTTCCTTGCCCACTCTGTCTATACCCGTGGCTTTGCCTTTATGTTGTTGCCTGTGTTCTTCAGTCAGATTTTGTTTGTTTACATAGTGCATCAGCGTCTGCGCTCTCTTGTGTTTCTCTACCTGCTGCGCTATTCTTTCGTACGCATTTTCCATCTTCTCTACCACCTCCAGTGTGGCTGATGTTTTGTCCTAAGAACGGTTTATATGTCCGCCCCTTCCCTCCGCCGTCATTACCGGTTTCTTCGGTACTATGAGCGAATCCGACTCCTTGTATACCGTTTCTTCCGCCTTGGATGAAATGCTCCTTGTGCGAAAAATACTCTTTCGAGAGTATGCAAGGCCTCCCAGGTACGTTGTGAATAACAATCTCATGCTCGCCATGCTCTCAGACCCCGGTGGAACTCGCTTGTTCTCGCCTCTATCGTCCAAACGTTATTGCCTGCTGCCGAGGTGAAGGCATCGGCTTCCACTTTATATAATCTAACGGGGCTCTATCACTTCACGCTTTCGCATTACGGCTCGCATGGTTTCCTGCCTACGCTTAAACCTCACCTCACGGCTTTGGCTCCAAGGCTGGATACCGGCGGCTGGCTAGACCTTACCGTGCCGGCTTCCCACCGGCTATATCCACAACGCCGAACTGGCGCACCACCTCTGTTGATTTATCAATCTTGCTTAATAATTAAACTCCTGTCCCATAAGCACTAAAATGCTAAAAAGCTATCATTTCGTTCTCGCTTAAATCCGGTATCTTCATCATAATAATCTGCCATTCCTTCAGGCGGAAGCGAAATAAAGACATTGCTTTCCCCCAATGGTCTTTTTTCAAAAACATCCGTAAATTGGGCCGGTAATGAAATCGTATATTTTTGTAAAATAGTTTTTATCTTCAGATATTCGTTTCTCTTCTCCTGAAAATCCTTGATCCCTATAACTTCCCAGAAACGCTGGTAGGCCTCTTCAACCCTGGAATTATACCGAAATAACACATCAATGTATCCGCTGTTGTTCTTTATCAAGGAAAACCCACTTACACCATCACGCGACATATTAAAATTCTCCAGGGCGGCAATTAAATCATGAGCCGGCTGAGTGCTTATTTCTTTTTTTATCATGTTATAAAATGCCTCAATCAAGCTCAAATATTCCCGTTCCTCAATCCTGTCTCTACCACGTAGCAGTTCTTTGGTAAGAATTAAATTGCTTGTTCCGTAAATGAACGAAGCGTAATCATCTCCTTTTTCATTCACCACATTGAATAAATATACTATTCCTCGATTATAGCTAAACATTATCCCACCACGATTGCATCGACCGGCACATTGGATAATGGAATCCAGGGGAGCAAAATCGCGAACGACAATATCAAAATCCAAATCTACCCCGGCCTCTACCACCTGGGTAGAAACCAGTATTAAATTCTCTCCATCTTCAAGATCCGCAGCTATCTTGTCAATTCTATCGGCGCGCTGTGCTGGAACCAGATTGGTTGACAGGTAATAAACCTTACGCTTTTCACCGAATATCTTTTTCAGCAGGCTAAAAACCCTCAACGATGATTTAATAGTGTTGCAGACCACCATGCAGGAAGTTTCATCCTTTATCAAGGCCGCTATTTCCTGCACAAAATCCTCTAGCCCTATTTTGTCCAATTTCGGTATCAGGCAAGTTCGGTTAAACCTGGAATAGTAATCCGGATAATTCTCCAATAGTTCCATAGCTGGAAGCCGGTCATTGGGAGATGACCCGAAAATTACCGGTCGGGTAGCTGTCATTAGAATTACCCGGCTATCGTATTCGCGGCAGAGGATGTTCAAAACATACTCCACCAGAGGATAGTACTTGATGTCCAGAGCCTGTATTTCATCTATCAAAAAAATAGAACCTGCATAGTTGTGAAACTTCTTCAACATGCGGTTGCGAACACTAATCATGCTCTCGAAAAACTGGACAAATGTTGTAACAATGACAGCGCTTTGCCAGTCTTCGGTAAGGAGTTGCTCAAATACCGGGGAGCTTGCCGGGTCATAGCCTTCTTCATTCTCTTCCTTTACTTGGCCTGATAAATGATGATGCTTGAGCAAGTAGAATCTTTCCTTATCGGTTATCTCTCCGCTATTATGAAACAGTTCTTGAATGCTCTTATAATTCTGATCAATAATAGATGTAAAGGGCAAAACATATACTATCTTTCGATTTCCACCCAAGCGATCGCGCAGCTTGGTAGCCGCGCAAAAACCAGTCCAGGTCTTGCCCGAACCTGTGGGACTGGTGATGGTAAAAATACGCTGCGTATCGGCAAAAAGCTCCATATTGGTCTGTACCCGGCGAAAAATATCTTCTCGTATTGAATTAATCTCACCCTGGCTATCCTTGTTGTTTTTTTCCATCCTGGATTGCACAATTTTGTCACGAGCCAGCAATATCCCTGGGGACTGAATAAAGCGAATCGAGGTTGGGTTTTCACCTGAGGCACTGAGTTTATCAGCAGCAATAAGTGAGGAATATATAAACTGATGGGCAAAATAACTCGTGTCCCGTTTGTATTTGCCACGAACGGTATAATAATACTCCAGTTTTAAGAGCTTGCGGAGCAGCTCGTGGGGATTAAAACCTTTTATGAAGCCATTTATCAACTGTTCATCAAGCATATCCCGGTAGGCTTTCCTGACCTCTTTGAGGTTGGTCTCTATATTTTCCACCTGTCGCCGGGCTATATCAACGTTTTCCTCGAAGGCCGCACCAAAGTTCTTCATTGAGGAAGGTAGTATTTCCTTAAAATCACTTAGATTACCATGGTGATGATAAATACTGCTATAGATTGCCAGGGGGAAGAAGTGGTCTTCCCCCCAGCGGTGAAAAGCATTATGAGCCCCAAAAAGCGCCGAGATAAAGCCATGCTGTTTTAATTTACCCTGCTGCTTTTTTTTAAGCATATATTCTTGAAAAAAGGTGGTAAACTTGCCAAAGTCATGGGCTATCCCGGCAATTCTTGCGGCTTCTCCATAGCGCTGGGGGCAAAAAGCGGCCGCCATAGTACTTACCTCTTGCAGGTGCTTTGACAGCAACTTGTCCGGATGAGAATAAAATTGCATGACTCCTCCCCCTATTATGGTTTAATAAAAAGTGATATTTTCCTTGATATCTTGTTCCTCCCATTGGTAGGCTATTCGCCAGCACATATCTTCATTAAGGCTTACGGGCAGGGCTGAAGCATTTTCGTCATAAACATAGCTGGCACTGGCCACTGGATATCTTTCCGCCGTAAAATCCACCGGCATTTTTTCTTTAACCAGGGCTACATTATCCAACATACGATCAAATGAAAACTCCACTATGTTCCTGCTTTTTATCGGAGTAGACACCTCTACCAACCCTCGCGTCTGCAGCCGTTGGCACGAAGCCTCAGCAACAAAATTGGCTGTAGCCGAAAAAGGGGCTGCTCCCAGGTAAGGCGGAAAAACATACTTGTCGTTTACCAAACGCTGTTTTAATTCCTCGTAAGCACCCGGGTTCCCGGCAAAATAGATCCGGTAACGCAGCTCGGGTTCTCCGCAAACCAATTCAAACGGTATCTGAGTGTGTTCCCGGGGTACAATTAGCTCTCTGCTTCCCGTAGCCCTCATATAATTTAAGGTTTGCATAATCTTCCTGGTTCTGCCCAGTTTTTTAACGGCAATAAAGCTATGTTCCCGGCTAAATTCCTGATAATAGCTATCCCGTTCCCGGCCCAGCATGGCCGCTATTATGCCTGCCAGGCATGTTCGGGGTGGCAGCGAGTAGCTTAAGGAGGAAGAATTAGTATATATCTTGCGGAAATGAGCCAGGGAGCCCTTTAAATCAAAAACTAATACCCGCATCTGCTCATCTCCCTAATTAAACAGGAATGTTGGTAAAGGCAGAAAAAATATCGCTAGCAGTTTTCTCCACTCCATTGTCCAGCATTCGCAATTCATTGCTTTGAAACATTCTTATCTCTTTTATCAAACCCTTGCGAGCTTCCAAATAGGCCCGCAAACGCCCGCATTCCAAAGCGCATTCGTTAATAGAGCGCAGGTTCTCATCCGCCGGCAGCAGTTGAATGTAGTTTCTGAAATCATCCAATATCGTTTCATTATCATTAAAAACTACTCTCATATAAAAACGGGGATACTGCCCGATTTTACTGCGGGTGGCCAGAAGTGGAATGGCTTTTTTCATAGCCTCATCCAGCAGTTCCAGATCGCTCTCGCTCAGCCGGGAATATTCGGCCCGCTTGCCGCTTACCACACCGGAAAAAGCAATAAAAGAGTATTTTACCCGGTAATCCTTGCCAATTGCTCCCTGTCGATTAGTGCTGGAAGAGGCAAAGTGTGAAGTTATACTGGATTCCAGCAACTCTACTTTATTCAAGGAATAACCCCAGTTGAACTGCACCGGGCCTATAAAAGACTTGCTATCTCCGGTGGCCGGCACAGTAGCCCCAAAAAGCCGGATATCAATAAAAGAATTCAACAGGTTTTCATCACTGGTATCTCTGATCTGTTGAACCCTTTCTGCCGCTGTGACCGGTTTATTATCAATACTCTGAACATAGAGTTCATAATTCTTGTCTAAGAGATAATCCCGGATATATCTCTTTAACCTGAGATCAGAAACCAGGTTAATACCTCTCTCATAATCCATGCGGGGCCGGTTCTCTTCATCCGGATCACCATTGGGATTGGTTAATTGGGCATCATAAAGGTAAAGGATCTCACTATTGTTCATCACTGTTATCCCCTTTCTTTTTCACTGGCAGCGTAGTACCAAAAGCGTAACCAGACAATACATAAAAAAGATTTTCGTCCTTATTCATCTTCCAGTCATTGATGTTTTTATCCATCAAGCGCGTACACTCCGCAAAAATCCTTTCGTTATAGACAAGCACCTTTTCCTGGCGCAGTTTGTTAAAGACATCGGAGCGCAGGCGTATTATTTTGCTTTTATCGATACCATTGAAGTTTATCTTGTTTAATACCGGTTTATATGTAGTATCCGCTCCTTTTTCACTGGCACGCCGGTACTGAGCATTACCTACTTGTCCCAGCAGATAGCCCAAAAGGAATAAGGCCGCTTGCTCTTCATCATAGTGCATATCCGCCATAAATCCCTTGATACTATCATTCAGGTTTAATGTACGGTAATCCATCCCTTCCCCACCTTTCAAACAACCCATTCTTTTGAAGAATTCCAGCAAAAAAACCCCGTCCAGGGTTAAATAATTAATATATTGCTGCTTTTGTCGAATATTAAAGCCTTCTTTTTCATAAAAACATATAGCCAGAGCCTCTGCCAGATTTTTTATGATCCGTTTTTTATCGATAGAGCGATTCGTAAACAGGGCATCATAAAGAGCCAGCAGTTCCCGGAAGCTGGAAGCATTACCCTGTTTGAGCCTGATCGGGGTTAAATAATAGACCTGCTCCAGTCCTCCCCGGTAATGATAATTATTCTTAAAATGTTTATTGGCCAATTCCTGCAATTGGGCCACGGAAACATCCAGGTTCTCAAAAAAGGAAGGGCGGACATCCTTTACCAGGCGCAGTATCTTGGTAGCAGCATTAGAGCTGCGGACAAACGCAAAATCAATAAGATAGTAGATATTTTCAATTTCCTTCAGTTCTTCCAGCCGGTTGCGAAAGTCCTCGAGCGCATCAATGGATTTGGCCATATTTACGGTTAGTAATAGTTTTTGCGCCAGGTTTTTCATGGTAGATGGATCTACCGATTCCCCATATACCAGATGAGGTATAATATAGACAGTGAAGCCCGCTATCCTGGTGGAAAGCTGCTCCTGCAAAAACACCTCTCCGGCCTGCAGTTTTTCCATGCAGGAGCTGCAGATGTTCAGGTTTTTGGTATAATCCTTTAACTGGCTGGCAAAGATAAGTTGATTGGTAGTAAAATATTTGATTTTCATTTTGCTCAAGTCAGCCGGAACCCCTTCCGAAGCACCGCATACATTGCATTCCAGTTCCATTTGCTCATGCTGCCTGGCAGTTTGGGGCTTTTTTGAATCACTTACGGCCTGGCGATAAGAAGGATCGTTCACCAGCGCTTCACCATCGATAACAACTGTATATAAACCTAATTGCCTCTCCCCCACGCCATATTCTTGCTGTATCCATTTGAATAGTTGTTTTTGCAGCAATTCCAGGATTTTTTTTCCAGGCTTGTTGCTTTTGCTTGCTTCCTCAATAATCTCATCCAGGGAAATATCGCCCATACCCAGTTTTTCAATATCCAATATATACCTGTACTTTTTATTCCCCGCCAGTTCCGGGTCAATAGGATAATAGAACTGTTCCACAATACTCCGGGATTTTCTTATGATATCTTCCTCGATTATTCCCTGCATTTCAAGCAGGTTAGGAAAGAGCTCACTCAGTATATAGGAACTGGCCGTACTGGTAGCAAACCATTGTGCCGACCGGGGTCCGTCCACACTTCCCACATGAAGATACCGGAGCGATGAATTATCGTCCATTTCTTCTTTTACATCAATTCTTAATTCCTTCTTTTTGGTATGGAATACAAATTTACAGATATGTTGTTGCCGGTTATTCTTTATTGATGGAACTTTTTTAATCAATGATGCCAAGGCATCCTGTTCCTCTAGAACCGCTGCGCCCAGTCCGATTATACTTTCCAGCATTTTCTCACCTCCCCTTTAGTCATTATTAAGGTTATTTGTATAGTACAGTAACAAGGAATATTTTGCAAGCTATAAATACTTGACAAGTTGTAAAAATAAATGATATGAGTTATAACAACTTGATAGGAGTAACCCTGGAAGGAATTGAAACAGGTTTTTTGTCATCGTGTTTTAGCTTACCTAAAAGGGTTGCTCCTTTTGGTTTCCCTACCCCACCACCTCCCAGCAGCCGAAGCCCTGGGCGTTTTTACTGCCCAGGCCCGTATCATAGGCTATCTTGATCAGATCCGGATTGCCCTTGAGCCAGTAAAGTCCTAGATACCCGACTATTACCGTTCCTTTATATTTGATTACGCTCTTGAATTTTTGTTCTTGACTACCATGGGGGATAATTTTGAGCTCCTCCTGGGAGGGAATTTCGCCATAGAGAACCTGGTATTTGGCTTCCAAATTGGCTTTGACTAATTCCGCGAAACGGGGCTGCCAGGGGGAATAGTATTCAGTCCATTTTTTCTCACTTTCCGTCAGGGTGGAGTAGGCAACTATAGGTGAAAGCATTTTTATCTGCAGCAGATTGGATGGAGTGAAATTCTTGTGAACACCGATGCTCTTGACCTCAACGGGCTGGTTTCCCAGAAAATTAAGCTCGGACTTTATGAGGGTTTCGGCCAGATCGGTAATGAATTGCTCAACACCGGCAGCCACAATTATTTTAACGGGAGGAGTAAAGATTATTTCTTTTTTCTGCGGAACTATCCTGAACTCACCCAACAATCGAGAAAAGGTAAAAAGCTTGAATGATTTGTTTCCCAGGCTGTAACCTTTCTGGTGCAAGAATTCTCGATAATCCTTATTGCTCAAGTTTTTGTAAAGGAAACCCTGCAAAATATGGTTATAATGAATAGGCAGTTTTATTTCCTTTTCACTTGAGATTTCCAGCGTTATTCTCAATTAAAAAACCTCCAAAATTCTTCTCCTTTACTAAGTATTCATTATTATCCATCTAATTCCTTCCATTCCATCAAAATTCCATATTAATTATTGTTATTATACCATGGGCTCTTCTCCCGTTTCGCCCGGGAATTTGAGATAAAAAGTGCTGCCGTTTATACTGGTCTCCACATTGATTTTGGCATTATGCTGCTCCGCTATCCGGTAACAAACTGCCAGTCCCAGGCCTGTCCCATTATCTTTGGTGGTTAAGAAGGGGGTTCCCAACTTATCCAGCAATGAAGGGTCTATTCCCTGACCTTGATCTTGAACCGCCAATACCACTGCTTCATCTTCCATATATGTTTTTATAGTCACATAGCCAGGTAAAGACATGGATTCCAGCCCATTATTGACCAGATTCAGTATCAATTGGTGAACTTCTTTATTATCCAGAAGCAAGTACGGTATCTCGCCTAGTTCCAGTTTTATGTATTGATCTCTACTCAAAGCCTTGGCTTGAATCAACGGCAATAATTTATTAATTATGGCATTGAGATCTCCTGGCTTCATATCCACCATCTTGTTTTTAGCCAGAGAAAGAAAATCAGTGATTATAGCATTGGCTCTATCCAGTTCTTCTATCATCAGATTAAAATATTCCAGCTCTTGTATGTTATCCTTATTCTCCCGCATAATTTGCAGATACCCACGAACAGTGGTCATGGGGTTCCTGATTTCGTGTCCAATACTGGCGGCCATTTCTCCTACTAAATTGAGTCGATCCAAACGAGTCATTTCCACTTCCATTCGTCTAAGTTCAGTTATATCCGTAAGTACGCTGAGCAAGCATGGTTTGCCGTCAATATCAAGGCCTTCAGCAGAAAGTAATCCCAGCTTTTGCTCTCCGTAAATATTGCCAAAAACAATTTCCATATCCCGAACCGATTGCCCGGCCACAATGCTTTGTTTTAGAAGGTCACGCTCCAGCGGATTTAGCCAAAATCCTATCTCTAATGACGTTCGACCTATCACCTCTTCATGATCATAACCGACAATGCACGCAAATGCTTTGTTAGCTTTAATAAACATTCCCTCCTCCAGGGTAGTGATGGCCATTATGATCGGACTGGTATTAAAGGCTTTGAATAAGCATTCCTCCGACAAACGTAATGCTTCTTCCATTTGCTTTCTTTCCGTAATATCTCTATTTGTAGTGATAAGATATTCTTCACCACCCAAGTCCACTATCTCGCCGGAAAGCAAAGAAATCCCAGTTTCCCCGTATTTTGACCTTAATTCTATTTCAAAGTCGCGAACTCTGCCGTTTTCCTGTATTTGTTTTATTACTGCGTCCCTTTCTTCAGGAACAACCCATATATTTAAATCAAATACACATCGCCCAATAACCTCATTGCGTTCATAACCGGTAATGGCAACAAAAGCATCATTTACTTCCACATAGCGCCCGTCTTTTATGGTGCTGATGGTCATTATGTCCGGACTGGAATAAAAAACTGTGGCGAATTTCTGTTGTGATTCAAACAAGGATGCTTCCACCTTCTTAAAGGCTGTGATGTCGATACTTGCGCCCACCATGGTTAACGGCTGACCTTCTGCATTTCTGGCTACTAACTGACCGTGATCCAAAATCCATTTCTCTTCACCCGATTCGGTAATTATTCGGTATTCGGCCGCGTAAACTGTTGTTCGTTCCTGTAGATGTTCATTAATGGCCTCCATTGCAGTGCTTATATCATCAGGATGAAGACGCTTTTCCCAATTTTGAATATCTACCTCACAGTCCTCAAACGAATAGCCCAACATTTCGGCCCAGCGCGGGCTGTAATATACTTTACCCGCTTCAATATTCCATTCCCAAAAGCCATCATTGCTCGTCTCCCAAAGCAGTCTAAATCTTTCCTCTTGCTTTCTTATTGCCTGCTTTGCCAACTCAATTTGGCGTTTCCGGTTTAGTCCTATAGATGCAAGAAATTGGCCCAATTGTATATAAAACTTCATAATAGTTTCTATCTGCTCTTCAGGAATTACCGGAACCCGGCAAAGTGCTTCCAGGTAAGCATTTTCGTCAAATCCATACTCTCGGGCCTGGCTACTAAAATATTCTTCATCGGGCGGTTGATGCAGAAGCTGTCCAATGAAGACTGTAGCCAAATGTTCCCCTTCCACAATAATAGGGGTAGCATAATCCATGAGGCCATTTAAACACTTGTACCCGACATAAGGTCCATCATGCAGATGGGCTGATATGTAGCTGTCGCTTTCTTTGCACCTGCAGCTACTTTGCGGACACGCCCGGTGAAACCGGCTGCAAATATCCTGCCAACCTATTCCGCTCAGTATATTATTATCAATATCGACGAGGGCATGGGGCAATCCGGTAGCTTCATATAAAGATTTTAGAAATTGCTGAAGAAGAGGAATGTCTACCAAATCCGAAAACTTATATTTCTTCTTGCTATTATCGATTTCTTCTTGCTCCGAGCTTTTGCAAACAAATAATTCAGCCCGGCCCGTAGAGAACCAGCGGTTGGGTGAAGATGATTCAGGGGCTGTAGAAAGGCATTCTTTATCTTTAAGAATAAGTTCCAATTCCATGTTCTTCTGCCGGAGTTTAGCCAGTTCATCTACCAGTTGCTTTTTTGTCATATTTTTATAATTCATCCGTGCAACCTCCTCAGCTTTTAACAATCCTTAATTACCATAGCTGATTACTTAAGCAAATAATGTCGAAGATGGTTAGTTGAAGTATTTTCTTAGAAAAATATATGAAAAGCAGGAAAAAACACCAGCGAAATATAAGCTAAACCAACAAGAGGGGTATTGCGGTTTCAACACACCGCTGCAACGAGGTGGGGATTAGAACCCGTCGCCTGTTTTGTGAATAGGCGGCCGCTCAGCGGGGGACAATATTTCACCTCGTTATAATTGCTCATCAAATGACCAGTGGAAGTGGGTATGCGTATTTATGGCGAGGGGTAATAAGTTCCTGATTCGAGGAGGGAATGTCCGAGGGAATAAGGGATAAATTATTAATCACACATGGGATAATCCCTTGACTTTTTTACATATATATGGGTCAAACTGTGTTCCTTCACACAGAAAAACCTCATTAATCGCTTCATTAAAACCTAAGGTATGGGTTTTATATATACGTCTGGTTGTCATGGCATCCAGTGCATCGGCAATAGCAATAACCCTTCCATAAATTGATATGGATTCCCCTTTAAGGCCGCGTGGATAGCCATCGCCGTTAAAAGACTCATGGTGACTATATACTCCTTCTATTACATCGTTTGACATTATCTCATAGTCATGAACCAAGATGTTTGCACCATAAAGCGGATGTCTTTCTATTTCGTTCCATTCTTCCGGGTTCAATTTTCCTGGCTTATCTAAAATACTATTGCCTAGTTTCACTTTTCCAATATCATGTAGTAGGGCAGACATATGCAATAGATCTAATTCAGAAGTGCTTAGAGCAATCTCTTTTCCAATATTATAGGCTAACATGGCGACTCTAAGGCTATGCAAGTAGGTATCATAGTGAATTCTTTTTAGCAGTTTTAGCGGTTGCCATGTTCTATCCATAGTCCCCTACCCCAATATGAAAATCTAGTACAGTTAGGGAGTTTATTGTGAGAATCACGAAACAGTGATTATCAGTAATAATAAATCATTAAAAGACTTCCTCCCAATGGAACTGAGTCAAAATGTTATGAAAGTAAAGGTACTTGCGTATAATTGCACATTGTAACGGAAATTGCTAATATGACTAAAAAGATTACTTTCAAATTAAGATTTAACCATAGAAAATATGGTTACCTGGTTATCACGCTACCCAACTCGCTTTCCAAGTGAACCACAATTTTCTGTGCTTTAAATTTGACTGCACTGTAGCTAACCAAACTGTGCTAATAATATTTAGCGCTCTTTATTGGATACGAATTATGTTTCTAACAAAATGTCATAAACTAAGTTAAATATTGTCATAATGATTTTATTCTACTATTTCAGATTGATTATCCATATATTATTAAGCCTGTTTTTGATTAATATAATCACATTGGATAGTATTAGTATACTTTTTTTGATTATAAGGTTAGTTGTGCTAAACGTCAAGGAGAATTATGCTGAATAAAGGTAAATTTTCAAAAAGATTAAAGGAACTTCGGAAAATGCAAGGTATATCAACACGAAGCTTGGCTAAAGCCATTGGTCTGAAAAGTCATGCTGCGATTACTCAATTTGAAAAAGGCACATCTATGCCTGCACTGGATACACTTGTAGCCCTTGCAGGTTTTTTTGAGGTTACGCTGGATTACCTTGTTGGAATGACTGATTTTCCTCAAGCTATTCCTGATAAAACCAAAAAATTATTAGAGCAGACAGAGAATCCCGAAGCATGTATTACTATTTTAAACCAGATCAGCAACGAGAAATTTCAGGAACTGCAAAAACGCACAGAATCCCCACAAATAATAGCGGAAATGATAATGGGATTGGACGAAAAATCAATGTTGGAATTATATATGTTCTTGCGATATTTACACATTCGTCAAGCACTAGTAGAGACAGACGCAATCTCCGCTGATAGGATATAGCAATAAACGAAAAACAATGAAACCAGATAAGAAGCATAGTAATGATATATTTAAGCATCGGAAGAAGCTGCGGAGCAGTTTCAACACACCGCTGCAACGAGGCGGGGTATTAGAACCCGCCGCCTGTTTTGTTATAGGCGACCGCTTAGCGGGGGACATATCTCACCTCGTTATATTTTGTTCTAATAATAGAAGGAAATCGGCCTTTTATGGATAAATTATTTATAAAGTATAAATAAGATAATTATATGCAAAAGATAAATCTGGAGGTAATAGCGTGAAAAATACTTTTTTATTACTATTTGTATCGCCGCTTTTGCGGCGAGATGGAGGTTTATATGAAGCTTCTTAGAAAAGCCCCTGCCCTTATACTGATTTTGCTGTTGTTATGGTTGCCTTCCGGCTGCGGTCAGCAAACGGGTAAAGTACCAGGTGATAAAGACCATAAGGAAAAGCCGGCTCCATCAACACCGGTTGCTAAAACGGCCGATGTTGCTGTTTATTATCTCAAGATGACTAATGATGATGCCTATCTGGTGCGAGAAGTACATCAAATTAAGAAAAGCTCAAACCTTCCCCAACTTGCCCTAAACGAATTAATCAAGGGCAAGCCGCTTACTCCCGGAGCTAATCGAGTTTTACCCCCGGATACAAAAGTTTTGGGAATCAAAATTGATAAGGGGCTGGCTACCGTTAACTTCTCCCCAGAGGTGCTTAAGGCCAATGTCGGTGCAAGTGGTGAAGCGCTGGGAATAGCCAGTATTGTTAACACCCTTACGGAGTTTCCCGATATTCAAAAGGTTTCCTTTATGGTGGATGGTCAGGTGGAAAAAGCCATAGATTGGTGGGGGCACATCGGTTTATCAGAACAGCCATTTAGCCGCAATCTGGCTGTGGTATATGAGCCGGTTATTTGGGTAAGCTCTCCAACTCCTGGAGAGACTATCAGCAGCCCGGTAGAGATCAGCGGTAGTGCCCGCGTATTTGAAGCCATGGTGAGTATTCGCATAAAGGATGCCCAGGGTAAAACCCTGGTGCAAGATTATACCGCTGCCAGTGAGGGTGCTCCCGGTCGTGGAATATTTCAAAAAGAAATCGCCTTTAAAGCTCCCGGTCCAGGTCAAGGTCAAATTGAAGTCTTTTGGTTGAGTATGAAAGATGGCAGTGAACAGGATAAGGTAATCATCCCGGTAAAGTGGAAATAATTATGACATATTTCAAAAACTCGCTTGTGTCATATTATGTCAATCATATATCCTAATAAGGTTTTTTTGTATTAAAATCACCCTTGCTTAATATAAGTATTTTTGATAGAATGTTGGGAGCAACTTAAGAAATCTGGTCAGGCCTTGAGCCGGGCCCCAAAGGGCAGCGGAAATTACCGTGGGACTATTATTAAAAGTAAGAGTCTACGGTAATTTTTTTACCTTAAATTATTTCTTTTTGGGAAGGTGATATATTTGGATAAGTTCACGTCTTCTATATCTGACTTCTTAATAAGCAAAACCCTTAAGGATACTTATGCCGAAACAAATATTGAAAATCCTGAACAGAGAAGGAAGATAGCTTATCTGGAAGCCTGGGTCAGCATTATCGGCAATATTGTTTTGGCAATTATAAAGTTCATCATGGGGATATTGGTAAACAGTATTTCTCTGATTGCGGACGCGGTTCATACCGCTTCTGATGTACTGACCTCGCTGGTAGTAATTATTGGATTTAAACTGGCCGCTTTACCTGCGGATGAGGAGCATCCTCATGGCCACGGCCGTATTGAATTTATTGCCACCCTGGTTATTTCTTTGCTGCTGGTAGCAGTGGGAATAAAATTTGGTTTTGATTCTTATAAAAGGCTCATGGCCAATACCCCGGTAGCAGGAAGCTACTTTGTAGTTGCCGTTATGCTGGTTGCCGGCTTGTTTAAAGAGTGGATGTCCCGTTTTTCCATCGACCTGGGGCAGAGAATTTCTTCCTCCACCCTTATAGCTGATGCCTGGCACCACCGAACTGATGCCATAGCTTCAGTGTTAGTAGCTATTGCCATCTTAGCCTCTAAATTTGGCTACTATTGGGTAGATGCTGTACTGGGCTTTGCTGTGTCGGCCTTGATTGTTTGGACGGGTATCGAAATTTTCCGCGAATCCTGCTCCAAGATTATCGGAGAGTATGATGAGGAGCAGGTAAAGCGGGTTAATCAGTTAGCCCTGAAGGTACCTGGAGTAATCGCGGTTCATGATACCAGTGTGCATGATTACGGGGCTAATAAAGTGGTTTCCCTGCACATTGAGGTGGATCAAGGATTGTCCGTGGTCAAGGCTCACGCCATTGCCGATGTAGTTGAAGTAAGCATAAACCAGTACCTCTACACTACCTCAACAACGGTTCATGTTGATTGGATAGATAATGAGGCGCAAAACTAAAGCAGGAGGAATTCCCTCTCTACTTCATGCCACATAGACCATACCTATTGTGCCCAGTCCTGTGTGCAATCCTATTACCGGGCCGATAGAAAGTATGCTTACGGGTAAAGCATAGCGGTCGATAAGGGTTTGCCTTAACTGCCAGGCTCTTTCCGGGGCATTGATATGGTGGACCATGATTTCCTTCAACCCATATTTTTTATGATCTTCTTCCATTAGACGCAGCATTCGCTTAACTGCATTGGAGGTGCCTCGGGCCTTCTCCAGCAAATGGGTCATACCTTTTGCCATATCTACCGTTAGAATGGGCCGGATGTTCAAAAGGGTACCGAGAAGAGCGGAGGCTGTACCTATTCGTCCCCCTTTGCGCAAATACTCCAGGGTTTCTGGGACAAAGTAGA
Organism: Syntrophomonas wolfei subsp. methylbutyratica; assembly: GCF_001570625.1. Classification (GTDB taxonomy): domain Bacteria; phylum Bacillota; class Syntrophomonadia; order Syntrophomonadales; family Syntrophomonadaceae; genus Syntrophomonas; species Syntrophomonas methylbutyratica. The sequence continues at coordinate 155,999 of NZ_BBQT01000005.1, read as the reverse complement.
AATGTACCCGGTCATGGATGTATTGGGCCGCTTTTACCACAGCATCTATATTGCCCCCGGCCTTGGCGACCCGGGCGGCCTCCACAACCTGAAGCCCCAGGGCCATACAATTGGTATGAGAATCAATAATCTCCATCCTGGCTCCAGGATATTGTTCCATAAGCTGCTTTTTAACATTCAGGGCTGTAGCCCAGGTTCCACTCATGGTTGAAGATATAAAAATGCCTACAATATGATCTCCATGAGATAGTGCCTTTTTAAAAGCTGCAAAGAATTGCCCCGGCGGAGGTTGGGAAGATGTCGGAATCTCCCCGGTTTTCTCTATTTTCTGATAAAAATAATCGTAGTCTACTTCTGTCTCAATAAAGGACTCATCGGAGAAATGCACAGTTAAAGGAATGATTTCAATATCCAGTTCTTCTTGCATTTCTTTACTTATGTATGAAGTGCTATCAGTAAAAATTTTAACGCTCACCCCAACTGCCTCCTGTTGTTTTCATATTATTCGTTAGCATTGATTCTACTACACCCTGAGCATAAGGGGAACTTTTAGAAACGGAAACATCTATTTCAAATAAACCGGTTTTCCGCTAATGGCGGATATGATGTTCTTAAGCTGTTCCAAAGCCTCCGGGCTGGGAGCAGTTACCCCGTTTAATTCGTAGTTTAAGCCCAGCAAATCCCATTTATGTTTTCCCAGGGAGTGGTAAGGCAAAAGGTCAATGCGTTCGACTTGTTCAAGCCGCCCAACAAAAGCCGCCATTTCTTCAAGATCTTCCCTCGCATCGGTCCAGGCAGGAATTATCACATAGCGAATCCAAATGGGTATATGATGCGAGTTGATTAGTTTGAGGTTGCTCAAGTTAAGACTATTGCTCATTCCGGTCAGGCAGCGGCTTTTTTCTTCGCTGATATGTTTTATATCCGCCAGCACCAGGTCGGTCAGCGGCAAAACTGTTAACAACGCTGCGGGCTTGACATAAAGGGAGGTATCGATAGCGGTAGAAATATTTTCTTCCCGGCAAAGAAGGAAAACTGCCTTTATAAAATCATCATGCAGCAGGGGCTCACCGCCGGAGAAGGTAAGTCCTCCCCCGGAAGCGATAAAATAAGGTTTGCTTCTTCTTATGACTTCCATTAATTCTTCAGGACTATATTCCTGAGCAGAAAGGCTTTTCAATTCCCAGGTGTCGGGATTGTGACAGTATTTGCAGCGCAGGTGACAGCCCTGCATAAAGACCACGGTTCTAATTCCGGGCCCGTCCAGGGTGCTGAAGGTATCAATGGAGTGAATTCTGCCTATCATGGAGCCGTACCCACCTTCAACTACATTCGGCGATAGAAGGTACGCATAATTATCTCTTCCTGTTGCTCCCGGTTTAACCGGGTAAAATGCACTGCATAACCAGAAACCCTTATGGTCAGATCCGGGTATTTTTCCGGGTGCTCCATAGCTTCCTTCAATGTTTCTACATTAAGAACATTTACATTCATATGATGAGCATCCTGAACAAAATAACCTTCAAGCAGAGCCAGAAGATTATTCACTCTTTCCTCCTCACTTTTGCCGAGAGCTTCGGGGACGGTGGAGAAGGTGAAGGAAATGCCGTCCCGGGCATCTTCATAGGGTAATTTCGCTACCGAGTTGCAGGCGGCTATGGCTCCCTTTTCTTCCCTACCATGCAGGGGGTTGGCACCGGGAGCCAGGGGTTCGCCTTTTTTTCGTCCATCCGGAGTGGTTCCGGTATGTTTCCCATACATTACATTAGAGGTTATGGTTAATATGGACAAAGTATGCTGGGCATTTCTATAGGCGGGATGGCGCTTAAGCTGGTGTATAAAGGTATGGATTATTTCCACCGCCAGCAGGTCAACCCGGTCATCGTCATTACCAAACTTGGGGAATTCACCTTCTATGGCAAAATCACTGACCAATCCCCTTTCGTCTTTGATGGGCCTTACCCTGGCATATTTTATAGCACTTAGAGAATCAGCTGCTACTGATAAACCGGCTATGCCAAAAGCCATAAAGTGTTTAACAAAAGTATTGTGCAAGGCCATTTGCATATATTCAAAAGCATACTTGTCGTGCATATAATGAATAAGATTCATGGTATTAACATAAAGCTCGGCCAACCATTCCATCTGAATCTTGAATCGTCTCATAACTTCGTCAAATTCCAATTTATCTCCGTCATAAACCGACATTTCCACCCCTACCTGTTGGCCGCTTATCTCGTCCTTACCCCCATTTATGGCATAGAGCAAAAGTTTGGCCAGGTTGCAGCGGGCGCCAAAAAGCTGAGTCTCCTTCCCCAGGCGCATAGCCGATACACAGCAAGCGATACCGTAGTCATCACCATAGTAGTCACGCATCAGATCGTCATTCTCGTACTGGAGAGCAGAGGTAGAGATAGACAGCTTGGCACAGAACTCTAAAAACTTGCGAGGAAGATTGCGCGACCATAAAATAGTCATATTAGGTTCAGGCGCCGCTCCTAAATTTTTCAAGGTCTGTAGAAAGCGATAAGAAGTTTTGCAAACCAGATGCCTCCCGTCCGTACCAGAGCCGCCCAGTGATTCCGTGACCCAGTTCGGATCACCGGCAAATATCTCACTGTACTCGAGGGTGCGCAAGTGTCGAACCAGTCGTAGTTTTATCACCAATTGATCAATCAGTTCCTGGGCCTCGTTCTCCGTAATCCTCCCGGAACGCAAGTCCCGTTCCAGATAGATGTCCAGAAAGGTAGATACCCGCCCCAGGCTCATGGCTGCTCCGTTTTGTTCCTTAACTGCGGCCAGGTAGGCAAAGTAGAGATGCTGCACTGTTTCAGCCGCAGTGGAAGCCGGTCGGGAAATATCATAATCATACGATTTAGCCATTAGCTTAAGGTCTTGCAGGGATTTAATCTGTCCCGCCATATCTTCCCTGAGTTGTATAGACTCAGTAGTCATTCTGCGATTAAGCCAGTCGCGATCATTTTCTTTGGCTTTAATAAGAAAGTCTACTCCGTAAAGGCTTACCCGGCGATAGTCGCCAATTATCCGGCCCCGGCCATAAGAGTCTGGCAGACCGGTAATTATCCCCACCTTTCGCGCCAGGCGCATTTCCGGAGTATAGACCGCAAATACTCCATCATTATGGGTACGGCGATGTTTTTCAAAAAACTCCCGAAGCTTCTTATCCGGTTCATAACCATATGCCCGGCAAGCGTTAAGGGTCGTTCTCAAACCACCGTAAATGTTGATAGCTCGTTTTAAGGCTTTATCCGTTTGTAATCCGACAATCTTCTCCAGTTCTCGGTTAATATAGCCGGGGGGGTGACTGGTGATGCTTATGGGAGTATCCGCATCCACCAGCAAAACCCCTTGGGATTCCCTTTCCTTCTGTAATAAATCCTGGCATTTCCTCCAGAGCAAAGATGTTTTTTCTCCCGGGCCAGTCAAAAAACCACTATCGCCATCATAGGGGCTATAGTTTTTTTGGATAAAGTCCCTTACATCTATTTCATGCATCCATCTACCCGCTTTAAAACCGCTCCATGCAGCCTGCAATATACCCACCTCCAGGGATTGAATTAGCCTTATTATTTGATACTTTCCCGCTTTTTAACCTAAGTCGTCGGGAGACGGAAGACAGAAGGCGGAAATCAGAAGACGGAATGCTTGTCAGATGGGCGGTTAGTAAGGAAAGTGAGGAGTGAGCCCTATTTGCTTACTATCCGAAAAGTAACCTGGGCTATTTGCTGTATCCTGACATCTTTCTTTGGAAGCGAAAAAGCAGTTGATAGAAGTGAGTGCCAAAAAGAAGTGAAAAAGCCAGATTGCCGGCTGCGTGAATAAGATCGAAAGGAAAGCTGGCGATGCAGCTGCCCAGGTAGCTGGACCAGTTCAGAGGATGAACGAAGCTGCTCCAATAGGAGATGTTAGTAATCCAGCCGAAGAGGAAGGCAGAAAAAGTACATAGAAAAACAAAGGGCAGCAGGCGAAATGCGGATAAAGCCTGCCCCAGGCAGCCGGCCAATAGCCCGCATATACCCCAGGCCAACATCTGCCAGGGTGTCCATGGCCCCTGCCCTAAAAAAAAGTTCGATACCAGGGCGGTTATAGCTCCGACCAGGAAACCGGTCTGGCTGCCAAAGACATAGCCGCTAATCATAATTATAAAGCTTGCCGGCTGCAAACCGGCAATAGGAACAAAAGCTACGCGGGATAGGGCGGCCAGTGATGATATGGTGGCAATAAAAGATAATTGCACTATGCTGTTCCGCCGTCTCTCAAATTGCCAGAAAAACCCGGCCAGGGCAACGGTCAGGATGGTGGCTGCCAGCAAGCCCCAATTCCAGTTTCCCAAACTTCTTCCCGGCCAGATGCTAAGCAAGAGCAATAACCCCAGTAAACCCAGGGATATGAGGGATATTCTTAACTGCATAATCCTTATCTCCTACCCTTATTTTTCCCCGGTTCCAGCATTACCAGCTAGCCTTGGAATAGCCTCCTGGCGGTGATAGAGAATGCGCTGCAAAAGTTCTTGCGCCTGCTCCAGAGTGACGATTCCCTGAGCGATACCCCGAAATACTTTAGTGACTTGCGGAGAATAAAATGTAGAGGAGCTGAGCATATCATATTTACTGCCGGAGCACAGCAAAGAACCGTCTGTTATAAAAATCACCTTAGCAGCGTATTCAGCCACAAACTCCACATCATGGCTGACCATAAGAATAGCCGTACCCTCAGCCTGCATTTCAAGAAGGATACGCCCCAGTTCTTCTTTATGACGATAGTCCAGGCCGCGGGTCGGTTCATCCAGAAGTAAAACCCGGGGTTCGCTGGCCAATACTGCTGCCAAAGCCACCTTCTGCCGCTCACCGCTGCTGAGATCGCGCGGGTTGAGCTGCGCCAGCCTGCAGAGACCAAAGCGCTGCAAGACCTGGTCGCTACGGCTATCAATATCGTCCTTCCCCGCCAAATACTGCAAGCTGAATTTTACTTCCTCCCGTACGGTAGGTAAAAAAAGATAATCATCCGGATTTTGCGAGAGGTAGGCTATGCTATTGGCCAGTTCCGCTACCGGAACCCCTTTGCTGTCGCGGCCGCAAATCTTAATCTTACCCCGGCCCGGGCGCAATAGGCCGTTAAGGTTTTTAAGGATAGTACTCTTTCCGGCTCCATTCGGCCCCATAAGCACAGCGAACTCGCCCGCTTTCAAGTTAAAGGAGATATCTTTCAGTACTTCCTTTCCTTCCGGGTAGCGGAACCAGACCTTCTCCACTTCCACTACCGGCTGTTCAAAACTCCTCTCTGCATCGAGCTTATTCCCCAAGCCAGGGGATGCCGCGGAGAATGAAGGGGAGAAGTCACCCTGGGGAGCCAGGCTTCTTAAGACACCCCGGCCCTCCTTTATGCTGGCCGGTATTTTCGAGAAAGCACAGCCAGCAAATAAGCGCGCTACCGGAGGAAGGCAGGAAGTCTCATTTTTAACGGCCCAGTGGGATAGTTTATCAAAGCTCTGCTCATCACAAGCTATGGCTCCATTTTTCATCACCAGTACTCTATCCGCTAAATGAAAGCACCTTTCCAGCCGTTGTTCAGCCAAAATTACGGTCAAGCCGCTATCTTCGTTAAGACGGCGTATGCTGTTCAAAATCTGTTCCGCCGCCACCGGATCGAGTTGGGAAGTGGGTTCATCCAGCAGCAGGATTTCCGGTTCCCAGGCTAAAATCGATGCCAAAACAACCTTCTGTTTCTGTCCCCCCGATAAAGTGGCTGTAGCCTGCGGCAGACAATCCGTCAAGTCCAGAGCGGCTGCCACTTCCATTATCCGCCGCTTAATCAGGGCCGGGGGAAAACCCAGGTTTTCCAGGGCAAAGGCAATTTCCGCCTCAACCGTATTCATAAGCAATTGCCGTTCGGCTTCTTGAAATACGATGCCTGTTTTCAGCAGGCGCTGGCGATGGGGAATCCTGGTTAAGGGAATTCTATCCAGGTAAATGGCACCTGCCAGGTGACCTCCATGAAAATCCGGAACCAGACCAGCTATAGCCCGGAGCAAAGTGGTCTTTCCACAGCCGGAAACTCCCGAAAGTAAAACAAATTCACCTTCATTTAGAGTAAGGTTAATTTTCTTCAGAGCGGGTTCTTTTTCATCTGGATAGGAGTAACTCAAATCTTGGATAAGAAGCTGTTGGAACGTTTACACCCCCAATTCAAGACGGATGGGATGGCCAAGCTTAAAGTCATCAGGGTTAAGATGCTGCTGCCCGAGAATTCCCAGCTTAGACGAGGATAATAATTAAAGGCAGTCCACCCTTGCCCATAGGCCAGTATTCCACAGAAGAAAGCAATTATCAGCGCCAGCAAAATCAGGAAGTCGCGGGGATGCCATAAATCAGCCTGTCTTTGGCTGCGTTCTCCGCTGCCGTATCCCCGGGCATACATTGATTCCGCCAATTCCAGCGCCTGCTCCAGAGAAGATGAAAACAGAACCGATATGACTGGTTTTAACCGGCCGGTTCTTTGCCACAAGTTACCGTGATAAGGGTCAACTCCACGACATTGAGAGATTTCCATGATTCGCCTATAATCCCTCAAAAACTGGGGAAAAAGGCGGGTGGCTAAGATAATGGCCAGAACTGTTTTCCCCTTCCCCAATCCCGCGACTGCTCGCAGTATGCGGTCAGGATCTATCGCCTGCGAATAAAGGCAAAAGGCCGTTATAATAACCAGCAGGCGCAGACCCATTCCAGCAGCAAAAGCAAGAGCTTCCAGGCTTAAATCGAGTGGAGCCATCCCGGGCAAAAGCTGTAGGGTAAATAATATCGTTTCCCCTTCCCGCGAAAAAACCATATTCAAAACCGCGATTAGAATAATCAAGCTTACACTAAGCTTTAGATAAATGCTCCATTCCTTGTAGTGACCAGAGGAAACTATAACTAAAGCTGCGGGCAGCAGTAAAGCTGCCAGGTAAATCGGGTGATAGAATATGAGGGATAGAATCGTTATTACTAATACATAACTCAGGGTGGTTAAAGGATGGAGGCTATGAATCAGATTATCCTTCACCCGGTATGAGAGCATAGTTTCATTCATTGGCTATCTTCCCCCTGAACTCCAACTATGATAATCCCACCATACCACATCCCCCGGAGCCGGGCGGTAAGATGCGGCACCCACATTGGCCGAAGTACCGTTGATATAATAAAACCAGTCTTCCGGTTCCTGGCCTAGGCCGGCACGCTTCGATTTCAGACCATTGATGCCTTCGACAAACTCACCGCCGTAACTGCTGCTGACCTCCAAATGGGCTTTTAAAATATCCATTACTGTCGCATCCTGGGCTAATTCCACTTCCTGGTCAAAAATCACCTCTTCACCATTGTCCTGGGTAACCAGCAATCGCAGCTGGGCTTTATTATCAGCAGGCCCCGGCTCCGGCAGAACTGGGGTTTTGTTGCCGCCCATAGCTTCGGGAGTCTCCTGCAGCGTAGAGGAAGAAACCTCCAACGGGGCCGGAGCAATGTTTCCCTGTCCCTTGCCCTTGACACTTGTGGAAGCGGCAGAGCCAGTATCATCCGCTTTTAGCTTTTCCTGCCCCGGCTCTACGCTGGCTTTATAGCTGGAAGAGCCGGAACTCTCCCCCTGCTTATTAATGCCGTCGCTGCTATGGCAGCCAGCTATGAGGAACAGCAACAAAAACAATAGTAAATATATCGAAAAGTTCCTTTTCATCATAAACCTCCATCACTATATCATGGGGCGGTTCTATTGATATATTCATTTTAATGGAGCAGCTTCGATGCTGTGCAAATAACGGAATAAAATCACGGCTGCTTCTGCGCGGCTGCAGGGCTGCCCGGCCCGAAAGCTGCCATCCTCGTAACCCAGCATTAATTTCTCCGCTACTACGAACTTAACAGCCGGAATAGCCCAGGGAGCTATACTGTCTTGATCTCCCAAAATTGAAGCCGGCAGATTATTATTTTGCTTATCCTTCATTAGACGATACAAAATACAGGCCATTTCCTGGCGGCTAATTGAATCCCCGGCCCGAAAACTACCATCGGGATATCCGGAAATTATCCCTTCTTGCAGGCAATACTGCAAAGACGGGTAAAACCAATCAGATTGGCTCACATCTTGGGGCATAATTCCCTGATAATCAACGGTATTCTTTCCCAACGCCCGGGCAATTAAAGTTATAAACTCGGCCCGAGTTACCGGAGCCAGGGGGTCAAAATGCTCTCCCCGCCCCTGTATTATCCCCCTGCCCGCCAGTATTTCAATAGCATCCCGAGCCCAGGCCAGGCTATCATCCACATCACTGAAAAATCCCCTGGCTGCAGGAGTTGGTACTTGCTTGTCCAATTCGGGCTTAATCTCTGGCAGCACCTTCTGCTTATCTGGAAGCTTTTCTTTCACCTCTGGATTATAGATTTGGCCGCTGCCCAGACGGTCCCATTCCGGGCTGCTGGCGGAAGCATCCTGGCTGTACCAAAATATAATCCGGTCTCCATCGGACACAGTCTGTTCACTGGCCAATACGCCAGGAACTCTGGCGTTAACTGAATACATCCAACCACTCATACCCTGGTTTTGCTCTCCGGCTATTTCAACAATAAGCCCTTCCCATCGATCAGAAAAGCTCCATCTCAAACCGGTTTTATTTAAAGCCCCCATAGCCGTTAATCCAAATCTATCCCCGGTAGATATACTAATGGAGCTGGGGCCAAATAATAGGGTCCCGTTTTTGCCTACTACGGCAATATTTACTACCAGATCGCTACTCTTGGATTCTCCTTCTCCTCCCCCGCTTCGGGGCCTGACCGTAAGACTTGCGGAAGCTTCATAATCATTTGAGGTAGCTGTAACCGTTGTCTGTCCCTCATATAATCCCCGGGCCAGACCCCCATCGATACTGGCTATATTATTGTCAGCAACCAACCAATTTACGCTTCTACTAATATCGTTCTGCTCACCATTGAAAAGCTTTAATAAAGCACTGAATGCTATTGTGCCATTTTTCTCAACGCTGGCTGTTGCCGGGGTGATAGAGAGCCCCAGAGGAGTATCGGCCGGTATCTGCACCCCCAGGGATAGGCAGGCATTCAAGACCCAGGTTGCGTCAGTTTTGTTCTTGGAGGTTCCCAGGCTGCCATCAGTATTTAAAGCTTCATTATGCAGGTAATCAAGTATGGTTTTTCCTTCCTGACTGCTCCAGCTTGCCGGATCGATATCCAGCGTCTTTAAGGTCAGCAACACTTCCACACTATCTATCAACGGATCATCAAAACCACCGCTATCCTGGAAACTGCCATCATCCTTTTGCAAAGCTGACAACCAGTTAAGAGCTTTATTTATAGCGGCATTAATCTCAGCAGTCTTTTCACCTGTTGATGCTTCCAAGCATTTAAGGCTTCTTATGGCCTGAGTAGTTGCCATTACATCGTTCCACGACGAGGTCCAGGCTCCGGTATTAGGGTCGCTGTTATTAATAATGTAGTCAATGGCTGAACTGCTGTTCATCCGGGTCAAATCACCGGAAAGAGCTAAATATTCAAAGGCCGATATATCACCAAAAGGGTTGTTATCGATGGACCCATTTAAAGTTGTATTCTGCCTGTTCTGTAAAACTCGGAGCAAGGCATCGGCTTTTTCATCTTCTCCCCAACTCCGGGCCAGGAGGTTTAATTGGGCTATCTGCTTGGATGAATAGGAATAGGCAGGATTACCAAAATAATCGGCGGTCTTTTTATCGGGATCTGTCAGGATTTCCTCCATTGTTGCCAATAAAGTTGTTTGAATATTGCTACCATCATATACCCAACCGGAAACCTGAGCTCCAGCCTTTCCCAGTACCCAGGCATCAAAGCCATCCAGGGCCTGACCCTGCCGGTAGCTGGAATAATTGTACTGTACGGCCTTCTTGGCCAAAGTATCTAAATCTACTGTCGCTTCGGCAGAAGCCGGGAAGAACAGGGTCGAGCAGCAAAGGCATATTATACTTAGCAGAATTAAAAGGGGCGAGTTAAATCTTCTTATCACCGTTTTCCCTCCTCATATATTTTCCCACAAGCAAACTGTCATTAGAACCCCCTATGGCCGGGGGCCAGCTACAACCACCGATGAAAAGTGCCCTTATGCAACAAAAAGGGTTTTTTGCAGTGGAGTCAACATTCTCTTAAAAAATAAAAAATCTTCCTTAAAAAAGGAAGATGGGTAGGCGAATATAAGCAAAAACGAGCTGAATTCGCGCCTATAAAAACCCCTCCCTTCCCTCCGAAGGATATAATGGTTTTCTATCCCAGGCAGGTCTCCTGGCTCGTGTTCATTTGCAACTGCTGGCCTTCCCGGTTTATACCAGTGGCTATACAAGCAACGCATCACACTCACAGTAGCGGGGGCTGCAGCGGATTCTCACCGCTTTCCCTTTTCATCCGAGCAAGCTCGAACACCTGGCATAACGCTCAATTTATATCTTGTATTATCATTATTATATCTTAATTGAAGCTTGTTCTTAATTCAAGCTTTCAGAAACCATTCACTCTCCCTAGTCCTGGTTGGAAGTGAATATCCCATCAAATTCATCAGCAATCTCGATAAAGGCCTGCAACACTTTGGGATCAAAGTATTCCGGGCGCGTTCGCTCATCACCCTTGGTTATAATCTGCATAGTACGGAAATGACTGAAGGCTGGTTTATAAGGTCTTTTGCTGCGCAAGGCATCATACTGGTCACATATGGCTACAATACGGCCTTCTAAAGGTATCTCTTCTCCTTTTAAACCATTGGGATAACCTGAACCGTCCCATCTTTCATGATGGGTAAGGGCAATAGATTCGGTCATTCTAATTTTTTCATACTTTGACCGGGCCAGGATGCTGGCACCAGTTGTAGTGTGAGTTTTCATTATTTCAAACTCCTCCGCATCCAGAGCACCTGGTTTTAACAAAATATTATCCCAAATCCCTATTTTACCTATATCATGCAGCGGAGCGGCAAAGGCAATGGACTCAACAAAATCCGCTGGTAGCTTCAGGGTTTCCGCCAACCTCCTGGCATACAAACCCAATCTCTTATTATGCAGTCCAGTATCAGAATCCCTTAGTTCGGCAGCGGCAGTAAGGCGGTAAACGACTTCGGTTGTCAGTTCCTGCACTATGGTCAGGGCTTCGGATAACTCCCGGGTTCTTTTCTCTACGGTTTCCTCCAGAGCTCTCTTGTAGTCTGCTTCCATTTTGTAAAAATGGACTAAACTAACGGCCTTGTCAAGAGCGGTTAAGAACTGATTGATATCCAGGGGTTTAAGAACAAAATAGTCCACGCCAAGGTTAATAAGTTCGAGAAGATACCGGGCTTCGTCATGGGCTGATATAACTATTATTATCTCTTTTTTATTGCCTGCCTTGATCTGGGCGGCCATTTTAACCCCATTCATTATCGGCATGTTAATATCGGTAATAATCAAGTCGTAACAGTTCCCGTTGTACTTTTCCAAACCCTCCTGTCCATTACTGGCCGTATCAATACTGCTAAAAAATGTAGCCAGGAGGCGGGCGGTGTTTTCCCGCAGCTCTTTGTCATCTTCAACATATAAAACCCTGATTCCTTGAGCTCTCTCCTTCAACTCCTTAACATCGATGGTCATTTCTAAACCTCCCGTTAGCGAAGTGGAAACTTGAGGGTAAAGCAAGCTCCCTCTTGCGTATTACGGGCAATGAGTTCTCCCTCACAATGTTCTTCTACTATGGTTTTTGACATATAGAGTCCTAGCCCGGTTCCAATTCCGGGACCCTTTGTGGAAAAATAGGGATCAAATATTTTATTAAGTATTCGTTCGGGGATTCCACCGGCATTATCAATAATTTCTACTATTTGATAGTTGTTTTTTTCATAACCATTTATCTGTATCCGGGGATAGCTGGTTTCATTATCAACAAAGGCATCTGAGGCATTTTTAAGGATATTAAGAAATACCTGCATAAGCTCATTGGGATAAGTTAAAATAGGTTGGGAAAAAGAGGTGTTAATATTTAACTGGACATTTTTATACTCCAATGATTTACCGATTATGCCCAGGGTATTGTCAATTACGACATTAAGATATACCGTATCCTCAGGATTGTCCGGCTTAAAAAAGTGCCGAAAATCGTTTATGGTACTGGATAAATACTGGGCATGGTGGTTGATCTCTTCAAGCAAAGAGAGGAATTGTTTCTTTTCATACATATCGAGATCCAGGTAAATTTTGAGATTTCCTGCCAGGGTGCTTATTGAGGATAACGGTTGCCGCCATTGGTGGGCAATCATTCCTATCATTTCCCCCATAGCTGCTAGTTTGGAGTTTTGTACCAGCAACTGCTCTTGCTGTTTTCTTTCCGCCATTTCTTCTTCCAGTTTAGAATTAAGAGTAGCCAGTTCATCGACCATATTATTGAGGATTTCCTGCTCCCTTAATAATTCTTTTTCTTGATAGAGATGGCAATTCTCCGCCTTGTTCAAACCATTAAATACTGCAACCGCCATTTGCAAGCAGGAATTGTAGCCACAGGCCAGGCAGTTGCGGAAATCCTTGGCTTCTTCCTTATACATACGCTTATATACCTGCTGTAATTGCAGTTCACTGGGTATAATAATATCGCTATTAGCAGACAGATCTTGATAGAAGATGTAAGAAAAGTCTAAATCCTGTGTGATTTTACCAAGAAATTCCTTTAATTCTTTAGTTTTTTCCGCCTCGCTGCTGCTAATTTCCATTCGGCGGTTAACAGCTCTTTCAATTTGGGTAATGGATCGCCCCTGGTTGATGCAACCGGCTCCTATATTACAGCCTTTTTCACAGGCCAGAATATCAATAATCAGGGGAAGATCAGCTTGTCCCTCCTTTATGGCCGTTTCCAGATCTTTAAGGTATTTTTCAAAAACCAGAGAACCTTCAATTTTGGAGATGCTGCTGGGCAGCGTTTCCGGGTAATGGAAAAGGTAGGATTCCTTCAGTCCCCCGGGAGTAGAAAAATTGGTCGCAATTCCAGCGGAGATGTAATTATCAAAGTCACTTTCCTCAAGCAAGTCGATATTAATATCCTTTTCAGCTAATATTCGAGTTAGTGATTGAAATATTACATTGTATTCAACGCTTTGACTATCATGAAATTCCCCTTTCTTGGCCAGGCAGGGGGAAATAAAGGCCAACTTCGCTTGTGGGTGCAGGGTTTTAGCATAGACAGCAATATTGTGCACCGGGCTGCCTACTGGAGCCAGGTAGGGAATCAAAGCCGGGTGATTTAGCTCTATATATTTGACTATGGCCGGGCAAGGCTGGGCTATCAGGGGGAGCTTAGCCTTACCGGATTCGATAGCCTCATGATAAGAGTAAATGGAAATTTCTGCTCCCAGTGAAACATCATAAACTGCCTTAACTCCCAAAAGTTTAAGAGCGCTTATTAGCTTCTTTAGGTTAAAATTAGCCTGGGCTGAGGGAGCGACCAGAGCTATTACTTCGCTGCTATCTAAATCATTTAAAAAATCATCGGCGTCATCAATGGGAAAGCGGGCACTTTTCTCAACATTACCTCCGTGACTTTTGATACAAGCCTCTATACAGCGACCGCATCCTATACAGAGATGGTTATGGAATTTTACTACATCCCCACTTCCGTCACTGCAAATTTTAACCGGGCAAACCGCAATACACTGGTGGCAGTTGATACAGTTCTCTTCTTTAATGCCTATTACTTCTATGAAACTGTTCATAAACTCCTTGTATTATCTTAAGAAACCATTTTTATTCTATTTTTTTCTACATATAAGACAACGGCATAAATCTCTCCCCCTATTCTTAATTCTCTCCCTGCTGTTCCGTTCCAGAGAGTCTTAACCCATTTATCGGGTTAATAGCCAAATTGGGGAATGGTTCCTTTAAAATACAAGATTCCCCCCTTTCCATCAAAACCGACCTTTTTTAAACCTAATTCTACAAAAACCAACGATTACCTTTTATCACAGAAAAAAACCTGCTTTAGTCCCGTGGTGCAGGGACTTATTTCCTGTATTTAGCTTTTGGCTACACCACCGGAAACGATAAAAGTCATTACTTCCGAGCTGCTGGCATCAATAGGCGTTACCTGCTTCCGAGGAAAGAGCAATAGATTGCCAGCAAAATTATATGATTGGGGGAAGTATACTGCCACCATATCATCCACGCCCAAGTGTTGAAGTGATTCTGAAGTTACGAATCCTAAAGCTGAAGCATTACTATCCGGAATAATTGTAACTAAAACCGGCTGGTTGAAAGTCTTCTTTTCTCCTAGAAAGGCGTTTATGAGGTCTTTGATCGAAGAGTAGAGAATTTTTACCAAAGGAAGTCGGTTAAATAGCCTGTCCATAAGGGACATAAACCTTCTCGTAATCAAGTTGGATACTAGTACACCAGTTAAAGTTATAATCAAAATGGTTACCACAAAACCAACCCCCGGAATAATCCCGATACCAGGCAAGGGAATTTGCAGGAGTCTGTCAATTTTTGTAAACATAAAATAGATAATATAAATTGTGAGAAAAATAGGTACTATAAAAAGCAAACCATTTAAAAAATAGCGAGCAAGCCGGTTCATATTATATTTAGTCCTCCATAATTATTTACACTTTCCTTACTAACCCCCCATGCCCTGAGGACATTAGCGTCTGATGAAAGTTACTCCTCACTTTCCTTATTAATATATTAACATGTTATGGAATAAAAAGGAGTGTGAAAATATTCATTATTGGCTCCACTGTAAACATTTCTTGCCTACGGATTGCACTCGGCACTCAAAAAGTATTAACCTTTCCTCAATAAGGTCATTATACTGAGTGCCGGATCGCTACCCTTTGAGCTGCTAGATATGCTGCACTATAGCTTTCTCATCTTGGCTTAAAGCTTTGCGCTAACTCCCTTCTGTTTTAAGCATCGGAACTCTTGTTGGCAACATATGCTTTGAGACAGGCATTGCTGTTTTCCCATGAATTTGTAATATCCTCCCAATTAGTTCCACTTTTACTCATAAAACTTTGTCCCTTATTTGCCACCGCTTTACTGGTATAGCCATCAACCGGCATTTCCAGCGGTATAGGAAAATTATATCCCGGAGTACTTAGTTTTACTACAACAGAAAATTTCTGACCTGCTTTTAAAGCTACCGGTTTGGTAAAGGAACGAGTAAAATATCCGGGATAAGTAATTGTACCGCTCACATTCTTGGCAATTTTTCCGTTTCTCGGATTGTTGGCGGCAGGATCAGTATAAACCAGGACTTGATAGGTGGCGGAAACTCCCCCAACATACCAGCCTACAGCAAGTAATTCCTGTTGCTTTGAACTGGCCGTAAAAATATTGGCAAACCAGGCGGTTGAACCGCGGTACCCAACGGAAGCAATCCAACCCAGAGGGTCGTATTGATAAATAATATTATATTTTGTGGGAGACTCGGCGTTGTAATATACGGCATTATCGCTTCCGATTCCAGTATCATAATAGGAAATGTAAAAATAGCCATCATCTCCCCAGGAAGTTCCCCAACTATTTCTGACTATAAAGGCACCATTTTTGGGGGGTTCTGGATTGAAGTTTTTCCGGTCATAATTATCATCCCAACCAACCAGGCAAACAGCATGGTTGGAAAAACTGTAGCTGGGGAAATAATAGCTTGACTTATCAGGATTGTAGTATTGATCCTCATAATACATGCCGCTGAACACGGCGCCATATTTACTTATAGCCTCTTTGATGTTTTGATTGTCTGCAGCGTCCTTGCGATCAGGAATAAAGATTACATTTTGAATATGTTTTTGCGGGGAAAATTGGGTGCAAGGGCCGTCATCGAAAGGGTCATAGGGATCTTCTTTTTCCAATACCGGTCCATCCCAGCGGTTTAAGTAAGCCATAGACATAAATTGATTTCCCCCATCCCGGGGACCCCGGTCATAGCCAGCAGGACAATTCTCACTCAAGAGGTTCTTCATATTATTTTCCGAGAAATCGAATTCCTGATCGGGGAGTAAACATGATTCCAGGGACCCATAAGTAGCAAAAGCCCAACAGGTACCAGCAGGCCCCTGGTCTTTAACCGGGGTAAGTCTTCCTTCTTTACGTAAATCATAAGAGGAAGATAAACGTAGAAGCCTGGTTTCGGGAAAGATTTTCTGTCCTTTTAGATGGGAGAGGTTCAGGGGATGAGGAATAAAACCAGGCTGGTATTGCCCTGTCAGAACTTTTTTCGAACTTGTTGGGCTTATTTTATTTCGTTGTTGCTCGAATATAGGATTTCTTTTGGCCAGACGTGCTTTAAAAAGCTTGATTTTTCTCCTTTTTTTCAATTTTTTCATCCTTTCTTCTCAAAGGTTTTAATATCTGTCAGCGCTTCTAATTTCACCATATAAGCTAAAGCACAAAAATATACCGGAAAAAGCAAATTATTTGCTTAGCCATGGCATATAGCGGTATAATTTGTATAATGATGAAATGCCGGTAAAACCTGAGAAGAGGAGCAAAATATAGTATTACAGCAGTAAGAAAACCCCTGCCTTTGGGCAGGGGTTTCTTGGCCAGATTTCAAGTTGTTGCTCGGTCGTATGTTTTCTGGGTTTATTGCTGAACAAATTATCAAATATACTTGAATTCCGATTACTAAAACGCTATTAAAATCCACCGGGAAGGTCTTCAGGCTGAATAATCGGTCCCTGAGGCGGAAGCTTGTAAACCTGGGGAATAACCGGCCCCGAATCACTAAATGATTTACTGGAGCGTTCAGTACTATTTAACACCCTTCTGGCTTCATAGAAATGCTCACCAAACCAGTAAGTAAAACTATTGGTTATACCAATAGCGGTGGGATTATCCTTCCGGGTATGAATAATAGTCGGTTTACCATTAATTTTGCCCATATAGATGGCAACATGAGCAATATATTTCTTTCCTTGACTATCCTTTTTCCAGAAAGTCATAATATCGCCTGGACGGAGCTTATCAATGCCCACTAGCTTGTATTTACTGCTGCTGCTACTGAGTTTTTGGGAATAAACCCCACTAACCTTATTTCCTACTGTGTCATAACGGCGAGCTGCTGAAGTTATTGTATAACCGAAGTCCTTGTAAACCAGGGATACAAAATTGGAACAATCAATAAGACCACTCTTGGGATACTTTTCGTGTCCATAAATCATATAGCCATATTCCATATACCAGATAGCTCTTCCCACTATGGCATGAGCCAGAGTTCCATTATAATTGGAACGAAATTCCTCTACAATGGGCAGTTCTTCTTTGGCATAAGCAGGATAATTGTTTTTGTAAATGCTTACATATTTGTTGTTAGTTGTTGTTTTGCTCTCTGCAGGCTGTATGGGTTTAGCTGCCTGCCCGGAAAGATTCTCCGTAGCCTTTGAACTACTTGGCGGCTTAGATTTCTCTATTTCTTCAGGCGGTATATTGGCTCTGGGATTATCCAGCAAGAGCATATACTCCGAGTAATCAATCTCATCCGGGCCTGCTCTTATAATAGGAGCAGCCCAGGTCACATCGAGCGGATTGACTGGGAAACTTAGCGTAAAACATCCTATCATTATTAGTGCGAATAGTTTCTTGAGCATTGCTTACCTCCTCGTATGATAGTAGTAGAGCCATTAATAAACCAAATTTCCAGTTGGATAATAGGAACATTAATGGTTCGGGAACCGGTTCCCACATTACAGGGTGCTTTAAGAAGATGGTTTCCACTGTTTTAAATACCAAACAACAACCTGACTAACCACAAAATACCACCCAGATATATTAATGGTTCGATTTCCTTCGACATTATCCTTTAGGTAAATCATGACAGTGGCCAGGTAAAACAGCCGCGAAAATGTTAATATCGTGCTTTTACTGGCTACTTAAAGCGCAAATAGTTTTGGACTTATTAAATCAAAACCGCTCTATTATAATGGTAGAGGGAGAGATAAGTTTGAAAGAAAATCTTTCATGACGTTTTGTGCCTCAAGGAAGGAATGGTTATAAGTCTGAAAGAAACTCTTTCATGACGTTTTGTGCCTCAGGAAAGGAGTGGTTATAATTATGGAGAAAAGCATTGACCGTGTTGTGGAGATTCTTGATCGCTCCCATAACACAGTTGTGGTGACGGGTGCTGGTATTAGCACAGAGGCAGGTATTCCAGACTTTCGTGGACCAGAGGGAATATACCGAAAACTCGGAGAAAACCGGGTAATGAATATTATTAACATAGACTTCTTTCGCAATAATCCATTGGAATTTTATAAGTTTTACCGGCAGTACTTCATCTTTCCTCCGGTAGAACCGGGCAAAACACATAAGGTGCTGGCGGAAATGGAAAAAACAGGCATCGTCAAGGCCATAGTCACTCAGAACATCGACAACCTTCATCAAAAGGCCGGGAGTCAAAAAGTAATTCCTATTCACGGCAATGGTGCACGTTTTATATGTCAGGAACGTAATTGCCGTTTTGTACATGACAGTAATTACGTTAATACTTACCCGGAGGTTATTCCCCGTTGTTCTCAATGCGGCGGCATCCTGAAACCAGATGTAGTTCTTTTTGGAGAACATATTAAAAATTACCCGGACGCTATGGATAGAATATTGGGAGCCAGGGTTTTGGTCGTAATTGGTTCTTCCTTGACCGTCTACCCGCTGGCCGGTTTTGTTAAGGAGTTCAGCACCTTTACCCAGTATTTGATAATTATTAATAAAGGACCTACCCCGCTTGATCATGCAGCAGTAGTCAAATTGCAAGATGGAAATACCGGTGAACTGCTTGAGGAAATATTTGAGAAGATAAAAAAACGGAGAAGCAGTTAGCTTTTATTAATATAATCCTTTAAGCCTTCAGCAAATCCAGAAAGTGGTTGAGTATGCGGGCGGTAAGACCCCATATTACCTCTTTTTCCCAAAGGTAAAAGTACTGGGGATAGCGGGCATCCCGGTAAGGGTAATTCCTCCCATGGGGAATCAAATCATAGGGATATCCCTGGGGAAGAACCAGTTTGAGACCCAGCGGAGCACAAGGCGGCTCTATCTTAAGAAGATAATTGAGAGGCACATAGAAGACATATTCAACTTCGCTATTGATTTTAATCTTTTGATAATCTTTAATCTTGCCTACAAAAGGATTAACAATTAGGTTAAAGGGGCTAACAAAAATATCCAGTGGAGCTACTACTTCTATATCTCCTGTATTAAGCCCCAGTTCTTCACAAGTCTCTCTAATGGCAGCTTCCTTTGCCCCCTGGTCAATTGCCTCAATCTGCCCTCCGGGGAAACATATCTCCCCTGGTTGTACATTAAGGTCAGCGGCTCTTTTTTCAAATAAGATGCAGAGATCATTTTGATATTCAGCCAGTGGTAATAATACTGCTGTCTTTAAAAATTCTTTATGTCCAAGTATTTGCGGGCGGCGGTTGGCCATAAGTTTTAACTTTTCTTCAAGCAGGATTTTATCCATCATATCCTGATAATCCTTTCAAAAAATCGATAAAGCTGTTCATATAGCTAACCGCTTAGCAAAATACAAGCTTTTGGCCAACAAAATCACGACTGACCTGCCAGTTAGTTTTGCCAGGCAGCTATGTCAATTTCGCTATGGAGAGAATTAAATCTTTCTTATCTTAATATTACTAATCATCATAAGAGAAAGAAAAACTACCAGCAAGAGAATTACCATAGGATATATATTGTCTGCGAGCAGTGAAATAATGGCCAATAAAAACCCGGCCAGGGTAATAGGTATACCCAAAAAATACTCATGAATATTTAATACATTAAAACGGGCTAAGCGCAAAGCCCCACATATTATAAAAAACAAAGCAGCAATTAATCCGGGCAGATGATAACTCTCCAGGAATACCTGGGCATAAAGCAAAACCGCAGGAGCTACTCCAAAGGAAACCAGATCACAAAGAGAATCCAATTCTTTTCCCAGCTCCGAAGTTGCCCCAAATCTCCTCGCTATCTTGCCATCCATACCGTCCATAAATACGGCAAATAAAATAAAAATGGCTGCCCAAGAATAGTGTAGGTGTTGAACTAAAATAATGGCCATGGAACCAAAAACCAGGTTCATTAATGTAAGAACGTTCGCAAAGCTCTTGGTTATCAAATCCAACAACATTATCTTCCCCTCTTGTTACAGTATTGTTTAAGGTTAAAACCTTTACTAAAAAACAACATATGGCTCAATACATAAAATTTGCATAAAAAGTAAGACCAACAAGTCTCATTTATATGCCGGTTTAGACCCTGGGCATGATATTTCCGTAAATTAGATATCTATCCTTGTATATGCTAATATATTATAACATATTAGGATTCAGGCGCGGTCGATGATAAAATGAAAGTGTTTTTAATACTGCCAGGGTGTTGGAGGTAAAAGAAAGAAGGGTTGGGAATTAACTTGAGTGATGCATTATTGTTTGAAGAGAAAGATATTCTAATATATCGCCAGGGAGAAGTAAGACCTTACAGAGATACACTGGTTATTGAGGTTCCCCTTACGGTATATGCCAACGGGCAAGAACTATCTACCCTGGTCTGCTCCCCTCAAGGGTATAAGGAACTGGGGGTGGGTTATCTCCTAAACGAAGGACTTATTTCAGACCCGGCTGATATTCAAGATATACATCATGACTCCAATAAAGGAATACTCTTTATAGAGGGGAAGATAGATACTCCTTCCAATGGTTATGGGCACAAGCGCTATTTCCCAGAGGATAATGAAACACTAAATAGCAGTTTCTATTTTGCCAAAGATGCTTGCCAAATTAAGCCGGTAAAATCAGACTTTCGAATCCCTGCATCCCAGCTATTGCAACTCATTTCTTTATTAGAAGAAAAGTCGCTTACCTTTCGCCGGACCGGGGGAGTTCACAGTGCAGCCCTGGCTGATAATTCAGGCCTAATTGTCAGGTATGAGGATATCGGAAGGCATAATGCCGTAGATAAGGTTATGGGTTATGCATTTTTGAACGGCATTTCTCTGGATGATAAATGTCTGGTTTTGAGTGGACGAGTTGCCTCAGAGATAATGTTTAAAGTTGCCCGCAGGGGGATACCGCTTATCCTATCTCGTTCGGCTGCCATGCTGCTCGCAGTAGAACTGGCTGAAAAACTAGGTATCTGTATCGCGGGTTTCACCCGGGGAGAGCAGTTCAATGTCTATTGCCATCCGGAACGTATCATTTTTTAAGTAAGATGACTCTTATGGGCTACTTTAAGCATCAGCCGAAACTGCGGCAGTTTAAACAAACCTGCAACGAGGCGGGGGATTAGAACCCGCCGCCTGTTTTGTTAATAGGCGGCCGCTTAGCGGGGGACATATTTCACCTCGTTATATCATCAGACCTATAACAACGAACTTTGTTTTAAGCTGGTTTAGTAAATAATTATATATAAAATTTATAAATAGTATGTAAATATTACATAGTATGACTTTGCTCTATTGATTAGCTCCATTATTTATAGTATGCTGAGCTCAAAAGAAAAGAGCTCCGAGCCATATTAATCTAAGACTGCGGTTATGATTATAGGGCCTATAGGTATAAGTGGAAACGCTTATGTCTCCCCGTATTGTGGAAAGGAGTACTTATTTAGCTGTTCGTCAAAGGAACAGGTGTTTATGTGCTATTCCATAACACCTGTTTTTTTATTATATCTTAATATGTATCCGAGCCCTCTTAACCTACAGACAAGTCCAGGTTACAGGGCCTATAGGCATAAGTGGAAACGCTTATGCCTCCCCGTATTGTGGAAAGGAGTAGTGAAAAAACTGTTCAATTAATTGAACAGGTGTTACTGTGCTTTTTTACAACACACAACACCTGTTTTTTGTTTAATTGAATAGAACCGGCTCCAAGCCTTTGAGCCTAATGATTGAAACTCATTTTTCAGGGAGAATCGGACTTTTATGGTGGAGAAAGCCAGACTCCCTGAGCCCATTAAAGAAGTATAAAACTTATGGCAGATTAAAGCATTTTATACTTTCCTTTTTACCGGGATTGAGTATTTAATCCATGGTTCAACGGCCGCGGTATAAGTGGAAACGCTTGTGCCTCCCTTATTTGGAAAGGAGATCAAATTCACTATTAGATTAGGTTTATCCAATTTTGCCCTGGATATCGGATAAGCCTGGCAGGTGATAATTGGACTTTCTTCGAAATACGGGAGGTTTGTTTTTGTCTGTAGGTTTGATTTCTTGGGAGTTGTTAGAATTTGAAAGGAGTGATGGGAGTGGAACTGATCAAAATCACTATTGATGGAAAGGAGGTTGAAGTCCCGGCGGGTACAACGATAATGAAGGCCGCTGACAGTGTTGGGATTAATATTCCAAGGCTATGTTATGATCCTGACCTCAGCGCCCTGGGTGCTTGTCGCCTGTGCGTGGTCGAAGTAGAAGGCAATCGTCTTTTACCGGCCTCCTGTGTGACGCCTATTTTCCCTGGAATGGTAGTTAAAACCAATTCCCCCGCCGTGGTCGAAGCCAGGAAGACCATCCTTGAATTGCTGGTAGCCAATCACCCATTGGACTGCATGACTTGCGATAAACTGGGTAACTGTAAATTGGCCGATTATTGCTACCAGTATGGCGTTAAGGAAAGCCCCTTTGTTGGTGAGAAACATGAATACGCTATCGATGATACCAACCCCTTTATCTTGCGCGATATGAACAAATGTATACTCTGTGGTGCCTGTGTCCGGGCGTGTGAGGAGATGACCGGCCAGGACAACCTGAGTTACCTTAACCGGGGTTTCCATCGCAAGGCTACTACCGCCGGCGATGTTGACTACATTGATTCTGATTGCGTCTTCTGCGGCCAGTGTGTGGCAGTATGTCCCACCGGAGCCCTGCAGGAAAAAACCATGGTTGGTCAGGGACGTCGCTGGGAAATTGACAGAGTACGGACTACCTGCCCCTTCTGCGGAACCGGCTGCAACTTTGACCTGGCCGTAAAAAATGGCAAGGTAATAGGTGTTCTCTCCAATCCCGACAGCACGGTCAACCAGCGTTCCCTCTGTGTTAAAGGTCGTTTTGGATGGGATTTTATCTACAATGAAAAGCGGCTTACCACCCCCTTAATAAAGAAAAACGGCAAATTCGAAGAGGCCAGCTGGGATGAAGCCTTTGACTTGATTGCCCAGCGCTTTGGCGAGATAAAGGCCCAGTACGGCTCCGAATCTTTCGCCGCCCTGAGTTCGGCTCGTTGTACCAATGAAGAAAATTACCTGGTGCAGAAATTTACCCGCGCAGTTATGGGCAACAACAATGTTGACCACTGCGCCCGTACCTGACATGCGCCCACCGTGGCCGGTCTGGCCACCACATTTGGAAGCGGCGCAATGACTAACGCCATCAGTGAAATTACCACTGACGCGGAACTCCTATTCCTTATTGGTACCAATACCACTGAAGCTCATCCCGTAACCGGCTACAAGATGCGGCAAGCCGCCCGCCGGGGCTGCAAACTGGTGGTTTGCGATCCCCGCCACATCGACCTGGTGGATGAAGCAGATTACTGGCTTCGCCAGAAACCAGGCACCGACATTCCTCTTATCAATGGCTTGATGCATATTATTATTAAAGAAGGTCTTGAGGACAAGAAATTCATTGAAGAGCGGACCGAAAACTATGAAGCCCTCAAGGCCACGGTAGAAAACTACCCGCCCGAATATGTAGCGGAATTAACGGGCATTCCGGTTGATGTACTTTATGAAGTCGCCCGCCTCTATGCTACTACGGACCGGGCCATGATTTTCTATACCCTGGGAATAACCGAACACATTTGTGGAACCCGAAATGTTATGAGTTTGGCCAACCTGGCTATGCTAACCGGTCATATGGGCCGGGCAGGAGTGGGTGTATGCCCCATTCGCGGTCAGAACAATGTGCAAGGTGCTTGTGACATGGGAGCTCTGCCCAATGTATACCAGGGCTACCAGAATGTCACCCTGCCCGCAGTCAAGGAAAAATTTGAAAAGGCCTGGGGTCGGCCTATGCCGGATAAGATTGGTTTAAAAATTCCGGAAATGTTTGAGGCCGCTCACGAAGGCAAGGTAAAAGCCATGTATATACTGGGTGAGAATCCGGTACTGACCGATCCCAACAGCCACCACATCCGCGGTGGGCTGGAAGCCCTGGAGTTCCTGGTGGTTCAGGAACTGTTTCTTACGGAAACCGCCGAATATGCTGATGTAATATTACCTGCTGCCAGTTTTGCCGAATGTGACGGCACCTTTAGCAATACCGAGCGCCGGGTGCAAAGAGTTAGAAAAGCCATCGAACCCATTCCGGGAAGAGCCAACTGGCAGACTATCTGCGAAATGGTCAGCCGCATGGGCTATCCCATGAATTATGCAAGCCCCCGCGAAATTTGGGATGAAATGGCTTCCCTGGCTCCTTCCATGGCGGGAATCAATTATGACCGGCTGGAGGAATTGGGCAGCCTGCAATGGCCTTGTCCTACCACTGACCATCCGGGAACTCAGTTCATGCATGTGGGCAAGTTCACCCGTGGTCTGGGCCTGTTCCAGCCTTCCGACCATATACCTCCGGGAGAAATGCCGGATGAGGATTATCCCTTCCTGCTTTCCACCGGTAGGATTCTCCAGCACTACAATGTAACAACTCCTTATTCCATGGGAATAATGAGTGTTTGGGATAAAGAAATGGCGGAACTTAATCCGGCTGATGCTGAGAAGATGGGAATTAAAACCGGCGATAAATTGAAAGTTACTTCCCGGCGTGGCGAAGTGGTTACCGCTGTCAGAGTGACCGACCGGGTAATGCCCGGCATAATCTGGATGTCATTCCATTACAGCGAGACTCCCACCAATGCCTTGACCAGTCATCATCTTGATCCGATAACCGGAACTGGTGAATACAAGGTCTGTGCGGTTAAGCTGGAAAAAATCTAGGAGGATAGTTAATGCGCAAGGTACCTGTAAATGAAGCAATAGGCCAGGTTTTAGGCCATGATATAATCAAGATTATTCCGGGGCGAGAGAAATGCCGCGCTTTCAGAAGGGGGCAAATCATTTCCGCTGCTGATGTTCCTCTGCTGCAAAATCTGGGCAAGGAGCACATTTATATCTGGGAAGCTGGTGATGAGCTGATTCATGAAGACGAGGCCGCTCTCCGGCTGGCCCAAAGTGCGTCCGGGCCAGGTATTAATCTAAGTGAGCCCAGCCATGGCCGGGTTAATCTTATGGCCGCTTACGATGGCCTTTTGAAGATACAGGTAGACCAGTTGCATTGGATAAACAATCTCGATTCTGTTATTTTCGCCACTTTGCACAATAATCGCACCGTAGTTAAGGAACAAAAGCTGGCCGGGACCCGGGTGGTTCCCCTCGCGGTTGAGCACAGCCTGGTTGAAGAGGCAGAAAAACTCTGTTCTAACCCCCGTCCCCTGATTTCAGTCAAGCCCTTTAAGAACCTCTGGACAGCCGTAATTACTACCGGCAACGAAGTTTGCTACGGTAGAATAAAGGATGGTTTTGGCCGGGTTATACGCAAAAAAATTACCCCTTTCGGGGGGCGCTTTATGAGCCAGACAATTGTTCCTGATAGTCCAGAAATTATTGCTGCGGAGATTAAGCGTTTCATTGGAGAAGGCGCGGATTTTATTATCATAACCGGCGGAATGTCTGTTGACCCGGATGATGTTACCCCGCTAGGGATTAAGGCCTCTGGAGCCGAAGTAGTATTCTATGGTGCTCCGGTTCTGCCTGGTTCCCAGTTTATGCTGGCTTACCAGGGACATGTTCCTATTTGTGGGGTGCCGGGAGGAGCATTATATAGCAAGTTTACTACCCTTGATTTACTCCTGCCCCGGATTTTTGCCGAGGAACGGATAAACCGTTCTGAAATAGTAGCCCTGGGACATGGCGGTTTTTGTGAAGAATGCAAGGTATGTCACTTCCCGGCCTGTCCTTTTGGAAAAGCAACTTATCTTTAATACCGGAGGTATAAAGCTATTATGCTTAATAGTCTGGAAGAGGCTCAGCAAGAACTAATTAAGAATATTGAACCGCTGGTTGCTGAACCAGTTTCTTTGCTGGAGGCAGTAGGAAGGATTAGCAGTACTGGGATCCTGGCTGATTGCAATATGCCTGATGAACTGCGATCAGCTGTGGATGGTTATGCTGTAAATCCTGATTTATCTGGCAATTATGACCAACTCCTGGTTGTTGGTCAGCTTACGATGGGTGAGGTACCAAATTCTCCTCTTGTTCCCGGGCAAGCAGTCGGTGTATTGACAGGTGGATTGGTTCCAGATGGAGCAGTTGCCGTTATACCACATGAAAAAGTACAAATCAAGGACAATTACCT
The DNA here is from genome assembly GCF_001570625.1 of Syntrophomonas wolfei subsp. methylbutyratica. Taxonomy (GTDB): domain Bacteria; phylum Bacillota; class Syntrophomonadia; order Syntrophomonadales; family Syntrophomonadaceae; genus Syntrophomonas; species Syntrophomonas methylbutyratica. The sequence continues at coordinate 129,630 of NZ_BBQT01000005.1, read as the reverse complement.
GAAATCTCTCGAATTTGTCAAGCCCGGGAACAATTTTAAACAACCCGGGGAGGATTTTCATAAAGGAGATTTGATATTGGGTCAAGCTGCCCGGATTACACCGGGATTGGTAGCCTTACTGGCTACTTTTGGCCATGGGCAGGTTCAGGTTTATCGCCGTCCCCGAGTAGCGATATTAAGCCTGGGTTCAAATGTAGTACCCTGTTCAAGCCAGGCTGCCAGGGGAGAAATTCGCGATGCCAACGGGCCTATGTTGGCATCCCTGGTCAAATTGGACGGAGGCCTGATAAGCTCAGTTGAGCTGGCCGGCCAAAAGGACATGACTCAAATCAAAATCCAGCTTTTGCAAATGCTGGAGCAGTCTGAGCTGGTAATAACCACCGGCGGGACTTATACCGATGGTATTAATGAGATTCATGTATTAATAGATGAAATTGGAGCTCGTCCCCTGTTTCGGGAGATTCCCATACAACCAGGAAGTCATAATGGAGGTGCTATACTGGGTTCCCGGCTCATTATTTCGCTTTCCGGTAATCCGGCGGCCTGTGCTGTAGGCTATCATCTTTTTGCCGCCCCGGTCTTAAGAGCTTTACAGGGAATTGAACCTCTGTTGCCCCGGGTAAATGCCATATGTTCCAGCTCTTATGCCAAGAAAACTGGATCACGCAGGTTTATCCGGGCCCTGGCTTCACCCCGAGAGGATGGATGGACCGTATCTATATTACCCGGGCAAAAGCCCAGTATGATTCGTTCTTTGGTAGATTGCAATGCCCTTATTGATTTACCACCCGGGCATCCGCCGATGGAAGCAGGTTCGGAAGTATCGATACTGCTTCTGGATAGGAGTGCAGTTTAACCAGAGGCAACTATTTATAATCGCAAATGTTTCAAATAACAATGCTAAATAACAGGGAGGTGAATATTAACAAATGGCAAACTATGAGGATATAATCAGCAAATACCAGGATCTTCCCGGCGGAATCATAGAAGCCTATCATGCCCTGCAACGGGAATACAGTTATATTCCGGAAGATGCTGTTCGGGTTGCCGCTGAGGTTTTTGGTATTCCAACCGCTAAAGCCTGGGGGGTAGCCACATTCTATTCCTACTTTAAAGTGGGAAAGAGAGGCAAAAATGTTATCCGTATTTGTGAAAGTGCTCCCTGCCATGTAGCCGGTGCCGCTGAAGTTATAGCTGCTCTGGAAAAGGAACTGGGAATTAAGATGGGTGATACAACTCCTGACGGAAAGTTTACCCTGGAATTATGCGAATGCGTTGGTCAGTGTCAGGCTACCCCGGTTATTACCGTCAACAGTAAACCCTATGGAGATATGACTCCGGAAAAAGTTGCCGGGGTGCTGGCTGAATACAGGTAAGGCAAAAGAAAAAGAAAGGAGGGAATACAATGGCTGAGGAAATGCGCATAGTCTTGCGCAACTACGGTAAGATTGATCCACTGAAAATCGATGATTATATGGCTGCCGGGGGTTACAAATCATTGGAAAAGGCCCGCAGTATGAAGCAGACGGAAGTCATTGAAGAAGTAAAAAAATCCAATCTGCGAGGACGCGGGGGTGCTGGTTTCAATGCCGGCATGAAATGGAATTTCTCTTATCAGGTGCAATCGGAAGAAAAATATGTGGTATGTAATGCAGATGAAGGAGAACCCGGCACCTATAAAGACCGTATCATTATGGAAAACGACCCCCAGAGCGTAATCGAAGGTATGGCTATATGCGGTTATGCTATAGGATCCAAAAAAGGCTATATTTATTGTCGGGGTGAATATCCCTATGTAGTCGACACTTTAAACCAGGCTATTGCCCAGGCTAAAGCCAAGGGCGTACTGGGTGATTTTGATGTGGAAGTCAGGATGGGTGGAGGAGCTTATGTTTGCGGCGAAGAGAGTGCTCTGATTGAATCCATTGAGGGACACCGGGGTGAACCCCGCTTCAAACCTCCCTTCCCGCCGGTTATTGGTTTATGGCAAAAACCGACTATTGTAAACAATGTTGAAACCTTCGCCAACATTCCCATTATTATTGAAAAAGGCGGAGATTGGTACAAAGCTATTGGCGCCCCTAATTATCCAGGCACCAAAGTTTTAACCCTGACCGGTGATGTCAATAACCGCACCTTTTTCGAAGTACCTACCAACACCACTATCAGAGAGGTCATTTTTGGACTCGGCGGCGGTATAGCCGGCGGTAAAAAGTTCAAAGCGGTGCAGATAGGTGGAACATCGGGTGGTTTTATCCCCGAGTCCAACTTGGATACCTCTATTGATTTTGACTCCATGAACTCAATTGGTGCCGTGCTTGGTTCCGGTGCAGTTTTCGTAATGGACGAAAGCCGCGACATTGTTGATGTCGTAGCCCGAATCGCCAAATTCTTCGAACATGAATCCTGTGGCAAGTGTTCACCCTGCCGCGAAGGTACCAAGAGAATGCATGAAATGATGGAACGGCTTAATGCCGGCGAAGGCAGTGCGGAAGATGTTGAACTTCTAGGCCGTTTGGGCAAAGTGATGTCAGTGGCCTGCCTGTGCGGGCTGGGCCAGGCAGCACCTGCTCCGGTACTGACTACCATAAAGAACTTTAATGCTGACTACCAGGCCAAATTTAACTAAAAATATTTAAACTGGTATTTCTTTTACCAATAAGGTATTATAACAATAATACAATAAGTTTTAGTCCCTGATAAAAAGGCCATAAGCTGCTTTAGAGGGGTCAGGAAATCCAGTTAATACGGTGCTTATCCTGAGTCCTTATCAGGATAAGCACTTTTTTTTAAGGTGCCAGAGACTTAAGTTGTTAAGTTATTGCCAAACGGGCATAACAACCATTGGAGGGAGGAAAACCTTTGTCTGATAATCGTATTGGAGTAATAGGTATTGTGGTGGAGAATCATGATGCCGTTCCCCAGGTAAACCAGGTTTTAAGCAAGCATGCCAGCATGATTATTGGTCGCCTGGGACTTCCCTATCGCCAAAAAGAACTGGCGGTTATCGCTTTAATTGTAGACGGCAGCATTGACGAATTGGGAGCCCTAACCGGGAAACTGGGAAATATATCCGGGGTAACCGTAAAAAGCGCCTTAACTAAAGGAAGCTAAGAATAATTGTAAGAATAGCATATTAGCACCCTGATAATGAGGTGGGAACTGAATTTAAGGGGGGAAGCATAGTAAGTATTGACCGCTTGCCTCTTTTCAGGGTGAGCGGTTTGTTAGTTTAAGGGTTGACTCCGCAGCAAAAACCCCTTTTGTTGCATAAGGGTTGCATAAATATACAAAGCGAGCGTTGGCGAAGCATGGATGCAACATCCGGCGAAGGCGAGCAGGCGACAGGGGGCGAGCGACAGGACGTCGCGAGAGCGCTAGTGACCATGGACGGGAGATTAGCGCGGTACCCCTTGAGCCGCGAGACAAGCCGCAGGTGTTGCCCATGCATAGACTGCGAGCGGTATATTTATGCAAGCCGATAAATATTAATACCTTTTTGCAGTTGAATCAAAAGTTAAAAGGAGGAGAATTAGTATGGAAGCGGTATCACTTAACCGGTGGATCGATAATGTTATTAAGCCGGAGCAGATTGAAAAGTACAAGAATAATGGGAAAAGCTTTATTGACGAAGGCTTTATCCAGGAAACCCTGATGGCTAACAAACAGCCGGAAAAGCAGCAAATTCGAGAAATCATGGCCAAAGCCCTAGAGCTGAACCGTCTGGAACCGGCGGAAACGGCCGCCCTGCTTAATTGCACTGATGAAGAGCTCTGGGAGGAAATGTATGCTACCGGTCTACAGATTAAACATAAGGTCTATGGAAGAAGGATTGTTTTTTTTGCACCGCTTTATGTCAGCAACTATTGTGTAAATAACTGTGTGTATTGTGGTTTTCGCTGCGATAACCGGGAAACCATCAGAAAAAGAATGAATGCCTCGGAATTAAGCGCAGAAGTTAAAGCTCTGATAGGCAAAGGCCACAAACGCTTAATCATGGTTTATGGAGAACATCCCAAATCTGATGTCAACTATATTGCCGACACCCTGAGAACTGCCTATGCCACCAAAGAAGGAAATGGTGAAATTCGCCGGGTCAATGTTAATGCTGCACCCATGTCCATTGAAGATCTCCGTATATTAAAAGAAGTAGGTATCGGCACCTTTCAGGTCTTCCAGGAAACCTACCACTATCCGTCCTACAAAAAGCTTCATCCCCGTGGCTTAAAAGCGGATTACGGTTGGCGTCTCTATGCCCTGCACCGGGCTATGGATGCCGGAGTGGATGATGTGGGTATTGGAGCCCTTTTCGGCTTGTATGACTGGAAGTTTGAAGTAATGGGACTCTTAATGCATACCATCGATCTGGAAGAAAAATTTGCTGGGGTTGGACCCCATACTATATCTTTCCCCCGCCTGCAACCTGCTTTGAATACCCCATTTCTGCAAAACAACAGCTATTATGTGGATGATAAGACCTTCAAAAAACTGGTTACGGTTATTCGTCTTTCTGTTCCCTACACCGGAATGATATTGACCGCCCGCGAAAATGCGGAGATTCGCAATGAGGTCATTCAGGTGGGCTGCAGCCAGATAGATGCCGGTTCCAATATAGGTGTGGGAAGCTATACTGAAGATGCTGTGGACTATCAACGGCAGCAGTTTATTCTGGGCGATAACCGCAGCCTGGACGAAGCCATCCGGGACATGGCCAGGCTCGGTTTTATCACTTCCTTTTGCACGGCCGATTATCGTTGTGGTCGTACCGGCGGCTGCTTTATGGGAATAGCCAAGAAAGGTAAAATCCATAATCTTTGTATGCCCAACGCCATTTTGACCTTCAAAGAATATCTTTTAGATTATGCCAGTGAAGAAACCAAAGAGGCGGCTTCCTATTTAATTGATAAGGAACTGGCGGCCCTTCCCAATGAACAAGTGAGAGCTACGGTAGTGGAAATGTTGGAACGTATCAAGAATGGAGAGAGGGATTTGTTCCTCTAATTCAGGCTTAGGTGGTGAAAAAAGTGCAGGAATCCTTAGAAGAATTTAAGAGCATTCTTGACCGGTACCCGGAAAAAGACGGTGAGGAATACCTTCGTTTTTGCGATAATCAGATATTGCGTATTTATCCCCAAATAAGAATACGTTGGGCCAGGATTTATGGCAGCAGATGGGCTCATCTGCTGGGAAATTTTGCTGATTTATCTTTAAAGCCATTGCGCGTAAAGCTGAATGATAAATATGGACTATTGATAGACAACGCCCATTCGCTTCCCCCGGCTGATTTGCAACAATTGATTGCTATCCTCAAGGAGTGTTTTGAAGATGAACCCTTACCGGGAACAAGAAATAGTTGAAATCCTAAACAGCAATGAGCCGGAAATCCTTAATTCCCTGCTGCAAGCGGCCCATAATACCCGAATTAAACAGCTGGGAAAGGAGGTATACCTGCGTGGACTTATCGAATTTTCCAACTATTGCCCGCGCAACTGCCTCTACTGCGGATTGAGGAAAAGCAACGAAAAAATCCATCGTTACCGGCTTGATGAGGAAATAATAATAGAATTGGCTATGATGGCTTACAACATGGGCTTTCAATCCATTGCCCTGCAGTCGGGGGAGATAGACAGCCAGGAGCAGGTAGATTTTTTAGCGGCTATAGTCGAGAAAATTATTCTCAGCAGCAAACAGCGGAGCCATCAGAGCCTGGGGGTTACATTGAGTGTTGGCGAATTAAGCTACCAGCAATACCTGCAACTTTGGCAGGCAGGTGCTCATCGTTACCTCTTGCGTATCGAAACTTCCGACCCCGTCTTGTTTAAAAAAATACATCCTCCCTCCCAGCTTTATGATAGACGGTTGGAATGCTTGGACGCCTTGAAGGATATCGGCTACCAGGTGGGGACGGGGATTATGGTGGGACTGCCCGGACAGAGCAATGAACAGCTGGCTCAAGACCTGACCTTTTTTCAAAAAAGGGATATTGATATGCTGGGTTTGGGTCCCTATATCCCCCATTCCGATACTCCCCTGGCGCGGGTTCCGGATAGGCACGAGCGGGATGTCTTTACCCTGACCCTCAAAATGCTGGCCCTGGCCCGCCTGGCCATGCCGGATATTAATATGGTGGCTTCCACCGCTTTGCAGAGCATTAATCCGCTCGGACTGAGATGGGGGTTAATGGCCGGTGCCAATATAATAATGCCGGTACTCACCCCGGAAGAAAAACGAAGTGATTATTCTCTCTACGATAATAAAGAGCAGAAGAGTATGGAAGAAATAACAGCGGAGGTTGAGGCCGGCGGGTTTAAGCTGGGTTATTGGAAATGGGGCGACTCCCCCCATTATTTCCAGCGCCGGGAGGAACTGAAGCAGGGTTAAATCCTTAAATATTTAAACATGACTTCAATGTAGGGCAAGCATGGAGCTTGCCCTAAAATTATCTAGTCCCAAATATTTACCAATAACTCTATTTGAATCCAAAACTTGCTTCACAGAACCTTCCCTTGACTCATTCTTTAGTATAGACCATCCAGATAAATAAGAAACTAATGAAAAAGGAATAAAACGAACCATTCACTAATAAATCCCAAAAAATTCTGCTAATTTGAGAAATTTTGAACTTTCTATTTGTTCAGTATTATATTATGTTAAGCATAAGTGTGGACTAGTAGCTCTATGGCAGTTGCTACAAAACCAAATAAACAAAGGAAGGAGGTATTGGAGGATGGACTACAAGGAAATAATTGCCCGGTACGATGGAAAAGTAGGGGGAATCATTGAAGCTTACCATGCGCTATTGAGAGAATTCAGTTACCTGCCGGAGGAAGCCATAGCTGAAGCTGCTCGTGTATTCAAACTATCAACTGCTGAAGCCTATGGTATAGCTACTTTTTACTCTATGTTTTCGGTCGAAGCTAGAGGTAAGAATGTTGTTAGAATTTGTGAAAGTGCTCCCTGTCATGTAGCTGGAGCAGCAGATGTTGTAGCAGCCCTGGAAAGAGAACTCGGAATCAAGATGGGAGAAAGTACGGCCGATGGAAAATTTGCTCTGGAATTCACCGAGTGTGTTGGGCAATGCCAGGCTACACCGGTCATCACCATCAACGGTAAGCCTTACCTGGATGTAAGTCCAGCACAAATCCCGGCCATTATTGCGGAATATAAATAAAGCGGGACCTCAAAGAACTTTAGTTGGGGTTATTAAAGAATACAGAAAGGAGGCATACGAATGGCCGAAGAAATGCGTATAGTGCTGCGGAACTACGGTAAGATCGACCCCCTGAAGATCGATGACTATTTGGCTCAGGGCGGCTATAAGTCCCTGGAAAAAGCTCGTGCTATGAATACCGCAGATCTCATTGCCGAAGTTAAGAAATCCAATCTACGGGGCCGCGGTGGTGCTGGTTTTAATTGTGGAATGAAGTGGTCTTTTGCCGCTGGCGCACAGGCTGAGCAGAAATATGTCATATGTAATGCTGATGAAGGCGAGCCAGGTACTTACAAAGACCGTTTGATCATGGAAAACGACCCGCACACTTTAATTGAAGGAATGGCTATTTGTGCTTATGCTATTGGAGCGACCCAGGGTTATATATATCTTAGAGGAGAATACCCTTTCCTGGTAAGTACCCTAAATACTGCGATTAACCAGGCTAAAGAAAAGGGATTGGTAAAGGATTTTGATATCGAAGTTAGAAGCGGAGCCGGAGCATATGTTTGCGGTGAAGAGACCGCTCTTATCGAATCCATTGAAGGCAAACGCGGTGAACCTCGCTTTAAACCCCCCTATCCACCTTCTGAAGGACTATGGTCCAAACCCACTATCGTCAATAATGTTGAGACCTTCGCCAACATTCCCGTCATAATTGAAAAGGGAGCCGATTGGTATGCCGGTATTGGCAATCCTGCCTATCCGGGAACCAAAGTCTTTACCCTGACCGGCGATATCAACAACAGAACCTTTTTCGAGGTTCCTACCAGCACCACTATCAGGGAGATAGTCTTCCAATTTGGCGGAGGTATCCCCGGCGGCAAAAAATTCAAAGCGGTGCAAATCGGCGGAACTTCAGGCGCTTTCATCCCTGAAGCCTTATTGGATACCCCGGTGGCTTTCGACTCCATGTCCGCTATAGGAGCTACCTTAGGCTCCGGGGCTACTTTCGTTATTGACGAGAGCCGGGACATTGTGGATGTAGCCACCAGGATAGCAGGCTTTTTTGAACATGAATCCTGCGGAAAATGTGCGCCCTGCCGCGAAGGCACCGCCAGAACCGCAGAACTAATGGAAAAGATTAACGAAGGACGCGGCTCGAACAAGGATGTTGCTTTGCTGGAGAAGTTAGGTACAGTAATGTCCTATTCGTGTCTCTGCGGCCTGGGTCAGGCCGCCCCTGCTCCGGTATTGACCACCATCAAGCACTTCAAAGCCGACTACGAAGCTAAATTCGTGTAGGAAAGAGCAAAGGAGGGAATATGAATGGTTAACCTGACAATAGACGGAATTAAAGTATCCGTTCCTGAGGGCTCTACCATCCTGCAGGCAGCTAGTGAAGTCGGCATTAAAATACCTACCCTGTGTTTTCATCCTGACCAGTCGATTAAAGCCAACTGCAGAGTATGTGTATGTGAAGTAGAAGGCAACCGGTTGCTGCAAGCGGCCTGCGCCATGCCCGTTTTTGAAGGAATGGTCGTAAAAACCAGAACCCCGAAGGTTTTAGAAGCCAGAAAAACCATACTGGAATTGATATTATCCAATCACCCGCAGGACTGCCTGAATTGTATAAGAAACGGCAATTGCGAACTGCAGGACCTGGCCCAGGAATACTGCATAAGAGAGAATCCTTTTGAATACAAGGTACGGGGATTTGCCAAAGACTTTTCCACTCCCGCCCTATTCCGGGATCAGGATAAATGCATACTTTGTCGCCGTTGCATCGAAGCCTGTTCCGTTGTCCAGAGCGTAAATGCCCTGGGTCTGGAAGGACGCGGCTATAATTCTATGGTGGTTCCCACCCTGGGTAAAGCCTTGATTGACAGTCCTTGCGTAATGTGTGGACAATGTATCCATGCCTGCCCGGTTGGCGCCATCGGCGAAAGAGAACAGATTGATGAATTCCTGGCTGCAGTAGCTAATCCCGACAAAGTGGTGATAACCCAGATAGCACCTGCAGTCAGAGTGGCTATTGCTGAAGAAATAGGCATGATGACCGGTGAAATGCCGATGGGAACCTTTGTACAGGGACTAAGGCAAATCGGTTTTGATTATGTTCTGCACACCAACTTTTCCGCTGACCTTACTATTTTGGAAGAAGGCAACGAACTATTGAAGCGTTTGAAGGAAGGCGGGACTCTGCCCATGTTCACTTCCTGCAGTCCCGGCTGGATCAACTTCTGCGAAACCTTCTATCCGGATTTGTTGGACAACCTTTCCACCTGCAAGTCTCCACAACAAATGTTTGGAGCTCTGGCCAAGACCTACTGGGCCGAGAAGATGGGTATTGACCCCTCCAAGATTTATTCGGTATCCATTATGCCCTGTGTAGCCAAGAAGTTTGAGGCAGCCCGGCCGGAGATGAACGATAGCGGCTATCAGGATGTTGACCTGGTGTTGACCACCCGTGAAATCGGGCGGCTATTCCGTATGAGCGGGCTGGATTTCAGCAAGCTGCCCGCCTCCGATTTCGATTCCTGGATGGGTAAATACACCGGTGCCGCCGTAATCTTTGGCGCTTCCGGCGGGGTTATGGAAGCGGCCCTGCGTACCGTTTATGAGGTAGTAACCGGAAAGACCCTGGAAGATGTAAATTTTGCCGCTACCCGCGGTATAACCGGTATTAAGGAAGCCGCTGTAGATTTGGATGGTACGGTAGTTAAAGTAGCAATCGCCAATGGACTGGCCAATGCCCGCAAACTGATGGAGCAGGTTAGAGCAGGCGAGTCGCCTTATCATTTCATTGAAATCATGGCTTGTCCCGGCGGTTGTATTGGCGGCGGCGGTCAGCCCATCACCAAAGCCAATGTCAAACGGGTGGAACGCATAGAGGCTATTTATGCGGAAGATGAAGGATTGCCCTTGAGAAAATCACACGACAATCCGGAAGTCAAAACCCTTTACGAGGAGTTCCTGCATGAACCTCTGGGACATAAATCCCATGAACTCCTGCATACGCATTATCATCCCAAGAACAAAAAATTCTTATAATTTAAAAACAATAATTAATTTATGTCAGAGTTGATAAAGGTGCCTGGCACCTTTATCAACTCTTCTGCTTTTTTCCGGCGGGGATTATAGAGAAAAAGATAAGGGACAAGCTGGGAAGAGCGTATTCCCGTAATCAGGTCGGTTTTGAAAAATTCGAGATGCAGCAGCCTGCGCAATTCCCGGTTGCTTTTTCTGCTTGCATATGGAGGTAGATTTGACTGCACAAAATCCCGGTCTTTTATCAAGGTGTAGAGAATTTGGCTCGTGTTTTCCGGGTTATACCTGTTCAATTGGGAGGGTAGATTAGATGATTGCTGATTCCAGAGATAATCGTATTTTAGGAGTTCGTTGACTGTTTCCTGAAACTCAACAAAATTGCTCTTAATAAAATCCAGCAGAAAATTGTACTCCGCTTCCTGGCGGTGAGAGCAGGCAAAGTACCCCTGTTCCTGCCAATAAGAGGCGAAAGCAGCCAGGAAATTAAAAGCGTCACCCTGATAGATCTGTTGTACGATAAAATCCAGCGTAAAACGCATCTTGCCTGAATTGTAATAACGATCCAGCAGGTTCTCTATTTGTTTTAACTGCAGTATATCATTGTAGTCGAGATAATGATTAGCCAGCAACTGGTAGGGGGGATTGTCCTGAAACAGATATCCATGTTCCCTGGCAGCAGCCCGTATCTGCGAACCTTTCAAGAGCTTAAGGAAACCCAGCTGAATTGCATCCGGGTGTAAAGAGAACACATCATTGAAAGAACGGCCAAAACGCTTAAAGCTTTCGTAAGGCAGACCGGCAATAAGATCGAGGTGCAGGTGGATATTAGCGGCAGCTTGCAGCCTTTCAATATTAGTCCTCAAGCGTGTCCAGTTGCTATTCCGCCTTACCGCTGCCAGGCTTTCCGGGCAGGTAGACTGAATGCCGATTTCAAATTTAAATAAATCTGCTGGCACGGTAGCCAGGAAGGAGATGAATTCAGGGGATAGATATTCCGCAGTTATCTCGCAATGAAAGCGGGTATTCCCCTGCTGGGAAATAATAAACTCCATGATTTCCCGGGCCCGCCTTTCATCGGCATTAAAAGTCCGATCAACAAATTTTACTTCCTCTACCCCGGCGTGAATTAGCTTTGCCAGATCCTCTTTTACTCTCTGCAGGGGAAAAAAACGCACCCCCTTGATGGTTGAGGATAGGCAGTAACTGCAATTATAGGGGCAACCCCGGGAGGTCTCGTAATACAAAATACGCTTGTGGTAGGAGTCCAGCTGGTCCTGGTAAGGAAAAGGAATAATAGCCAGGTCAGCTATCAGTTCCCTATCGGGATTATCGAGAATTGACGGCCCATTTCGGTAGCTTATACCCTTTATTGCTGCCCGGGATTTGGTTCCGGCGATACTCTCCAGGACTTCCTTTAAGCTCTCCTCCCCTTCCCCGCGTATTATGCAATCAATGCTTTCATTTTCCTCCAAAACAGTTAAAGCATTATAACTTACTTCCGGTCCGCCCAGAATAATATAGCTTTGTGGAGCTACCTTCTTGTATTCGCGACAGATTTCCAAGATGGCGCCAACATTCCATATATAAACGGAAAAAGCGAGCACATCCGGCTGCTCGCGAAATATCTCCGCCATAATGTACTCGTTCTTTTCGTTTATAGTAAACTCGCGTACTCTAGTCTCCCAGCTGCCATCAGCGGCAACCGCTTGAAGGTAGGCCAGGGCGAGACTTGAGTGAATATATTTGGCATTGAGGGTGGTTAATAACAGCTTCATAGTATTTTTTATTCTTCTCCAATTACCTTGATTTCTGTCTCCAGCTCTATTCCATACTGCTCTTTGGCTTTAGCCTTAACTATCGCAATTAATTCCAACACCTCGCTGGCGGTAGCATTACCGCTATTAATGATAAATCCGGCATGCTTGCGGGAAACCTCAGCTCCGCCAACTTTTAAACCTTTAAGCCCCATCCCTTCAATCATCGGTCCCACAAAGAATCCTGCAGGACGCCGAAAAGTACTGCCCGCACTAGGGTATTCCAGGGGCTGTTTTTGACGGCGGCGTTTGGCAAAGTCCTGCATCCTGGCTCTGATATCCTCTGCCCTTTCCTTTTTCAATTGCATAAGGGCTGAAACCACAATCAGTTCTTCTTCCTGAAAAATGCTTCCCCGATAGCTCAGTTTCATTTCTTCCGGCTTAAAGCTGGACAATTTTCCGGCAGGAGTAATTGCCCTGACTTCCTTTAAAACATCTTTCATTTCCCCGCCGTAGGCACCGGCATTCATTACCACTGCTCCCCCCAGGCTTCCCGGTATGCCTTCAGCAAATTCCAGACCACTGAGGCTGTAGTCGGCAGCCGCCTGGGATAGCTCCGCAAGCCTGACCCCGGCCTCAGCAAAGATGGTATCATTACAGATAGAAATATTTTTGAGGTTATTCCCCACTTTTATGGCCAATCCCCTTATTCCCTTGTCTCTGACCAGAAGGTTGCTGCCCAGGCCAAAGACAAAACAAGGTATGTCCTGTTTGCGGCAATAGTGTAAAATCCTTTGAATTTCTTCAATGCTCTCCGGCAAGACCATTATATCTACCGGTCCACCAATTTTAAAACTGCTATGCTTTTTCATGGGTTCATTAATTCTTATTCTTTCCGGGGGCAAAATGTTAAATAACTCAGAATACATAAATTCTCCTTTTAAACATTAATCAACCTGGCAGGCAGATATCGTCAACAACTTGCTGTATAGCGTGGTTCCGCTTTTCCATAATTCTACCGGATGCTAAAACCTGCTGCCCTTCCCGTTTAAATTTATGCCTTAAACAAGGAACTATGTTTAGCGCTGTGCAAAATCAGGCTTTTGCGAAGCAAAAACAATAGTATTAAAGTCTAATATAGATTATATCCAATTATCCAACGCTTTTTAACTGCAACTCCAACTTTAGATTAAAGAATGAAGCGGCAGAGTAGATCCTGCCGCTTTTAAAAAAACTGGGGGAATATAATATGGGGCTATTCTATTGGGGTGCTTTATAATTGAATTCTTATTCCTTTATCAGCATCACGACTTTTAGCAATAGTTGATTATTCCTTTTTCAACTACAGGGTGCTTTGACTAACAAGTGTTATTAATTAGCTTATTTTGTTGCTCCTTCTCCAAATACCCTGCTCCTGGGCGGCTTTGATTAGCTCATCTCTGGTATCAGGATGAGCAATTCCGATCAAGCCTTCCGCCCGCTGCCAAACTGACATGCCCTTTTGATGAAATTTGCCGTATTCGGTAACGATAATAGGGGCCATGGAACGGGTATCGGTAACAATTCCTCCCGGGGGAAGCGCGGGACATATTCTGGATTTGATACTCCCGTCCGCAGCTTTATATGAAGAAGGCATACATACAAAAGATTTGCCGCCCCGGGAGAGGTAACCGGCCATGACAAAATCGAACTGTCCTCCGGTTCCACTAATCTGACGGAATCCGGATGACTCGGCACAAATCTGCCCATAGAGATCGATTTCCACCGCATTATTAATGGTTATAAGATTATTGTTGAGTGAAGAAACAGCTGGGCTATTGGTATAATTTACCGGATACATGGCGCATTTGGTATTGTCATCGATAAAGTCATAAAGCATTTGGGTACCCAGAGCAAAGGTATAGACCATTTTTCCGGGATCGGTTTGTTTTTTGCTGCCAGACAGCTTTCCTGCCTCATGCATATAGACATAGGCATCCACCAGCATTTCGGTGTGACATCCCAGATCCCTCAGGTCAGAGTCTGCGATCATCATGCCCACCGCATTAGGAATACCGCCAATTCCCAACTGAACACAACATCCGTCATACATATCCTCCAGAATAAGTTTGGCTATCTTTTCATCTACTTCGCTGAGAGGCGGAGCCGGAATCTGGGCCAGGGGCTGGTTTTCCCCTTCCACAATATAATCAACTTCCGAAATGTGGATAGCTTCTTCATAACCACCAAGGCAACGGGGTTGTTTTTCGTTTACTTCCACAATAATCTTTTGGGCCCGGTCGCAAACTGCACGGGTGTGGGTAGCCTGGGGTCCAAAATTAAAATATCCGTGTTTATCCATGGGAGTAACTTGCAGCATGGCTACCGCCAGGGGCTCAATATGCTCCCGGACATAACGGGGTAGCTCCGAGTAGACTATCGAAGAATAATAAACCGCTTTGGTTTTTGCGACCTTGCGATCCGCACCGGACATATGCCAGCTATGCCAGACAAAGGAGTCACCCTCCGGATCGGCCACATTAACCTCGGTTGGATAGGGATTAACACAAGTCCATATTTTAACATCTTTCAGTTCATCTTTGCGTTTTGCTAAGGCCTTGTCCAGGGTTCTGACCTGTCCACAAAAGGAACCAAAATCGATCCAGTCTCCAGATTTCACAATTTTTACTGCCTCATCCGCTGAAACTAGCTTTTTTCTATATTCGTCCGCAAAACTCATTATTATAACTCCTCCTTATATTAATATCTGACAAACCGAACAGAAAATAAGAATGCTTCTGGCATCAACCCCTTTCATACAGATTTAATTGCTTATCTTTAGCTTTATTCGCTAAGCGGGAACAAATTAATGCGGGAAATTTCTAAATATTCAATCCTTTCTGATAATACATGCAAATAGAATGCCAAAAGTTAATAATTGCTCTAAGCTTCGGATTCATATGGCATTCTAATACTTGCATAATATATATTTAATTATTTAGATAAAAATTTTCACCAATATTAATGCATGTATGCCAATTGCATCATGCTAATTTGCATTTATTTCGCGATACAAGAGCATATCATTCACATTGAGCCTTTACCTCTCGGGTTTTGCGGCAATTTTGCTAATTTAGCATTCATGTAATTTTGCATTATAGCTTGTACGATTGCATTATATTGTCGATACGTGTTGAGATATATGTAATAGGATCACTCCCTCTTTAGTCTAAAAAGGACTGTACTAAGCCACTTATTACTCTGCGGCAAAAAACTCGATGCAACAGGATATAGAAACATGAATGCAACACCCGATGACGGCTTGAGAGTTTAAGGTGGCAAGGGAAAGATAATAAGCAGGTGGCATGGAAACCTCAGCTTGGATAATAGGGAAGCTGAAATTAGAAATCCTCTTTAACTTCATCTGTGTTATAATAGGCAAGGAATTTGGAGAATTTCTTTAGTATATTAGTTTTTAGGGGGGAGTGAATTTCTTTGGATAAAGATAAGATAAGACAAGCTTTAATAAAAATGCTGGGTAAGGAAAAGGTTTTGAGCGAAGAGCTGGATTTGATGTATTATTCCTATGACAGTTCCTTTTTGACCAAGCTGGAGCCGGTTAGCCCACTGGCTGTGGTCTTTCCCCGCTCCACGGAAGAAGTGCAGAATATAGCCAGCTTTGCCTTTGAAAATAATATTGATATTGTTCCCCGAGGTGCAGGAACCGGTGAGACGGGTGGCTGTATCGCCCTAAAGGGTGGTATAGTTCTGGATTTGTCTACCTGGGATGAAATCGTGGAAATAGACGCTCCCAACATGCAGGTTATTGTCCGTCCCGGGGTTATTCATGCCCAACTAAACCAGGAACTTTCTAAATATAATCTATTCTTCCCGCCGGATCCCGGAAGCAGTCAGATGTGTACTATAGGAGGCATGGTCGCCAACAATGCCAGTGGCTTGAGGGCGGTAAAATATGGTTGCACCGAACAATATATTTTAGGGCTGGAAGTGGTATTGCCCAACGGAGAGGTAATTACCACCGGCGGGGTCAAGGCCAGGTGCATAAAAAATGTCTCCGGTTTAAACCTTACCAAACTAATGGTAGGCTCAGAAGGGGTACTGGGGATTGTAACCAGGATTCGCCTGCGCTGCTGGCCCAAACCCAAAGCTCGCGGTATTGCCATGGCCGTATTTGATAATTTGGATGAGGCCCCGGCGGCCGTACTCGATATATACCAGGCGGGGATACTGCCTTCAGGTATTGAAATCCTTGACAGTTCTGCTATAGACGCAGTAAATCAGTTTAAACCGGAAATAAATCTCCCCCAGGCAGAAGCAATTCTTTTGTTCGAGGTTGACGGCAATCCCCCCAGCGTGGAATATGAGGGCTCGCTTATAAAAGAAGTGGTGGGAAAGAGGGCCCGCAGCGTGGAATGGGCCACAGAACCCAGGAGAATGGCTGAGTTATGGGAAGGACGCAGCATAACCGCTACTGCTGCTGCCAGAGTAAGAGCTGATGCCAGCCGGGTGTTTGCGGGTGAAGATATAAGTGTTCCCCTGTCGCGTGTAGCCGATACCCTCAGAGCCATCAGAGCCCTGGGAGAAAAATATGGGATAAAGGTAGTAAATTATGGACATATCGGGGATGGTAATGTTCATACCGCTCCGGTAATTAACCCGGAAAATCCCGAAGAAGTAAAAAAAGTTATAGATTTAGTGCATGAAATACACCTCCTGGCTATTGCCATGGAGGGTTCCACCACCGGGGAACATGGGGTGGGCGCTGTCCGCCGGCAATATGCTGAACTGGAGCACGGCCGGGCCGCCCAGCTTATGCGCGATATAAAGAGGGTTTTCGATCCCCGGGGCATAATGAATCCGGGTAAGCTGATCTAAGCAGCACAAGGGGATGGCTACTGCATCTCAGCATTCAAGTGCCGGCTAATTCCCCTTTTCATCGAGGTTTATGTCCCCTGGCCATAGGGGGTTAGTAAGTAAAGAGTTTTTGATGTTGTTTGTCAGCAACCCCGTCCCCATGACATTTGGAGGGTTAGTTTATTGGAAGGAGGAGGTTTTGGTGGAGTTTCATGAATTGCCTCCCGTAAAAGAGCAAATAATGAAATGTGTGCGTTGCGGTAAATGCAGAAGTGTATGCCCGGTTTTTGCTGAAATTAGAAATGAAACCGCCGCCCCCCGCGGACATGTTTTCATGGTGCAGATGCTAAGAGATGGCAAGGTTGAGCCGAATAACGATGTGAGTGAGCGTTTAAGCAATTGCCTTATGTGTGAGAACTGCAGTGTCAATTGTCCCTCGGGAATAGATATACATGAACTGAATGCGGCGGCCCGTTCCTATATATATGACAAGAATCCCAGTCTGAGCAAGGAACTGATATTTGACAGCCTGTGGACCAGACCGGGTTTGCTCAAAGCCTCCAGCAGGTTAATGTGGGGAGCTCAAAAAAGCGGCTTGCAGAGCCTGGCTCGCAATCTGGGATTGACCAGTATTCTACCTGGCGATTTATCTAAAGCGGAGAAAATCTTGACTTCCGTTCCCCGGCAGTCAGCGCGAAGCTTTCTTCCGGAATATAACCCGGCCCGGGGGGAAAAGAAATATCGTATAGCCTATTTCCTGGGTTGTGGTACCGACCTCTTGAATCCCCAGGTGGCACGGGCTACGGTGGATGTACTTACCCACTACGGTTGTGAAGTAATTATTCCCCGGGATATGAAGTGCTGTGGTCTGCCGCACATTGCCAATGGCAAAATGGATACGGCCAGGAAATTGGCCGTCCATAATATAAAGATATTCAACAACGCTGATTATGACTATATTGTTACTGATTGCGCCTCCTGTTCGTCAGCTTTATCCCCCAAGAACATGGAATTCCTGTTGGGAGGTTTGAAGATTGAGGATGAGGCTATGGCTTTTTCTCAAAAGGTAATGGATTTAACCCAATTCCTGATGGAAAAGCTTGAGATCATAATACCCGGCAAAGAAGTTGAGAAAAGAATAAAGGCAACTTATCATGACCCCTGTCACCTGGCCAATGCCCAGGGGATTAAAAAGGCTCCCCGAGAGCTTCTTCAGCAGATACCGGAAGTGGAATATATAGAAATGGGTGAAGCCAATCGCTGTTGTGGCGGTTCCGGAACCTATAGCCTGACCCACTATGACCTGTCAATGAGGATCTTGGACAAGAAGATGGATAGTGCCATGGAAACTGCTGCTGCGGTAATTGCTACCTGCTGTCCCAGCTGTATGATGCAACTAAGACATGGGGTGCAAAGGCACAAGTGGAATGCGCGCGTCATGCACCCGGTAGAACTGCTAAGCCAAAGTCTCAAGCGAACACCGGCCAAGAAATAAGACGGGGTATTAAGGGGAGAAAACCAGCTCCCCTTTTTCAACATTAATTCCGCTGCAAAAAGTAATAATTATGCATTTGCTTGCATAAATATTCCGCTCGCAGTCTACGCATGGGCAACACCTACGGCTTGTCTCGCGGCTCAAGGGGTACCGCGCCAATCTCCCGTCCATGGGAGGTGGCGCTCCCGCGACATCCTGTCGCTCGCCCCCTTTCGCCTGCTCGTCTTCGCCGGGTGTTGCATCCATGCTTCGCCAACGCTCGCTTTGCATATTTATGCAACCCTTATGCAACAAAAAGGGGTTTTTGCAGTAGAACCAACATTAATTAGTAAGAAAAGTGAGGGGTAAGGGGTGAGGGGTGAGGGGTTGCGGTGTCAAAAGGACCGTCCCCTTGACACCCTCTAGGGAAGCAAGTGGATGAGTAAGCGTTTGGAGAAGAAGATTTTTAGAAATATTCGCGATGCCAATCTAAAATACCGGCTGCTGGAGAATGGCGACCGGGTGGCTATAGGAATGTCGGGGGGTAAAGACAGTCTTACCCTGCTCTATTTCTTGCTGTTGCTGTATCGCTATACCCCCCTGGATTTTTTAGTATTTCCGGTTTATCTCGATCTCGGTTGGGAGAATGATATTGAAGTTATGTCGGCATTTTGCGAGGAACTGGGAGCACCCTTAACTGTAGAGAAAAGCCATATTGGTCAAATAGTTTTTGATAATCGCCAGGAGAAAAACCCTTGTTCCCTATGTGCCAACCTGCGACGGGGAGCCCTGAACCGGCTGGCCAAAGGTCTTAATTGCAATAAGGTGGCCCTGGGTCATCATCTGGATGATGCAGTCAATACCATGTTTCTCTCCATGCTTTTCGAGGGTCGATTTAAGGTATTTAAACCCAGCACCTACCTGGACCGCATGGATATCACCATAATCCGGCCTCTGGTTTATGTAGAAGAAGCTGATATAACACGCTTTATCGAAGCCAAAGGTCTCTCTCCTGCCCCCAACCGCTGCCCCGCAGATGGTGTCGGCAAACGCGCTGAAGTCGGAGAATTGCTGAACCTTATTGAATCCCACTTCCCCGGAGCGCGCCAGAAGTTTCTGGCCAGCATTGAAAATGTAGATCAAGAATCTTTCTGGATTTAAAACAAGATGCCACTGCAAAAAACCTGTTCCCGGGTATACTCAACGCTACATATGGTGTTCAAAACCTCACCATTATACTAGATATGGCAGTGTTAATTTTGAAAAATGACTTTTTGCAGTGACATCAAAATAAACATTTGTTTTTTATCCCATCTCTTTGCCGTCCCTGGGACAATCTTATTCCACATTTTAAGCGAACAGTTGTTTTTTCATCCCTAATTCATGTTATAATGTAAAATAAATCCCCGTGGAGGTCAAGAAATGAACCAAGAAATAAAATTGGGTAAAAGGCAAAAACAAATCCTGGATTTTATTAAACAAAGCTATAAAGAGAAGGGTTATCCCCCTTCAGTCAGGGAGATCGGTCAGGCCGTTGGGCTAAAATCCAGTTCCACCGTTCATTCTCACCTGGTCCGTCTTGAGGAAAAGGGTCTTTTACGCCGGGATCCCGCTAAACCAAGGGCCATTATACCATTGGATGATGAGCCTTTACCTCAAAGCGAAGCCCTATCCGTCCCTGTAATTGGCAATGTGGCCGCCGGTTCACCTATACTGGCTGAACAAAATATTGATAATTATCTTTCCATACCGGTGGATTTTCTGGGAAGCGGAAATCATTTCATATTGAAGGTAAAAGGAGATAGCATGATTGAAGCCGGAATTCTGGACGGAGATTATCTTATTGTAAGAGAGCAAGCTGATGCATCTAATGGAGAAATCGTTGTTGCCCTTCTGGATAATGAAGCTACGGTAAAGCGATTTTATAGAAGAGATGATTATGTGGAACTAAGGCCGGAGAATACTTCAATGGATACCATTACAGTTAACGATGTTCAGATTGCCGGCAAGGTCGCAGGTTTACTGCGTAGAATATAGGTATATCTTTAAAACTTCTCCAGGTATTCGGCCAGCTCCCAATCATAAACCCGGGAGCTGTAACTTTCCCACTCTTTCATCTTGGCAAGCACAAAGCGAGAATAAATATGCGCACCCAATGCCTCCTGGATTATCTCATTCCGGCGCAGCTCATCAATAGCCTCATAGAGATTCTCCGGCAAGGATTCTATTCCCTGTTGTTTTCTGGTAGCCAGATCCATTTCGTAAATGTTTTGCTCTACCGGCAGCGGCGGTGCCAGCCGCTTGCGGATTCCATCCAAACCTGCTTTTAAGATTACCGCCAGACCTAGATAAGGATTACAACTGGGGTCAGGATTGCGTATTTCTATTCTGGTTCCGATACCCCGCCGTGCCGGTATCCTGATCAAAGGGCTGCGATTGCGATGAGACCAGGCAATATATACGGGAGCCTCGTAGCCGGGCACCAGTCGCTTGTAGGAATTGACGGTGGGATTAGTTATAGCCGCAATTGCGCGGGCATGCTTCATTACTCCACCGATGAAATAGCGGCAGGTATCACTCAGGCCATCGGACGCGTTGGGATCAAAGAATACATTCTCCCCTCCTCGGAATAACGAAACATGCAGGTGCATCCCTGAACCATTTATTCCGTATATCGGTTTGGGCATAAAAGTAGCATGAAGACCATGACGCCGGGCCACAATCCTGACGGCAATACGAAAGGTCACGATATTATCCGCCGTTCTCAAGGCATCAGTATATTTAAAATCTATTTCATGTTGTCCGGGAGCTACCTCATGATGCGAAGCCTCGATTTCAAAACCCAGGCTTTGCAATACCTCGACCATATCCCGGCGGGCCTCCTCTCCTTTATCAACGGGAGGGAGATCGAAATAACCCGCTTTATCATTGGTTTGCAAGCTGGGAATTCCATTTTCATCGAGGTGAAACATAAAAAACTCGGGTTCAGGCCCAACCTGCATATTAAAGCCCATTTCTCCGGCTTCCTTAATAGCCCGGGATAGAGCAAAGCGAGGACAACCGATAAAAGGCTCTCCGTTGGAATCAAAAATATCACAGATTATCCTGGCGGTTTTCGCTTTTGAGGTGGTACTGTTCCAGGGCAGAACCAAAAATGTCGACGGGTCGGGTTTAAGGTACATATCTGATTCTTCAATACGCACAAATCCTTCAATCGACGACCCATCAAACATGAGTTCCCCATCCAAAGCCTTCTGCAGTTGATCCGCCGTTATGGAAATAGCCTTTAAAACGCCTAAGATATCGGTAAACTGCAAACGAATGAATTTGACATTATCTTCTTTAACTTTTTGGAAAATATAATTACTATCCAAAATTCAACCTCAACCTCCGCCTTATTAAAATTAAAATACCACAATAAGAAAGGATACAAACATCCCGATAGCCAGCACCAGCTTGAACACCATGCCGGAGAACAAGCCCACAACAGTACCCACACCGATTTTAACCGCTTTTTCCACATCCTGTATTTCGATGTATTCTCCTATCATTGCTCCCAGGAATGGCCCTAGCAGAAGACCCAGAGGGGGAAATAGAAATAAGCCGATGAAGGTACCCAACAGGGCTCCCCACATACCTTTCTTGCTGGACCCAAAATATTTAGCCCCCAGAACAGTGGAAAGATAGTCCACAATTAGCGAAATAACGGTCAATGCCGCCAGTATACAAACGTATTTGGGGGTAATAGTATTGAAGCCCTCATACCAGCCATAAGCGGCAATGGATACAAACATTAATGGTATGCCAGGCAATAGAGGCAGAATCGTTCCGCCAATTCCCAGCAAGAGCAGAATCATTACTATTATCAATGCCATGATACTACTTTCCACTTCTAAAACGCCTCCTTCTCATATCTGATTAACAGCTTTCGCTATAAGTATAATACTCCCAATACCCCAAGGATACAAATTAGCTTTTGATTCTTTCAAGCATTGATATACTGCAAAATAATAAACATCTGTATGCATATTTATGCAACCTTTATGCAACAAAAGTGGGTTTTGGAGTAGAATCAAGCATTTGCCAGCAGAAAGTTGTCCAGTAAACGCTGCAGCAGAAAGCGACAATGTTCATAGCTGAGTCCCCCCTGGAGAAATACACAGTGGGGTGAGCGTAAAGGCGCATCACAGGAAAGTTCAATCGAAGAACCTTGCACAAAAGTACCGGCTGCCATTACAATCTTATCCCGGTAGGCTGGCAACTCGCCATACTCCAAAGTAACATCACTATCCACCGGGGATGCGTTCTGTACCTCCTGGCAGAAGCGCAAAACCTCAGCTGCATCCCTCAGTTTTACCGCCTGTACAATATCAGAGCGTTTTTCGTTCCAACGGGGAAAAACCTCATAACCATGCTCTTCAAAAACATAGGCTAGAAGAACAGCACCCTTTAAAGCCTGCAAAACCGTGTGGGGAGCCAGGAATAAACCCTGATACATAATACGCTTGTCCAAAAGGCTGGCACCCAATTCTTTGCCCAATCCAGGCGCAGTAAGATGAAAGGCTAGCTGTTCAATCAAATCCTTGTTACCGGCTATATATCCCCCGGAAGGTATAAGGCCGCCTCCCGGGTTCTTTATTAATGACCCCGCTATAATATCTACTCCGTAGTGTCCGGGTTCTTGCACTGCGGTAAATTCACCGTAGCAATTATCCAGCATAACAATAGTGGTGGGATTTCTGGCTTTAACCAATTTAGTAATAACCGCAATAGTTTCCAAATCCACCGGCGGCCGGGTTTTATAACCACGGGAACGCTGTATTAAAACCATCCTGGTAGTATCTTTTATGGCGGCAGCAATAGCTGTCAGGTCAGGTTTGCCCCGTTCATCCAAATCAACTTCACTGTATTTTATCCCTTTATCTATCAAGGTGCCAGGAGATTTCTCTTCATGGCCGATAATCCGGCAGAGGGTGTCATAGGGGCTGCCAGTAAGAGATATCAGCTCATCGCCCGGTCTTAATAGAGCGAATAGGCAGGCTGATATGGCATGGGTCCCAGACACGACCTGGCTCCTTACCAGTGCGTCTTCAGCGCCAAAGATATCGGCAAATATATCTTCCAGAGCATCCCTGCCACGGTCTCCATAACCATAACCGGTAGAAGGATAAAAATAATACTCTCGGACCCGGTGTTTGTGAAAAGCTTCGATTACCCTAACCTGGTTGGCATAAGCTATTTCCTCCAGCTCGTTAAACAGCATTTGCAGGGAGTGTTCTGCCTCCTTTATTATTGATAAGGCTTTCACCATTTCACCACTTTCGCCAGTCTTCAACTATATCTATCTTATCTCTATAAATGATAACTTCATTCAAGATATGTCGCAACATTTTGTTCTGTACTGCAATGGGTGATTAATTTTTGAATTCGAATGATGGCAAATGGAATATTTTTCAACCGTTACGGATATAATATTGGAAAATACATAGGAGGTTAATTTATGGCAATTTCTTTATCTGATTTTGAAAGTATGTCCGAAAAAGATAAGCAAAAAATTCTTCAGGAACTCAAGAACGAAATAGGAGTAAGCGGCATAGCCAAGGCATGGGAAATGTCCAGAACAAAAGTATACAGTATGCTCCATGATTTTAATGTCCCGGTAGATTCTAAAAGAGGAAGGCAGCGAAAAGAAAACACATCACCAGAAAAAGAATTAAATAAACCTGTTCAGACAATGCGTTCGAGCAACAGCAATATCACGCCAATAGAAGACGCAGACAGGTTTAAGTCTTCACTCGAGCTGGAGGAGGAAAAAGAAGAAACAAAGTTTTCTTTCTATCTGGACACCCAGGGAAGCGGCCGATTCATTAATGAAACACTTCAACTATTGCTTGCATCTGAGAAGTTGTCCAACTCGGAACTTCGTTTAAATATAAGCATTGAACAAATATAAGGGGCGCAAGCCCCTTATTTGCTTTATAATTACTGCCACCCCATAATGTCCAGCAATAGACGGTGTTAAATGTCCAGAAGCTGACCTTTTACCTTAACTGTCAAACTCGGGAAGAATGGGCATAAAAAAAATCAGCATTACTCCGGGGTATAGCTGTTACGGCATGCCGTCAGACTATCACTCTGTCTCAATGCCCTGGAAAGCGGGCTGGTCATTGTTACAGACCCCGTTTTAGAGGCCGGTGGCTCTAATGCTCGTAAGCCCTGAATCGCTAACCCCCTCTCTTGACCCCCTCCGGAGTCAGAATAAGGAGTTTGCCGCCCCATTTTCCGAAGTGGTTTATATCCTCCATGCTTCATTAATCTCACTCAATCTCCCTCATTCTTTAAAATCGCTAACCTCCCATGGACTTTCGGCGTTTGCGGGCTATTGCTCCAAACCGCTCAATCAGTTCCATGTCCATTAAATAGTTTAGATAGTCCCTGAGATTACGTTCCTCAACAAACTCATTATGCTGACTCAAATATTCCAGCAACTCATTTTTGCTGGCTGGGCCTGCTTGCAAATGAACCAGGATCAGAGCCAGGCGAATGCTTTCAGATTCCTTCATGGCTTTGTTGCTATAAAGACAATAAAAGAAGTTTTCCCCACTTTCATAGTAATCATAACGCAAATAATTATGTATATGACGTTTACGAGTTGATACCAGGCAGCTTTCGCAATAGCCACTTTCCTCCAGCAAGGTTTTTACCTGCTGCATAGTCTTATCCAGGCCATCTATTGATATCCCCAGTCTACAGGCTAACTGGGAGCGCTTCATTCCGCCTCCGTCCAGGAATAGCAACCGGAGTAATTCCTGCTCTTTTTTAAATCCTTCCCGAGCCATAAATCAACCTTCTTTGATTTTGTATAATTCCTGCTTATTCTCTTAACGAGGGTAACCGTTGAGGAAACTGTAGTGTTTTTGAATATGATCCCTTCACATTCATATCCTTTTCCCCATCCTCCAGAAACTTACAGGTGAAGTCATAAAACGCCCGGGCTTCATGTGCTTGAACTGGATTAATTCCATGCGCTATTATAGCATTATTTCGTATCTTCAGCAGATTTTCCATCTCCTTCTCCCGCTCCTGAAACAGTCTTCCCAGGGGATGGCCGAGGTCAGCGAGCAAACCATAGGCTTTGAATAAAGGTAATTGCAAACGGCGCTCCGTATCTGCGCCCTTATTGTTAGCTTGCAAATCCAATAGTTTCTGGTACTTATCCTGCAATTTTGACGGCAGAATTTCAACCTCCACACCTGAAGTATTAATGGGCGGGTTTTGATGGAGCAGGCAGAGCTGAGCCATTAATTCGAGTGCCCGGTAAATGCGCCCTACCGCATCCACCTCCTGCTCCTTGAGCAAACAGCGTTCGGCATTGCGTAAGAGATCATATACCAGACTGAGATTTATCTTTACTCCTTGAGGCAGTGGATCACCCTGAGCGCGGGCTGCCAAACTCTGTTTCTCGTAATCCTGCTTACTTTTGATGATGTTGCTAAGAAAGGCATTGAGTTGGGGAACATCACCGGCATAAGGTTTTAAATATTCTGCGGCTTCATAATGCATAAATCGGTTCCAGGCCTGTAAGGCCTTACATAATAACTGATAGAATTGCAGGTATTTATCCTCCGATGTACCACTGCTTACCGTGGGGCTCATCTCGTCAATTATCCGTAAACAACCTTCATAATTAAACTTTCCGAATAATTGCTCCATTTGTTTTTTACTCCGCTGCCAGGATAATGGGGTTTGATCCACTTTTCTTATGTTCTCCATACCTGAAGCTACTTTAATCAAATCCCCCCGTGGCCCACTAACAATGTACATTTCGGCTACGCCGTCATCAATTCCAGCCATGGCCAACCCAACTGACATGGTTTTGGTTCCACCGGTATAATCAATAATTAACTGCGCATGAGGATATTTTTCCCGGGCTATACGAATAGCTTCCCGACCACGGTTATAGCACTCAGCCAAACTATCAGCGTTGGAAGTAATAACTTTTTCATAGCTTTCATATTCCGCACCTAATCCAACCTGTTTCACTATCGAAGGCATGGTTTGGAAATAGCGAGAACCACATTGCCGGCATACTTTTTCAAGTTTCGAGACCTCGGGTGGACGAGTTCCACCTGGTATTTTACAGGGTTCTCCGTTCCCATCTACCATAATGCTGCTTCCCGCCTGGGTGCCAATAGTTTCCGAACAGAAAAATATCACATAGTTGGGGCAATGTTTATTAATAGCAGTTACCAGGGGTTCCGCTGAACCACCCGTACTTAGAATCAATACTTTCTGCCTGGTTTTATTCATAGTGGTCACCTCCTGTTGTTGATAGGTCAACTTACACTCTCAACCTCGGCTAATCAACATTGCTAGCCTGCAATCTGTTTACTGGCTATACCTATCCGAACCGAGCCTATATCCTTCCTTATTAATGCCAGCTTCAGCGCTTGAACAGGCCTGACCGTCAACATACAGGCGATATTGCCCCATGCCAAAGACCGTCCATTTGCCTACATGTATGCTCTGTCCCAGGATAAGGTACGGCAAAAAAGCTTCAAGTTCTCCATTAAAACAAATCGTACCTATAAAGCCAACCATATTAGTCCGGGTTTTGCTGCGCATGGAATAGCGGCTCCAGGCCCGGGTATCTCCACGGCAGTACTCCACCGTAATCTTATCTGCAATCTGCAGCATCTAATAAGTCCTGAAAAGACTCCGTGGGTGTTTGGTTATGGTGGTGAACCGATAACGTCGAATAGCGCCTTAGTAGTGAACGCATCAATCCTGTAAAACTAATGTCCTCTAACCTTATTATTTTCTGCTGGTCAACTTTAAGTTGGGTAGCAGTTTTATAACTAATTTCTATTATGGCAGGCTGGTTGAACGAAGCAGCTAATTGCCTAACCTCCCTCCCGGTCCAGCTCAAGTCATGATTATATATAACCTTCTCATTACCTTCATAAACCACAGCATATTTACCATTGAGATCATTAATAGCCTCTACCCGAAGTAAGTTATAAGGTTTGCGTCCGGCTCCCAGCCCCCAGCTACTACCCCGTTCAAAAGCCAGTAGGAAATAGGGCAGGTATTCCACCGCCCGCCCAAATAATAAAAGGTCAAAGCTGCTTTGTTCCCCCGGTAAAAAGTGTTCTTTATCATCAATCGGCGGCTCAATAACATACGGTCGGGGCACCTCTTTGTACTGGCTGGCTATGCCCGCCGCCTAGTATTTTCCAGCGATAAGCATACTGGCTCTGACTGAGCACTTTAACGCATCCTAACTGTAGTGCTGAAAGGTCTAAGTGACTACTGTCGCTCACCTGCACTACACGTAAGAGGCTACGATTCTGATCTCCCAGGAGACGTTGTTCAGGCTGATTAGAAAAAAAGGCCTTTTTCCGGTTTTTACCCTTGGGGTCCATAGCTTCTACCTGCTCAATTTCTCTCTGTAAATCTGCTTCATATTTTTCCTGATGATCGTTTACCATACCGCGTAAAAGCATACTGCGCAAGGCCCACGAACTACCGGGAACATAGGGCTTACCAGCTTCCCGGATATGTTCCAGGATGCGTTGTGAATCATAACCGGCATTCTGTAATTCCGGCAGGTTACCACTCGTCTTTATACTATACAGTGGACACTTGAGAGCTGCTTGGCGGAAATCACCCTGCAGATTAAAACCAGCCTGTTTTACCTGCGCAGTATATTTCTGTACGGGAAATCCGGGAAGTCGAAAAAACCGAGGTATATCAACTCTGACTACCTGTTCCAGATTTTTATCAGTAACGTATTCAAATGGAAGCAGTGCCTGACCGCTGCCTATATGCAGAGGAGTTAATACCTGCATATGATACTGCCAGTTTCCCCGCATTCTCACATCGCTCCTTTCCCTCCTGCTGCCGCTACAGCGAAGGCCCGACCATCTCGCCAAACTCGATGAGCTGTAAAACCTGGCGGGGTTACATCTACTATCTGCCCGTTTGGGCTTAGCGGTTCATAAATCACGCTACCCTCTGCCAACATCCTTACCGTCTGCCGACGCTGGTTCTGCTCATCAGGAGAGTATATATATCCAGCCCGTTGCATGAGGTTGTAGCTGCTGTCCAGTTTAGCACTTTCCGATACAGTGGGATAATATAGACCTAATAAAACCACAGCCCCAAGCTGTGTGATTTCAGGGAATTCCATCTCCCCCGGAAATTCTACCTGAAATAATCCCTTACCACTGCTGCGGTCTCCTCCTAACCCCTCATCACCCAGTACCCGCCAGCAACCTTGTAATAGCGGCCATAACTCATCCGTACGGCGTACCAGGCAATACAGGCCACTGTTAGGAAAAAACCGCAATTGGTTGAAATAATAGACATTGGAGTTCGAGCTAACACTATCCAGTGCTACCCGTGGTATTTCTTCCTCCTGATATAGCCGGCGCTGCGCATAAGCCAGGGGTAACAAAAAACCAGCGCTGGCTTCAGTGGGATAGCCCTGCAGATCAACTTTCTCCAATTGACCGTTAAGAAGATATTTGCAAAATAGCCCATGTTCGATGTAGCGCAATCTTTTGGCTTTTTTCAGTTCCCAGCCTGGCATATCCAGATCCAGGGGGCGAGGTAGAAAATATATTTGCTCCAAAAAAGGAAAAGCCGACGAAAAAGCAGGTATTGTTTCCACCGATCCGGTTATCAATCCCTCCAAAGCGGTTTTACCATAAAGTAAACGATAAACATTACAAAAAGCAGAAAAAGCATATCAGAGGGTACGTGATTCAGCGTACTCTCCAGAATACCTTCGCGGTTTCCCAGGTGAAGCGGAGCAGTAAAATTCATACGTATAATATGATATTGCATAAAACCGCCCCGTTTCTCAAGCCAGTTGCTGCAGCTGGTCTTTAGTTAAATCTTCGATAATTCCCCCCAGGGTTTCGTTTTGCGCCAATGGGGCTTTGGTAACCTTCCGCCAACCCTGACAATTGTAAGGCGATTTCCAATTGCAGGGCCAAAGAAGCATTGGAATTGCTTGATTTATCTATCAAATCGGCTGCTTCTTCATTTTGTAGATATTTGCGGACAAAATGAGCAGAGGCCTGTCGTGTGTCATTAACGCAACTATTTTCTGCCCGCAGATATATCTTACCAAGGCCGGCAAAAAGAGTAGCATAAACCAGACTCTCCATTTCTGTTTCAATCCATGAACTATTAATAGCAAATCACCTCCTATCTGATAATAACTTGTCACTATTCAAATACTGAAGCGAAAAAGCATACCTTTGGTTTTGTTTTAATCATGTTTTTATTTTCGGATCATTTCTGTGAGCATAAGAAATAGCAGGTGTAATGATAGGTGGCAGAATAATCGGTATGTCTATTGCAAGGTATTCTTTCTTTAATATTCTCGACAAATTTTCATAATCCTGCCAGATTTTTGGAGTTTTCCTCAAAATATAAAACTAATCAGCATCTCAATGCCCTGGAAAGCGGGCTGGTTATTGTTACCCGGTGAATATCCACGGAGGCTTAAGGCTGCAACAGTTGTCTCAATACCCTGGAAAGCGGGCTGGTTTCCTGCCAGAAGCAACTGAACTCAGTTGCCTACTCTGACCCCGGATATTACGGCATTACAGGGTGTATAAATACTGCGTTTATAGTATAATAATATCTATAACAGGCAAAATAATTGGGCTTCGAAATCTGAGCAACTTAACGATATAATCCTCAATGCAAGAACAACAGATTGCTTAAACTTTAATGCCACGGTAAGAACAAAAAATAGGTCTCATTGAAAGGAGGCAGTTCTATGGCTTTAAAAGATTCCAATGTTATGGTGCGTATTCCGGAGGAATTGCTACCGCTACTTAATGACCTGGTTCATGCTAAGTCAGTGGATGAAAATGTACGAATCTCGTTAGCTATAAGTTTTTTTGTCGGTAAGACCGTTTCATTGGCCAAAGCCAGTGAAATAGCCGGCTTATCTCTAAATGATTTTATTTATATACTTAACACCAGAAATATTCCCTGGAGTGAATATACTGAGAGCGATTTCCTCCAAGATAGTGTTGCAATTCAGGAGTTAGTGAGAGAATCGGGAGATTAAAGGATGGCTAAAATAATATGCAATTCAAGCCCGATTATTGGGTTATCAATAATCGGTAAACTTAATTTGTTATGGGAAATTTTCGATGAAGTATATATTCCAGAAGCAGTTTATCAAGAAGTTGTGTCGGGTAATAGAATTAAAAACTATGGAGAAAGGGAACTAAGAGAAGCCGTTAAAAACAACAACATTAAAATTTATAAAGTAAAGAACAAGAAACTGGCAAAACAGATGAGCCCAAGATTACATAGTGGTGAACTGGAGGTAATTATTGCTGCCCAGGAGCTTAGTATTACACTGGTGGTAATTGATGATAAATTGGCAAGGGATTTTGCAGATGTAATGTTATTAAAATCAATTGGCGTAATAGGTATTTTAGAGATAGCAAAAAAGTTTGGCAAGATTGACAAGATTAAGAATTACCTGGATAAGCTCATGGCTGAAGGTTATTGGATATCCAAAAAGCTGTATGCAGAAGCAATGGTGAGAGTTGGGGAGGAATGAACCAGTTCCTTCGGGGTGGTATCAAAATAACTTTGCACATGCCGCCTGGTGATAATCAGCAGATGTCCCGGCGATTACACCAATGTTTCTGCGGGGAGCAGACGGTAGGACACCGGAACTGCGAGCTCCTTCGATAAAAGGAGCATGCGCTACTGGTGGAGAGCTGACTTGGAATCTCTCTGTTTTAAGTGGTGTCCCCGGGAAAAATACTTATCTATTACTTCATAATTAGGTAGTTTTACGCTGAGCTTTGAGAATCTCGGAAAAGAAATCGGTACTGAAACCGTAGTGGCGGGTGAAATTATTCCATCCTTTGCGCCGAACGGATTTCGTTGCTATTTTCGGGGCGTTCCTACTATAATGGCTTCTTTCTAAAAAGACCAATATTGGTCTTTCACCCACTGGTGGAACGGATACCAGGGGTTTTTGCAGTAGCGTCATACTTTAATTAATTTACTTTCATAATATAGACAATCAGGGCAAATATCCTGACCATCTGGCCATTCAACAGATAGTCCAGCAATACGCACAGTATTAAAAATGCAAGGTTGTTTTAACTTATAATACCAATCACCGGTTAAATGGGGCTTAACCTCGAAAACCCTCGTTTCTCCATTATTAAATTGCAATTCCAATAAGTAATTATCCAAAGGTTTAACCTGTACTGCTTTAGGCCTTAGTCATAAGTTTAGTTGCGCCAATATCGCGATCATCAGCTATTGGGCAACCTCTAAAGTCTAATGGGGGATAAATGTTTTTGTAGTGATATCTGATAAAGCTGACTTTTTCCTCATTAATCACAAGGTTTAATGTGCCTTTGCTCATATTTATAGCCTTAATTTCACCTAAACTCTCATTTATTAACAATATAGTTTGTTCGCAATTTAATAACTACTAACTAATTTCTCGGGCAACTTCTCCGTCCAGGTCAGCAGTTTTCAGAACCGCTTTCAAGTGCTGTTTCAACTTTTACCCCTATCCCATGCCAGGGAAGCTCCCGGTAATAAAACATTGATTTCTATTAGTTCTGAAAGAACATCGCGCCGCGGTTGATAATATAAATTTAATCAGCATCTCAATGCCCTGGAAAGCGGGCTGGTCATTGTTACAGACCCCGTTTTGGAAGCCGGTCGCTCTAAGGCCCGTGAGCCCCGAATCGCTACCCCCCCCTCTTGACCCCCTCCGGAGTCAAAATAAGGAGTTTGGAACCCTGTTTTGCGAAGCAGTTTATCTCCTTCGCGCTTCATTATGCTCATTCAATCTCCCTCATTCTCCGCAATCGCTAACCTCCCATGGACTTTCAGCGTTTGTGGGGCTTACCTTAGTGCAATAGATATTGTATTCATAGTACAATATTTTCTACTATTGTCCATGATTTCCTCCTGTTCAGGAGAAACAAGCTAATTTTAAGATTGAGCACGACAACTGTTAAGTCTCGTCTCATAATACCTATCAATCTGCCGCTCACATATATTCAATAATTCCTCCCTATCTTCGGCCGTAAGCCGTTTCCAAAGTGAGGGCACGAAGGCTACCTGGCTCAGGTCTTTGCGGTGTTCCAGAAAGAATTTGCGCTCAAATTTTTCAAAGGGCATGGTCAGCATCAGCCGGGCTATCTCAAAATCGCTCATTTCTTTGACTCGGTTAATGCTGGCATTGGATATCTCTACCTGCAGGCCGGCATCTGCCCGCTGTTCGTAGAAAGCACGGAAGAAGCTTACCAGCGCGGCCAGGTCCACCTGCCCTTTTTCATTAACCAGGGTTAACATGCCTTTGAGCATTACGGGCTTGTGGGAAGTGGTCATGTGCCCGGCTTTAACATATCTGAAGAAGTCCTGCCTGATCTCCTCGGGCTTGCGGGCCGATATATCCAGTTGCTGCCTTATATCCTCCAGGCGCTCACGATGAAAGTAACGGTGGGTAACTCTTCCCATGGGCAATTCAAAATCAGGGCCGGGGGTAATCTTGCCTTCGTCAACCCAGCGGCGGGCAGTGGCATCGTCAACATATAGCTCCAGAGCCAGTTCATGCAGGGACATCATATCTTTGATTTCTTCCTGCCAGTCGAAGAGGTCTACCAGTTCATAATCCTTGATAAATATATTATGGGGCAAAAGCGTTTCAATCTTTTCACCCAGCCGTAAGCGGCGATTTTCTTCCTCTATTTTCCCTTGCGGAGCCAGTGCCAAGGTACCTGGCCGGTATTCCCGCAAGCGTAAGAGGCGATGGAGGTTTACCGCATGATTATGCCGGGCGGTATTGTCAATGAAATCAAATACCAGCAAGGCTTCCTTGCCCGGTGCTTTTCGGGTTCCCCGTCCCAGTTGCTGCAGGTAAATAACCCGGGAGAGTGTGGGCCGTGCCATGAACAGTACTGCCGTTTCCGGGCTGTCCCAGCCTTCATTAAGGATATCGCAGGCGCATAAAACCTTTACCTTACCCTGGTGGTAATTTTCTAAAACCGCCTCTCGGTCTCTCTTTTTCATTCGCCCTTCCACTACCTCGGCCTTAACTCCGCTATCCCGGAAGAGCTCAGCAACTTCCATAGCATGTTGTATGCTGGCACAGAAGACCACAGCCTTTTCTCCGGGCACATGGGACAGATAGGTTTCCACAATTAAGCGGTTGCGTTCAGGCACATGCACACAGCTATCCAGGTCCCGATAATTATAGCGAATTCCGTTAATCCTAACCTGTCTGAAATCTATATTGGTTTTCACCCGCACACAACGAATCGGTACCAGTTCCCCGATTTCCACCGCCGTTTTTAAATCCAGACGATGGGCTTCATTCTGGAATATCTCCATAATGGATTCCTGGTCATGTCGCTCCGGGGTTGCGGTTAAACCCAAGAGGAAACGGGGGTTAAAATAGGATAGTACTTTGCGATAGGTAGTGGCAGCAGCGTGATGGGCCTCATCGATGATTATGTAGCCAAAATGGTCGGGAGCAAACTGAGTCAAGCGATTATGCAAGCCCTGGATACTGGCTACCATTACATCGGCATCAAGGGGGCCAGCATAATTATCGATAATCTTCACCTGGGCCCGGGGCCACAATTCCTTAAAGCGATTGGCTGCCTGCTGTAATAGTTCCAGGGTATGGGCCACAAACAAGGTGCGCAATCCCATACTGCAGGCATCAAGGACGGCAGTGGTGGTCTTGCCCGTACCCTGGGCATCGGCAATAAGAGCCATACTGTGGTACTCACCCCGCAATTCCTGCAAACGCTCCAGTGTTTCCTCCTGGTGAGGCCGTAATTCCAGTACTTTCCCGCGCTGGCGGGGCAAATAATCATCATAAATGCGAAAATGCGGGCTCTGCCCCAGAAACTGCAGCAGCTCCGACTTTACCTTGTCTCGCTCATTAACCAGCTGGCGATATGTCCATACATATACCCTCCAGCCCAGGTAAGTAAGGCTATTGCGCTTGAGCAGGTCATCTAAATATTTATCTTCTGAAACCAGAGCCGGGTTATGCCATTGTTCGCCATCTATCTCGATGGCGAAGGCATCCAGGTCAGTTTTCAGAGCATAATCTATATAGCAATTATCCCCATAGATATTCTGGCAGGGATATTCGTTGATCAGGTATTGTATCTTTTCCAGGCCAAAGGTTTCCTGAAACAGTTCTACAAACAAATCTTCAGCAAAACTGGCCGTATCTACCGCCTGGTAGTGATTCAGATAGTTGCTCGGTGTCATAAGCTCTCCCCCTGAGATTGCCACCCATCTCCAAGACCCCTAATATATCCGTTTATCCGGTATTACTCCCCGTACCCCACCCCGGGGATTATCAATATCCCCCTGGTAGCGCGGTATCAGGTGAATATGCAGGTGCATTATCGTTTGTCCCGCCGCATCACCGCAGTTTACCCCGATGTTGTAGCCATCTGGTCGGTATTCCTTATCCAGAAGCTTTTTAGCTTCTTCCAGTAATTGATTGAGCGCCAGTCGCTCCTTCGGGGTGCTATCAAAATAACTTTGCACATGCCGCCTGGTGATAATCAGCAGATGCCCTGGCGATACCGGGTATTTATCATAACGAGCCCAGGCCAATTCATTTTGCAATAAAGCTTCTTCCTCATGGCAAAAAATACATTTTTGCTCCATCATTTACTCCCTCTTATCTGTCTAAATACCCTTCTCTTTCGCTATGCTATAGCAATGCTATGCTTCAATAGATATGGATACTATTCCACGGCTTTTTGCAACAACATCTGGCTATTCCCGTAAAAAGGTACATCGGCTTTTTCAAAAACACTGGCTGGTAATGTGGTCAATTCATTTATATTGCCAATTGGCACCAAAACCGTTTTGGCTCCATTGTCTGACAAGAGGGTAACCTTGTCGGCAAAATGCAGGGATTGCTCAATAGCACCTCCAATAGAGAGATTACCCAGGACTGCTAATCCAGCTTTCAAGTTTTTATTATAAATAGAGGAAATAATGGCTACATATACCGCCGAGCCAATCCCCTCGCTGATATAGGCACCTAACAGGTTGCTTATCTGGATATTTAAATCATAGCCTTTCAAGGAGCGCTGCTCGGTAAGAATATTCTTTTCGTTAGCTCGCAAGTAATTGTAGGTGTTCTTAATGTTTTCCTTAACCTGGTTATTGTTGGTTCCGGTAATATTTAGCTTGCCGTTGCCTTTCACAGTCACCACTTCAATTTTAACCAGTGCGTTGGTATTCCCGTCACTGGTAGCAGTGTAGCAAACTCCTGGGGGCAAAGGATTTCTTTCAATTAGGTCGCTCCCCCGTTCTTCAGGCAAAGCGACGAAGAACTCTTCCTGAGTTTCCTTATCTATGTATGAAAAATTGGTATCCCAGAATTCCATGCCGCCGATGCGTTTCAACTGTTCCTTAACCCGTCTTCTCATTTCCAGGGCTACCACCAGATATTCCCGGATATCCTCTTTAGTATAATTGCCGTCAGGATGTAATAGTTTAATAAAACCGGAAATGGTTTTACGAACTGACTTGGAATCTCTCTGTTTTAAGTGATGTCCCAGGGAAAAATACTTATCTATTACTTCATAATAGGTAGTTTTACGCTGAGCTTTGAGAATCTCGGAAAAGAAATCGGTACTAAAACCGTAGTGGCGGGTGAAATTATCCGGGCTGAATTTGCTTATTTCCCAACCGGGCAGGTACAGGTTAATCCTGTCCAAAAACGCAGTATCGTGATTAACCTCATCCGATAACGGGCTAAATAAATGGGAAGTTTGTAAAACGGTTTCAACCGGCTGATTGATATTGCCATTATAAATAACCGATGCATGGCCAGCAATTTCACCGGTCTTACCCCCGCGGGAAAATGAGCCCGATTCCATATAATCTTTCATCAAGGGAACGGCATCTCTATCTTTAAATAATTTGTCGGTGCTTTCGTCAAAACAGATAGCATCCCACTCCCCTACTGAGCCAACTCGTCCGGTAGTGTTGTTAACAAAGAGCTGGGCTACTGTCCCCTGACCACCGGAAATCAGCAGGGCATAAGGAGTTATCTCTTTATAGATATAGGATTTACCGGAAGAACGGGGTCCCAATTCCACCATATTAAAGTTGGCTTCCACCAGTGGTATCAATCTCATCAGCAAAAGGCTCTGCTTCCTGTCATCCAGGCCTTCACTGCCCGGTTCATAGCCCGCACTTCTTAAAAGCAGGGTCTTCCATTCATCTTTGCTAAACTCTTTTCTTTTGGCGGCCAGCTTACCGGCATCATAGCTGGATAATTGGATAGGGTTAATATCTTTTACCACAAAAGGATAAACGCTTGAGCCAATGCTTATCATGGGGTCATATTCCATGTCGATAATGGCCCAAATGCCACCTAATAACATTTTTTCATGTTTCTTAACCAGTTCATCAGATATATTAGCCCTTTTTATATTGCTGTTACTGATATTGGCCCAGTAGCGATCGCGCTGCGGGTCAAGATCAACCGATACTTTATCAATAATTTTATAGCGTCCTTTTTCCCTCAGCTTGGATTGAATTAAACTGCTTTCTTCAGGGATTACATAATGGTCGCGCAGAATACTTTTAACATTCTCCATGCCCACATTTATTTTTTGCTCATCTTCCGTACTGCAGGTATTGGCCAGTAAATATTCCAGTACAAAAGTAGGCACGTTGGCACCGCCTTTTATTAAAGGAGCCAAATCTTTTCTGACTACATATCCCCGAAAATGTTCCAAAGCCTTTTTGTCCAAATTATCTATCATAAAATCCTCCCAATTATAGCAATCCGCCCAGATCACGGACGCTGGATTTTTTAATAGTTACAATATCTAATTGCTCCTGGGTTTCAGCATCTAATAAAACTGCTTTTAAGGTCTGGCGGTCATCAAAAGTAAACTCCACCGTTTCAGTTTTGCCGGGTTCCATATTAATTAGATTACTACTGCCACAATTTATATTATCATCATAGAGCAGTATCTTTACCTTGCGTTTAAAAGCAAACAAATCCGTAGCGCCGGCATCAGCCTGCAGCTTAATAACGAATATTTCACCGGCTACCTCCGCTAACTCGGTTTTATTGCTTATGGCTACGCCTAAACTGGAAGTGGCAAAGCCATCTTTACGGAAAACAAAGCGGGGTAAGATGATTTCCTGGGGAGTAAATCCACCGTGGGCAAAGCCATAGGCCCCTTTGGATTTGAATGGCCGGTGACTTTTCGCCGCACATAGATATTTGTATTCGCCATAAGGTTTCTCAAAAATAAGCCAGTCGGGATTATCGGGTTTATCCTGGGTACGGATAAACCGTTCATGGACATCTTTATTTCCATCGGCATCAGGGGCTATTTTATCAGCTTCATCCAATAAGCCGGTCAAAACAAACCCGTGATCAGTCACCAAGTGAACCTCTTTATAACCCATATTCAGGAGTTGGGCAATTTTATCTTGCAGTACCTGTTCAAATTCGGCAAAAAGTTTAAGAGCACCCTGCTGCAGTGTCTCCCCGGCATAATCAATATCTTTGTAGTTAAGTACCAGATAATTAGCTTTTTCGCCATAGCTAACTGCTTCCAGGTTCATATAAGTAATAGCTTTGCCGCTGATTTCGCTAAGCTTTTTTTCCCGGTCTTTATGCGAGGCCAGCAATTCATTATTACCCACATATAACGCGCTCATATTATGTTCCGTTTCCGATGGTAGTCCGGCTAACATAGTCTGTTTGTCTACCTTGAACTTATTTGCCAAAGCAGTTGCTACATAATCGGCAATTTCATAGCGGATACCATCACCTACAATAACGGCTGTTCCAGCTTTAGCATTCTTAAATAAATCAGGTAAATAACCCTGCTGGTCTGACTTATATTGCTGGGCATATTCAAACCACTTCTGTAGCAATTCATAATTCAGGCTCTCATAGTATTCCTGCAGCGGGCGAATAATGCTTTTGTCTGATAAAAAGGCGGTATAAAGATTGCGGATAGCCCGATCCACCTGGGCAAAATAGCTGGTATAAAAATCTACTACCTGTTCAAAACTGGAGCAGGCAGTCAAGGGCTGGTTATCAAATTCCATCAGGATGATAAAATCCTGCCACCAGCCTGGGACAAAACGCTTTATTCTGGTGTTTTTAGCCCGGGCTTTTATCGCATCCAGCTTCCCGGATACATACTCTTTATCTCTTAAATGTACTGTAAGCTGCTGCAGTGCTTTTTGATCCAACGCAGAAAAACAATGGTCGGGATGAGCTGCCCAGGGGTCAACCGAACTATCCAGATTGTAATTAGCAACGTAATTCATTAAAGAGGGACTGTAGGTTTCGCTATCAGCCCAGCGATGGTAGATTGATAAGAGGTCAGTCTTAATATCGTTATAGGCCAGGCCATCCAGCAGTTTACGGGCTACTTCTTCAGCTAATGTTTTAGTAGGCTTGGTCATATAAGGCTGATTTAATAATTGAAATACTTTGGTTTCAAACATGCGGCGGATGTCCTGCTCCAGATCGGCAATATAAGCTTCGGGATCATCCATGAAAGGTATCAACTCATCCTCCAGGTCAATCAAATCCTCCAGGTTTTGCAGAATCTTCTTCCACCAGGCCAGGTCTTTTTCTGCTCCTATTTTACCTGCGGTTAAAAGAGTGGCGTCATCCAGCTGCACCTGCAGCCCGGTATGGGAAAAAAGTTTCTTTCTAAGCCACTTCGCCGGCTCGCTAAAATCCAGACAGCCGTGGGTAAAACAGTAGTCCAGCAAAAAGCTGAGCTTATCCTGTTCCCGGCTGACATAGAATACTACCTTATCTGATTTATGCCGGGTTTCAGCTTCATAACGCAATAACAGTTCTTCCTTGACTGTTTGCCATGGCTCGGTTAAATTGCTATCAGTCCTGAGCAGGGTGTATCCCTGGAACTCCAGTAATGGCAATAAAAAGCCATACTGAGACCTGGGGTCTAATATTACTACCCGCCCCCGTTTTTTTATGAGATTTTTAATATCTTCTAAAAACCATTGATTAGTCATTACCAATCCGCCTTTAAGTATTTGTCCAATTGCCCGGCAGTCAGCACTTCACTGCGCAGTAAGCCTTTCTTTTGCAGGGGAGCAATATTTTTACCCACTCCACCATCCAACTGGGGATCGTATCCTTCAGCTATTAGCTCATCTATCTTGCTGGTAAACTCGGCGATTTCCTGCAACTGCAACCGGATTTTCTCTTTTTCATTTTGGGCCTGGGCAGTGTTGCTATCAGCCAATTGAATCTGGCGAAACTCCAGGCTTTCCACCCGTTTACCAAGGTAGCGGGTTTTGAGTTTAAACAGGCTGTCCCGATTCCATTTATAAATGATTATATAGGCTTCAAAACCCTGCTGGGGACCGCTGCTAAGGTGCCAGATAAAGGGAGTTTTGGGCAGGTACATGAACAGATTGAGGTGATTGCTCAAGTCTCTAAAAAAATGATGCTCCAGGTATTCATTGATAGGTCGACCTAAGAGTTCATCTAATTGGCTGAACTGCGCTGAAGTAAAGCCGTTATTTAGGCAATAATGCTCCAAACGATCTAACAGACCCGATTCACCCGGCAGGCCTACCAGAGGAATGATTCCGTCTTCATCTTCCATGAGAACGCTACGGCAGGTATCAGCCAGAAATTCCAAAGCTATCTCTGCGGCTCTACCCAGAGGTAATACCAAGCTTTCCCGGAACCAGTACCATACATTAATAGAATTGAGTTGGTGGCGGATACAGAATTCTTCCAGGTCATTGTTGCTCTGATAAAGGGCAGTAAACTCATCCTTTACGTTATGTATCTTTTCCTCATCAAAGGTGATAACGGGTAGCTTTGTGATAAATTCCCGGACAGTTTCACTTTCAATAGTAGTTGATGCTAAATATGCATCTCGGGCCTCTGCCAGTACCGGCAATTCTCCCACCGGTTTGCCCATTTGGGTTTCTACCTGCCGGCGGTCTTCGGGGCTGAGGTCATAAACATCGAAAACCAGATGGTTAATGATGGCTTCATTGATTAGTACCAGCGTTAGTTGGGCATTTTCGTAGTTTAAATATGACAATATCCGGTCCCGTAAGGCTGGATCGGAAACGGCAGTAAGGGCTGTTTTATCAAAATTGGTTTCAATAATATGATAAGAGCATAGGTGTTTTTTGATTTCAATGTTTTTGGTTGCAAATATAGAAATACATTCTTCCTGCTCTTTTAAAGGAATAACCACTGGAATCCTTTGCATATCACCAACCTGCGTATTAACAGTAGGATTCAAACAGTTTATTATATATCGAGATAGTGGTGAATTTAAAAACGCAATGAGATAATGCAGGTTTTTGTATTCCTTTTTTAGGAAGACACACGAACCTCCCGTATCAAAAATGCAATTGCTGGGTAAATATCTGTATGAAGCTCCTTTCGAACCACTTGCCGAATATGTTATCCCTTCTTGAAAATAATAACTACTATTTCGAAGAACAGCACCCGCATCAATCAAATCC
Source organism: Syntrophomonas wolfei subsp. methylbutyratica (assembly GCF_001570625.1). Classification (GTDB taxonomy): domain Bacteria; phylum Bacillota; class Syntrophomonadia; order Syntrophomonadales; family Syntrophomonadaceae; genus Syntrophomonas; species Syntrophomonas methylbutyratica. The sequence continues at coordinate 88,781 of NZ_BBQT01000005.1, read as the reverse complement.
TGGCCATTATTCTTCCAATCTAACAAAACCCACATATTCCCATACCATTTATTAAAAGGTCCACCCTTTGAATAATAAACCCACCTATGTTTATCAACTTCAAAATTAATTGAAATAGTACTCTTATTTACTTCCCACCAAAATCTTAAAAATCTATGATTGTTTGTTGTTGCAGCACCTTGAACAGGATTAAATAATTCACTGATTGTCTTCTCTTTAAATTGTTCCCTAAACCCATCAGAAATCCAATAAATAAAAGGCCAACCTTCAATGATTTTGAGTTTATACTGATCTATAAAATATATACGGCTGTTATATTTTTTATTAAGTAAATCTTCATAAGCTTCAAATAGAACATCATACCTTTTACCCTCATATAGATCGTTCAATTTAATAAAAACAGCAGAATCTTTATTTCTTTCTTTTTCCAGCACAAACATCGCACTATCTACTCTGGCCAATGGGTTAAACATTCCCAAATAACCCCATTCTACAAATATATTAATCTGCATTTTATCAATAATGAATTTTCGAACATCCTCGAAAGACTTGATATACATAAAAGTAGGTGGATGTACTAAAGCAACTTTGCCTTTTTCATCTACGAATTCACAGCATCTCTTAATAAATGTCGCATAAAGATTGGAGTGGAACTTATACGGCTTCATATAGTTGGCATTTATAAACTTTTTCAATTCCGGGCCAAAGTCGCTGCTATCAGTATAAGGCGGATTGGCTACTGCTACATCGTATTTCTGGGTCAACAATTCTAAAAATCTTATGGCATCACCAGTTTTGCTGTTTAAAAAATTAATGCCCTGCTTTGCGGTATTATGAGCCACTGCATTTTGCAAACCGGTAAAGAAGTTTTCCCGGAACTGTTCATAATTAGCCAGCGTTTGTTCTTTAAACAAGCGGCCTTCATCCCACTGCTGAACCAGTTCCTGCATACGCAGGCTGAATTTCTCTTCCAATCGTATTAAAGAACCAAATTTATAAGCCTGCTGCAGCTCATCCCACATTTCTGTAACAATGTTCTCCAATTCGAGACTGAGTTTTTCCCCATTTTCAAAGAGATGCTTTACCTCGGGATAATCGAGTAAAAAGAAATCTGAGCTGACAATATTGAAATGTTCAATTTTAACCGAGCGATTCTGACGTTTAACTTTTATGTGCAACCCTAATTGAGCCAGTTGTACAGCTCGGTCATCTATATCGATCCCATGCAGGTTGTGCCGAATAATTAGTTCTGGTATTTCGTCGTCATCATAGTCAGCACCATAGTTATTAATCTGGTCAATGTAAAGGTCATATAGTAAATCAAAAGCATAGAGCAAAAAATTGCCCGAGCCGCAAGCGGGGTCAATAAGCCGTATTTCAGTAAGCGGTTTCCTTTCCCGGTTTGGTTTGGCCGGGGCATTGGCAATTTTATATTTTTCTTTGATAGTGGAGTCAGGATACATTTCCAGATATAATTTGCCCAGGCTATTGTCCACCAGAAATTTCACAACCCAACCGGGGGTATAAACCTGACTCTGGATGCTGACTTTGTTATATTCAGTTTTAGCTTTGCTTTCTTTGTGGGCAGCTTTTTTGTAATTGTTGTAGCTTTCATATAACCAACCTAAAACATCATCACTTTTCCAGATATCTGCTTCAACCTGTTCATCCTTTTCCACCGCATTAAAAGCATCTATAATATCCCTTAATTCAATAGCAGTAGGTAGGAGATGATAAGGATACTGGGGGCTGAATAAGGGAATATCAGCCGACAAGGTATTCAGCTGTTCTTCTATAAAAGGCAGCAGACCTTCCTGCTCTTCATTGCGCCCTTCGGGATTTTGTTCCAGCCAGAGAAAATGAGCAAAAGAACGATCCCCATGCTGGCTGCTGCGAGTAAGTATCGGGCTATTCAGGCCATGGGCTTCCATTACCTTGAGCGCTGCCAGGCGATTAAAAAGGGTAAAGGTAAGTTCTTCTACCAGTTTCTCGTAGGCATCAGCAACAGAACCAGTTTCAGCAGCAAAGTTTTCAAAAACATCTTCTATCCGTATCCTGTCAAGATGAAATTGCTGCGATAAATTTTCCAGCGGTTGCAGGACAGTGGCAGTTATGCCCATGCGCCCCAGAGTATTACGAAATGCCTGATCTATTATCTGCCGAATATGTTCAACATGTTCAGCTAGTTTCATGATTATCCCTTCCTGATCTCTATTTCATCGTTATCACTTACAGCAGCCATTTTATGCATTTCCTGCTGCAGCCATTTTTTGTATCTACCTACTTTTAGCCGTAAACCGGGCAGCCTGGTAGTATGGGTTATCGTTTCCGGAACCGAACCACCCGGTTTCGGTTCCGGCGGGGCTTCTTTTATCAAACCTGCTCTAATAATTTCTAGTTCAGTTTTCTTTGTATTATACAGTTCAATAAACGAGAGCATTTCCGAATAAGTAAAATGGGAATGCTTGTCCTGCACCTCAAAATCAATCTCTACATTGGCCAGCATTCTCTGCTCGGCATAGTGTAACAGGGTCTCCGCTTTAACCAAAGCTTCATCATTCAACCCGGTCGGGAGGCGATTGATTTCTTCAATAACTGCTTCGGCGGCAGTCTTTAACTGGCTGTATTTACCGGCCATATCACCGGCGGCACTGCTTAAGAGGGCATAGTATTCATCCTTTATTTTTTGGGCAGTCTCTTGTAAAGCAGCAAAGTTTTTCACTACTTCCTGCCCGTATAAATTATGGAATTCCCATATAAGGCGGGTAAGGGTTTCATTACTGCGGGCTGATTTATTTAATTCATCCTTTACTCCATCAGCAAAAGCATACCACTGCCGAAGCTTGGGCAGTTTGCTGTGAATAAATTTTTCCGCCTTTTCGATGGCTTTAACCGCGCTGGTAAAGGTATCTTTACGGGTGAGAAAGTTCTCCGCTCTTTCGATATAGTTGGCTTCACTAACGACCCCGGTAAATTCCCCCAGGGTTTTCTTTTGCTCATTTATATCGGCAAAGAGCAAATCAAAATCCGGGTTTTGCTTGCGCATTTCATCCGCTTTGTTGCAGAACATTTTGGCCAGTTCTTTGCTAGCATTGGCTAAATCAAAATCATTAGTGTTCCAGTCAATCTTTTTATCGATTCTTTGCTCACATTTCGACTCCTGCAGAATAGTAACCACATCGTTTTTTTGCTGGGCTGATAAAGATTTTGCTATGGCTTTGAAGGAGGCTTTACGAAATTCACGGGCGGTTGTGAAAATAGTGCTTACTCCTTCATCACGCCAGGAAAACTTCTCCATCCCATTGTATTTAGCTATTATTTTACCGCCACGCATCAAGGCGGCCACCGTTGAAATAACCGTGCCAAAAGCAAAACCGGTAGGAGGTTTTCCCAATTCTTTTGCCAGGGTATCCCCATCTGCAAAAGTATTTTTAATTTTAAACAGTATCTCCTCGGCAGCTTTTAAGTTTTCACCAATGAAATTTCCCTGGGCATCAAAAAACTGAAATTCTGAACCGGCAAAGTAAGTCCTTAAACGCGTATTGTTCGCTTCTTTAATTACCCTGCCTGCTACTTCATCATTTAATTGGGCAGTCAGTCGTTTGAAATAGACGTTCTGTATGACATTGCGCTGCAGGTTTTGCAGGGTAGTCTGCCAGTTATCCTGATCCAATTGATAGGTGTTATATAGATATATGGCGGTAGCATTATGTAATGACCGCTCTATCAGTTCCTTAACCCGATTTTCTTTTTCGCCTTTGGCAGTTGAAAAATTCCTTATGATGCCGGCTTCCTCGGACTGCGGGTTATTATAGTTTTCTTCCAGATAGGTAATTCGTTGAATTTCATCAATGAGACGATCCAGTTCAGGAAATGAACTATTATCCGGTAAGAGCCAGATGAGATCTTTATCATTTTGGCTTTGTGCTTTCAATGTCTCTATGTCAGCACTGCGGTTATCACCCTGGTTATATACACTTTTTACTTTGATTTTGAGTTCTTTCAAGGCGGGATTAGTTAATTCATCATCATTGTCGGTGCTGATGTAAAAATCATAAGGCAGATTGCTGTCGGTAATGCGGGCCAATGTTTTTATAAAAGAGCTGTCTTTATAAGCAGTAACAGCATTCTTCTTCTTCACAAAGCCTTGAACGATAAAGCGGTTCATTTCCTCCAATAAACGCTGTTCCAGATCGGAAGTAATACGATAGGTGTTATTAGTTGATAAGAGTATTTTGGCTTCTACTAAATCATCCAATGCTTTGACAATATGCTCGTACACTTTATGGTAGTCTTCCGGATCATCTATGTAGGACTTAATAATATTGGATATGGTAGTCGTGGGGCCAACTTCCGCTTCATTCAAAAAATTAATAGTTTCCAATAATCTGCGACCGGAAATAGTGGAGCTGCGTTCTTTTAGTATGCGTTCAGCATTATCGTAGCGGTTAACCAGGTGTGCCGGAGGTTGGGGCTGAGCCTGTTTGTTTATTTGCCATCCGGTAGCAGTGGCAAACAGTTCTTTTTCGGCTAACTCCCGCTTTAAAATATCATAGGTAGTTATGATCATGCCCCGGGCAGCTACTTTACTTGAAGCATAGCCTTTGGTTCCAAACAAGAAATTTTGCAGCAGGTTGAATTGATATTGATAAAAAGGATAATATGTTAAATAAGAATCCAGCGTATCTGTTTTAATTATTCCTATACCGGTTAAAGCAGCATGATCGCTGATTTTTCCGGAGTTCTTATTATAATGAACCCTTAATTTATCTTCTGCGGCAGTCTTTTTGTTTAATAAGCGATTGCGGATTATTATATCTACCTCGGTAGCTTCCAGGTGGATTTTGGTCTTGAAGCGGTCGGTTACTTTGGTAAGCTGAGCTTTGTTTATGTTGGAATTATTAATGACATCATCTAATTTTTCCTGGGCAATAGCAATAGTCCATACTTTTGCCCCCAATGATGATAAGGCTTCGCTGATACCTTCCAGATCCAGCAGGTTAAATTTTTGCTGGGTAATGGCTTCACTGGCTTCATCAAAGAGAAAAATTATTTTCTCATCAGTATTTATCTGTAAATAATTACTTAATTCATCTTTTAAACGGGATGCACTAAATTGGTCCATATCGCGGCGAATGGTAGTCATTAAGTTTTCATAATCACTCCCGCTGTTTCCCGCATTGATATAGATTGATTTGGCTGCTTTGGTGTACTCCAGCATTCTGGTTTGAATCTTACTCCAGTCTTTATCCATTCTTTTATCAATGTAATCATGAATGTTAGTCTGATTATCATTTATCATTAATTGATATAAAAAAATACCATGTTCATTCTCCGGTAGATCCAATGATTTTAAAAACACTCTAAAGAGAGTAAAGGCTAAACCTTTTGATGTATCCTGCTTGGCTACATCCATAAATACTACCCGACAATTCTCCGGACCAAGCCTGGCAATAGAGTTTTTAATTAAGGCTTCATCCCTTATACCGGTAAATCTTTGCAGGATTCTATCCCGGGCAGGAGTGCCGGCAATGCTGCGATTACTGAGCAGGTAGCCCAGCAGTTTGCCGAAATACGATTTACCCGAACCATAAAATCCAGAAATCCAAACTCCGGTTTCTACAATATCAGAAGTAAATGTAGCTACAAAATCTTCGTAATCACGGGCCAGGCCATCAGTAACTATGTAATTTTCGATTTCAGCCTGAATTTCTGCTTCGGAATGATCTTCCAGGTCGATAACATTTTTTATATCCTCAGTTAAATCAATGGTCAGACTATCCTTTATCTTCATTGCTAACCCCACCAACCTCCCCTATATTCTACTTAACCACCATGCATCTGTATTTGGATGCCGGTCTTTTCCCTAAAAACATAAGCATATCCTGAACCCAGGTGGCCGGATATAAAATAATTAAAGGTGATTTGGCCCGCATTACTGAATCGTTCTCTACAATATGTATGCTCCCAATTCCGCTGCCGTACAAAGTACCGGTGTTAATCAATACCGGGATCTTATCTGCTTTTAAGCTACTATCGATAGCCTGCAGAATTAACCCTAAATAATCGCTGCCTTCTTCTCCGGCCGGGGTTTTAAATATTTGATGCAGCGACCCTTGCAGCAGGTTAAACATTTCTTCCAGGTTGGATTTGTTCTGCTCGACAAATTGACAGAGCAAATCGCTTAAATCAATGATCTGGTATTTATCCTCAGGCATTAATTTCCTTATGGCTCGGATATAATCTATTTCCCGGTCGGGCTTACATACCAGTAATATGGAATTACCGCCATTGGCACTTAAACGAATATGTGATTTTTCATCGGATTCAACCAGCCGCATGGTGTTCAAAACCATGTTTTCAGGATTAACCAAGTTCATGATACAGCTCCTTGTATGAAAAGGTCGGTTCGATTTTCAGGTTATTTACCGAATATTGAAGGTTATAAAACTTCATATACCTTTTCTGCAAAATCTGCTGAATAAATAATTCTTTTTCTAAAAAGCAGTATGGCAGCCACCCGCTTTCCAGTAAATTAGTATTGGGTTCAACGCTTAATAGCCAATAAATAAATAGTATTATTTCTTTATCACCCATACCTGGGGGAACTATGCTTTTATTAACCCTACCTTCCATCAGGTTAAATTTTTTTAGAAATGTCAGGTACTTGGAGGCAGTAGTTTCAATAGTTGAATCAGTCCACTTCTGCATAGCTGTTTCGCTCTGCTTTAATTCCTGCAAGCAAGCCACAACTTCATCTTTCTTAAGTGCCGCCCGCCCGCTGTATAAAGCCGGAAAATAGACTTTTTGATTTAGATAATCGAGTAGTTCATTATTTACGCAGGCATTCCAGAAAAGCAAAAGCAAGCAGTGAGCAGAAAGCCCCTCATGCTTAAATACGTCCCGAATTAAATATTCCATATTGGGGTCGGTAAATTTAATAAGGGTGTTCGTTATGGCGCTGGCAAATCTCTTATAGGATCTATTGGTCTTTATATTGGAATAGGCCTGGTAATTTGCATTATTTTTGCCTTCAACCAACAAAGCCGATATCAGCCTGAAATCTGACAAGCTGCCCAGGACATTTATATCCGAATTAATATTCATGTTTGTTGCATTCACCCCAGTAAATAATTCCATTCCAATTGGTTACTTAATAAACATTCTGCAAAAATTACTAATTCCAGTACTTAAAGTATACACCAATATCTGGTTGAACCCAACAGATACTACTCGTGTGCCATTATTACATCATAAAGAAAAGGCGCCAGAGCGCCTATGTTAATCAACGGTATAAAAGTATTAGATTAATCCGGTCAAGATAAACCCCCATCCCACGCCAGGGAACCTCCCGGTAATAAAACATTGATTTCTAAAAGAACATCGCTCCGCGGTTAATATAGTACACTACTGGCTCTATTGAATCGCAGCAAAAACTTATCGGATTTCACCATTTATAGGTTTATGATACAATAAATTTGAAATGAACATTACTAGCACGAAATTAGAGTATGCCTTTAAATCTGGTGAAAGGAATGACTTTTATCATGAGTATTGATACAAATGATTTAATATCTATGATTGAATCTTTGCCAATAGATGTTAAAACAACCATTATTGAAAAAATTCTTTCCAGTTTGCAACCCATACAAGAAGATATAGATAAATTGTGGGTTAAAGAAGTCGAAGATAGAATTAGTGATATCAAATCTGGTAAAGTCCAAATGATATCCGGGAAAGAGGTTTTTAAAGAAATAGAAGAGAGATTTGTCAGGTGATATTTTTTTTCATCCCAAAGCAAAGATAGAGTTTTTTGAAGCAATAGAATATTATGAAGATTGTAGTCCCGGTCTTGGTTTGGAATTCTCAGAGGAAATCCTCTCAACAATTTAACGAATAATTTATTTCCCAAACGCATGGGGCAAATTTTCAAAAGATACGAGAAGATGTTTAACAAAACGGTTTCCATCTGGTATTATCTACCAAGTTTCAGAAAATAAAAATGAGGTTTTAATAATTGCTGTTATGCAATTAAATCGAACTCCGAATTATTGGAAGGACAGAATTAAATAACTGCAATTGGAATATCTGTAATTACGAATACAGCAGTTGCTCAATTATCGAAGCCCAATTATCTTGCCGGTTATAGTATGGTATTTATTCACCCTGAAATGCCATAATATCCGGGCTTAGAGCTGTTTTGTTATTACCCCATGCGACCTTCAATTCCTTTATTTTGCCGGCTTTAAATATCCCATCTTAGTTATTCTTTTAGCAGCCAATCCACAACATTGCGCTTTTGGATACCATCATAATCTGCTGTTCCAAACGGCTCATCCAGTGTGAGCAGGTATTTGGGATAATTATCCGCTATTTTTTTAAAAGGAGCTAGTTCTCTTTTCAGCGTTTCTTCTTCCAGCGTTGTTGCTGCTACCTGATAATAGGCAAAATCGTCAGGGCTGATCGCTACAAAATCAACCTCGCCGCCGTCAGCGAGCTGACCGACATACACCTCGTAGCCGCGCCTTCTCAGCTCCAGAAAAACGATGTTCTCAAGGATGTGTCCCACATCGCTTTCCTTTCCTCTGACAAGCACATTCCGCAGTCCAACATCAACGGCATAGTACTTACTCTGGGTGGTGAGAAACTGCTTGCCTTTGATGTTGTAGCGAGTCGCTTCATATAGTATCAGACTGTCAGTCAACCCACGGATATACCGATCCACTGTCTTCTGGTCAACGCCCTTGCCTTCGGATTTCAGAGTGTTTGCAATCTTTGTCGGTGAGACCTTGTTTCCAATATTATGGAGCATGAACCTGGTTACATTCTCCAGCATGTTCACATCCTTTATTTTTAGCCGGGCGACGATATCATTCAGTAAAACAGTGTTGTAGATATCCCGCAGGTATTCCCGCGCTTCCTTTTCCCCGTGACCATATTTCAGAATGTAGGGAAAGGAACCATTTTCCACATACAGATTAAATTTCTCGTTTTTGGATAGTTCGTGCTGATTAGCGCCAAGACCAGAGCAGAATTCCCTGAAGGACAGCGGCAGCATTTTCAGTTCAACATATCTGCCGGAGAGTAGCGTAGCAAGCTCACCAGACATGAAGTAGGCATTGGAGCCAGTAATATAAATATCGCAGTTTTCTTTCAGGAACAGGCTGTCCACTGCTTTTTCAAACTGCTCTACATGCTGTATCTCATCCAAAAAGATATAGTTCATCCTGCCAGGCAGAAGCATAGGCTTGATATAATCATATAAAAGCCGATAATTACTCAGGTGCTCCAGGTCAATATCCTCAAAATTGAGCATGATGATTTGGCTTTGTTCCACTCCGTTTTCCAGCAGGTAATTGCAGAAAATATCGAACATGGTTGATTTTCCACACCTGCGGGCACCAGATACAACCTTTATGATTTGCTTTTCCTTCCAGCGAATCAGCCAGTCGAGATATTCTTTTCGTTCGATTATACTTTGCATATAAACCTCCGTTTCGCAGCACACAGCGATACAAATAGCAATGAAAAAGTATTTTTCACGCTATCACCTCTATGGTTTATTATACGTATTATACTCCGGTTATATCCGAAACTCAAATTAATTAGGAATATACTCCTATCTTATTCTGATCATGATTATTTCCACGATTGGAAAATTTTAACGACCCAGCTCTACCTTTAGCACACTATGATGCCAGTTACACACAGAATAAGTCCGGGGACATTCCCCGGGCTTATTTGCCTTCTTTTCTACACTTTCGCCCAGCTTTAAGCCTGAATACTGCGAGGATCAGGCAGATCCACTTCTTCAATTGTTACTAAATCACGGCGGACAGGGGCATCTTTATCCACTATGCGCAAGGCCTGCAGTCTTATGGATTTCTCCGCTAGGTTCCTCACATACCTGGCATTACCACTGTGAGAATGACGGTTTTTGACAAATTCATTGAGTTGTTGTTTTAGTTTCCACCGGCATCTACTGGTTAATTCATACTCTCTTTCCTGATATATCTGCAGGGCAATTTGAAATAATTCCTCCGCATTGTAGTCGCAGAAGTCAATATGAATGGGAAAACGGGATCTGAGCCCGGGGTTGGACTTTAAAAAACGGTCGATTTCCTGGGAATAACCCGCCAGGATTACCACCAGGTTATCCCGGTAGTCCTCCATAGCTTTGACTAAAGTGCTAATTGCTTCCTTCCCAAAATCTCTTTCTCCTCCCTGGGCCAGAGAATAGGCTTCATCAATGAATACTATACCACCCATGGCTCTTTTTAAAATCTCCCTGGTTTTTTGGGCGGTGTGTCCGATATACTCCCCGACCAGGTCAGCCCTTTCTACTTCCAAGAGGTGTCCCTTACTTAATATTCCAATTTCATTGAATATTCTACCGAGAATTCTCGCTACGGTGGTTTTGCCTGTACCGGGATTACCCTTGAAAACCATATGCAGAGCGGTGGGGTCTGATTTAAGCCGCAGTTCTGAGCGTCTGTTTTGGATTAAGGTAAAAGCCGCCACCTCGGCCAGGGTTCTTTTTACTTCCCGCAAGCCAATTAGTCTTTCTAGTTCCAAAAAAGAATCTTTACGGGGGAAATAACCTGGCACCGGGCATGAGAGGATTCGTTCCCGTTCCTGGTTTATATCCGTAAAGCGCATCGATATTTCCATTCCTTCACCACTTTTCCAGAAAGCTGTTTAAGCATCGGAAGAAACTACGGAGCAGTCTCAACGAGAGCGCTGCAACGAACCGGGGATTAGAACCCGCCTGCTGTTTTATCAATAGGAACCCGGCTGCTTAAAAGCGAGAAACATATTTCGTTATATTATATGAGAAACAGATAAAAGTGGTGCCATGGAGTGATTCTAAAACCATCTTTTGATTAGATTCCGCCAGTATGTGAGTCAGGATGCTCTTCGTCCTTGGGTTCACCCAGTTCTGCTCTGGACAATACCGCCCAGTTTTACATATGGCCGTAATTTTACAGCTCCTTTCATATAGTAGGCTCCAGGAAGGCTTGCGGGTTGCTGGTAAGTTCCTGGATGGATATAGTAACATCAGCCCCGCTTAACATATTCTTTAAGCTTATTATACCAGTTTCTACCTCCTGGCTCCCCAAAACGATAACAAAAGGGATTAAGCTTTTATTGGCATAATCCAAAGACTTCTTTAGCCTGCGTTCCTTCATCTCAACCAGCACCCGAACCCGCTTTTTCCGCAGGGCTTGGGCCAGTTTTAGGGCCTCTACTCCGGTATCCAATGGTATTATGAATACATCTATATTGGTCTGCCCTGCTGTTCCCTGTTCCAGCAAAGCCTGGAAAATTACATCCAGTCCGAAGGACATGCCTACTGCAGGATATTCTGCCCCATCGCCCAGGAATTTGCCGATAATGCGGTCATACCTGCCCCCACTGGCAATGCTGGAAGTTATGCTGCTGTTTTCAAGGAAAACTTCGAAAACTGTCCCAGTGTAAATATCCAATCCCCGAGCTAAACCGGGGTTAAATTGTGTTTTCTCCTCAATTCCCAGGGCCTTAAGGTAGTTTTGCAATTCCTGCAGTTCCTCACTCCCCACTATTTCTTCCTTGCTGTCTAATACAACCTGATTTAACCGGGCAAAAATATTTTCTATCAGCGGGTAAGCAAAGCCTTTCTGGTTCAGTTCTTTGGCAACTGCTATCTGTCCGATTTTATCCAGTTTATCTAAACTTAGAATAACCTCGGAATAGCGGTCTGCCCGGATACCGGCTCCTTTCAGGATATTCTCCAGTAGTTGGCGATGATTGTAGCTGATAACAACATCCAAATCCAGGCGCTGAAATATATCTACTGCCATCGCCATCAATTCCGCCTCGGCCAAAATGGAATTAACCCCTACCATATCCACATCGCATTGGGTGAATTCGCGCAACCGTCCGGTTTTAACCGGGCCATCCCGAAAAACTTTGCCGATTTCATAGCGACGGTAAAAAGAAGATAATTGCGGATTTGTCCCTACCAGGCGAGCAAAAGGCACCGTAAGATCATAGCGCAAGGCCAACTTCCTACCTCCCTGGTCACTTAGCCGGTACACTTCCTTTAGTATCTCGGCGCCGCCGGCATATTTCTGAGCCAGGGTTTCATAGTAGTTTAAGACCGGGGTTTCCGCTTCTTCGAAAACATATTCTGCGAATACTTTCTCCAGGGTTTGGCGGATATATTGGCGTAGTTGCTGCTCCTTACCGTAATAATCCCGGGTTCCCCGGGGGTTCCTTAATTGTTCTGCCATTTAAAAACACCTCCAGAAAAATAAGAAGGGCTACCAGGAAAGATACCCCGCAGCCCTATATATCCCAATACAGGGCACAAGCTATGCCTGCGCCCTGTCTAAAATCAGCCCAAGCACCGGTATTTACCTACACGAAGTCTATACTCTCCTGCTCTGCCTTCCAATGGAATTATATCCTGGCTGTCATTCTTCGGATTTATTGCCAGCAAACGCAAGGCGTTAATAATTCTTTGATCAAAGGGGCTATTGACGCGGGAAAGATATGTTGATGCTTTGCGGGACAGTTTGACTTTATAATTGTTTTTGTTGGCAGAACTCATCTAAGCTCACCCATTCCCCGCGTTCTATTTCTGTCTTACCTGCCTCAATATCTGCAATATCTTCTGGTGAAAGCTCTTCATTTTCAATATCCCTTGCTATTTCAAGCAAGATTTCAAGTTTCTCAACCGGTAGCCGCTGAATTATTTCTTCAATTTGTTTTATGGAAGTAGTCATACCACCCTCTCCTTCCATGTTGTCTTAGTCCTATTTTATGACTGCTATCATAATTTTATCTTAATTATTTTCAAAAAACAAACAATGATGAAACGGGATAATATTAAAACCAGATTGTTACAGCCAGCCTAAACCGTCCAAAAGCACGATGTCTTATACCACTGGTGGCACCGGTGGACTTGACATAGTATTCAGTTTTCTAATATCCAATTCACCATGGGTATCACCGGTGACATACAACATATTGCTATTCCTCTCTTTACCCAACATATTGCAAACTGCCTTCTTCTTTCGTTTACCGCCCCTAAACCCCTATCCCTGGCCCGCTCTGGCAGGCCTTGGGTAGTCAGATTTAGCCATAGTAGCAATTTAAAAGGCCAGTATATTGGCTGTTAGGAGGAATGGTATCCTCAAGTTTTAGCATATCCACTGTAAGACTGAACGGCGTTTTTTACAATAATAAAATAATCATAGGAGTCAGGCTCATCTCCCAACTCATCAGTTCTTCGAGTTTGAATACTTATTGATGCATGTCCTGCCTTTTTTGCTGTAAAAACCTTATTATCTTGACTAAGAATTTGACTATCACAAAACAGATCATCAATTACTCTTGATAAGTCCTCTCTGACCATAAAAACACGTTGGCCTTCAGTAAGAATTATATATTCTTCATTACCCGGGTTACCATTAATGCGTCCATGGGAATCAATTGTGTATTTAATAATTATGTCATCTTTTTTGGCTGTATTAAATTATAAATATGTTTATGGACGATTTTGCCAAATTATAGCATAGGATGAGTGATGCGGACATCGAAATAATTGTTTTGGAGTAAATAGATTGCCCTTGAAAACCATGTGCAAAACGGTGGGGTCTGATTTAAGCCGCAGTTCTGAGCGTCTGTTTTGGATTAAGGTAAAAGCCGCCACTTCGGCCAGGGTTCTTTTTACTTCCCGCAGGCCAATTAGTCTTTCTAGTTCCAAAAAAGAATCTTTGCGGGGAAAATAACCAGGCACCGGGCATGAGAGGATTCGTTCCCGTTCCTGAACACCAGGAAGGAGTGTGGGTCGCCGGTCAGTTCCTGGATGGATATAGTAACATCAGCCCCGCTTAACATGTTCTTTAAGTTTATTATACCAGTTTCTACCTCCTGGCTCCCCAAAACGATAACAAAAGGGATTAAACTTTTATTGGCATAATCCAAAGATTTCTTCAGCCTGCGTTCTTTCATCTCAACCAGCACCCGGACTTGCTTTTTCCGCAGGGCTTGAGCCAGTTTCAAGGCCTCCATCCCGGTATCCAACGGGATTATAAATACATCTATATTGGTCTGCCCTGCTGTTCCTGCAAAGCCTGGAAAATTACATCCAGTCCGAAGGACATGCCTAATGCAGGATATTCTGCCCCATCGCCCAGGAAATTGCCGATAATGCGATCATACCTGCCCCCACTGGCAATGCTGGAGGTTATGCTGCTGTTCTCAAGGAATACTTCAAAAACGGTGCCGGTATAAATATCCAATCCCCGAGCTAAACCGGGGTTAAATTGTGTTTTCTCCTTGATTCCCAGGGCCTTAAGGTAGTTTTGCAATTCCTGCAGTTCCTCACTCCCCACTATTTCTTCCTTGCTGTCTAATACAACCTGATTTAACCGGGCAAAAATATTTTCTATCAGCGGATAAGCAAAACCCTTCTGGTTCAATTCTTTGGCAACTGCTGTCTGTCCGGCTTTATCCAGTTTATCTAAACTTAAAATAACCTCGGAATAGCGGTCTGCCCGGATACCAGCTCCTTTCAGGATATTCTCCAGCAGTTGGCGATGATTGTAGCTGATAACAACATCCAAATCCAGGCGCTGAAATATATCTACTGCCATCGCCATCAATTCCGCCTCGGCCAAAATTGACTTGACCCCTACCATATCTACATCGCATTGGTTGAATTCGCGCAACCGCCCGGTTTTCACCGGGCCATCGCGAAATACTTTGCCGATTTCATAGCGGCGGTAAAAAGAAGATAGTTGCGGATTGGTCCCCACCAGGCGGGCAAAAGGCACCGTAAGGTCATAGCGCAAGGCTAACTGCCGGCCCCCCTGGTCACTTAGCCGGTACACTTCCTTTAGTATCTCGGCGCCGCCGGCATATTTCTGCGCCAGGGTTTCATAGTAGTTTAAGACCGGGGTTTCCGCTTCTTCGAAAACATATTCTGCGAATACTTTCTCCAGGGTTTGGCGGATATATTGGCGCAGCTGCTGCTCCTTACCGTAATAATCCCGGGTTCCCCGGGGGTTCCTCAATTGTTCTGCCATCAAAATACACCTCCAGAAAAATAAGAAGGGCTACCAGGAATAATACCTCGCAGCCCTATATATCCCAATACAGGGCACAAGCTATGCCTGCGCCCTGCCTATAATCAGCCCAAGCATAACTCTAAGTATGATGATGCAGATGTATAAAAATGTTAGTCATAGTGCTAAGCCTTTCGGTTTTTTTATAATTTAGCATAAGTGATGTCAGTAGTAAAGGAGTGCCAAATCAAGAATAAGTGATAGCAGTACAGAACAATCAAATCTCGTGTTCATTTCCTTTTTTGCTCGTTTCTATCAATCAATAAGCCATAACCAGGCTATGTCTTAAACCTCAATCCGGATAGCCGTATGGCGGTAATCCTTTTCCGTATCAATAATCCAACCTCTTAATTTGCTGATACGCGGATTACAAGCACAGTTGAATACGCTGGTATCATACATTCTTTTAGCTCCAAAAGATTCGTGGATATGGCCGCAGAACCATATCGGCGGGCATTTGTCTCTTAAGAATTGACGTATAGCTGTACTGCCTACCCGCATACCTCCATGTATCTGGTCCAAACATCCATGAGGCACATCATGGGCAACTATAATAGTATCTGGCTGCACCTGGATTTTACTTAGCTCATACCTCTGCTTATTAATGTTTACCTCGCGGTTAGTAGAGAAAGGGGAAACTGATACAAAATCGAACGGTATAAATACTCCTTGTTGAGAGCTTAGATAACATTTATCAGTCTTATCTCCGTCTACCCAATCATCGTTTCCCAGAATATATAAAACCTGACTGTTTAGGCTATTAACATATTCTTTGAATTCCTGGTAATTACGGTTCTGATGTTCAATGTACTCATCAAACCCCGATACATGTGGGTTTTCCAGAACATCGCCGCAGATTATCACCGCATCCAATTGATGCTTTTGTATAATCGATTCCATCTTCTGCATAATAATCTTATTGCCGTGAATGTCTGACGTAGCAAATATTTTCATAACCTTTCCCCCAATCCAGGTATCGCTAACCTCTTTTCCTATTGTGGGCCTAACAGTTTGCTTAAATGGAGCAGCTTCAAGGGTTCTACTATGCATTCTGAAAGCGGGTCTTAAAGGCATTAAAGTTCGATTTGCTACTGGACTTATCAAAAACAGCAAAGACCACGCGGGCAAAGGTATTGTAGAATAAACCTCCCGCCAAAAGGTGTCCGGCGAAGTATTCGGCTACATCATGGGGATCATTGCCAAATACTCCGCAGCCATAGGCCCCCAAAACAAGTGCATCATGTTTTTTCATCTTCCTTTAAATCAACCTGCAGGCCTCTTCTGTTCTTATAGCCCCAGGCCTGTAAAATGTTTAATGTTTCTTTGGCCATCTCCGCTCTTTTAATTCTTGGTGACTGTTTATTCATAAATATGTCCATTCCTTTCTTGAGGCACAAAACGTCATGAAAGATTTCTTTCAAACTTGCTGCCTCCTTTTTTGTACATCTGCGTTTTTACATTATTTTTTTCCCCGGGGTAAGTAGGTGACCGGGCCATCACCTATGCGGGGCCGGCAGCTCCAGGCACAATTCTTATATCTTCCCCCATTTAAATGGTGGAAATGACCAAAATACCATAGCTCGGGCTGGAATTTGTGTAAAACCTGAGAAAGCATGGCCCGGCAGGGGTCACTGGCAAATATACCGGCATATATATCAGGTACAATCTGAAACTCCAGGGGGCAGCTATGGGATATTACTATATCCACCTTCGTATCTTCGCTGGGAAGATTTGATAAATCCTCGGGAAGAATCAGTTCCTGCTGGAACCAATCATATCCTGCTGTACGTTGTCTTTTATCAACTGACTCGGCCCCGCCTATGAATAAGACCTTACGACCGTCCGGCAAAGTTAAGATACTGCCCCGCGGCATGTAAAATATATTGGGGCCTACTGCTATGGGAGCGGATGAACCGTGCTGTTTGCAAAGTTTGCGCAGGTTTTTATGGTCTTCATGATTACCGTCACAAAAATAAAGCGGTACCTGGTTCTTGCACATTTGCCGGGAGTATTTATATTCCGGCCTATCCGGCCAGTAACCGAAATCCCCCACCTGTAAAACCATATCCGGTTGGTCTTCATTGATTATCTCCATCATGGTTTTCCAGTCACCTTCTACATCGCCCATAATGCAAATTGCCTGGCCCATCGTCTTTTTTCTCCCTTCCCCCTTGTTTAAAACCGGCTGCTGCCAAAAACCTTATTCACCATTCCCATGGGAGTCCTGCTTATTAATCTCCCGAAAATACTCATTGTTTGCTACCAGTTGGTGATAGGTTACCGGGCAATAATGGTTAATGTCTACACCTGCATTTAGCATGTTTTCGTGTTTTAAGTAATAATTAAACCCGTCGCCCGCAGTCCGATTATGGATATGGCCGAACACCAGCACACTGTTATGGTGAGAACGGGGCCACTCTACCATGGGAAAATGGCATAATACTATGTGTCTGCCAGCGTCAGTTATCTCCTTAATCTGGCTCACACTTTCAAAGTATTTATCCAGTTCTACGTGTTTCGACCATTTATCATGATTACCCAGAATTAAATGCTTTTTGCCGGTTAGTCTATCCAAGTAGTGTTCCGGCGGATTTTTAGCCCGAAAGATTAAATCTCCCACTATATAAACCTCGTCATCTGGTCTGACAATGCTGCGCCAGTTGGACAGCATAGTATTATCCATTTCTTCCACCGCCTCAAACGGCCGGTTGTTTAGCCTTATAATAGCGTTGTGACCAAAGTGAGGATCTGCTATATAGTAAACAGCCATAAATAAAATCTCCTTATATACAGGAATGCCTGTTACCACGCATCCCCTGTTATTCTATTTCTCCTTCGCTTTATAGCAAAACTCCTTAACAGTTCGGGAGAAACATCCGGGAACTCTCCGGATGTTTCTCCCAAATACTGCTGAGCAGCTCTCACCGAGGAACTATCTAAAACCAATAGGGCCGTTGTCCGGGCCTCTTAGAAAGCTATTCAAGGTGATAACAATGAATTGCTAAAACGAATTGCGGGAAGATTATTCGGGGGCAGGCTTCAGATAGGTTTTAACAATAGCTGGCACTAATAATCCGGTAGCGGTTTTATGGCTGTACCGGTATCACATCAATATACAACAGCCGGTAATTGTCTTTTACCTGTTCATCTGCATGAAAATGACCAAAGTACCAGTGCCTGAATGTAAGCTCTTCCTCGATCAGGTCAAAGAAAGTGTTTAATTCCGATTCTTCTTTTTCGTAGCGCATAAACTTCATAATATTATTAGAAATGGTATGGGTAAAAACGTAATCAACCTTCCAATTATGTTGGTCCAGGTTCCTTAAGGCTTCCTCATATTCCTCATAGGTAGGCAACTCATCCGGCCACCAGCTTTTGCCGGGCTTCCTGAATTCTTTATCTATGGAAGTGCCGCCCCCCATGGTAAATATTGTTTTCCCATCTATCTCATAAACTTGACCCCTCATTAGATGAATAATACTGTCATTTATGAACTGTACCTTACCGCCGTGCCATTCCACCACCTCATGCCGTTTTAACAAATCAAAGTTTTCATGGTTGCCATCTATGAATAAGGTGGTAAAATTGCGGTCTGCGAGCCACTTTCTCCAGTACAAATCCTCTTTGCCGTCATTCCAAACCAGCCCAAAATCCCCCATTATTGCTACATAGTCTTCCTTGGTCATGCTATATTGTTCCGGGAAATTAGTAGTATTCAGTTTTCTAATATCCAATTCACCATGGGTATCACCGGTGACATACAACATATTGCCATCCCTCTCTTTACCCAGCATATTGCCAACTGCCTTCTTCTTTCGTTTACCGCCCCTAAACCCCTATCCCTGGCCCGCTCTGGCAGGCCTTGGGTAGTCGGATTTAGCCATAGTAGCTATTTAAAAGGCTAGGATATTGGCTGTTAGGAGGAATGGTATCCTCAAGTTGTAGCATATCCACTGTAAGACTGAACGGCGTTTTTTACAATAAAAAAATAATCATAGGAGTCAGGCTCATCTCCCAACTCATCAGTTCTTCGAGTTTGAATACTTATTGATGCATGTCCTGCCTTTTTTGCTGTAAAAACCTTATTATCTTGACTAAGAATTTGACTATCACAGAACAGATCATCAATTACTCTTGATAAGTCCTCTCTGACCATAAAAACACGTTGGCCTTCAGTAAGAATTATATATTCTTCATTGCCCGGGTTACCATTAATGCGTCCATGGGAATCAATTGTGTATTTAATAATTATGTCATCTTTTTTGGCTGTATTAATATCCGGATTATTTCTAAGATCTTTGTTGACGAGCTTTCTATTAAACCCTGTACTACTTAACTTTAAATAAGTTTTGTTCATTAGTGTTTCAACCACAATTTGATTACCTTCAATACTTAAAATACCGCCAGCCCAATCAACCGGATCTTCGGAGACTATATCAACTGTTCGTATTTTGCCATTGTTTTCGCCAACAATCACAAAACCAAATAATCTTCCTCGGGGTCCTCCATGACCAACCACTACACCTTGTTCACGCTTATCCCCAAGTAGTTTTGCAACTTGTTCAAGAGAAGTAAACTCCCCATCAGTTGTTTCCTGGTATAATGATTTCCAAGAATGTGTTTTCTGATCGAAAGATAAGACAATAATACCAACCTTAAATAATTCATCCGGGATACTGTGAATAATTATACGCTCGGGATTTAATGATCCTGTTAAGTATATTGAGGCATTAGAAATTACTTCACTATTCTCTGGTATAAACTGGGCTGGATTTGCTTGAGGAATATTAATTCTATGTTGATCCAATTCTTGACTATTTGCTTTAGAGGAATCATTTGTTTGGGGATCAATACTTGATTTTTTCAAGGATTCCAGTGATGTTATATAGACAATAATTAATAATATTATTAATAGCACAATAAACCCGTAATTTTTATATTTTTCTTTAATTTCTATCATCCTTTCTAGTCCTTAAACTTAATTTTTGAGGTTAAACAGGGAACTAAAACTTCTAAGATACGATTTCAAGTTTATCGAAAGGAATAACCTGTCCTAATACAAAATTGTTCTGCTGAGAAAATATTTCAAACGCCAGTTCGGAACAATACATGGCTTTCCTTAATTTATCTAATACTTCTAATACTGGCTGTCCATTTTCTCCTTCTAATAATGCTGAAATATGTAGTTGTGGAATCTTCAAGACCAGTGGGCGTGGTTCAGGTGTTTCTCGAAGAAAGTGAAACAGTGGATGGTTGTCGTTAAAAACATCATCGTTATTATTATTTGGATACTTAGTGAATAAGTCAACAAGATGAGATATGATTTCCGAACCATATAAGTTTTTTTTATATCTTTTGGCAGTATCTAGCGAAGGAGTCAGATATACCTGCCCATGACGGAAATTATAACCGGCCTCAGTTACCCTTTGATTTAATATCAATTTAATCAAGTAATCAGGTTCCGATATGTAGTTTCCACTACGGGCTAAATTGTAAGTATATTCCAAAAAATCAAGTACCTTATATTCTTCAATTATATTCCTTCCTCCCAAACCGTACTCTTTAATCGATTCCAGCATACAGGTTGAGGTGCCGTGATAGAGTGGGATACATAACCTTTCCTCATTGTCTATTAGTTTCAACTCAACATCCCCTTCAGTTTATTTTTTGAAGTACCCGGATAACTTTCGTCTTTTACTCTAAACCGCAAACCCTGCCCGGCGCATTTGCATTTGTTCCACTTCTTCCAGGTCTCTTAAGGCTTGACCAATATGATTGCTGTATATCTCAATTTGGCTGGATTTACTTTCTTTTAAGGCATATTTGATGATCAAGGTAGCCAGCTCACAGGTCATAGCGCCGGTTAAAACCAGATTTTCGGGAAGAACCTTCGATAGCCTGGAGAAATCTTTCCAATGAAAATATTTCAGTTTTCTCTCTAAAAGCTCTATGACCTTATCGCGGCACAGTTTGCCTATAAGTATCCGCTCATCAATCCGCCCCGGTCTTTCTACAATGGCTTTTTCCAGAACATCGAGGCGATTAGTCGTCATAACCACCATGATTCCATCATTTTCTTCCAAGCCATCCAATTCAGCCATCAGATTTGCCACCGCTTTGGTAGTATCATAATATCTGTCCCGGTCAGAGAGGAAGAAATCCACATCTTCGAAAATAATCACCGATGGTTTACCCAGGCGGGCCAGGCGAAATATCTGGGTAATCTGCTCGACGCAGCTGATATCCCCGGTTTTAACCCATATGATAGTCTGTTGCATGGTACTGACCATAACTTTTACCAGGCTGGTTTTACCCGTCCCTGGAGGGCCATGCAATACTATACCCCGCTTGAAGGGCAGGTTGGCCTGCCGGTACAAGGGTTCCATCGAAAAGAAGCTTAACAAATCATTCTCTATTTTATGTTCGACCTCATCATCCAGCACCAAATCATTAAGCCCCAGCGGTTTGATAAGCTTAATAACCCTTTGGTCGCCGGTAAACTTGCCTCCCTTCAGATTAGCTGTCTCTTGTAAAAGTTCTTCAAAAGGCTTGCCAAACAAGCTATTAATCTGATCCGAGGGGATTTCCCCGGTGAAGACCACCAGGGTATAAGACTTTCCCCAGTGATGCTGTTCCATACTTATGCCAACCGCAAGCAGCCGCTTATCCTTTTCATAAACCCGGTAGCTATTGACTTCGATATATGTGACGCTTCCGTCAACATTATCAGTTTTTATCTTCTCTGCCCGTTCTTCACGATTGTTAAGAAAACTTATCGTGCCCCGGTTAGGACAGGATTCAAATACCTGATCTATCACAGCCATAGCTGGCTTGAGCAGGATGAGCGATAGCTCGTACAATGAAATCCTGGAGTAGCCGCCTATATAGTTCAAAAAATGCTCCATAGAGAGGAAGCGGGTCGGCAACATTTGCTTCAACAATGTCTCCAGATCAGTGATTAAGGATTTGACCATAGCCCAGTCCCTTGATGCACAGGAAAACACCAAGCGGTGTGAGGCATTGTAAACTCGGGCCTCATCCGCCCGGCATTGCTTCAGGCACAGTCCTATCCGGTGCTCAACCTGATCCGGTGTTTCCCACAGGAATTCCATATCCATCTCATTGGGTATGGTGAACTCCTGCTGCAAGCGGTAAGCCCAGCTTGCCTTATCTCCGGAGACCAGGAGTCTGGCCTGGTATTGCTCAGCCAGGCTGCCAAGCACCTGTTCCAGGTTGATCAGGTCAAAAAGCGAGAGCCTTACCAGAAGTTTGTCAAATTCCATCTCTATCATAGCAACCCCTTCCCAGTGATGAATTTGGTATACTATTATGAAACCACCGGGCTCGGACAACTGTATGTCCGGTCGCTGGAAATCGCAGAAAATATTTCGTCAATTAGAGAATAGTAAGAGGTATTACCGGTATTTTAGTTCCTGTTCTGCCATCATGCAAAATTTTACTACAAATAATACCAATCTTGTTCAATAAGTGCTAAAATGGTAGTATGTAATGCATAATTCTCAAATTGAACAATCAAATGAAAATAGATAGAGCTTTTGATGGAGGGCGCAAATGGGCAAGAAAAGAAACCAAGCGGAAAAGAGCAGCAATTCATCACAACATCTCAAGGAAAACTCCAAGGAAAACTCCCATGATAAAAAATCCAATCCCAGGGTAGAGCGAGTGATCTTTCTATATAAGCAATTGCACCGCCGCATATTTGTAGGCGGTTTAACCATGCAGGAGATAATAGATATATATAAAAATACAACGGATATTGACATTGGTTTGCAGGTTGATAATCTGGAGAGCCTAAAAAAGTCCATTCGCAGAGATTTAAACACTCTCAGTTTTTCAGGCATACAGATTAATAAAAACGGAAAATATTATTCCCTGAACGAAGAACCTTTTCCCAAGATTAACAAGGACAATGCCGCACTTCTATATTCTACCCTGCTGCTTTATAAGAATACGGTTCTGGACAATGCAGCAGAAAAGACCAAAGATGATATGGGCAACATATTTAAAAATAAACCCCAACTGCCAGATATTATTCGGAAGCGGGTTTATGTAACCGGAAACACCTTGATGTCGCCAGGCGATTTCCATTTATCAATGGAAAACCTGTTAAGAGCAGTTATCGAATCCTATCAAATCAAGGCAGTATATGTTAATAACCGCAACCAGACCAATGAGCATCTTTTGAACCCGCTGGGCCTGGTTTTCAAGCGCAATGTATGGTATTTGGTCGCCGCTCTAAATACTGATGCTGATGACAAGCCGATTAGGGTCTTGCGGGTGGAGCAAATCCAATCGCTGCGCGTTGAAGCAAATAAATTTGCTTACCCGAAAGATTTCTCGCTGGACAGCTATATGGATGGCAAGTGGGGCATACTTACGGATGCAAACGAACAACCCGGCAGGGTGCGCCTGAAGTTCTCCCCGGATGTGGCGGCGCGGGTAAGCCGGCTTTGCTATCACCCCTCCCAGAAATTGATCGATACTCTGGAAAACGGAGCGCTTATCCTGGAATTCGAGGTCAGCGGCATGCTCGAACTCCAGAGCTGGATTCTGCAATGGGGAACAAGGGTCGAAGTCCTGGAACCGGACCATCTGCGGCAGATGCTGAAGGATACGATTCAAGGCATGGCGGCGGTTTACGAGGAATAGAACGAGTTAATAACGGAGGACACAGATGGGTTTAAATGATTGGCAGAAGAAGATAGATGAATACATGAGAGAAACAGCGGGTTATTACCAGCCCCTGGTTTGCCTGGCCGCATTAAGCGAGGAAGTTGGCGAACTGGCCCGCGAGATCAACCATAAACACGGCATCAAGAAAAAGCGTACTGAAGAGCAGGACTATATCGCTGAGGAAATGGGCGATGTCCTGTTCACCCTCATTTGCCTGGCCAATCAACTGGATGTTGATCTCAACAGCCAATTGGAAACCACCGTCACAAAGTGGTGGAGCCGGCAGCAGCATGGCAAGTGAGACAGGAATACCGCGACACAGGATATTTATGCACAAGGATTGACCCTGTATCCTTAGAGCACATGGGCTGTTTATTTAGGGAAAGTGCCGGAGAAGCTTGTAAATGTTTAAGAGTTAGCAACAATGTTTGAGACAAGGAGCATTTATTTTTATGAGTTATCTTAGAAAAGATAGTATTAATGAAAGTGAAATCCAAAAGGAATTAATTAATAAGGAATTAATTAATAATGAAGCTGATATTAAATATAAAAACGGTAATGTTTTGTTTAAATTAAAAGCTAGGCAAAAGAGAAGTAAAAACTCCAAAGGGGATAGTTTTCATATATACAACAATAGTGAAGGCACAGATGCACTTCATCGGCTTTGCCATATTAAAGTAAATAAAAATGCACTCGAAGTCAAAGAACATAATGATAAAATAACGAAATACAGCAGCCTTTATGATGCGTTATTGAACGAAGTTAAAAAAAAAGGATTCGCAATAAACCCCAATAACAATACATATATATTTAATATAGATTCTAATAAGCTTAATGATTTTAAAGATGCGGCTCAAACGGTACTGGATAATATGGCTGCCGGCAAATATGTCCTGTACAAAGGGAAAAAAGAAAACTCATATTACTGGGGCGAACCCCCGAGAAATGTTTTAAAGGATGCGTTTAAGGCATTGCTTTCATCCAGAACCCTTATCCTTTCAGGTCCTCCTGGTACGGGAAAAACCCGTCTGGCAAAGCGGCTTGCAGCCAAATTGATGGGGATGGATATAGAAGAGAATACCCCCGATAACGACGAAGTAAAAAAATATCTTGCAGGTAAACGATTCTCTTATGATAACGGCAGTGCAAAGGGTAACTGGGACATCATCCAGTTCCACCCCGCCTACCAGAACGAAGACCTGGTGCGGGGGATAATGGTGGATACTTCAGGCGGCAACGCGCAATACCAGACTCAGGAAAAAATCCTGGCATCCATGGCCAAGGCAGCGATGGCGGAGACATTATCATTGTTCAGAATTAGCAGATTGCTTTATGATTATCTGCAGCAGTTTATGTATATAGATATAGATTTCGATGTATATGTAGAGGATTGCTTTGCATGGTTGAAATGTACTGACAATAATTCGAAAGAAATATATAACTGCAAGCTGAGTGAATTGATAAAAGAATATCAGAAAATACCGAAAAATATCCGCAAACAGGCTCCGCCCTATATCCTCATCATCGACGAGATTAACCGCGCCCCCCTGGCTGCCGTCCTGGGAGAACTTATCTACGGCCTGGAGTACCGGGGGGAAAGCATAAAAAGCCCCTATGCCATTGACGGGGATTATGATTTCATGATACCTGACAACCTCTATATCATCGGCACCATGAACACTGCCGACCGCACCATCGGTTCCATCGACTACGCCGTACGCCGCCGCTTTGCTTTCTTCCCCTGTCCTTCGCGGGCAGACGACCTGCCTATGCCTACAGATAACAAAGGTAAAAAAGATAAAAACGGTAGAGATCTTTATAATTTAATCGAAGATCATTTTTTTACGGATAAAACCCTGCCTGCTTGGGTGAAGAAGGATGATATCATGCCCGGTCCTGCCTATTTCAGGGCTGATAGCGAAGAACTGTATTTTAAGATGAAGTACCAGTTGCTGCCGCTGTTGTTGGAATATATGAAGGACGGCCTCCTGCGCCGTAGTAATAAGGTGGAGGAGAAGCTGAACCTGATGCGGGTAACAGATCCTTCAAAATGGGAAGATAAACTTAAGGAAATAAAATAAAATAATTAAGGGAGAGAAGAAGAGATGGCAAATACTCTGCTGGCAAAAGAACTGGAAGCAGCCGAAATGCTCCTGCGCGGTTGGTCGCGGCAAATCATACTGACAGGACCCCCAGGGACCAGTAAGACCTACTCCGCCAAACGCATCGTAGCCTGGCTAATGGGACTGGATGTTTACTCCAAAAGCATTGACGATTTGAAGACGAAGACGGATAATGCAAGGTTTCAAAGAACAGAGAAAGATAAAAATCAAAGTGAAAATGAATCACCGGTCTGCTGGGATATAGTGCAGTTCCACCCTTCGTACAACTATGAGGATTTTGTGCGCGGGATTGTCGTAAAACCCGGCGGCCAAGTTTCTTATGAACTCAATTATAACAATAAACAAGGAACCATAACAGGTAATACATCAGGAATCAGCTATAAAACAGATGATAAAATCCTGGGCGAGATGGCAAAGGAAGCCAAGGAGAAATTATATGCCGGGACGGAGGACAATGATAAAGTTAAACAGGAACAGAACCAGAAACAACGGGAAAAACAACATCGGAGTTGTAATGAGTTAATGGCCGACTTTTTCCTTATAATAATGGGATTAGTTCTTTTACAACAGCAAAAGAAGCCTATTGACAGCTGTTGTTCGAGATTGGCAAACTTATTGGTTGCTGATTGTAAGACTGTATGCAAATGGAAAGATAAAATTAACCAAAATGATGATGGTAATGGCAGAAAACTACCCTCGCTTTTGGAGGAATTGCGAAATAAAATTGCGAGTTATCAAAAGATGGAAGAACTAAAAAAACAGGCGGAAGATGTTCAGGAAAGCCCAGATAATGGCAATGCAAAACTGAACGAAGCGGTGGATTATATTAACCAGATGCTGAGTATTAATTCGTCTAATGATCTTGTAAAAAAAGATACATTCAGAGAACACTATAATAGTGTGAAAGATTATATAGATAAACAATTTGAAAATACTAAGGAAGCTCTAAAGGAAGCTCTAAAAAAAATTACAGAAAACAACGGTGCGGAAGAAACAATAGCTGACAACGGTGCGGAAGAAACGATAACGATAGCTAAGCTGATTAATAAATTTAGTGAAAAATATAAGGAATGCAAGACCTGCATCCCGCTTTATGTCCTCATCATCGACGAAATAAACCGCGCCCCGCTGGCAAGTGTCCTGGGAGAGCTGATTTATGCCCTGGAGTACCGGGGGGAGGAGGTGGCTACTCCCTACATTATAGATAGTTCCAACAAGCTGGAGATCCCTCCTAACCTCTTCATTATCGGCACCATGAACACCGCCGACCGCTCCATCGGTTCCATCGACTATGCGGTGCGCCGTCGCTTTGCCTTTATCAACTTACCCCCAGATAAGACAATTATAAAGGAATTCTATGATAAGATTAAAGACGACTTATCTAGTACTAATAGCCAGCAGGATAATAAGAAGATAGAGAAGATAGAGAAGATAGAAGAATTGGCAAATAAAGCGCTGGCCCTTTTCAATTCCGTAGAAAAAATATTTAACCCGGAAAAACATAACCCGGAAGAATCCTACTTGGATCCGGAATTCTACGCCGAAGATGTGCAGATAGGCCATACCTATTTCCTGGCCAAAGATGATGCTGAATTGAAACACAAATTCATCTATCAGGTCATACCCGTTCTCAAGGAATACCTGAAAGACGGCATTCTAAAGAATAATACAACTCTTAAGTTTAATAGTACAGGAATTAAGCTTTCTAATTCTTTCACGGAAATAAAGAGTGAGATTGAAAGTACATGGAGCCAAATAAAATGAGCGAAAAACAGGGAAAAGAAGTTATGGAAAAAGAAGGGTTAAGTGATTGGAGTGAATTTAATTTAGCGTCTTTTCCGCTATCGAACAATGATGAGGAGAAATCTAAGTCTAAGGGATTGACAAGGAAAGAACTGAACGATTTATTAGGTGACGGAATTGAGATTTACTGCTCGAACTGGAACAACTGGCATGCTGATAAAAACCTCGGCTTGTGGGAGAATTATTACTGGGGGGAAAAGGGAAAACTGTGGGCTGCGGGCTATGTGGGTGCCCAATGGTTAAGAGACAAAGATAATAAATATATAAAACACAATGAGCAGTACCTGCCATTGATAGTAGGCCCTCGTTTTGGTGATAGCAAGATAATCGCCCGTATGCTGGAGACCGTTTTGGATGATGATGAGTTTCACCTGTATGATGAGGCCCGGGAAAAAACAGAGCAGGATGAGGATAATGATAATAATCGTAATAATAAAAAAGAAAGCAATAATACTCCGCAAAACAAGTTGTTTGAGGTTTTTGAAACAGACCCCCTTATTCCGCTGGATTCAAAACAATCAGAGGACTTTCTCTTTTTTCAGATCGTTTTATTCCTGCGAAGCCTTTATGATCTTTGCCGCAAAACCATTCGCTATCAGCCGATTACCATACAGGAGAATCTGCTGGGTCGGGTAAAGGGTAAGATATTAATCAACCAGCATATCAGGCGCAATATTGTTCAGGGACGGGAAGACCGGGTTTATTGCCAGTACCAGAAGTTCAGTATGGATTGCAGGGAAAACCGGATTCTTAAAGCAGCCATGGAAAAATCCATGCGATATCTTGATTCAAGGGGCTTGACGCTTGAACGGGCGGTTGAATGGTATCATTATTGTGCTTCCATTCTTGCTCCGGTGGCATTATGTGAGATCGGCAGGCAAGATTTTATAGGTTTGAAGTTTAACGGGGTATTCAAGCATTATAAATCGCCCATCAAGCATGCCGAAAGGGTTCTTAAGGGAGTCAGCCTGATACTCCAAGATACTGAGAGTAAGAGCAGGGAAGCAATTCCTCCTTACTACATAAACATGAATATGCTTTTTGAGTTCTATGTCCGCTCACTGTTTCGCAAGGCGATAAAAGAGAAGAAATTGAATGCTGAACTCCATCCGTATATTAGCTTTGAACAGATGAAAAAAGACGAAAAAAATCCAAATAAAGATGAACTACAGACATTTAAAGGGAAAAAACCACAGAAGGGGCTTCTTTCCCCCTTTCTTATCCCCGATATTTGGATAAGGAGAGACGACGATAACAAAGACAACGATAACAAAAATATTGTTATTGATGTCAAGTATAAAAATACTGAATCAAATAATTATAATGCCCGGGCAGATACCCATCAAATACTGGCTTACGGCAAGAAGTTTGACGCCTGCGTCATGGGGATGGTGTATCCGTGTTCTGGAAACAAATGCTCGGAAACTTGCTCTAAAAACAAATGCTTGGAACCTTTTATAATTAATAACAAACTCAAGAAGGACAAGTTGGTTATTATACGCCTTCCCATGAATGAAGATAAGAAGAATTGGCATTATTGTACAATCAAAGCTGCAATATGTGAAAACATCTTACGGTAGGGATCACTAGCAGAAATATCTCTGATTCTCCCGGTACAATCTGAAATTCCAGCAGGCAGGTTAATACTTAAAATAAGTTGCTCGGCTTTATTAGATCTCCTGCTTTCACCCGGATTACAAATCTTTAGAATATCAATTTTTTGACAAAAACACGGACAGACAGTTGTCCTTAGCTTGTGGGATAATCCAGGGAAGGCCAACGCAATTAATGTTGGCAGTAGTTGTGGGGGTAATGATTCATGACCGGACAACGCGACAATACTGACGGAAAACAAGAGCTTATCAATGAATGCTTTGAGTGTTTGCTCGATAAAGAGGCTGAGCTGGACAAACAGCGGGAGGCCATTTTTCACTTGGGATCATTGATAGATACACCAGCATACTCGGAACAACTGCTGGAGGTATTTTGCAAAAGCAATATCTGTTCCATTGGCGAAGAATGCATCGATATTTTAATCAAGACCGGGGCCAGGGAGCATTTGGCGAAGGCTTTGGAGCATATCCTCGACTGCTTGAACAGGCAGGAGCACGAATACCAGCTATATGCCTGCCAAGTACTGTGCTTGATAACAAATATTCACCAGGCCAACCTTCCTGTCGCATTCCTTTCGCCCTTATTAAGCATATCCCAGGCGCGGGATGACGGTTTTCATCATAACCCGGCATACTATGCCAATATGATATTGAACCACTGGGGCCGCCGGGAACAAGCAGTGCGCGATGCGCTTTTTGAAATAATCAGCAGCGGAGCGGATGATATTGATTGGGAGAACTTTGTTCCTCCGCTGGTTTTGGCCGGAGATGAACGGATTTTTCGCTTGTTGCGTTCATTTCTTTCCGATGAGAGTGCTCCTTATCGCAATGGAGCAGCCTATGGCTTGTCATTGTCGGGCAATCCTGGAGATATCCCGCTCATAGCAGCATATATCCGCAGCTATATCGATGCCGATCCCCAGGATATGGCCGAAGTTGATGTTTTGGTAGCAGCCCTGGGACACTGTGCTCCGCATCCGGAGGCCATGGAACTTCTGCTGCGGATTAATGAGCAGCCGCTGCGTTCCGATTATGATTCATGGGATTATGTGCCGAGTTTGCTGCAAAGCCTGGCCGAATACCTGCCGGACAGCAGAGTTAAAGAACTTTTCGAGGCGATTCTTAAAGATCCTGATAGCCAATATGCAGACCTGGTTAAAGATCTTCTTTCCCGAATTAAATGACTTTTTGACCTGATAGAAGAAAACTTCAATTCAAGGACTGGTATTTGGGGCATTTCCATGATGAACAGGATATTGAAGGCAAATACACGCTATTATATGACCGAATCGTAGCTCTGTAA
This sequence comes from Syntrophomonas wolfei subsp. methylbutyratica, assembly GCF_001570625.1. Taxonomy (GTDB): domain Bacteria; phylum Bacillota; class Syntrophomonadia; order Syntrophomonadales; family Syntrophomonadaceae; genus Syntrophomonas; species Syntrophomonas methylbutyratica. The sequence continues at coordinate 58,132 of NZ_BBQT01000005.1, read as the reverse complement.
TAAAGCACTACAACTTAGTACAATAAACTTAAAACCAGAGGAGGTTAGAATATGAGAAAAAGAAAACCAAGCGCAGAACAAATGATCGATGTATTTGACGCATCTTTTACTAAGCGATTTTTATTTAATAGCAATTTAGACGCTAAAGAACATACAAAACTAGTAAAATATGCTTTAAATTACATGAAAAACGAAGCCTTAATCCTGCATTACAATAATATAAAAAATAATTATTTTATCAGCATTAACAGGAGTCTTTGTTTGCTTGATGCGGAATTTAACGCCTTAAAAACCACTATGGATTATGACCAAATATACGAAATTATAAATATGTTTATGGACGATTTTGCTAAATTATGGCATAGGACGAGTAGTGCGGACATCGAAATAATTGTTTTGGGGTAAATAGGTTACGGGCCGCTCCCATTTTTCCTCCATAGGCGGGTGCTTATTACTGTGCTAATGGCTTCCTTGTGCCAAAATCCCTTTCTCCTCCCTGGGCCAGAGAATAGGCTTCATCAATGAATACTATGCCACCCATGGCCGCATCTTTAATAGCGACCGCAGGAAGCATCAGTAGTACCCGCAGGGTGGGGGCTACAACCACCGAGGGAAAGTGAGTTTAGTCGTCATCGCTTCTGGCTTCCAGATTCATCATGGATATAGGCCGGAGCGGGGCCACGGTTGAAATCGCATGTTTGTATACCAGCTGCTGTTTTTGGTCTACTTCAATAATTACGGTGAAATTATCAAAACCTCTTACCATTCCCTTTATCTGAAACCCGTTAACCAAAAAGACGGTTACGGGGATTTTGTCTTTCCTCACTTGATTTAAAAAGGCATCCTGCAAGTTTATCTGGCTTTTACTCATTAGTTTATGTCCTCCATTCTAATTCTCTCTATATTGCCTGCTCTGTACCGACTCAGAGTTATTGGGCCAGGGTTTTAGTGCCGGCACCGCGAAGCTGTCCTCTCTATCTTCTACACTATTGCGAATTGTCCTTCCATAAAGGTACAAATTTTTTTAACCAAAAGCTCCTCATCACTAAAATCGCCTACATTAAACCACTTTATACGCTGGTCTTTTTTGAACCAGGTCAACTGCCTTTTGGCATATCGCCGGGTTTCCCTCTTTATTTCATTTAGCATCTCTTCCCGATTAATAAAACCTTCCAGGAAATAAAATACCTGTTTGTATCCCAGGGCCTGCATGGAGTTATTCGAAAGGTCTATCCCCTTTTCCCGCAGCGCTGCAACCTCCTCAATCAACCCCTTCTTTATCATTTCATCGACCCGTCTTTCAATTCTGGCATATAATTCTCTTCTTTCCAAGTATAATCCCACCGCTGCCAAATAATATGTGTTCTCTGCCCTATCCTGCAAGGTGGAGAATGCTTTTCCCGTGAGCTCATAAACCTCCAGAGCGCGTACCACCCTTTTCTGGTCATTGGGGCTGATTATTTGGGCATATGCAGGGTCTATCTGCTCCAACCAGCGATAGGCATGATGCAATCCTTTTTCTTGAATAATATTATTCCATTTGTCGCGTATGCTTTGCCGGACTTCCATAGGAAAAAAGCTATAATCATCAACCACTGACTGGTAGTAAAGTCCGGTTCCCCCTACTAGAATGGGAATCTTTCCCCGAGCGTTGATGGCGGAGATAAGGTCTTTTACCAGGGATTGATAGCGGGCAACAGTGAAATTTTCGTGGGGATCTGCTATATCAACAAGGTGATGTGCAACTAGGCTTTGCTCTTCCTGGCTGGCCTTGGCGGTGCCTATGTCCATGCCCCGGTAAAGCTGCATGGAATCACAGGAAATAATCTCCCCGTTTATTTGCCGGGCTGCTTCCAGTGATATATTGGTTTTGCCAACTGCTGTCGGACCTACAATAGCCGCCAATTTATGCATGAGCCTCACCTCACTTTTGAAAACTGGCAAACGACTCCTTAGCTAATCAGACTTGTATAACCCCAAAGGCTATGGGATTATTGGGGTTTTCCATAAGCTGCTCTATCCCCAGCCGTTCAAACTCGCGGCTTACCGGCATCTCTTTTACAACTACCCGCTTTCTGGCCACCCGGCAGGCTTCGGCTATAACTTCCCGGCTCAAGGCTTGATGGTTGGCCAGCAGCCTTAAAGGAGCCAGGGCGGTGCTTTTATACCGCGGTTTACGGAACATGGGGTCGAAATAAACAATGTCAAAGGAATTATCCTCAAGTTTCCGGAGATAATCATAATGCTCCGCATTTACTGCCTGAATGGAATGTATAGCCTGATTCAGCCAGCTCATTTTCGAATGATATACTTTCATCCCCCACTTGACTATGGCGGCGATTAACGGGGAAGATTCCAAGCCTACTACCCTGCCTTCATGGGCATAATAAGCGGCTACTATAGAATCAGCTCCCAGGCCGAGGGTGCAATCCAAAAAGCTGCTGTCCGCTTCTAAAGCACAGGCTTTAATCAAGGGATCAATAGTACCCAGCTGGCGATATGAAGCTATGCGGTTTTTGGCCATACTGGGATGGAAAAAGAAGCGTTCAAGACCCATATGAAGTATTGGTCCGCTGGCCTGCCAAACCAGTACGGCCTGGGCCTCTTGTTCCCGGGCGATAGCCTCTAGGCTTCTTCGTTCCCGGGGAATAAAAGGCAGGCCGGTTTCCTCCAGAAACTGCTTATATTCAGGGCATAATGTAGTCTGTGATTGGGTGGTGGTCGCTATTATCTTCACACTTACCTCTTGAACATCCGTTCCAGGTCGGCCTGCTTCCAGGCGATTATGGTGGGACGCCCGTGGGGACAGTTCTTATAATCATCGGTGACAAAAAGCTCTTGTATTATTTTCCTCATCTCCCGGTAGTCCAGTCGGGTTCCGGCCTTGACCGCCTTCTTGCAAGCCATTTTTATTATGGCCTCATTTTTAAGATTAATCCCTTGTCCCCCGGCCAGGAGTTCTAATATTTCAAATAGAACCTCCCTTTCCTGCCCGGCTATGAGGGCCGGAGTTCCCCGGAGAAAAATGGACCTGGGACCGGCTTGCTGCAGGTCGAAGCCCAGCTCGCCAAGGATCTCCTGGTTTTTCTCCAGCAATTCCATATCCCGCAGCGACAAGTCCATAAGCAATGGAAAAGCCAGCATTTGCATCTCTCCCCGGGAACCGGCATAAAACTGCTGCAGCCGGGAATAGATAATCCTCTCGTGGGCGGCGTGCTGGTCTACGATATAGAAGGTTTGCTCCTTTTCCAGCAGTATATAGGAATCCCAAAGCTGCCCCAGTATTTTAAATTCATCATAGGCCGGACTACGGCTGCTCAAGGCCTGTTCCTCAGGGGATAAGGGAAGCCAGGCTTCTCCTCCCGTCTCCTCCACCCGCTTATAGGCCTTGCTATCGTGCATAAAAGGAATCACGGGCTGTTCTTCTACCTTCTGCCCGGCTGTTTTCCGCCCGGCAGCAGGATAGAATGATGGGGGACGGTTCTGGGGCAGGCTGTCCTGCAAACGATAATCTCCGGCATTCAGGGTATCGCGTAAAAGCCCGCGGAGCGAACGAAAGATGCTTTGCTCATCCCGGAAACGAACTTCGCTTTTTTGCGGGTGAACATTCACATCTATACTATCCGGCGCTAGCGATATCTGCAGTATGACCAGCGGCTGCTCCCGGGCCAGCAGCAAACCACGGTAGCCTTCATCCAGAGCCCGGTAAAGCAGAGGACTTCTAACCGGTCTTTGATTGACGAAGATCAGCTGCCTTTTCCGGTTCATTCTGGCTACCCCCGGCGGGGAAATCAAACCAGAGATGCCAAGGCTCAAACCTTCCCATTTTACCGGGATAAGTGGTTCCAGGAAATCCCGGCCGAATATAGCTATTACCGCATCATTTAAACTGCCATTGCCCGGAGTACGAAACAGCTGTCTTTTTTCATTGCTGAAGGATATGGCAATATCGGGCCGGGCCAGGGCGTACTTTATAACCAGCTCGTAGGCATTATTCCCCTCCGTTGCCGGGCTGCGCAGGAACTTTTTGCGGGCGGGTGTATTAAAGAATAGATCAGATACGATTATCTTGGAGCCTTCGGGGCAGGGAAAATACTCTAAGTCCAGGATCTTCCCGCCTTCAATGAAGCAGTGAATGCCGTCCTGTTTTTCCTTTTTACTGTATATATCCATGCGCGCAACTGATGCTATGCTGGGAAGAGCTTCCCCCCGGAATCCCATACTCATAATCCGCAAGAGGTCGCCCTCATTCTCTATTTTACTGGTGGCATGCCGCAAAAAAGCCAGGGGAAGTTCCTCCATGGAAATCCCTTCCCCGTCATCGGCCACCTCAATACTATCCAGCCCGGCCCCGGAAATCTTTACGGCGATGTTCCGGGAAGCAGCATCAATAGCATTTTCCAGGAGTTCTTTGACCACCGAGGCCGGTCTTTCAATCACTTCCCCAGCCGCAATTTTATTTATTACATTATCATCCAATAATTTTATGGCCATCTTACAAAACCGTTTCTGTGTCCTTATGCACTTTGTAAATCCTTAAATCATCTTTTACCCGATCCTGCAGGTATAGCAGGTCAAAGGGACGCTTCTTGATCATATCCTGGTAAGCGGCGCGGCCTTCCTCCTGACACTGCTGACAGGCATTGGCGGGAATGCTTATGCAGAACACATGAAAATGCTCGCCGGTCCGCTGGTGGGCCCGGGACTCAATCATACGAAAACCACCGCAATTCTGGCAAATACGCAAATGGTTAATCTGATCCTCATAAATATATTCGGTATCATAAAAGATGCTTTTATTGTAATTTACGAAATTGCCCGATTTCTTACGGTTATCAGCTATAGTTTCTTCGCGGTTTTTATAGGCGTTCCATTGCTGGGCTACCATTTTTTTAATATATTCCATATTGCGGGGGGATTCCTTAAATCGACTCGGGTTGTAATCCGGTTCCCGCAGGTTGGAATAGTCAATTCCGGCCATGGCCATTATCAGACCCATATTGACATAGGGCAGAGCCGTTTCCACGGAATAACCACCCTCAAGTACCGCAATATCTGGTGCCAGTCGCGAATTCAATTCGGCATAGCCCCGGGCCGAAAAAGCCATGTTGGCCAGGGGATCGCTGTAATGGTTATCCTGACCGGCCGAGTTTATCACTATATCCGGTTTGAAGTCCTCCAGCATGGGCAGGATGAGTTCATCGATAGCATAGAGGATTCCAGCATCGGTAGTTTTCGGGGCCAGAGGGAGATTTATGGTGGTTCCATGGGCCAAGGGTCCTCCCAGTTCTTCCACGAAGCCGGAGCCCGGATAGAGGGTGCGTCCGTCCTGGTGAAAAGAAATGAAGAGCACATCCGGGTCATGCCAATAAATTTCCTGGGTTCCATCGCCGTGATGAACATCAGTATCTACAATGGCTACCCGTTTTATCCCATACTTCTGCCGCAGGTATTCAATCATTATGGCTTCATTGTTGATATTGCAGAACCCCCGGTTGCCGTGGCTTACGGTCATAGCATGGTGCCCCGGCGGGCGGATTATGGCAAAGGCATTTTTTATTTCTCCTTGCATGAAAGCATCGGCCATTACCAGGGCGGAACCAGCCGATACCAGGTGGGCTTCGATAATCTGTGCTTCCACCGAAGGAATACAGAAATGCAGCCGGGCTACATCGCGGATTTCGGCCAGGCGCGGGTGGTATTCCTTAATCTGGGGCAAATCCATTATCCCCTCTTCAAAGATCTGATCGCGGGTGTAGAGAAGCCTTTCTTCTCTTTCCGGATGGGTAGGTGATATGGCCCAGTCAAAGGCAGGGAAAAACAGAATTCCGGTCGGTTTCATGAGCTCACCCCCTTGTATTCGGATATAAATCCTGGTGCTATCTGTATCCCCACATCAAAGATCTTGCCGGAACGACTCCAGCCGCTTATGATGTTGAACTGTTCTTCCATATAGAAGCTGGATTCACTGGCATAGGACTCCATTCCCTGCTCCCGGCACATATCCAGCAGGTATTGCCGGGCCATATTTTTAGCCTCTCCCAATTGCATTCCCCCCCGGTCATTAAGGCTTCCTCTTATCCCTCCCGGACCAACAGAGAAGAAATTATTGGGGGTATCTACATGCAATTCCACGGCCAGAGTGGGTCTAACCACAGCTGCTCCCAGGGCATTGGCTACTGGAGAATAGTCATGCAGGAATGAGTCTACCTCCATTCTGGCGGCTACCTGAGGAACAATAGCGGTGGCCGCCGCTCCTATACCGATTATTTGATCTAACTTGAACTTGCGCCGGTTCACCACTTCCCAAACCTTGTAGGCCGGCTCGTTTTCCCATTCCCGGAACATAGCTTCTATACTGCTTACCAATCGTTCTATGACTATATTGACTACCTGACGGCAAAGCTCGGAAGATTTCATTCCCGCTTTGCTCGCCAGTTGCTGCAGTTTTTCCGCGGATTGGCCAGCGTTGCCTATTCCCAAATCCATCTTGCAGTTAAAGGCATCCGTAACGGTGGGATAATCCCCCCCGAAGCAGGCGGCTGCTCCCCGGCGGAAGTTTTGTACTTTTATTTCCCCATCATAGTCCAGGCAGCTATCCCCTCCCAGGGCTACTGAATTTACCGCGAAAGCGTTTATATGGGTATATTGCTTGCCCAGTCGTGCTCCCTTGGAAGCATAAAGGGGAGCACCGTCTATTATCAATGCGATATCCGAAGTAGTACCGCCAATATCTAAAACCACTGAATTAAGATGGGGCTGGCTTAAAGCCAACCCGCCCATGGTGCTGGCAGCGGGGCCGGAAAAAACGGTTTCACAGGGTCTCCGGGACGAGGTATCCAGGCTAAAGGTACCTCCATCAGCTTTCAGTATATGTAGCTCACTGTCCAGACCCCTCTCCGTTATCGCCTGATCGATTTCCGCCGCAAATTGCATCCATTCCTTTACCGTCATAGCGGTAAAATAGGTGGTTGCTGCCCGGCGGGGGAAATTCAGCTTGTTGGATATTTCGGAACTAATGGAAACGGATATATCAGGATAGCTGGCAGCCAATTTACTCTGAATCTCTCTTTCCAGGATGTCATTGCGATTGGCAAACTTGGCCGCTACGGCCACCCGCTTGATTCCCGCAGCAGCAATCCGGGCCAGGATATCATCGATTTCCTTCTGATCCAGTTTTTCAATAACATTGCCTCGAAAGTCCACGGTACCACGGGCAAAAAAGATATCCGGGCAGATATCATAGGCATCATGAGGTAAACCATGACCCGGCAGCATAATGAGAGCCGTTCTTTCCCCCTGGCCGGTGGCCAGGAGATTGGTTACCAGGGTGGTACTGAAAACTATCCGTTCTATCTTCTGCCCTTCAGCACTGGGCAGCAGTTCATCCAGCACCTCGAGCAAGGTGCTTTTCAGATTCATATCATCAGTAGGTTTTTTTACCGTAGCTATAATGGCACCTTGCTTAAAGAGAACTCCGTCAGTGTATGTGCCACCAACATCGATCCCAATCAACATTTGCCTCACCTCCTCATTTATTTATCATCAAGCATTTTCTGCCATTGATACAAGAGGTTTAAGGCCTCCCGCGGGCTCAAGTCATCGATATGCAGCTGTTTAAGCTCGTCCACCACGGGATGGCTGTCACTAAAGAGCAGGGGTTGCAGCAGAGTGGGTGCGGGCCGGCTTTCCTTACTCTTTTCCAAATCCTGCAGAATATCCTCTGCTCTAATAATAAGCTTTTCCGGCAGGCCGGCCAAACGCGCCACATGCAATCCATAACTTTTATCCGCCTTACCCGGTAAAACCTTTTTCAAAAAAACCACCGTATTGCCGGTCTCTTTAACGGAGACAGAGAGATTGACTATCCCCGGCAACTTTTCCGCCAGGCGGGTAAGTTCATGATAATGGGTGGCAAAAAGAACCTTGCTCCGGCTATGCTCCAAAAGATACTCACTTACGGCCTGGGCAATGCTCAACCCGTCATAAGTGCTGGTTCCCCGTCCTATTTCATCCAAAATTACCAGGCTGTTGTCGCTGGCGTTATTTAAGATATTGGCTACCTCTATCATTTCCACCATAAAGGTGCTTTGACCGGCGGCCAGGTCATCGGAAGCCCCCACCCGGGTGAAGATTTTGTCCACCAGGCCGATTTGGGCTTCTTCCGCCGGAATAAAGCTGCCCATCTGGGCCATGAGTACCAACAGGGCGGCCTGGCGCATAAAGGTGCTCTTGCCTCCCATATTGGGACCGGTAATAATGGCAAAACGAGCCTTATCCCGGTCAAGCTGCAGGTCATTGGGAACGAAACGGGCTTCGCGCAAGGCCTTTTCCACCACCGGATGCCGTCCCGCCCTTATTCTTATCTTACCACTATTATCTATTTCCGGTCGAATGTAGTTGTTTTGGTAGGCCACTTCCGCCAGTCCCTGTAAAACATCCAGAATCGCTATGGCATGGGCGGTCTCCATTACCTGGGGCAAATAGGGAATAATAGCTTCTCTTATTTTTATAAACTCCTGGTATTCCAGGGAATAGAGCCTTTCCCGGGACCCCAGGATTCTTTCTTCGTATTGTTTTAATTCATCGGAAATGAAACGCTCGCTGTTGACCAGGGTTTGTTTGCGGTGGTAGTCCGCCGGTGCCAGGGAGAGGTTGGATTTAGTGATTTCTATATAGTAGCCGAAAACTTTATTGAAGCCGACTTTGAGGTTTTTTATCCCAGTTCGCTGCTTTTCCCGGTTTTCAAATTCCACCAGCCAATTCGTACCCTCTTGGGATAGTTCTCGCAACTCGTCAATTTCCTGCTTGTAACCAGTTTTGATCAATTCGCCTTCTTTTATCCCCAGCGGGGCCTCGTCATTTATAGAGGCGTCAATTAAGGCAAATACCTCTTCCAGCGCATCCATAGCTGCGAGCCTTTGCAGGATTTCACTCCGGCATGGCTGTAAGGCCTTTTTTATATCATTGATTACCGCCAGCGATGACTTTAAACCCAGGAGGTCACGCGGGCTGGCTACGCTGGCACCGATCTTTCCCCCCAATCTTTCCAGGTCATTTATACGGGATAAAAGGGGGCTAAGTTCCGTTCTCAGCGAGAGGGTGTTTTTCAGTTCGTCTACCGCATCCAGCCGTTCTTCGATCTCCCCGGCTTCCCGCAGCGGCTGTTCAATCCAGCGGCGCAGCAGGCGCTTGCCCATAGCGGTGCGAGATTCATCGAGTATGGAGAGCAGAGAACCCTCTCTTTTGCCTTCCCGCAAGGTAGCCGTCAGTTCCAGATTGCGCCGGCTGTAAAAATCCATCTCCAGATAATTATCGCTGCTATAACAACGCAGGCTCTTGATGTGTTGGAGACTGGTTTTTTGCGTCTCTTCCAGGAAAGCAATTATCCTGGCGGCAGCTTTGATGCCGGCCGAGTAGGATTTCAGGCCGAAAGACTCCAGGGAGGCAACTTGCAACTGACGCAACAAGAGATTTTCTGCTCGTTCCAGGCTTAATGGCGGTTCATCCAAAACGCTTAAGGTAATATTCTGCCGGAGCAGCCATTCCTCTTCCCAACTGCCGGTCAGGCTGCCGCTGCCGGCCAGCAGGCATTCCGCCGGGGAAATACGGAGTATTTCGCTTTCCACCCGGGACCTGGCATTTTCCCCGGCTATTTCACTTAGCCAGAACTCGCCAGTGGAAATATCTATGTAGGCGATACCTGTACAAGCCGGCTCTTCTTCCACCGCCGCCAAAAAATTATTCTTCGCCTGATCCAGCAAATGCTCTTCGATAATAGTACCAGGGGTAACAATACGAGTTACTTCGCGCTTGACTATGCCTTTGGCCTCTCGGGGGTCCTCCACCTGTTCGCAGATAGCCACTTTATATCCCCGGTTGATAAGACGCGCCAGGTAGTTGTCCACGGAATGGTAGGGGACTCCACACATGGGGATTTTGCTTCCGGCTCCGCCATCTCGTGCCGTAAGTACGATTTCCAGCTCCCGGGAAGCTATCCGGGCATCTTCAAAAAACATTTCGTAAAAGTCACCCAGGCGAAAAAAGAGAATGGCATCCTGCTGTTCCTCTTTTATTTGCAGGTATTGCTGCATCATCGGGGTATAGTCAGCCAATAAGATGGATACCTCCTAAAAAGAAAGACTCAGCAAAACCAAGTCTTTTTCATTAAATACTATTCAACATTGTGATTCTACTGTAAAAAGTTATTAATATTCATGGGCTTGTATAAATATACCGCTCAGCTACATTAAAAGCGAGCGAAGAGTGTGCAGGGAACGACCCCCGTGTCGTTCCGTTCCGAATCAGGCTTCGTATATTTATGCAACCTTATGCAACAGAAGGGGTTTTCGCAGTGGAGTCAACCTGGTTGATATTACATATTGCAGCTGCCGCCGCAGGAGTCGCAACCACTGGAACAACCGCCGGAGAGGGCTTGATTCATAGCGAAGTATACCGCCTGCATGAGGTTGTCAAATTTCTCCTGGGCTGCCATCAACTCATTAATGATACTATTGCTTTTTAGTTCCTGTTCCAAGTTTTTTAAATTAGCTTGTTCGGCTTGTCCAATAGATAGGCCATCCTGGAGCTTATTTTCCATTTTACTCTTGGCATCCTGATAACTCATGATAAGATCATAAGCCATATGATCCTGGGATACCCTGACCTGGCTGGCCTTAAGCCCCTCGATCTCTTCTGATTGCGCCACGGCATTACCCAGTTCGAACGCCATTTTTATAATTTCTTCGCTGGTCAAAAAAGTTCCCTCCCTAGATCTTATTCGTTAAAAATTTCTCCAAACAAGGAAAAGGTTTTGGCTTCTGTTATTTTAACATTAATCAAGCGACCGATTAAGTCTTTTTCGCCGGAAAAAATAACAATACGATTACTCCGGGTTCTGGAGGTCAGTTTTTGCGGGTTGGTTTTACTGGGTCCTTCAACCAGTACCTCCTGAATGCTGCCCTGAAGTTCCTGGTTTATTTCTGTGGCAATCTGGTATTGCAGGCGGTTCAAACGCTCCAAACGCTGTTTTTTCTCTTCCAGGGGAATCTGCTCGGCAAATTCTGCCGCCCGGGTTCCACTGCGCTGCGAGTACATAAAAGTAAACGCCGCGTCAAATCTAACCCTTTCCACCATATCCAGGGTTTCTAGAAAATCCTCTTCCGTTTCTCCTGGAAAACCTACTATTAAGTCGCTGGTAATGCTTACCCCCGGAACATAGTGGCGCATTCTCTCAACCAACTTCAGGTAATGTTCCCGGCTATAGTTGCGGTTCATCCTTTGCAATATCCGGTTGCTGCCTGCCTGCAAAGGAGCGTGAATATGCTCGCAAAGCTTTTCGCATTCAGCTATCGCCTGCAACAAGCGGTCGGATACATCTTTGGGATGGGAAGTGGTAAAGCGGATGCGCTCAATGCCGGCAACAGAATTAGCCCGGTACAAGAGGTCGGCAAATTCCATTTTTTCCTCCAGGCCACAGCCATAAGAGTTCACATTTTGTCCCAGGAGGGTTACTTCTTTATATCCGGCAGCCGCCAACTCTTCCAATTCCCGTATTATATCATCCGCCTTACGGCTTCTCTCCCGCCCCCGGGTATAGGGAACAATACAGTAGCTGCAGAAATTATTGCAGCCAAACATTATGTTGACAAAAGCGCTTAGCCCGGGCTTGCGGCAAGAAGGCAAAGGTTCGACAATTCTACCTTCCTTTTCCCAGACTTCAAAAACCGGGCTCCTTTCCTCTTGCGCCCGGGCAATCAAGTAAGGAAGCTCGTGGATGTTATGTGTGCCGAAGACCACATCTACTCCGCGTTTTTTAAGCTTTTGCCTGACCTCGGGCAATTGAGCCATACAACCGCCAAAAGCAATTAGGATTTCCGGTCGCTTTTTCTTTAATGAGGCAATTTCCCCGAGTTTGCCATACACTTTGTTCTCAGCGGAATGGCGAACACTACAGGTATTAAATACTATGAGGTCAGCTTCGCTGAGATCTTCCGCCTGATTAAAACCGCTGCTTTCCAGCAATCCGGCAATGGTTTCCGAGTCGCGAACATTCATTTGGCAACCGTAGGTCAATATTCGATACTTTAAAGGCTTTTTCTCTTTATCGCCCATTAGAGCAACTCCTTTGTGCTAGTATTATTCCCTTGTAAGATCCCTCATAGTACTGAATATGTTCCAGCAATAAGTCCGGGGACAGCGAAGTATACCCGGACTTGTCACCTTAGTTGCCTTCATCCTCTGACTTAGTTCCCCTCATTACTTTCAAAAGCAATCAATTGCTCCAAGGCGGCAATGATTTTATCTGAAGCAGCAATCATTGCCTGTATGCGTGCTCTGGCTTCGTCCTTATGGCCTTGATTATTAGCTTGAATAGCCTCCCGGGCCAGAGTATGAATCTGTTCATGGGGATTAGCCGCCAGCCGTTGATAGAGTTCCAGCGTTTCCTTATCCTGGACCGACTGGAGCCAGCGGGCTAAACGGCATTGCATGTGGGTAGGCACACTATCTGGCTCAGCGAAAAGGTTATGTTCTACAATAAATTGATATTTGCGGACAAAGCCGTGATGATCATCAATTACCTGCCTCAGCACTACTTTATTGGGCAAACGATATTGTTCCAAAATATCCCGTAAGGCTTGGGAAATATCGTTAGTTTCTCCAGCAATATTTACAATAGCGGAGAAATTATCCATCTGTTGGTTTATATCCTCGATTATCTGGTCTAAATTGCTGATAAGTAATAGCATGTTATCATTCACAGTACTAACCACTGCCGAGATTTCCTGGGAGGCGGCGCTTTGTTCCTGCATGGCTGATGAAATATCCATAACTGCATCCTGTATGTTGACGATTTGCCTAATAATATGCTCCATCCTGGCGATAACCCGGCTGGTAGTCTGGTTTTCTTCCTCAATAGCTGTCCCCATAGATTCAATTTCCACCACAAAATTACCGATATTTCCCTGGACTCCGCTAATCAGGCTGCTTATTTGCCGGGTATAACCCGCAGTTTGTTCGGCCAGCTTACGGATTTCCTCTGCAACTACAGCAAAGCCACGACCGTGTTCACCAGCCCGGGCTGACTCTATGGCTGCATTCAAGGCTAATAGATTAGTCTGTTCGGAAACACTCATAATAGTTGAAGTTATTTCACCAATATCGCGGGATATCTTCTCCAGTTCCCGCGCTGAATAGACCGTACTCTCCCCCCGTTCCTTTAACAACTGTCCCACTTCCTCAAAGCGTTTCATCTCTTCTTTACCTTCTTGGGCAGCCTGGGATAGTTTCATATAAGTCTCCTGCAGGTTTTGGGCCTGTTCCGCTACCATGGATGAAGCTCCAGCTATCTCTTCTACTCCAGTATCAGCTTCGCGCAGGTTTTGCCCGGCACCTTGGAGCTGACCACCTACATAATCCAACTGTTCCGCAGTCTGTCCCAGCTTCACTACTGATGAGCTGGCAACATCATTCAGGAAATAGGCGTTAGTAGTCAGATTCGAGCTCTTGGTGAAAAGTGCATACATGACCTCCCGAAAGCGTTCCAGTAAATCGGAGAATCCATGAGCCAGCTTACCGATTTCATCCTTGCTGCTGAGGTCTATCACCGCAGTAAGATCGCCCTCACCAACCCGAACCATACTGTCTCTCAGGGGTTGCAAGTGCCTTAAAGCGCGGTTCAATACCAGATAGGCTATAACACATACTAAAAGTAAAGAAACTATTACTATAAGCAACGAACGGCTTTTAGCCCGGTTCTCTGCTTGAATAAAAGTATCCCGAGGAATCTCTCCCTGTACAAAAGCTATTGTATTGCCTTCTACATCTTTAATCGGTACCAAAGTTAATATCACCCGGTTATCACTGGTTTTTCGGGAAAGGCTATCCCCCTGCTCCAATTTCTCCAGGTCTGTTGCCTCCGGGTTTACGCCCAGGACAGAGCTCTGCCACAATACACTGCTCTCTTGCTTCTCCAGCGCCAAGATGCCGTACTTACCCTGCTGCAATTCACTCAGGGCCTCACCTGCAGCTTCTTCCAGAGATATCCCAACCTCATATATACCTACTAACCTATCTTCAACCACCAGGGGATTCAAACAACGAATGCCAAAACCAGTGATCCCTTTCTCAGCAGCTAAAACTTGTTGCCTGCTTTGAATGGCTCTGGCCAGTGCCTTGCGGTAACTAACATTATCCCCATATTGTTCAGGTTTTTGGGCTCTCAATAATACTGTACCATCAGCAGCTAAGAAATTTAACTGAGATATGTGATGATCTTTTTGCCATTGCTCGTATACCGGGAGAACCAGTCTAAGCAATTCTGCTCGGTCCTGCTGTATAAAGGCCTCTTTAATAGCAGCGTTGGCAAAAAGAGAATTGGATAATATCCGGGCTTCTTTTTCAGCATCTCTGACACATTCAGCAACAGTATCAGAGGTCTGAGCAATATATTCCTTTTCAAAATCTTTTACCAGCATATGTTGCAGCATCAAGCTGTTCCAGTAGAAAAATCCGAATACTAATAGATTAAATATAACCAGCATTAGAATAATCCGGGTTTTTAAACTACGCTGAACCACTATTGCTACCCCCTTCATTGGTGCGTATTTATCAAGGATTTTACCACATCCAAGCAGGAGGGTACAGGTGTAATATTCCAGACGCTTATGGACCTGGCTATCAATTCACATACCGGGGCAGGCATAAAAAAACAGGGGACTTCCCCTGTTTTAGCCGATACTCCTATTTAATCAGCTCATCAACAATGTTGTTTATTTCCCTCTCCATTATCCCGCCAGCAAATTTCGGTTCACCATTTATAAGGGTTATGGGAAAAGTATAACCCATCTGAAGAACCCGGCGAACCAGGGGATAATTATCAAAGCCGGTTTTATCCGTATCTACATATTTGACTTCAACCTTGTCCCCATAAGTACCTTTCATTGCTTCAGCAAGTTTCCTGCTTTGCTCCTCATAATCAATAGCTGATCCACAGCTACTCGCGGAATCGCAACCACTGCAGCTTCAGCCGCCGCTAAGAACTTGGGTTCCCTGGATTATTTCCACCAGAACTCTTCCGCTATTTTCACTCATATTACCATTCCTTTCTTAAGGCATAAATATCAGGGGAAAAGTTTCTTTAAAGACCTATCCTCCCTGCATATTCAATTATTAATAATCACAGCCCTTCTGTTTAACTGGATAATACCAGCAAAATAAAGTAAATACAATATCTTCTCCATATATTATACCCGCTCCGTCCAATAAGTTGTTTCTTTGAGGGATGGCAGGGCTATTTATTTTTGGCATTCACCATTATGATGATGGTGTTCTTTACCACAATTACATCCGGGCGGGTGAGCGGATACAGCCTCTAATTGGCTTTTCACCTGTTGCCTGATACCGTTAAGGTATACATCGTAGAGCTTCTTCTGTTCCTGTAATTCCTCGGGATTTAAGCCCTGTTCCCTTTTCTTTTTGGCCAGTTCATTAATCCGTTTAATTATTCCTTCGGTCAAAAATGTCCCTCGCTTTCGTTTTTCAAAGGATGGCTCAATTATAGCTTAATGTTCCACACAGTTGGAAAAATATTTTCGGAATTGAAAAAATACTAGTATTGCATACTATTTTTGAAGGGAACAAATCAATCCAGGAAAATGGGAGGTGAATAAAGTGGATAGCGAGAAAAAAGAGTCCCCTGATCCCGGCAACAAGAAAAATACGGCTAAACGAAGTAAAATAGATGACTCTGATGATTCAGTCCTAAAAAGTGCCGGTCGAGAAGGAATTTTAACTGAGGATAAAGGATGGAAGAAGGGGATCTAAAAAGGCACTCGTTTCATAGCAGCCTCCCAATAATGAGGTTGCTTTTTTATTCTTGAGATGTTGATTCTATTGCAAAAACCCTTTTGTTGCATAAGGCTTGCATAAATATACAAAGCGAGCGTTGGCGAAGCATGGATGCAGCACCCGGCGAAGGCGAGCAGGCGAAAGGGGGCGAGCGACAGGATGTCGCGAGAGCGCTATCACCCTGCGGGTACTCCTGGTGTTCCACCCTGCGGGTGTCACTATTAAGGTTGTGACCAGGACGGGAGATTAGCGCGGTACCCCTTGAGCCGCGAGACAAGCCGCAGGTGATGCCCATGCGAAGACTGCGAGTGGTATATTTATACAAGCCAATGAATATTATTTAGTTTTTGCAGGGTATTCGCTTTAGAAAATCTTCCTTACCAGGCGGCAGAGTTGAAAGGTCTTGAGCGCGTTGGGGCCAGATGCTGCCAGTAGTTGCCGGGCGGCAGCCTGCAACCGTCTTTGGGCAATTTTCTGATCGCTTAAATACATGGCGAGAAGTCCCTCCACCACTACGCGGGAAAAATCATAGTCATTAAGCCTTGCACTCTGCGCGTGGGACTGGGAAATAAAATCCTCCAGCCGCGAAATGCATTCCCGATTATCCGCATAATAAAAAGTGAAATTGAGGTCTCCTCCCTCGCGGTCTTCTTCTTGATCAATGAAGTAATCCAGCAAGATATGCAGGCCGCATATCCAGGGGAAATAGTTTTCCACCACTTTCCGGCTCTCTGCTGGCGGTAAGTCCTGGATAGAGGCCAGGCCAAAAAGGGCGAAAACTGCCAGGGTGGAACCTGCGGCTGCAGCAAATTCCTGCCAACAAAGCCCCGGGTAGGCGTAGAGCTGTTTCTTCGCCCATTCCCTTAATTCCTCTTCCCTTTGCCACGGGTCGATGTGTTTTATTACCTGCAGGTCTATGTACAGGCGGACCAAATGAATGAGATCCGGATAAACCGCTGGATAAGACGGGAGTTGCCTAACACAGGACTGGCAAACTCTTACCAGTTTTTCTATATACCCCCCATCGTCCTGGCTGGGATAGTAGGAATAATAGTCCGGTAGAATACTTGGTTCTGCCATACTGAGAGCATCTTCCAACGAGCGGTGCAGTTGGCGGAAGGCTTTGCCATCGCTGCAACCGGCCCGATCACAGAGATTATCCAGGTAATCGCACAAGGTCTGGTAGGCAATAATCAAGCGCAACAATAGAATCTCCTTTTCCCGGTAAGGAACGGCAAAAAATGCCCCTCCCTGGCAATGAAATCCTTTATCTTGGATACTGCTTAAGGCCTGCTTCCTCAGCTCTTCGTTAGGGCAAAGACGGGCCTCTTGCTCCCATTCCTTTAGTTGGCTTTTTACCTGATTCAAGGTAAAAAGAATATAATGAGAGAGCAAATTCACGCGACCGCCCCGCAGCCCTTGCTGCTTTAGTAAATGAGCAGGTTCCTGGATTTTTCTGACCAAACCGGGCATCAATTAACCACCTTTACCAATTCGCCTTCGTTGACGTAGCTGAGGCGAGCATAGTATTCCTCCATTATAAATAGCGCAATATTCTTCATTTCTTTAATGGCGGGGCCGACGGGAAACAATTCGAGACTGGCCAGGGCTTTTTGCAAAAATTGCCGGGAAATGGACCGGGCATATTCGATTGCCCCGCTGTCAAGCAGTATAGTCTTGAGTTCCCGGGTATCAAGCTGGCTGTAATCTGCAGCCAGTATCTTTCTTAATAAGCTCCCGTATTCCTTGGTTTTCAGGGCATATATCAAGGGCAAGGTGATATTGCCTTCCTTAAGGTCATTTCCAGCTGGTTTACCCAAAGCCTGGCTATCTGACACCAGATCCAGTATGTCATCAATAATCTGGTAGGCATAACCTAGATAGAGACCATAGTCTTCCAACAATGAAGCATTTTTTTCCGGCATGCTGCTGATCCAGGCCCCTACCCGGCAACTGCAGGCAAAAAGACAGGCGGTTTTGCTGTAGCTTTTTTCGTAATAGTCCTCTTCACTGATATCTAGATCAAAGGCGAGGGACAACTGCTTTATTTCGCCCTGGCACATCAACTGGATGGTCCGGGTTATCTGATCCATAACCCGGGGAAATGGGTGCTGGTTGATCAAGTTGAAGGCTGTGGCAAAAAGCAAATCCCCGGTGAGGACGCTGGTTTTATTATTATAGCGGCTGTTGATGCTCTCCTGTCCCCGGCGGGTGAGAGCCTGGTCAATCACATCATCATGCACCAGCGAAGCCAGGTGGATCAACTCAACCGCTACACACATATCCCTAACCATCAACGGGTCATGGGGATAGGGTGAGGCAGCCAGGTAAAGCAGTCGAGGCCGCAGCATCTTACCGCTGCTTTCCAGAAGATAATCAATTATAGGTT
This sequence comes from Syntrophomonas wolfei subsp. methylbutyratica, assembly GCF_001570625.1. Lineage (GTDB taxonomy): Bacteria > Bacillota > Syntrophomonadia > Syntrophomonadales > Syntrophomonadaceae > Syntrophomonas > Syntrophomonas methylbutyratica. Next base: position 39,894 of record NZ_BBQT01000005.1, on the reverse strand, counting down.
CCACCTGGGGGTTTCCCGTACTCAATACTTCCCTCATCCGTTTTCTAACACTATCGGCGGGGAATGGGTAAAGTTTCAAAGCTGTGTCCAGGTTGATAGCTCAACACCTCTTTTTATGCTTATTATTTACTGGTATTGTGCCCCAAGCTGTACAAAATATTCTGTTCTATCCCATAAGTTTCCTTTTTACTTGTTCATGGGCATAGTTTTCCAGGCTATCATCCAGAATACGCTCTATCTTAAGGCCCTTTCTCTCAGCCATGGCCTTAATGAAGAAATCAGCCACCTTTGGATTTTTAGGCAGTAGAGGTCCATGCAGGTAGCTGCCCAGCAGGTTTTTGTATCTTATTCCTTCCTGCTTGTCCTCTCCGTTGTTGCCAAATCCTCTTATAACGCTGCCAAAAGCTTGCAGCCGCTTATCAATGAAATAAGTCCTACCCCCATGATTCTCAAAACCGACCACACTTTCTTCCGCTCCATTTAAAGTGGTTTGGATAAGAATATTGCCTGTAAGCCGTTCCTTAAGTCCCTGGGTAAAGAAAGAAAAGAGCCCCAGGCCCTGCATCTCTTTGCCCTCATGGGAACGGTAGTATTCACCCAAGAGCTGGTAAGCTCCACATATAAACAGTATGGGCAAGCCCTCCTCAATAGCCTTCATCAGAGAATCCGTCTTGTCGGCCAGGTCCTGCAGCACCAGTTCCTGCTCCCGCTCTGAGCCTCCACCCATAAAAAGCAGGTCTATGTGCTTGAAATCAAGGTTATCACCAGGATTTATATTTTCTATGCTGGAATCATGTCCGTACCATTCCAGCCGTTTTTGCAGGCAGAGAAGATTACCTCTGTCGCCATAAAGGTTCATTAAATTAGGATAAAGTTGCGCCAAATGAAAATGTGCCATATACACCTCCAGATTAGTAAAAAAGGCGTCGGGAGACGGAACAGTAATTTAGCGATTGTTCAACTATTGTTAAACTATGACTCCACTGCAAAAACCTCTTTTGTTGCATAAGGCTTGCATAAATATACAAAGCGAGCGTTGGCGAAGCATGGATGCAGCACCCGGCGGGTACTCCTGATGTTCCATCCTGCGGATGTCACTATTAAGGTTGCACCGGCGAAGGCTAGCAGGCGACAGGGGGCGAGCGACAGGAGGTCGCGAGAGCGCTTCACCCTTCGGGTACGCCTGGTGTTCCACCCTGAGGGTGTCACTATTAAGGTTGCCTCCCATGGACGGGAGATTAGCGCGGTACCCCTTGAGCCGCGAGACAAGCCGCAGGTGTTGCCCATGCGAAGCGCCCTGTCGGGCACAACTGATGCTCCCTTCGGTCGCTATTAAGGACGCTGGAGCGGTATATTTATGCAAGCTAATGAATATTTATAACTTTTTGCAGTAGAATCAACTATTGTTAAACTATCGTTTAACCATTGATAAGCTTGGCTTATGATTGGGCTTGGTAAGCCTTTTCCGCTTCTTCCCCGGTCCCGCTTCTCTTTTGCATCTCCCTCAGAATGCGCTGGCAACCAAAGAGAGCGGTATAGCTGCAAAGTATATAACTGCTCTCCGCGCTGCCCTGCACTGCCAGTTCAATGGCCCTCGGCAGTTCTTCTTCAATTCTAATCCTTTCCTGAGGGAATCCAGCATATTTGAAGCGTAAAGCTATGTCGCCGCTTCTCTGTCCGGAACAAACAATCTGTTCAACCATCACATTCTCGTACTCCAATAATTCCACATCTGCATCCCAAATCCAGGAGATGTCACGACCATCAGCAGCATTATCGTTTAAAGCAAAGAAAAGGTTTTTTCGACCCGGGTCATAAATCAAGCTGGCCAGGGTCTGGTTTAAAGCAGCCGGGTTCTTAACCAGGGCCAGTACTACCCTTTTACCGTTTATGAAGAAAGCCTCCATCCGTCCAGCCTGGGGTTGGAAACTGGCAATGGCCTTCTTAATATTTTCGTCCTCCACCCCCAACAAGCGGGCCAGGGAAACTGCCGCCAGTATGTTATAGGCATTGTGGAATCCCTGGTAGGGACTTTTGAGGGCTATTCCGTCCACTTTCAATTCTATGTCCGGACTCATTTCCAGTTCCTGTCCGGTAAAATCCCTTTCCGGGTTGCGGCTATGGCATCGAGGACAGCTATATTGACCCAGTTGAGCATAGTGATATTTCTCATATTCCAGCTGATGACCACAAAAGGCACAGTATCTTGCTTCTCTACTATCCATGCTCCGGCTATCATCATAGGAACTGTCATCAAAGCCATAATACCAGCATTTAAGCCCGGTTTCAGCCTGGAAGTTAGCGGTCAGCGGGTCATCAGCATTGAGCAACATTTCGATTTCCTGTTCCTTTACCGCCTCTTGAATCAATTTTATGGTATGATCCATTTCGCCATAGCGATCCAACTGATCCTGAAAGAAATTGGTGATTAGAACCAGGCGAGGCCGAGTTTCCCGCAAGAGCAATGGGACTGTGGCTTCATCGGTCTCCAGCAAGGCATAATCGAATTTCCTGCTGCCGTGAATATCGCTCTTTTCAATAAAAGCAGTAGTAATTCCGGAAAGCATATTAGCTCCAAGCCGGTTGTGCACCAGGCTGTAGCCTTGCTGCTTTAGAATTTCCGCCAACATGTTGCTGGTGGTAGTCTTACCATTGGTTCCGGTTATTACTACAATCTCCCGGCGGATGTTGGGGGACAGGGTTCGCAATATCCGGGGATAAATCTTACGGGCTATCCGGCCGGGGAAAGAAGTTCCCTGGTGGCCCAGCAGGCGGCTTATATAGATTAATATCTTCCCGGCTATAATGGCCAGGGTGAGTCGCAGGTTTTTCATCTCGCTCCAACTCCTAAAGAAGTCTTTATTTAATAATCTAACACAAGATAATAGCAAGGGGCAAAGCAAAAGGCGGGCTTTGTTCGCCCCATAAAAAAAGGCCTGTCAATAACAGGCCCTCAAATTCGGCTTCTAGGAACCCAGCCACCTGCCCAGGTCGAACCCCCGATAATAACGAGGAGGGGACTGATCATACAGGGTTTGATAAAGCTGCTCCAATTTTAAGGCCATTTTGCCGGCGGAAAGGCTTTCCGCCTTTTGGCGGGCATTGAGCTGGTATTGACGATAGCGTCGATTATCCAGCAGCAGGCTAGATATAGCATCGCTAAAGACCTCTATATCCAAAGGGGTTAGAAGGCCGTTTATCTCATGATCCACCATATCCTGGACTCCGTAAGCTCCCACCGCTACCACCGGAAGCCCGGCAGCCATGGCCTCAATTAGAACCAATCCCTGGGTTTCGGTTACGGAAGAAAAAACAAAGAGATCAGCGGAGTAATAAACATTTACCAGGGTGTCAAAGGGCAGGGCTCCCGTAAAAACAACATCCCTTTCCAGCGAAAGACCTAATTCCGGCACCAGCTTTTTGAGCTCGCTCTCCAGGGGTCCCTGGGCGGTTAAAACCAAAGTGCTGTTTGCTACCCGCTCTTTTACCTGCCGGAAGGCCTTTATGAGAAACTCCAGATTTTTTTCCCGGCTTAGTCGCCCCACGAAAAGCAGCACCCGGTTTTCGGCGGGGATATTATAATTCCTCCGCAGCCACTCCTTATCTCCTGATTCAAATTTATCCAGAGGTACTCCGGTAGGGATTACGCTAAGCGGAGTCTTAACCTCGTTTTGTTTAAGTATGGTCTCTACCTCACTGCTCGGTACTACCACATGGCTGCAATGGTTGCAGAAGCTTACGCTGTATTTGATGGCCATTTCCCGGGCCAGATCCTGAGCAATGGGCACATAATGAACATATTGGTCATAAAGGGTATGATAGGTAAAGACTACGGGAATGTGATACTTGCGGCCATAGTGAAGACCTACCCGCCCCATGGTAAATGGTGATTGAACATGGATAATATCCAGGTCAAGCCTCCGGACCAGCATATTCATGCCGGGATAAATAGGAATGGCCAGAGAAAAATCAGGGTTGGTGGGCGCCGGTAGAGAAAAGAACCGGTATACCTGTTCTTCCTCCTGCTGGAAGTTAGGATAGCTAGGGGCAAAGATATGGATATCGTGTCCGAGGCGGCTCAATTCTTTCTGGAAAGTTAAAATCGAGGTAACCACGCCGCTGGTGTAGGGAATAAAGCTGTCAGTGAAAATGCCGATTCTCAATATACCTGTCCTCCTTCATTCCTATGATTGCTCCCAAATCCCCATCCCCTAATGTTCCTCTACCAATCAATATATACTCTTTCCTGTTTTTTAGCAAGATATGGAAAACACCCAGGCTCTCCAAAATCCACCGTTAACTAAAGTGCCAGCTAGCAGAACCAGTATGTCCGAGTCTATTAACATTCCAACCCTACTCATAAAGCTCATAACCGGCGACCTGTATTCCTTCGCCCAGGTCTGACATCTGACCGGCCGCTACGACTTCTTCCTCAGCGGGCCGTTTGAAGCCCTTCTGCTGGCTCCGGGCACAGTTGGCACAGAGAGTGGTATTTACCAGGCGCTCCAGGCGAGCCGGCTCGATTTGCTGCCCGCAAGCTTCGCAAACCCCATACTGGCCATTTTGCAGGCGGGACAGGGCATCATTTACTTTCTCCAGTTCATATTCCAACATTTCCAATATACCCAGATTGGTTTCCCTTTGGGTTACCTCACTGGCAATATCAGCCGGGTGCTGGTCATAAAGGGATAGTTCATCACTCCACTCACCCAGGGGAATAATCAGCTCATCCCGTTTTTGTTTAATAACCTGCTCTATTTCAGCTTTGCGCTGCTTTAAATTATTCTGGTAGTCCATCTTATCACCTCAATTTATGTAAACTGCCTCCCGTGCCGCGAGGGCACAAGCATTGATGAGAGTTACTGCACCCTTAGCTGGTTTTGTACTATTGCTACCAGGTCGGCGATAAAATCCCCAATAAGCGGTACATTTAGTATGATTAATTTTTGTAAAAAATATATTACAATAGCTGCCAGAATAGTAAAACCTATAGCCATTCCAAAGCCACGGGATAAACCGGCCCAAAAGTTTATAAAGAAGAGACGGCGCGGGTTTCTAAGCATTTCCAGATACTCGGCAATGCCTAATTTCTCCATATTCAGAGACAGTTCGTCCATCTTCCGGTTTAATTCCTGAAGGTAATGGCTTTCATCCCGACCCGGTTCCCTTTCCGGCATAACTCCCCCTCCACTCTCTAATTATTATTCCAGATTACAGGGTTTAAATACATTTTCAGCCCCACAGTCCCGGATATTGATACCCATAGTAATAGTTTGAATATCTTCCCCTCATTGAATAAAGGGGAAAGCAAGCCCTCCCCTTTTCCTCTTCCTTCTCTTTTTTTCTATAGCGCTTTTATGAATTTTCAGCATCCTATCCTTGCAGTTGGGCTATAACCTCGGCACAACGTTGGCATAATGTGGGATGTTTTAAATCTTCGCCGACTGAATTCTCAATTATCCAGCAGCGCTCACACTTGCTGCCCTCAGCGGCTTGAACCATAACACGGATACCCTCAACCCCCTCCAGAGCCAGGGCCTCTGTCGGCGCTTCCGCTTCCGGCTTCAATTCCGCCCGGGAGACAATGAATATTTTTTCCAGGCCAGCGGTAGCTTCTAAGATTTCCATCCATCCGGGACCAGCATAGATGGTAATCCATGCTCCCAGGGAGTGCCCTATCACCTTCTTGCTCCGGGCTTCTTCCAGGGCTTTGGTAACCACTTCCCGCAATTCCAGAACCCGTGACATACGGGTTTCGATAGCCTGGTTGAGATATAGCTCATTAGCCTGCGGCCATTCCAGCAATTGGACGCTTTCCGCCTGCCCTTCCTTCTTGAGATGGCTCCAGATTTCCTCACTGCTGAAGGCCAGTATGGGAGCAAGCATTACCACCAGGGCGTTAATTATATCGTAGAGTACGGTCTGGGCTGCTTTCCTTTCCGCATCCTGCGGGTGTGAGCAATATAGTTTATCCTTCAAAATGTCAAAGTAGATATTGCTTAAGTCAACCGTACAGAAATTGTGAATGGAATGAAATACCACATGGAATTCATAATCCTCATAGGCTTTGGTGACCCGGCGGATTAATTTATCCAGCTTGAGCAAGGCCCATTGATCCAGTTCACTCAGCTTGTCATAACTTACCCGCTCTTTCCCGGGGTCAAAATCAAAAATATTGCCCAGGATAAAGCGGCAGGTATTGCGAATCTTGCGATAAGCCTCCGCACTCTGCTTTATTATATTGGGCGAAACTGAAACATCATTGCGATAATCGGCGGATGATACCCACAGACGCAGTATATCTGCTCCCATTTCCCGGGTCATCCGCAGTGGGTCCACCACATTGCCCAGGGACTTGGACATCTTGCGGCCCTGCTCATCCACCACAAAGCCATGAGTCAAAACCTCTCTATAGGGGGCGGCACCCCTGATTGCCACTGCTGTCGAAAGGGAGGAATTAAACCAACCGCGGTGCTGGTCGCTGCCTTCCAGATACATATCAGACGGCCAGCGCAGTTCTTTGCGCGGCTCTAAAACGGCCATGTGGCTGGAACCGGAATCAAACCATACATCCATAATATCGCTCTCTTTGCGGAAAGTACTGCCGCCGCAGTGCTCACAGCTGCAGCCTGGCGGCATAAGTTCCGCCGCCGTTTTCGCAAACCAGATATCAGAACCATTCGCAGCAAAGAGCTCGCTCACCCGCTGGATGGTTTCATCGTTTATCAGGGCTTCCCCGCAGGATTCACAGTAGAATATGGGTATGGGTACTCCCCAGGTGCGCTGCCGGGAGATACACCAATCCCCCCGATCTCTAATCATATTGAAAATGCGGTCACGGCCCCAGGATGGAATCCACTTAACCGTATCAATAGCATCCAGGGCGTCCTGGCGAAAACCGTCAATGGATGCAAACCATTGTTCCGTAGCCCGGTAGATTATAGGCTGCTTGCAACGCCAGCAATAGGGATACTGGTGTTCAATCCTAGCCGCCTTCAGCAGCATATTCCGTTTTTCCAGCTCTTCTACAACCGCTTTATTGGCATCATGAACATAGAGCCCCTGGAACTTTTCGGCTTCTGCGGTGAATCGACCCCGGTCGTCCACCGGAGAAATCACGGCCAATCCGTATTCCTGGCCTACACGAAAGTCGTCTTCACCGTGTCCGGGAGCGGTATGTACGCAGCCGGTACCGGCTTCGAGGGTGACATGTTCACCTAATACCAATAGAGAATCGCGGGCAAAGAAAGGATGGCGGCATAAAACCCGTTCCAGCTCTTCCCCTTTGAATTGGTCCAGAATCTGATAGTTATCCCAGCCCAGCTCTCCGGCCACTGCTTCCAGCAATCCCTGGGCCAGGAGGTATTTTTCTCCCTTTACTTCCAGCAAAACATAGTCAAAGCCCGGGTGCAGGCAAATCCCGGTGTTGGCCGGCAGGGTCCAGGGGGTGGTAGTCCAGATGATAACAAAGGCATCTTCGGCTAAAACTCCCTTTCCATCCTTTACCGGGAACTTGACATAAATGGAGGGGGAGACCTTTTCATTGTATTCCACTTCCGCCTCGGCCAGGGCCGTTTCACAGTCCCCGCACCAGTATACGGGCTTCAATCCTTTGTAAATGAAACCTTTCTTGGCCATTTCTCCAAAAACCTTGATTTGTATGGCTTCAAAACCCGGACTCAGGGTAAGGTAAGGATCTTCCCAGTCTCCGCGCACCCCCAGCCGTTTAAATTGTTCTTTCTGTATTTCCACATATTTAAGGGCATAGTCACGGCAGTGTTCGCGGAACTCCACCACATCAGTCTTATGCCGGTCAATACCCAGGTTCTTTATGGCCTGCTGCTCAATAGGCAGGCCATGCGTATCCCATCCCGGGATATAGGGGGAATCGTAACCACTCATGGAGCGGTATTTGACAATAATATCTTTTAAAACTTTATTAAGGGTATGTCCCAGGTGAATGTCCCCATTGGCATACGGCGGGCCGTCATGCAGAATAAACTGGGGCCGGTCAGCGTTTTTCTCCTGTATACGCCGGTATATGTCAATTTCATCCCAGAACTTCAGTATCTCCGGCTCTCTCTGGGGCAGGTTGGCCCTCATGGGAAAACCGGTTTGGGGAAGATTCAAGGTTCCGTCATACTTACCTTTAGCCATCCGAATTACCACCTTACTGTTTGAATTTTATAACGAGGTAAAATATGTTCCCCGCTAAGCGGCCGGGTTCTACCCCGCCTCGTTGCAGCGCTGTGTTGAAATTGCTCCGCAGTTTCTTCCGCTACTTAAACAAAATACCTCTCTCCCGGGGGGTGAAAGGTATCCCAAAGTGCAAATTGCCAGTTATCCCTAAAAATCTTATTAATTTTAGCACATAGCTGCAAGCAAGACAACTTCTGCCGGGTTTTTTCAGCTCTCCCCCTGTTCTTTGCCTTACTTCCCGAACCTTTTCTCGCAGAGCCCCTCTATTAGGCAATTATTGCACTGCGGCTTGCGGGCCTGGCAAATCCGACGCCCGTGGAAAATCAATAGATGATGGGCTTCGCTCCAGCATTCCTCCGGTATTTGCTCTTTCAAAGCTTTTTCCGTCTGCTCAGGGAGCTTGCTGTTCACCAACCCCAGGCGGTTGGCCACCCGGTGGACATGGGTATCCACACCCAAACCGGGTTTCTTAAACGCTACCGACCTTATCACATTAGCACTCTTGCGTCCCACACCCGGAAGGCTCAATAATTTATCAAATTCGGAAGGCACTTCTCCCTGATGCTGCTCCACTATTATTTGCGCCAGCTTTTTGAGATGACGGGCTTTGTTGCGGTACAACCCTACTCCCCGGATTTTCTCTTCTAATAGAGACAAGTCGATTGCCGCTAGAGCTTCAGGGGTTCCGTAATCGGCAAACAGCTCCGCCGTAACCCGATTTACCTGTTCATCGGTACTCTGTGCTGAAAGAACCACCGCCACCATAAATTGAAAGGGACTGCTATGCCGGAGCAGAGTACCGGCCTCAGGATATTCCTTTTTTAAACACTTGATTATCTCAACACTACGCTGCAATTCTACCCTCCTAACCTTTCAACCCTTCATTTTATTATACAGCGTAGAGCCCTGCTGACAAGATATATCACGGAGACGGGTCTTTTGATATATTACGGGTATATCAGGAGTAGCGTCCCCATATATGAAGAAGGTTCTTTGACTCATTTAGGCTTATTGGTTAAAATGTGGTGATAGAGCCAGTGTGGGGCAGGCATAGCGGGTTCATACTAACCCGCTTTTCATCGGTGGTTGTGGCCTCACCCTGCGGGTACTCCTGGTGTTCCACCCTGCGGGTGTCACTATTAAGGTTGCGGCCATGGGGGGTTAGTAAGTAAAGTGAGGAGTAAGGGGCAAGGTGTAGGGGTTACGGTGTCCGGTGTCAAAAGTACCGTCCCCTTGACACCGCAGTAAGTAAAAAAGTTAGGCGGGTATTGGATTATGTCAGCAGCAAAGAAGCGTATGCAGGCGGAAGTGAGTATGCTGTTAGTAGCAGCTATCTGGGGCAGCACTTTTGTGGTAGTAAAAAACGCCTTGCAGGAAATCGGCCCTTTTCTCTTCCTGGGCCTGCGTTTTTTGCTGGCTTTTTTAGTTCTGCTCTTTTTGTCTTTTCCCTGTATAAAAAAAACCAATCGCCACACCTTGCTGGCCGGGGGTATTTTAGGCCTGTTTCTCTTTATTGGTTATGTCTTTCAAACTATTGGCTTAAAATATACGACCTCAACCAACGCTGGTTTTATCACCGGAATCAGTGTGGTTCTGGTTCCTATAATTTTTTCTCTGCTTTACCGTCAACGGCCTACTGTCAGTACTACAGTTACCGTAATCCTGGCGGCCACCGGCCTTTTTTTCTTGTCCTTCCCCCGCAACTCTTTTTCGCTGGCTTATGGTGATTTCCTGGTGCTCATCTGTGCTTTCGGCTTTGCTTTTCACATAATCTTTGTTGACCGCTATTCGCACCGGCATAATGCCATTGCCATAACCGCAGTGCAAATCTTCTTTGTGGGTATCGTATCCCTGCTTATTGGGCTCATTAGTGAACCATGGCCCGAGCATTTTTCCGCCAACCTTTTGACTGCTTTTTTTATTACTGCCGTTTTCGCAACATCACTGGCCTTCCTGCTGCAAAACGCCCTGCAAAAATACAGTACTCCTACCCGTATTGCTATAGTTTTGACTACTGAGCCAGTTTTCGCAGCTCTGGCCGGTTACTTGTGGGCGCAGGAAATTCTATCCCAGCGGGCGATGTTCGGCGCCGGATTAATTTTAGTCTCTATGCTAATCTCAATTCTTACCCGAAAAAGCAAAAACGTGGTGGAAGCCAATGTTTGACCCCTCACCCCTCACTTTGTTATCGGGGGAATAAAAGCAAGCAGGTTTTCGGCTTCAATTCCTCGAATTTCTACAATTTTATGGCGGGAGGTCTCACCCCGGACGATGCGGATATCCTTTTTGGGCAACTTGAACAACTCAGCCAGAAACTTCTGCAGAGCCTGGTTGGCCGCGCCCTCTACCGGCGGAGCCATTACTTTGATTTTTATATCGCCTTCCTGTTCGCCCACAATTTGATTGCGGGACGAGCGCGGCTGCACCTTGACTCCAAAGCGGAGCCAGTCGCCATTTCTTTCCGTTCTTATTAAAGGCTTGTTCATAGGCCTATTCCTTCAGGTTTACCTTTTCCAGACTCTCCATTACTTCTTTGAAATCCTTGCTATAAAAAAAATTAGACAGCTCTTCAATCTTCTTCTGGTTCTTTTCCAGAAGTTCTAATTCAGCACTTACCTGGGATTTTAACTCCACATTGAATATGTTCATTCGTTTTATTATTTCCTGATATACCATCATTACTTCAATTATGCGTTTTTTAGATTCCTCCAGCATCAGATCGGCTTCTTTGCGGGCGCTGGATTTCAAGTCTTCGGCGGTCTGCTGGGCCAGTATTAGACTGTTGTTCATGGTTTCTTCCAGCTTGCGGTATTTTTTCAGTTCATATTCCAGGTTTTGAATCTTTTCTTTAAGGCTGGCGTTCTCGCTGTACAGGCTTTCATAATCCTGAGCCAGGTTCAAAAGATATTTTTTTACTTCATCCTGCTTAAAGCCTCGCAGCGACTTGGGGAATTGCTGATTGCGTATTTCCATAGCGGTAATCATAAGCAAGCCTCCCTGATTCAAATTACTGTAAAATAATAAAGTTTGCCTTCACTGCATAAATCCCAATCTTGCATAAGGGTTGTACTTCAACCTTTTTCAGCAAACAAAGGCGAACTGCCGAGTCCGGCGGGAAAGAGTTTGAGCAAGCTATTGGCTCGTTCAGGGCTCCATTTCCCTGCCGGCAAGTCCTGAGCTGTTTCCATATAGAGCCCTAGTGTTTGCTTGAGCAATTCGGCTGGATAATATTGTCCGTCAATCCGCCAATATTTAAGTCCGGCTGTAAGCAGTTCCGGAAGCCGCCGGATAAGAGCCAGGTCATAGGGATAAAATATCTGGTTCCGGCAACTGCCATCAGCCCGCACCCGGTATTTTTGCCCCCACTCATCCATAAGATAATAATCCTCTTGCAAGCAGTAGAGCGGACAGTCCTTGCCAGCATTCCCAACAGCGGCCGGCTGTACCGCCCGGGGGAGACAAAAATCAGTAATTATTCCGGCAAGAGGACCATGAACCAGCAGTTCCGTTTCCTCAACCTGGCTGAGCAGGGATTTAACCCTGCTCCACTCCAATTCCAGGGAGGCAGTAACGCCGCTCATTCCTTGTTCCCGCCAGAAACGCGCTGCCCGGTAATTACTGGTGTTGAGACCATGACCACCCCAGACAGCCTGTCCCAGGCTCCGGAGCAGGCGAAAGCTTCCCGGCTCGTTCACAATAAAGCCAACCCGGTCGGGAAGCTGACTTATGCTTCGCAAGTCCTCTTCCAGCTTACCTAATTCATTTTGACTAACTATCCGGGGAGTCTCCACCCATATTTCTATATCACTGCCAGCCACCATGGATAAAGCCGTCTTTATCTCCTCCGCTCCCCAGCCTGAGGGGCAGCGATTACCGGCTGCATATTCCAGTATGAGCCGTTTTATTCCCAGAGCTGCCATTGCTTCCAGACTCTTAAAATCGCCGATTTTAACGCTCCAGCAAGGCTGCTGCTCCGGCCAGCCAATTCCCGGACCTTCCGGGACTTCGGAGGTTTCATTGGCAGCCAGTTTTTTCAATTTCACGGGCCGGGTAGGAAAGAGGGGTTCCCTTTCTCCACTCAGTCCAATGGATTCAATTCCCGGCCGGCTAAAAAGATTGCCGCTGCAAAAATCCCGCACGCGTTTTTCCGTTAGCTTCCGGTAGTCCTCTTCATTCATCTCATAGGTTTCAGGGGCTTCGCTTATCTTGTCGAGGGCCTGGCGATATATCCCAATAATATGAGCCAGGTATTCTGCACTGCGCATGCGTCCTTCTATTTTCAGGGAAGTAACCCCGGCTGCCAGTAAAGCTGAGAGCTGCGGATAAAGACATAGATCATTGTGGGCCAGGTAATGGGCCATAATCTTACTCTGACCCGCCCCCTCCAGGCGGTAGGGCCAGCGACAGGGCTTCAAACAGCGCCCTCGATTACCGCTTTCACCAGCAACCAGGCTGCTCATATAGCACTGCCCGGCATGGGCAATACAAAGATCACCAAAAGCGAAGAATTCCAGGGCCAGTTTCGAGCCGTCATGAATTTCTTGGATTTCCTCCCAAGAAAGATTCTTGGATAATATAGCCCGGCTGAAACCCTGATCCTCCAAAAAACGAGCCGCTTGCAGATTGGCTATCCCCATCTGTACACTGGCATGCAAGGGCAAGTCCAGCTTCAGTTCCCGGCATAGGGCTAACACGGCCATGTCCTGGATTATTAAGGCGTCAGCTGCGATATCCTGCAGGAAGAATAAATAATCCTTGAGTTCGTTTAGCTCCACATCATAATAAAGATTGTTTAAAGTTATATAGATTTTTTTTTCTTGCTGGTGTAAAAAATCAACTGCATCCCGCAGTTCCTGATCGGAAAAATTATAATCTTGCCTCAACATGCGCATATTGAAGCGTTTGCCCCCCAGGTAAACCGCATCTGCACCTGCTGCCGCTACCTGCTCCAGGACATCCCACCTGCCCGCCGGAGCCAGCAGTTCTACATAATTATCAGGCATCAAAAATCTCCTTTACACTAAAGCATAAAGTAATTCAACCACTATTTTTTGTATCAAAGTAACCGCCAGGACAGCGATAATGGGAGAAAAGTCCAGCCCGCCAGCAGCCGGAATAAGCCTGCGGAAAGGAGCCATAATCGGCTCTGTAACATCATAAACAAACTTAATTAAAGGTTGGTAGGGATTGTGCCTAACAAACGATAAAATGCACCGCGCGATTATCAACCATACCAGCACATTGAAAGCCATATTGACAATCTGTATAATCTGATAAATAGCCAATGCTCAGATTCCTCCCTGTCTTAATACCTTACTAATCTTTACCCAACTCGATTGATCTCTCATAAGCCTTTTCAACCGCTTGAAAAAATGCTCGGCGCAATCCGTTTTCTTCCAGTTGGCGTATGCCCGCTATAGTTGTGCCCCCGGGTGAACAAACCTGTTCCCGTAAGATCGCGGGATGTTCCCCACTTTGCTCCATCATCTCCATGCTGCCTTTAACGGTATTCACTAGCAGTTGACGCGCCAGTTTCAAATCCAATCCCACCTGGAGAGCAGCATTCATGAGAGACTCAACCACCAAAAAGACATAGGCGGGACCGCTTCCCGATATAGCAGTAACGGCATCCATATGTTTTTCTTCCACCATAACACAAGTACCGAGTTGCTCAAACATTTTTGCAACCAGCTGAAGATCCTTATCTGCAGCGTAGCGCCCGGCTGAGATGGCTGATACTCCCTGTCCCACCAGGCAGGGGGTATTGGGCATTACTCTTACCACCGGCAAATGGAGGCCTATTTCATTCTCATAGCTCCCGGTTTTAATACCGGCAGCCAGTGATATCAAGAGATGCTCCGTAGTCCACCAGGCCCGGTTGGCATCCAGGACCATCCTAACCTGCTGTGGTTTTACTGCCAGGATTATTACGCGACTGGAGTGCAAAACTTCACCGGCTTCTGTTGGAATGGCATTAAACTCCTCTTGAAACAGCACTCCCCTTTCCGGGTCGATATCATTTACCAGCAAAGAATCAAAACCCAGAAACTCAGCACCCCCTATCCCCTTCATCAGGGCATAGGCCATTTTCCCACATCCAATCAGCCCCAGGCTTCGCGACACTATTTCTCACCCCCAAAAGGATTGGCGAATCCATGCTTGCGCATTAGGGAGCGGTGGTCTTTAGCTATTTCCACATTGCTGGGGGTGAAGATAAATATATTCTTCCCCAATTGCTGGCTATGACCTTCCAGTGAATAGGTAGTCCCACTGATAAAATCAATAATCCGCTGGGAAACCTCAGGAGGGGTATTGTCAAAGTTCAAAATCAATTGTTTCCTGCTTTTCAAGTGGTCTGCCAATACCTGCACCTCATCGAAGCTTTCGGGTTCGCATACCACCACTTTAAAAGTCTTGTTGCTATGTATGCTGACAACATTGGTCGGACCCCGCTGGTTTTCTTCACTATAAGCCGGCAATTCGATGATTTCCTCTCTTACCTCTTCTCTTTCCACTCCCAACCATCTCCACAGTCCATCCATTACACCCATTTTTAAGCCTCCTTTACATATGAAACCGTACCTCTTTAGTGAAACAGGGCACTGCCAATCCGGACCAAATTAGCACCTTCCTCAATAGCCACAGCATAATCCTGGGACATCCCCATGGATAAATACTTCAGATTCACATTTTTATAACTCCTATCGATAAATTTTTGCCGCAGTTGAAATAATTCTCTAAACACCGGCCGGGCGCTTTCCGGGTCAGGATCCAGCGGGGCCATGGTCATCAAGCCATAAATGCTTAGAGCCTTGAACTGTTCGGCAGCGGCCAGCACTTCTCCCAGTTCTGCCGGCTTAAAACCAGCCTTTTGCTCTTCGCCGGATATATTGAGCTGAATTAAAACCGGCACCTCTTGCTCCAACGCCAATCCCCTCTTGTCCAATTCCTGAGCCAGCCTCCAGCGGTCCAGCGAGTGAATCAAAGTGGTTTTTCCCACAATATCCTTAACTTTATTAGTTTGTAAGCGCCCAATCAAGTGCCAGTTAATACCGGGCAGGCTCTCCCTTTTGCTCAATAACTCGTTTACCCGGTTTTCTCCAAAATCATTTATTCCCAGACTATGTGCCCGCCTAACTGTCTCGACATCCACGGTTTTACTGACCGCTACCAAGGTAACTTCACTGGCTTTCCGGCCGCTCTTAAGCGCTGCCTGCTCTATCTTGTTCTTTATGCTTTCCCAATTATTTTTTATCTTTTCCATAAACATCACCCTCTGGGGGCAAATCACCTTCCCTAACTCGGCCTAAAATAGTATATAGGACCTTATGTGATAATAGCATATTTTAGGCCTTGCTGTCATGCTGGAGGATGGAAAAGCTAGATTACCAGGAAGCTTACCCCAAAAGTGGAGCCCTTGCCTATTTCGCTATCCACAAACACCTCTCCTCCATGGGATTCCACAATATGTTTAACTATGGACAACCCCAAACCGGTTCCCCCTTGCTGTCTGGAGCGGGCTTTGTCTACACGGTAGAATCGTTCGAAAACCCGGGGCAAACTCTCGTGAGGAATCCCCATGCCGCTGTCCTTTACGGTGGTGATAATACGGCTGTCCCGCCGCCGGCATTGGATTATGATTTTCCCCTGTCGGGGAGTATATTTTATAGCATTATCCAGAAGATTGATAAATACCTGGCCCAGCAAGTCTTCATCAGCTTGAATTAAGGGCATAGGATACGGGTGAATGAATTCAACATGCAGGCTTTTTTCACTGATCTGCGGTCCAAACATATTCATTACATTGCGAATAGAACGCAAAAGGCAAGCCGGTTTCAAATATACTATGCGTTCCTGGGATTCAATCGAGGATAAGGTTAAGAGATCCTCAATCAGACGGGTCAAGCGGTTGGTTTCGGTATCGATAATAGACAGAAAACGCCTGCAGGTATCGCTGTTTTCCATGGCACCATCCAAAAGCGTTTCCACAAATCCTTTAATAGAAGTTAAAGGAGTTCTGAGCTCGTGGGACACATTGCCCACAAAAGCCGATCTAATCTGGTCAAAATTGCGGGCATCGGTAACGTCATGAAATACTACGATAGCACCTTCAATTCTGTCATGGTGATCCTTCCTGGGAACAGCATGCACCCGAAAAATTAAAGTACTGGGGCTGATAGTAGTTTCAGTAAAGCTTTCATTCCCGGTTGACAGTACTTCGTCAATCATGTCGCTGATTTCCCGGTTTTCGCTTATCTGGGTTAAACGCTTCCCCAACAGTACACCCTCACGAACCAGAAACAGGCTTTCCGCTGCCTTGTTGGCATGAATAATGCACCCATAAATATCGAGTACCAGTACCCCATCAACCATACAACTCAAAATGGACTGCATCATCCTCTTTTCCTGGGCAATGTCCATTTCAACTCACCTTTCTAGCTTTTGGCCTGTCCTTCTACAAAACGGTATCCTACACCTCTGACCGTCTCAATATAGTCCGGATAAGTAGAATCATCCCCCAGCTTCTGCCTTAAATGGCGGATATGGACATCAACCGTTCGGGTATCTCCCGAGAATTCATAGCCCCAAACTTTCTCCAGCAATACTTCCCGGGTGAAAACTTTACCCTGATTCGATGCCATTAGGCGTAAAAGCTCAAATTCCTTGGGAGTCAGCTCCAGCTTTTCTTCACCAATAAAAGCTTCATATTTTTCGGGAACAACGGTCAACTCCTTAAAAACATAGGCTATTTTGCCCATGGCCTTTTCCGCCTTGAGGATACGCAAGGCCCGGAGCCGGGCTTTGACCCGGGCCACCATTTCCCTGGGGCTGAACGGTTTTTTAATATAATCATCAGCCCCCATTTCCAGACCTAAAATAGTGTCTATTTCCTCCCCTTTGGCAGTAAGCATTATTATCGGAATAGTCTTGTATTCTGAATGCTGTTTTAAAGTTCGGCAAACCTCCAGACCATCCATCTGGGGCAGCATTATATCCAGCAATATTAGATCAGGCGGAGCATCGTTAACCATTTCCAGAGCACACTGTCCATCATAGGCCACCGCCACCCTAAACCCTTCTTTTTCCAGGTTAAATTTCACTAATTCAACGATATGGGTTTCATCATCTACTACCAGGATTTTGGCATTCTGCACCCTTGACACCTCCATCCCAAACATAAGAATTTTCCCGTCAGCTCTGTTTGTTGATTTTTTAATTTTAGCATAGAATAATAACAGGAGGTGCATTAATGATGGATTCTCCCAACAACAACAGCCATGAGAAAGGTCTTGGACCCCTGCAGCGCCTATCCGACAAGCAGGTAAAATCCTGGATTACCATCAGCAAAGTCTATCCTCCCGATGATATAGTGATTGAAAGCATGCTCAAGTTCTATGGTATCCCGGTTAGAATATCACGGCGCGAAATACCTCAGTTCCCTTTTACTACCGGACCACTGGCCGAAGTGATTATTGCAGTGCCTGAAGAGATGGTAGACGAGGCCCGTGATCTTCTGGAGTCGGAAAATGCAGGAAAATAATATCCTGCATTTTCTTTTTCTACCTTTGTTTAAGTTGGTCAATGGTCTTGATAAAACTATTCAGATCAGTGAATTGCCGGTATACCGAGGCAAAACGAACATAAGCTACTTCATCCCTGCGTTGCAGCCTGTCCATAACCATTTCACCGATAGCCTTGCTGCTGACCTCATGCTCATAAAGATCCCTTAATTCTCTTTCGATGCTGGCAACCATATTTTCCATTTCTTCCATGCTGACAGGTCGCTTTTCGCAAGCCCGGGCAATACCGTCAAGTATTTTTTTCCGGTTAAATGCTTCCCGGTTGCCGCCTTTTTTTATTACCAACAGGCCTCTCTCTTCCAGCCTTTCATAGGTGGTAAACCTTCTTTTGCAAGCATTGCACTCACGCCGCCTGCGGATAAAGGAACCATCATCACCGGAACGGGAATCAACCACCCGGCTTTCGAATTCCTGGCAATAAGGACAGCGCACTTATTCATCACCCCTTGAAGACCAAGTCCCTGCCTGCCCTTATTATGAACAAAAGCAAGATAGAATTCAAGCTTTAAGCGTGCAGTTGCCGGGTCTTTACAGATGTTCTTCATCCAACAGGTAATCTCTCCGGTAGGGATCAATCTCGTTAGCTACCGGCATTTCCACCAGGATTACATCTCGGCCTATTCTGATGATCTTATTCCAGGGTACCGCTAGTTCTTCCCGGCGCGAAAAGAAACTATAGCGGCGATTGCGTCCGGGTAAAATCAAGGAAGTAACCTTACCGTTGTCCAGATCCAGGTCTATATCAATAATATTGCCCAACTTCTTGCCATCCAGGATGTTTACCACATCCCGGGCTCTTAAATCCGACACTTTAATCATTTTTGCAACCATTCCTTTCTTGAAGCACAAAAGATTATGAAGGAATTTCCTTCAGACTTTTTACTTCTCCACATAATGCTAATTCCCCAGAAAAACCCGGCTGGCTTATTCGATTTAGCAAATATACTTCTGCAACCACCTGAGCAGACTTTTCACCAGCAGATTCTAACGGCAACTGCTCAAGCAATTTGCCAACTGTGTACAATTCTAATATATGAAATACAGCCAGAAATGTTTCCGTTGCTCTCTCCTGTCTTGTGACATAGTCAGCCGAAATGTGCAAATAAATTTTAGAAAACTGCTCAAGGTTTTCTCCCTGCTCTTCGATAACATTAATGATAACCTAATTTTCATACGGGCTGGACTCACCTGGAGAGGCCCGTCACAGCACAGAACGATTGATGTGCTGTCGTTTCCTAATTTTATTTTTGGGAGGAATAGCGCTTATGATGCGGTCTCTTTATACTGCCAGCACAGGCATGTACGCCCAGCAACTCAACATCGACACCCTATCCCATAATATGGCCAATGTAAACACCATAGGTTTTAAAAAGCAGCGGCTTGAATTCCAGGACCTGCTTTATCAAACCATCCGGCGCCCGGCGGCGGATGAGGACCGGAATGAACCGGTAGGTTTGCTGGTGGGGCTCGGGGTAAGACCTGCCGCCATCAACACCATTTTCAATACCGGCAACCTGCAGGCAACCGAGAATCCGCTGGATGTAGCCATCAATGGAACGGCCTTTTTCGGGGTGAAGGTGGAAGGAAATGACGAACTTCTCTATACCCGGGATGGTGCTTTTAAAATCGACGCTAATGGGCAACTGGTAACTGCCGATGGCCATCTCCTGGAAGGAGCCGGGACTTTTGATGAGGGGGCCTATGATATTAAGATTGCCAGTAATGGCAAGATTAGCTATATGAAGCCCGGGCAAGAGAACCCGGAGGAAGCGGGACAGCTTAAGCTTTTTAAGTTTATCAATCCCGCGGGCCTGCAGAAAATGGGTAAAAACCTCTACCAGGCCACGCCCAACTCGGGCGAAGCGGAAGAATGGCAGCCCGATAGTGACAACAGCGTATCCCTGGAAGCGGGTTACCTGGAAATGTCCAATGTGCAGATTGTCGAGGAAATGGTGAACTTGATTACCGCCCAGCGAGCCTATGAAATTAATTCCAAGGTAATAATATCCTCGGATGAGATGTTGCAGACAGCAGCCAATTTGCGCCGCTAATACGGCAGGCGAGGGCTTTAGAAAGGGAATTTTAAAGTGCGCATAGACCATACAGCTGCTTCCTCACCCGCCAGCATGGGCCTGGGGCAGAATCAAATAAATATAAACAAAGAACAAAGCCAGACCGGAAAATTTGCCCGGGAGTTGGAGAATGCCCAGAACAAAAAGGACCAGGCCAAACTTTATAAGGCCTGCCAGGAACTGGAGTCGGTTTTTTTAAACCAGATACTGCAGTCCATGCGCAACACCATCCCCAAATCAGATTTTACCGGGCACAGCTATGCCACTGAATTATGGGAATCCCTGCTCTTTGAAGAATATGCCAAAGAAATAAGTAAAAGCAACTCTACCGGCCTGGCGGATATAATCTTCCGCCAGCTCAGTCAAAAGCTTTAGAAGCTGCTTCCTACCAGCAAGTTCTAAATTCAGATAAGGGATTATTAGGGGAAATTTTCCAAAGCTTACAACCGCTCAATCTCGTTTTTACCTGAAAAATTAGAGTCAGGGGTATTTATCCCGGGCGATTTAAGCTACTGGTTCCGGCCCCGGTATTTATCCTCTTTTTTATCCTTATCTTTATCTTTTGCCTCATCTTTATCTTTTGCCTCATCTTTAGCTTTGTCCTTGTTTTTGTCCTTTTCCTTATCCTCAGTCTTCTCCTCAGCCTTGTCTTTGTCCTTAATTTCTGTACCTTCACTATCAGCTGAATTATCTTTGTTAAAACCTGACTCGGTTGTTACCTCGGGCTTTATGTTCTTTTCTTTATCTGTAAAAGAGGGAACTCCTTCTTCTCTCTTTTCCGGCTCGGAATACTTTTTCTCCTCCGGCTTATTTCCGCGGTCTTTTGCTTGACCTTTTATCTCATCGCTTATTTCATCTTTTTTAATGTCATTATTGGCATTATCTTCAAACCCACTTTGCGCCCTGCCCTTTGCCTCACTTTTTGCCGAACCATTATTTTCAATTATGCCCCTGGCTCTTGGCTCTGATTGCGGGGGTTTGCCTGTGAGCCTATGGGACTTCACTGATAATACTTTTGTTTGAGGTACAAGCAGTTTTTTATTTTTCCCCACCGTTTTCCAACTATATTCCTGTCCCTCCTGTTGTTCTATGGCTTTATTTACTCCTCTATCCATCTTCTGCCAGAGCCTGGCTCTAACTTCATCCTGGAGCTTTCCCTCCAGTTCCAGGGAATAAGTGGCGGCAGCCTGGCCGTCCCTCAAAGCTTTATTGTCCTGGAGCGATTTTTTGAATACCTCGGCCACAGCTGTCTCCGCTGTTGCCCCCTTCAAATCCAGACCGGCTACTATTGCTTGGGCGTTTTCATCCTGGGCTTTTACTTTAACTACCCGATCCCAACGGTTGAAACCCAATTCTACCCCAGTTGATAGGCGGGCATAGGTAAGCACGGTGAAAAAGTCCAGAGTAGCCAGGAATACCAGCAAAAACACGGCGGCTACGGCCAGCATCTTGATCGGGGTCTTCCTGTGGTAGATCTGCCCTACTTCCCAATCTTCCCGGGTATAAAACTGGTCGTATTCTCCGCTATCCAACAAGACAATAACCCAACCTTCACCCTTTTCCATTACTATACCTTTCTTTCCAGACATCCTATTCTTCCTTTCCCTAAAGCATTTTCCAAGAGCTAATTTTAAGCATCGGAAGAAACCGTGAAGCAGTTTCAACACAGCGCTGCAACGAGGTGGGTGGATTGGGAGGAGCCGCCTGTTTTGTTTATAGAAAACCACCGCTTAGCGGAGGAGATATTTCACCTCATTATAGTTTCAGTGAAGAAGGAGGCTCTTCCATCCCTTCCCGGGATAATACAAAGGTTTGAAGATGGGGAAAATCGCCGGCTAATATAATGGCACTGGCGATGATATATTTTCGATAGCGTTCCAATGTCTTCCGCTTGAATCGGCCCAATTCTATAAGTTGCTTTACAGGCAACATCTTTTTTTCACGCAAGTCTTGCTTTAACTCCTCTGTTTGAGCCAACAATAGCGCAATTCTCCTGGTTTCCTCTCTAGTTTTACGATGTTTGGGACTATTTGTTACCAGGTCAGCAAAACTTATTTCATAATCTGCCAGGATAAGCTGCAAGTTCTCTATCTCTTGCTTTCGGTCCATATCATTCAATATCTCCAGCAGATCTTCATCGGCTTGTCGATCCACCGGGTTTTCCACCTGCTTTAGTAAGGAAAACGGAAGCGAGTACCATCTTTTTTCACGGCGCTTATGGTCCAACACCCGTGATTTAACCACCTGGGCCAGAAATAGCAGAATACTCCCTCTGTCCGGTTCATATCTGGCCATGGCCTCCAGAATAGCCAGGCGAGCTATGCTTGCTTCATCATCATAAGGGTTTACGAATTTACCTGATACTCGGGAGCAAACTTTCAGGCAAAATGGCATTATATCATCATATATCTCATCTACAGCTGTTTTCTGCCCGGCCGCATATTTCTCCCATACTAGTCCCAAGCGTTTATCCAGTTCTGATACTCCGGTTCCCAGTTCCATTTTCAAGAACTACCTTTTCCCATTTCTGTTTTCCTGTATTCCTTTTTCTATTATATATACGCCGGGGCAAAAAGGGAAAGTGGGGTCAAATAAAAAACCCGCCTATGGCGGGCTAATAAAACTAGCATTTAATTTATGTCTGTATCTTTTTCCTTATTCTGTCCTGATGGCCTCCAGAGCACTCAATTTCATGGCCCGCCGGGCCGGCGAATAACCGGAAATGATACCTACCATGGTGGCGAAGACAACGGCAGCCAAACCCAGTTCCCAGGTAATTACGGAGATGCCGACATCACCTCCCATACTGCCCATAAAACCAGCTGTAACCCGGTTCAATATATAAGAAACCAGATAGCTGAAGAGCAAGCCGATGCAACCACCTCCCAATCCTATCATCGCAGCTTCCAGCAGGAAAAGGTCCCTGATATCGCCAAGCCTGGCTCCCAGAACTTTCATTACCCCTATTTCCCGGGTTCTTTCGTAAATACTCATTATCATGGTATTGGTTATACCGATAGCGGCCACCAGCAGGCTTACGGCCCCGATACCTCCCAGTATGGCCTGCATCTTGCGTGATGTTTCCTTCATGGATTTAACCATATCCGACAGGCTGTGAGCTTGAAAACCCAGGGCTTTAATCCTTTCCTGTACGCTTTCCACCTGCTGGATATCGCTCACCTTGACCTTTATATTCTGGTATTTATCTTCCTTTCTTTGTTTGCTCTTGTCCACATGCCGGGCCTTATTCTCTTCTTCCAGCAATTCCTCCAGGGTATTCAGGTTGATATAGGCGCTGTAGGCCTTTTCACTAAAACCTCCTTCCAGGATACCCACTCCCTTTACCTTGCGCGGCGGGGGCGGGGTATAGTCGCTGTCTGTGTCGGGTTTATTACTTCGCCTTTCCCCGTAGCTCATATCCCAGGTTAACAGCATCTTGTCGTTTATTAAATCCAGGGGAGGTTCCTCCGGCATATCCGGGCCCGGGCCGAACATTATATGTACTTCCTGATTCCGGGACCTGGGATTACGGAAATTAAAGGCCACTCGCTGGCCAAATACTATGGCATCCTTGTCCGAACTGCTCAACAATCTCCCTTTCTGCACTTTAAAGTCAAAGGCTTCCATCAATTCCGGGTTAATACCGATAAGACTCACATCACCCACCATTTTACCGGCGCTGATGCGCATATAGGCATTTTTACTGGGCATAACCGCCTCTACCCCGGGGATCTGTTCCAAGGTTCTGACCGCCTGGTCATCCAGCTTTATTCCCTCACTCCTTCGTGAACCCATCGATGGCATCATATCATAAGAAGGATATACCTCGATCACATTCAGGCTCCCCATTTGTTTCAGGCTTTCTTTAAAACTGAGATCCATAGCTATTCCCAGGGAAATCATTACTACAATGGAGCTGGTTCCAATCACCACCCCGAGTAATGTAAGAATGGTTCTGAGTTTTCTGCGCAAGAGGCTGCCGGCACTCATCTTGAACAAATCTAAATTATTCATCCAGGCTCACTTCCTCTTTCTTTCTAAGCTGCCGGCGGCGAAGAATAAAAGCGGCTATACCCGCCACAAGTATGCCTGAACCGATTATTGCCGGCTTCTTCCACTTGGCAGCGCCGGCTTCCTCCATACCCGGAGGAGGTATATCAGCCGGTGGGGGAGCAGCTTTCATCACTTCCAACTCGAAGCTTTTTTCGACTTTATAGTGCTTGCCGGTATCATCGTCATAGTCGAATAGCACTTTCCCGGTTAATTTGCCTTCTTTATTGGGGGTTACGGTGATATCGTAATAATCACTTTTCCCCGCTTCCAGATTCCCCACGAAAACATTGCCATCCTGGATAGTGAAATCCCCCTCGGTACTTATTATCAGATTTCTTATTAAGGCTCGACCGGTATTATAAAAGTCGAGCGAAATCCCCACCGGTGTACCGGCAAAAACCTCGGGTGGCATTTCTATATCGGAGAAAACAAGTTTTACCGGTTGAGCTACTGGTATGCCGATTAATTCCTTGGCCGTATATTTATTGCCTTTTTCATCTTCATATTCGATGTCAACGGTAATATTATAGGTCTTGTTGGCTACATCCACTTTGGGTTTAAGCTCTATGCTTTGGGTTATACTACCGGCTGCGGGAATACTGTCAATAAAAATGGAGTTGCTGCTGTTTACCGGAGAAAAGATATTTTCCTCCGAACTCAAGCTCAATTTGATGTTATTTAGCATCTTAACCTGGCTGGTATTAAGCAAAGACATGGACAGGGAAAAGACTTCTCCCGCTACAGCATATTCGCCACCATAGAAGTAGTTGTTGATTATAAGCCGAGGGGTGGCCTTTTTGTTTTTGCCTTCCGGTCCACTGCCTTCCACCGTCAAATAAAGCTTCTCTTCCTTGCTGTAATCCTTATTGAACTCGTCTTTATATTTCATTACGAGATCAAGGGGATAGGTTCCACTCTCCATACTGGGATCGGCGTATATCTTAAAGGGTATGTATTTAAATTCCTGGCCCTTGAACTCCTTGAGGTGGAAGGTATCGAGGGGCTGGTCCAACCGTAGACCGTTGGCGGTAAACCCGGCCAGTTTTATGTCAATATCCCGGGCGGTGAGATGCCCGTCATTTTTTATCTTCAGCTCTATGGTCTGGCTTTCCCCGCTGTCTATCTGCTCATTTTCCATTTGGATTCCGGCCAGTATAAGCCCGGGGGTTTTCTGCTCATTTTCAATTTTTACATATATAGTACCGGAAGACTGACCTTCATTACCATTTTGACTGGTATAATCAATTTTAACCCCAATGGGATAGACTTTGGATTCAGCTGCCTTTGCTACCTTTATTCCAAAAAAAATGGCACTTTCCGTACGATAGCCGCCAATAGAACTCATTCCGGTTTGCAGCGACATCTTCTCCAATTCAAAGGGGAACTTGGCGACATCATCAATAAGGAGGGAAACATTTATGTTTCGCGCTTCACCATCACGGCTGTTTTGTATCGGAATTATCAAATTTCCTTCCTCTCCGGCTTTAAACACCGGCATGGAGTTGCTGCGCCCAATCACCAGTTTGGGTTCTTCCAGGGAGAGGTTGTCGGCCGCCTCCAGCGACTGCGGCTTATACCAGCCCAGCAAATAACAGCTAATAATCATACTCAAGAAAACAATAAAAAAAACACTCCTATGTTTCATCTCTTCTCTCCCCTACATTTGTATTATTTATTATGACTTCCGCTATCTTTCCATCCCGAATAAATACGGTTTTATCAGCAAAACCAGCCACTTCGCTATCATGAGTTACAATTACCAGGGTCTGCTGTTTTTCCCGGGCCAGCTTCAACATAAGCTGAATTACCTCCAGGCTGGTCTTGGAATCCAGATTCCCGGTGGGCTCATCGGCCAGGATAATAGGGGGACTGCCGACAAAAGCCCGGGCGATTCCCACCCGTTGTTGTTGTCCCCCGCTCATCTCCGCCGGTTTATGCTTAAGATGGGTTTTGAGACCAACATCCTGTAAAAGGGCCCGGGCCAATTGCTCTCTTTTTTCTTTTTTAATACCCCGGAAAACTAAAGGCAGGCTCACGTTTTCCAGGGCTGAAAGGGATGGCAAAAGGTTATACGATTGAAAAACAAAGCCGATGTTTTTTTGCCTGAAAAGGGCCAGTTGCCGTTCATTCATTTTTCCAATGTTTTTTCCCCGGATTAGAATACTTCCTCTGCTTGCCTTCTCCAAACCGGCCAGAAGATTCAGGAGGGTGGACTTGCCTGAGCCAGAGGTTCCCAGGATGCAACATATTTCTCCTGACAATATGTCCAAAGACAGATCATCCAGAGCTACCACCTTTTCCTTCCCCAGTTTATAAACCTTTCTTAGATTACGAATCTCAATATTGTTTTTTATGCTCTTCCCTCCTTTTTTTTAGCAGTTCTATAAGATATACAATAATGGACAAATTTTCTTGCACTAGTCCCATTATATGATTTTCCCGCCTATCTTTAAATAAAAAACTCACATTCCTTTTCTACTGCATGTATACAATCTACTCTCTTTACTCTTATTGCAATTCTGTTTTAGATTGTATACGCTACAATGTAATAGATTCATGAAAGGAATGCAGTTATGAACGAAAAAATCAAAGCAGCGGTAATCGGCTACGGAAATGTTGGCAGGATGGCAGTGGAGGCTCTGCAATCTTCAATAGATATGGAATTGCTTGGCGTAGTTCAACAGCCGTATTGCTCAGATAGCGCCAGGATACTAGCCGCAATGGATATAAAGATGGTGCAATCCCTTGATCAATTAAGCGGGGTGCAGGTGGCCTTATTATGCATCCCTACTCGCGCTGTGCCTTCTATGGCACGGGAAATACTAAGTCTGGGGATTAATAGTATAGACTGCTATGACATTCACGGGCAACTGGCTGATTTGCGCCTGGAATTGGATGAAATCGCTGTGGCTAACCATTCGGTGGCAGTTATTTCCGCAGGATGGGATCCCGGGACAGATTCCATGCTTAGATGCATGTATGAGTTTATGGTTCCCCAAGGCTTGACCTATACGAATTTTGGCCCTGGAATGAGTATGGGTCACACAGCAGCAGTGCGAGCCCTGGATGGTGTTGAGGATGCTTTATCTATGACCATCCCCCTGGGTACCGGCATCCATCGCCGTATTGTTTATGTCCAGTTGCAAAGCGGGGCTAATTTGGCAGAAGTTAAAAAAGCCATCAAAACAGACCCCTATTTCATCAAAGACGAAACTCATGTTATCCCGGTAGCGGATGTCAAACAGCTAATTGATATGGGACACGGGGTTGATATGGTAAGAAAAGGGGTTTCGGGCTCGACCCATAATCAAATACTGCGCTTTTCCATGCAGGTCAACAACCCGGCTTTAACCGCACAGATTATGGTAGCTGCTGCCCGGGCCAGCATCAAACAGAAGCCCGGTGCCTATACCCTTATAGAAATTCCCATCATTGACTTTATGTACGGCCAGCGTGACGATATTATCCGAAAATTGCTATAAAGTATAAGCACAGGCACTTTCTTTACGAGAGTAAGGGGTGAGCGGTTATAGTCGTTGCTTATCAGACTTCAGAAAGGGAGAGGGTGTTATTCCAACCCCATCTGATTGTAGTACTTGCCAAGGTTATATAGGCCTCAGCCATTTGGGAACGGCATGAATTATGAACACATATGAATGCTGCCTTGTATCTGTCCGGCACAACTTAAGTCCCCTCGTAAAGTTTTGGCAAACCTTTATCATCAAAGTATTTTCTCTTAAAAAACAAAGCTGAATTTACTAAGCTTATCATAACCGGTACTTCAACTAATGGACCTATAACAGCAGTAAACGCCACATCAGAGGCAATTCCGAAAACCGCGACAGCGACGGCAATAGCTAACTCAAAATTGTTACTTGCAGCGGTAAATGCTAATGTCACGGTCTGATCATATCTAAATCCCCACCGATAGGCTGCAAAAAAGCTGGCAAAGAACATAACTGCAAAATAGATAAGAAGCGGAATAGCAATATTTATGACATCAAACGGATTCTGAATAATCTGCTCACCCTTAGTTATAAACATAATCACGATCGTATACAGCAAAGCAATGAGTGCCAAAGGTGAAATCTTGGGGATAAATACTTTTTCATACCATTCTTTGGTTTTAATTCTGATTAAGCTAAATCTGGTGAGGAATCCGGCGGCGAAGGGAATACCTAAATAAATAAGCACACTCTTGGCCACGTCTATCATAGATACATCGACAACCTGCCCTCCCCAAGAAAGTCCCAGCCATTTTGGAATAAGCGTAACGAAGATATAGATATACACCGTATACAAAAGTATCTGAAAGATTGAGTTCAGCGCCACTAAGGCGGCACAATATTCATTGTCTCCTTTGGCGAGAGTGTTCCAAACAATGACCATGGCGATGCAACGGGCCAAACCAATTATGATAAGCCCTATGGCAAAACCAGGTTTATTACTAAAGAAAATTATGGCCAAAATAAACATTAAAATAGGTCCTACAACCCAGTTCTGCAACAAAGAGAATGAGAATACCTTTTTATTCTGGGCTACTTTCCCTATTTCTTCGTACTTTACCTTGGCTAAAGGAGGGTACATCATAATGATCAAGCCGATGGCGATCGGCCAGGATATGGTGCCGGTACTGAATTGACTCAGCGATTGGGCTAAATTTGGAAATAGATATCCGCCTAAGACACCAATACCCATTGCTATGAAGATCCATAAGGTTAAATACTTATCAAGGAAAGATAACCGCGCTTCATTTTCCAACGTATCACCTTCTCTATTCGAGTTATTTTAAGGCATATTGTATTCGTATTTATCAGCTTCGATTATATAGGATGCCACAAGTTCCTCTATGTTTTTACCGGGAACCCAGCTTTTGATTATCTCTTTACTGTTATCTTTAGGAATCATGCGAATGTTTTCAAAACCAGCGTTTTTGAGCATATTTTCGATATTGCCCACATACTCAGCTCCGGCAATACAGCCAACCAAACTGACCAGATCATTTTTCATATACTCAGGTATTTGTGCCGTGGCTACTATATCAGATATGGATAGCCGCCCTCCAGGTTTAAGCACCCTATAAGCTTCATTAAAAACCTGCTGTTTTTCCAAGGCCAAATTAATAACACAATTTGATATTATGACATCAACTGATCCATCTGCTACCGGCAGGTGTTCAATCTCTCCCAGCCTGAATTCAATATTTTTATAACCGCTTTGTTCAGCATTCTGCCTGGCGAGTTTGACCATTTCCGGGGTCATATCTATACCGATAACATAACCACTTTCCCCTACCTGCTTTCGAGCCAGGAAGCAGTCAAAGCCGCCACCGCTTCCCAGATCAAGTACAATTTCACCCTTTTTAAGTGCCGCCATAGCTATTGGATTTCCGCATCCTAAACCCATATTGGATTCAATTGGGATATCCTCAAAGTCGCTTTCCGAATAACCTATATTAATAGATGCATCCTTAATGTTTATCTGTGGGCCACTGCAGCTGCAGCCACTACTGCAACATCCCCCTGCTGAACCTTGCAATGCTACCTCAGAATAATTCTTTCTGATAAATTCTCTGATCTCTTCTTTATTATTCATAATGCATTATCCCCTTATTATTGTTAAACTGTCTCCGGAACTGTATATTCCGTTTTGAAGCCTATGATATGCTTTTCCTCTATAAACAGCCTTTAGACCAGCGTTAATCATCATAAACTTCACCCCTAATCTTTAAAGTTGCCGATATTCTTGATGGAGGGATCCTGTAACCAGGGAATAACCACGAAGTTATCATCACTAATTTGTTGCACTTTCTCGATCCAGGTTCTTTCAGCCTCAGCCCGCGCAGCAAGCATGGGATTATTTGTATCTGCTACGGAAAGAGACTGATTGACCACCCACCATTTGTTATTAATACCAGCTCGGCTTAAATCTTCGCGCAATCGTATCGCTTCAAACACAGGGGTAGCTTCCGGCAATGTAACGATGACCACCTCAGTCTGTTTTTCGTCCCGCAGTCTTGGTAATAATCTCTGTACCGATACAGGAGTTTCGCCTTTGGTCCTTTGCACCTCCCGGTGATAACTGAGGGTTGAGTCCAGAAGCAATAAGGTATGGCCGGTTGGGGCTGTATCTATAATAACAACCTCATTTTCCGCTTTATCTACTATTTCTGCAAATGCTCTAAATACGGCAATCTCCTGGGTGCAGGGTGATCTCAAATCTTCCTCAATATAGGCAACATCGTCCTCGCTCATGGTTTCGCGGGCCTTAGCCAGTACTTCATTTTGATAGTCTTTCAGTTCCTTCTTTTCATCAATATGGCTAACGCTTATATTCTCCGCCCCAGAAAAAACATAGCTCAGATGATCGGCTGGGTCGGTTGATGTTAAATGCACTTTAACGCCCTTCTTAGAAAGCGCCACGGCAATCGTAGCTGCTACAGATGTCTTGCCTACGCCGCCCTTGCCCATCGTAAAAATGACCTTTTTACCGGCTGCGTATATATCCTCAACCAGATCATTTATAGGTTTCAAATCCGTTAATTTATTTTTTGCATCTGCACTTATATAAGCATCGCTATTCAAGAACGCCCTTATTTTATCCAAGCCTAATATGTTATAGGAGCGCAAGGGGATCGTATAGGCCTTAAATCCTCTTAATCCGGGCGGCAAGTTTTTAAGGGCATGCTGTTGCTTGGATAATATTTTTTGTGACAGATCATCTGATGCTTCACCCAGCACCCCGTTGATAATGAGAAGCTGATTGTTAATTCCTAAATTGCTCAATTCCTGGCTGGACCGTTCAGCTTCCAGCAGAGGTGTTTCTTCCGGCCTGGAAACCAGGATAAGTGTAGTCTTAGCTTTATCGGCAAGGTTTATTACCGCATTTTTATACATATCTTTTTTATCCTGCAACCCTGCAAGCTGGCCTAAACATGAGGCTCCATGAGTACTTTCCGCAATAAAATTACTCCAGGCTGAAGGCAGCTGCAGCATCCGCAGAGTGTGCCCGGTCGGGGCGGTATCAAAAATGATATAATCAAATTCATTTTCGCTTGTATTGTCGGTGATAAAGTGTGAAAACTGGTCAAAGGCCGCAATCTCAATGGTACAAGAACCTGAAAGCTGTTCCTCCATATTATTAATTACGCTGTCGGGCAGTTTTCCCCTATATGGAGATATAACCGATTCCCGGTATTCTCTGGCTGCTTCTTCCGGATCAAGGTTGGCAACTACCAGTCCGGGAACACCCTCAATCTGTACGCCCTTGCCGTTTAATTCGGTATTAAAAACATCCTGCAAATTTGAAGCCGGGTCAGTGCTTATAAGCAGCACTTTTTTGCCGCTGTCTGCCAAATTTACTGCTACAGCACATGCTGCAGATGTCTTTCCCACCCCGCCTTTGCCGGTAAAAAACAAGTATTGGGTAAGATTAATTTTATTTATATCAAATGATTTGGTATTCATAATTAACAGCACCCCTTTGGGCCACAGCTACTGTTTATGATGACTGCCGGTTTCGACTCTATTTCTATTTCCAGCCATTTTTCAATTTCCTCATTAGTTGGGTATTCTTTGGTTTTTGCCACCGCACCATCTACCAGCGTTACGGGTAGTATTTCTGCTCCCTCTTTCTGCAGAAGGTCGCTGATTACTTTATTCGCAATAAAGTCCTGCGGTTCATTAGACAAGCCATGTCTCTTAATGATTATTCCTTTATCTTTTAAGGAATTAATTACTGTAGCAATCCTCATCAGCTCCGGATCAATTGACGGGCCGCACACCCCGGTGCTACAGCACATGGCCGGATCAAAAATCTCAATTTTTCTCATGTTAGGATTCCTCCTCATTTTTCTTCAGCGCATACTTTGCAGCTAGCCTGCTTACAGATACAATCGTCCTTTTCATTAGTTATATAGTTGATAAAATTAATAGCATCCTCTGTTCTTTCACTTTTAAGCGTATATCTCATCCACGCCCCATCGCGAACACCATTAACCAGGCCGCTTTCAGTCAGTATTTTCATATGGTAGCTGAGCGTTGACTGAGAAATACTGAACTTTTCCAATATGTCACATGCGCACATCTCACCACATGACAGCATATCAATTATCTTTAAACGCGTCTCATCTGATAACGCTTTAAATACTGGAACATAATCGGCATAAGAGTTCATCAAACCTCACTCCCGTCATATTTATATGTCTCGATTACATTCAAACATCTCGATATGTTTATAGTGTATCAAGCATATCGACATCTGTCAATGTCATGATAATTAATTCATAAAAAATACCCGCAGGACCGGAATTGTAGCCAGCCCGCGGTTAGTAGTTTATAATTATTAAAACTATAATTACCATACCATCTCTGAAAGTAAAATGGATATCATCAGCATCATGGATTATTACTTTATCAATGACTGCCAACCACAAGCTCTCGTCAAACTCATTGATCACAAGCGGTTTCTGGAAACAATGTATTGTAAAAATGATAGTAAGAGGGTGGGACTATGACACTTCAACAATTAAGATACATTATCAAAATAGTTGAATGCGGCTCAATTACCGAAGCCGCCAAGCAGCTTTTCATCTCACAGCCAAGCCTTTCAAATGCTGTCAAAGAGCTTGAAAGCGAACTAGGAATAGAGATATTTCACCGCACAACGAAAGGTATATCATTATCCATTGACGGTACGGAATTTCTTTCTTACGCGCGACAGGTTGTAGAGCAGACCGAACTTCTGGAACAGCGTTATCTGGGCAAAAAGCCCTCAAAACAGCTATGCTCCGTTTCAACTCAACATTACGCTTTCGCTGTCAACGCCTTTGTGAATCTTCTTCTGGCATTAGATGTGGATGAGTATGAATTTACACTTCGTGAAACGAGGACCTATGAAATCATTAAAGATGTCAAGAATCTCCGCAGCGAGCTGGGCATAATATATTTAAGCGACTTTAATGAAAAAGTACTTAATAAGCTTTTAAAAGAGAATCACTTGACCTTTAACCCTCTTTTTAAAGCTGACCCACATGTTTTTATCAGTTCGCTTCACCCGCTTGCCTATAAAAATTCGGTCACTCTTGAAGATCTGGATGATTTTCCTTTCCTGGCCTTTGAGCAAGGTGAATATAATTCATTCTATTTCTCAGAGGAGATCTTGAGCACCGCTCCACATAAGAAAACCATCCATGTCAGCGACCGCGCAACGCTATTCAATCTGCTGATCGGGCTGAATGGATACACTATTTGCACAGGCGTTCTAAACAGCGATCTAAACGGTGATAATATTATTTCCGTGCCGCTGGAAACGGAAGAAAAAATGCTGGTGGGTTGGATAGCCAATGAGAAGGCCCATCTGAGTGCGATCGCATCTGAATATATCACCGAATTAAAGCGGCTGATTTCTGAATACGGTTATACTGTATTATCATAACCCCGCTTTATGCCACCAGCAGAGTGCTTATGGCTGCATAGATTTTCTTGGCAATATATGAGTTATTCATCGTATATAAGTGTATTCCATCTACCCCTTGCGCTATAAGATCGACAATTTGATCAACGGCATAAGCAATCCCTGCATCACGCATGGCTTCAGGATTATTCTCATATCTCTCCATCATGGTTACAAACTTTTTCGGAAGCTTTACGCCGCACAGCGATACCATTCTTTCAATCTGTCTTTTATTTACCACCGGCATAATTCCAGCTTCAATCGGTACATTTATTCCTGCAACACTGGCTCGTTCCCGAAATGAATAAAAGTAACTGTTGTCAAAAAACAACTGGGTGATCAGCTGGTCCGTCCCGGCATCCACCTTGATTTTAAGATTGCGTATATCGTCAAGCAGGCTGGAGCTCTCACTGTGCCCCTCCGGGTAACATGCTCCGATAATATTAAAATCGCCGTTTTCCTTGATGAACGAAACCAGGTCGCTGGCATAGCGAAAATCCTGTTTTGGCACCAAGGCAGGATTCACATCACCGCGCAAAGCCAAAACATTTTCAACTCCTGCTTGTTTAAAGCCTTCCAGCATATTCAGCACTTCATCTTTGTTAAGATTGATGCATGGAAGATGCGCCACGCTCTCAATTCCGTAATTGTTTTTGATTGCTGAAGCAATTTCCAAGGTTGCGGTGTTGGTTTCACTTCCGCCGGCACCATAAGTTACGCTGATAAAGTCCGGGTTTAATCCTTGCAACTCTTCAAGCGTTTTGTATATGATTCCAATTGAGGCTGTGCGCCGGGGAGGAAAAATTTCCAGCGACAGCACGGTTTTATTATTAAAGATTTCTGATGTTCTCATAGCTGTAAGCTCCTTCTTACTTCCTGGGCAGCATCAACCAGGTTTTTCAGGCTCGGAATTGTTTCCGCATTTCCTCTCGTTTTGAGTCCGCAATCGGGATTTACCCAGAGCTTTTCCTGGGGTATTTTTTTAAGCATCTTAAAAACTGCTTCCTTGATTTCCTCAGTACCGGGGATTCTAGGTGAGTGGATATCATAAACCCCCGGACCGACTGCCGTCTTAAATCCGCACCGGTTCAATACATCGATAATTGCCAGGTCGGAACGGGAAGCCTCGAAGGTGATAACATCCGCATCCATCTCGTCAATATCTTTTATAATATCGCTGAATTCGCTGTAACACATATGGGTATGAATCTGCGTCTCGGCTTTAACCCCGCTGTGTACCAGCCTGAATGCAGTAATCGCCCAGTCCAGGTATTCGCAGTGCCAATCACTTTTTCTTAGCGGGAGCTTTTCACGAAGAGCAGCTTCATCAATCTGAATAATTTTTATACCGTTAGCTTCAAGCTCAAGCACTTCTTGTCTGATGGCCAGAGCGATCTGAAAGGCGCATTCTTGCAATGAAATATCCTCGCGGGGAAACGACCAGTTCAAAACCGTGACCGGACCGGTAAGCATCCCTTTCATGTATTTCTTGGTAAGCGATTGCGCGTATACGATATAATCGACCGTCATTGCTTGGGAACGGGAAATATCACCCCATATAATAGGTGGTTTAACGCATCTAGTACCGTAAGACTGTACCCATGCTTTTTGTGTGAAAAGGAACCCGTTAAGGCATTCACCGAAATATTCAACCATATCGTTGCGCTCAAATTCGCCGTGAACCAGCACATCAAGCCCGATTTTTTCCTGCAGCGCAACACATTCCGCAATTTTCTTTTTATTAAATTCGATGTAGTGCTTTGATGTAATTTTACCGTTTTTAAAAGCGGAGCGGTTCGCTTTGACCTCTGCCGTCTGCGGGAATGAACCGATGGTTGTGGTTGGCAACAAGGGCAGATTATATACCGCCTTCTGTATCTTTTCACGTTCATGAAATGCAGGATGTCTGATGAAATCCTCCGGTGTAAGTGAGGAAACCGCAGCTTGCACCGATGCGTCCGTGCAGAATCTGCTTTCTTTGAAAAGCCTGGTGTTTTTAATATATTCAGTAATTTCAGCCGGGGTATTGCTTGCGGTAATTTTCTTCAGGTCGGCCAGTTCCCCCATTTTTTCCTCCGCAAAGGCAAAATGTTTTTTAAACTCATCAGTTAGTGACTCTTCATTTTTTATGGTGTACGGAACGTGCAAGAGCGAACAGGAGGTATTCAAAACAATAGTCGCGCGGGTTTTCTTTAATTCATCAAGGATAAGCAGGGTTTGGCTATAGTTGTTGCGCCAGATATTTTTGCCGTTTACAACACCGGCAAAAAGGGTTTTATCTGCGGGGAAACCAAAGTGTTTGACCAGTTCCAGCGAATGATTACCCTCGATAAAATCGAGTCCTATCCCATCAAACGGCAGCGTGGTGACCTCCTGGTAGCAGTCGCGCAGATCGCCGAAATAGCTTTGTAAAAGCACCTTTGTACTGTCCTTTGCTAAAAGGATCTCACCGTAGATTTTCTTTAAAAGAGCAACGTCATCTGCGCTTAAGTCCATAACCAGCGCAGGCTCGTCAAACTGTATCCATTCAGCGCCTAAATCATTAAACTTCTTAAGAATCTTCGAGTATGCCACGATAATATCTTTGGTAAAATCAATCGCTGTTTTATTGCCGGTAAATCTTGCGAGCTTTAAAAAGGTAAAAGCTCCGATGATAACAGGTTTGGTTACGATCCCCCAATTTGTGGCTTCCAAGAATTCATCAAACGGCTTGGTTCCAGTCAGTGAAATTTCTGTGTCATCCTCGATCTCAGGCACAATATAATGGTAATTGGTATTGAACCATTTCTTCATTGCCAGGGCCTTAACATCGCCATTAAGTCCCTGATAACCTCTAGCCATGGCAAAATACTCTTCCAAGGAATCTAGCTGTAAAGAGCTGTAGCGTTTGGGAACCACATTAAGCAAAACTGCCGTATCCAGCATATTATCATAAAAAGAAAAATCATTGGATGGGATAAAATCAATGCCATTATTAATATGCATTTGCCAATGTGTTTTCCTGAGAAGAGCAGCAGTGTCTTGAAGCTCCGCTTTTGATAAAACGCCTTCAAAATACTTCTCGGTTGCAAATTTTAGTTCCCGTAAAGTCCCTACTCTCGGGTAACCGATGGTTGCTGTTTTCATGATATCTCTCACCTTCCAACTATAGTGGCAATAATATACCATGCGGCTTTAGACATAGCGTAATACTTGATTTGTATGCTTTGTCATAGCTTTAAACTATAGATGGAGGCAGGCAAGGGGGCAGGCAAGGGGACGGTTCGGCAGGCAAGGGGACGGTTCTGTTGCCTGCTTGTTTATAATTTCACTTTCTCCACAATGCTTTTGTCTATCCCCAGTAAGATAGCAATTTTTCGCTGAGACAATTGCGTATTGGCCCGCAGAAAAACGATGGCCTTCTGCCTCAATTCCTGGTTCTCCTTGATTTCTTTAATGGTGATTGGCAAACCCTCTTGCTTCAGGTACTCCCTCAGAATACAACCTCCTTCGTCAAGTGTTTTAATCCCTGACTTTTCCTCGATGTCAATAAATGTTTCCTCGACCACATCTTTAGAAAATCGTATAAACTCCTCGATCGCACTCTTTCTGTCCAGTGCAATAATGCCAAGAATAGACGCGCTGTCTATCCATTCTTCCCCGAAGAGCTCTGGTTGGATGTAAGCCCAATAACTGCTCCACCGGTAGTCTTCCGGATTTGAAACCATTCCTGCTTTCACCGGATTGTTATGAATATATCGAACAGCGGCCAAAAGGTATCTTTCATCCTCTATCGGTTCGCTTTTAAACCGGTCCTGGAATACATGGCCAACTCTATTGTGTCTATTATTATAGAAAAAGGCATAGCGTGTCGCTATGCCTTTCATGATAGATGCCAATTCATTATCTTGTATGTTAATAAGCAGGTGAACGTGATTGTCCATCAGACAGTAGGCATATAACGAGAAATTAGTTTCATTCTGCTTGCCTCTTATACAGTCCAGAAAGAATTGTTTCTCCCCATCACTAGCGAGAATCGACTTTCTCTCATTGCCGCGCAGCATGATATGATAAACGCCAGTCTCGGCCATTTCCCTTGCTCTTCTCGTCACTTCGCTCACCTTCCCACACAACTATATTATACCAGGCGATGTTCCGGCAGGCAACAGAACCGTCCCCTTGCCTGCCCTCACCCTCTTGATTCCAAAACCGTCCCCCTGTGTCATCACCCCTTGTGTTATTCCGGATATTCTCTTTTAAAAAAGAAGTCCCGTTCCTTTATTACAAGGACAATCGTCAATACGAGTAAAAGTAAGGTTTGTATGATTTTGCTGTCAGGATGCGTCAAGAAAATTTCATTAAAAAATCCTGCTGTAATATGAAATACAATTGCCACTAAGATGTTCCGGTTTGTTTTGTAGTACAGCCAGTTCATCAATACCACATAAGGGATAAGGCTAACCGCAAAATTCAGAGAATATATCCAGCCCGTTTCAACTAAATTAGCATTATAATAATCCTTAATAAATGAAAGCGGAAAATGCCATAAAGCCCAATAAATCCCAAACATCAGCGATGTGCTTATCAAGCTGAAACGTTTGCGTAAACAGTCAGTGCCATAGGTATGCCAGGCCAGTTCTTCTAATACCGGGGCTAATAAAAGCATGAACCATGCCGGGAATATACCAGCTGAAAATGAGAAGACACCTGCTAGTTTGAATTGTTCCGGGCTGTAACCAAAAAGCAAAGAAACAGCTTGGGCTAAAAGAATACTGGCAAGCATAAGAAAGCACGTTGCAAGGATATAAACAGGCTTTATTCCCCTGAAACCAAAAAACCTCTTTAAAGTATCTTCCCGAAGCTCAGGATCTGGTAAAATCATGGAGAAAGAGATTATCATGGGGGTTATTAATCCGATAACCCCCAGTATACTCGCTACTGTAATATAAATGTGCGAACCAGGTGTAATGTGACTTAAATACGCTGCAGCAAGCCAAAATGACCATGGAATTAATGTTGCCAAAGTATAAAAGAGTACTGGATGCCGATATTTTTCAATCATAATAAATACAGCCTCCTTACAAGAGGAACATAATAACACTACAGCGTGAAATATTTTTAATCAGTAAGAAACCCTTTTAATTTCTTTAAGCTATGTGACTTATACGCACAATAGTTTCGGCGGAGGTGATAATCCAGCTTTTTAAGGGCCTTCATTATCACACTTTTATTACCCGACAGAGCTGAAACAACGAGCAGTTGAGCCATGGGAAGAGTTAAGATTGGACTTTTTTTTTATCCGTCACAAGCAATCTTATTTCAAGGAGAAAGGCACTTGCTATAAACACCGAAAGCATGGGCAGGCAAGGGGACGGTTCTGTTGCCTGCTTGTTTATAATTTCACTTTCTCCACAATGCTTTTGTCTATCCCCAGTAAGATAGCAATTTTTCGCTGAGACAATTGCGTATTGGCCCGCAGAAAAACGATGGCCTTCTGCCTCAATTCCTGGTTCTCCTTGATTTCTTTAATGGTGATTGGCAAACCCTCTTGCTTCAGGTACTCCCTCAGAATACAACCTCCTTCGTCAAGTGTTTTAATCCCTGACTTTTCCTCGATGTCAATAAATGTTTCCTCGACCACATCTTTAGAAAATCGTATAAACTCCTCGATCGCACTCTTTCTGTCCAGTGCAATAATGCCAAGAATAGACGCGCTGTCTATCCATTCTTCCCCGAAGAGCTCTGGTTGGATGTAAGCCCAATAACTGCTCCACCGGTAGTCTTCCGGATTTGAAACCATTCCTGCTTTCACCGGATTGTTATGAATATATCGAACAGCGGCCAAAAGGTATCTTTCATCCTCTATCGGTTCGCTTTTAAACCGGTCCTGGAATACATGGCCAACTCTATTGTGTCTATTATTATAGAAAAAGGCATAGCGTGTCGCTATGCCTTTCATGATAGATGCCAATTCATTATCTTGTATGTTAATAAGCAGATGAACGTGATTGTCCATCAGACAGTAGGCATGTAACGAGAAATTAGTTTCATTCTGCTTGCCTCTTATACAGTCCAGAAAGAATTGTTTCTCCCCATCACTAGCGAGAATCGACTTTCTCTCATTGCCGCGCAGCATGATATGATAAACGCCAGTCTCGGCCATTTCCCTTGCTCTTCTCGTCACTTCGCTCACCTTCCCACACAACTATATTATACCAGGCGATGTTCCGGCAGGCAACAGAACCGTCCCCTTGCCTGCCTATTATACCAGGCGATGTTCCGGCAGGCAACAGAACCGTCCCCTTGCCTGCCGCAGAAAATAATTAATTCCTGGCAACGACCTACTCTTCCACGGAAAAACCGCAGTACCATCGGCGCTGGAGAGCTTAACTGCCGTGTTCGGGATGGGAACGGGTGTGGCCTCTCCGCTATTGTCACCAGGAAATTTTATTGCTTTATCAAATTCTTTGGAAACTGCCGGGGAAAGAAAGTTCTTAAGGTCAAGACCTCGATCTATTAGTACCGGTCAGCTTAATGCATCACTACACTTACACACC